>DIWU01000001.1 GCA_002428525.1 bacterium UBP14_UBA6098
TCCGTTTTTTCGGGGGAAGATCATATTCAGTTAAATTTAATAATTCATCTGTATAGATTACTGGATATAACATTCTTGTCAGCAAGTCACTAAAATGTAATTCGGAAAAACAATACTCGACACAAAACCCAGTATTCTTTTTTGAATAGAGGCCCCACATTAAAGGGGAATCAGATAACTCGCTAAAACAAGCTACATATGCATCCGATTTAATTCTTCGTGTAAAATCTTCGGATAATCCTGTGGACATACACTGAAGAGCTTCAGTTATAACTATTTTCATAATTTCTGGGAAATCATTCGGAAGCTTTTTGTCTTTGATTGTAGCTAATTTTGCGGAATCCCCGACTATATCTTTGCTATCACGAAGTTGTTCAATCTCATCTTCCGTGTATTGTCCTACTTTACGTAAGCCATCTAAGTATCGTTCTTTCATATTTTGGAAATGATCGAGAGTAACCTCGTGTTTCGCGGCACAATCACATGCATCATCAAAGTTTTCAGGGCAACTAAGCCAAAGCTGATCTTTTTCTATATTCTCAAGAGAATGTCCTTCTTCATCGAATTCTTGGTATTTATAAAGGAAGTTAGGAATATTCCGATATTTAAGTTCATAAGCCTTCTCAATGTTCATTTGAGCAGTATCTATAGGATATAATAGTCTTATAAATTCTTCTTTCCAGTCTTCCTTCATTTCACACCCACGTTTCGTTCGATTTCTTCCGCGACGGCGCGATAGAGTTTTTTCAAATCGTATCTGATGCCGAGTATCTCGAAAAGTTCATGGTCGAGTTTCAAGCGAACAGGCGAAGCTTCTTTCATTTGTGTTAATAAAGAAGGAAACTCTTTATCTTTAAGGCTATCCCAAAGACCCTCGATATCTGACACCTGACGCTTAGACAGTTTCTCGAAATTAGGAAGGTAAATACAGGCTACATCCTGGCCATGAATATGGATGAAGTTTTCGGTCGTATCCTCTTTCATCCCGAAGAACTGCGAAACTGAAAGAATTGAATTAAAGAGAAGTCCAATCGCTATTGAATTTTCGTGATTAATCAACTTCAGTTGGTTAGTCGGGTAAAAATCAGCTCCATTATTCAACGCCAATAGTGCAGTGTTATCTGAATTAAACCTAACCCTATTGACAATAACACCTCTGGTCTTTGCCACTAATAATTCTCTATTCAGCCTTTCCCAGTCCATTTCCCAACCAGGATTGACTATACTAAATAACTCATCGAATCCTTTGAAAGGTTCGGTGATAATGTAGTCCATATCGCTTTCAGCAAGGCGCATTCTGTTAATTCCAGTCGCTGTTCGCAACGAACGAACGACTGAAGCTCTCGGTATCTTGTATTCGATATCTGTGTCTTTAATTCCTACTGTAATCGATTTGCTTTTAGGGTCGTCTTCCTTTAAGACCAAAAAAGCAAATTTTAGCCTACTTGGGTCGCTCGGCCTCGTTACCAAAACAAGCTTGTTGATTCCCTTTGGTCTCGGCCCCCATCCTTCGAGGATTAGTTTTTCACTTGCCAGTTCGAACTTCTCTTTGTTGTCCAGCATATCGAAGAAATCGAAAAGAACTCGCCTATTCGATGGTTTAATAATATTCACATAGGGCATGAGGTTGCTTCTATCTTCGACAAGTTTATTCCAAGGAACCCAGGAGACGATAATATCCTTATCCTCGAAATCGATTCCCTCTTTAGCGTTCTTTATCTTTTGGCCTATCTGTCTTGCCTTTTCGATTTTCATCTTATCGAGGTCATTCTTAACGAAAACGAAAGCTGTTTGTTCCCTTTTCGAGTTGTTCTCGAAAACGATTAGAATGTCCCGAAAGGCGCTGCTTTCGGAAAATGCAAGGTTCGAAAGCGCTTTCACCACGCAACGAACTCGTATCTTGCTTTTAGGCGAGAAAACTTTTTCGCGAAGTTCCTTGCTTTCACGACCTCGGAAAATCGCAATCGGAATAACCGCGCCGACCTTTCCCTTTTTCGGGTCGGCGAGATAATCGAAGGCGAGGCCGATAAAAGAACCCCATAGCCCAACACCGCCGCCCCATTCTTTCCAAGCCTTTTGCACTTTTTTCGCGTAGTCCTTCATTCTCTCGGTTTTCGTGAACGGGGGGTTCATTATCACCGAATCGAAGGAGTGAGGTTCAAAAGAGATTTTTTCTTTTTTCTCAGTCGAATCCAAAGACTGATGTGTGAGTGCGTCCATCAGACCGGGGAGGGTTCTTTGTGTTTTCCTCGCGCTTTTAACCGGCAATTCGATTAAGCTGTCAGAAATCGCGGTTTGGGTATAGTCCGTTATTGAATCCAAATCCTGCATTGTCAAATTTAATGCTGTCAAATGAACTGCGAAGGGCATTATGTCTATTCCGAAAATATCTTCCTCAATAAACCCGGTATGAACCTCCGACAGCTTTTTCCCCGAAAGTTTAGCCTTGCGCCTGTATGCGCTAACGAGCAAAGTCCCCGAACCGCAGGCTGGATCGATAACATGTTCGTCGTGATGATCTATTGTAAGTGCGGCGAGCATTTCCGCGCTCTGAGGTCTCGTGTAGAAGGCCGCTAATACCTTTCTTGTATCGTGTGGTAGAAGGTCGTGGAAGAAACGGCCAAGAATATCATGCTTCACCTGCTCGAAAGGAAGGTTATCGATTACTCCGATGACCTTATTCACTTCTTCCACAATTAGCTTAATCCTCGGCAAAATCGAAATAATATCGACGCCATAAATCGCCTTAAAGTCGATTTCTTTAATCTTGTCGTATCTGGCGTTCAGTTCGTCGAGGTTCTCTATTTCCGCAAGCCTCGGAAGGTTTTTATGATGTTCCGAGAAGATTTTATAAAAAAGCAACTGGTTGATGAAGATATAGGCGGCTAAGTCAACGGACGATACTTTTAAGATATCTTCGTCCTCGTCTGCGATAGCTGAAAAGAGATCGAAACTCCCGACCGGGGTGTTATACAGCTGGTCGCCGAGTTTTATTGTTCTGAGGACTAAAGAGAATTCCTCGGTTATTCCGCGAAGGACTTTGACAACAGAATCGAAGTCAAACGCTTCTTCGACCTCGACGACTTCGAGTTCTTTCTTCAGTTCGGAAATTATCTCAAATATATTCCCCTCTTTGAACCCTACAATTTTCCCGGGAATTTCAATATAGGCTCGTAGCCTAATTTGCCCCATTAAGGCCTTTAGCCATTCTTCTGCTTCCGACAAGGGCATCTGCATTCTTGAATCATCGGGGAATATAAGCGCCATTGTATTTCCCCATTGAAGTGTAGCGTCGTAGTTAATCAGTTGCTTTTTCGATTCGGTGAATTTGCGGAAAAACTCGCCAACCTCGGTTTCGGAGATAATCTTAACGCCATTGTATTCAAGTTGATGGTCTGGTTGCTTTGTGCCCGTGATTCGATATTCAGAAAGAGTAGAGAAACCTTCTTCTAAGAATAGCTTGGTTAGAAATCCGTTTATAGTGCCTTCGGTAATCGCCATTTTTTCTCCTAAAAGTTCAGTTTTGCATTTCTAATTTAAAACGCGGTTTCTTCTGCGCGTATTTTTTTCGGCGCCGCGTTAATAACTAATGTTATATAATATAAGCCGAGTTATTAATTAAAAAAGCAGTTTTTAAATAACTTTCCGAGGTTTTAGTTTAAACGCGTGTCGCCTTTGGAGCCGCTATAAACATACATCTCCCGAGGGGCTCGCCTTGCGAAGGCCTTTTCAAGCGCTTTGATGAGGCTTTTGTCTTTGAACCTTTTCCGGTCGGAAAACTCCTTCGCGCAAATCGGGCAGTATATTCGGTCGTTGCACCGCTTCGGGGAGAGAGCTTGTTTTTCCTCGCCCTCGCAGGTTTTAAAGAGCAAGAACCCCCGGGGCATTTTTTTGGAGATTTTTTCACCGACATTTTCCCTCCATTTAAAATTGAAGTGACTATAATCCCCCCTTCGGGGGGTCAAGCTAATATTAAGATCGAGTGCGATTCCTCGTCGCCGAGTCCGAGGGCATTTCTACGCGCAGGGGCCTTCATACAATCCGCCCTCCGCACGAGGAACAATACATATGGTAATTTGATTTCCGCCTTGCAATGGCTACAAAATGCCTTTTTCACTCCGCGTTCGATTCGAAAAGTGAGTCCAAAGGCATTCCACTTGCCGGTTTCGGTTTTCTTGGCCCTTGTTTTTTTGCATTTCGGGTTACTACATTTGATAATGTCCATTTCAGCGGCCTCCGATTAATTCATTGAAAGTTAAGCCTTTTTTGCTGTTAATACCTTTCAGAACAATGTGAAAAGGGGAACTATGATAAACCGATATAAAATCATCTGTAAAGCAAACCTCTTTGCCGTCAAAGGTGAAGTTTCTCTTATAATGATTATCCGCTTTGCTTACCGCGTATCTGGTCGAGGTTATGCCGGCGAGCATTCCGGCCTTCAGAACTATCGAGTGCATTATCTCTGTCACCGGAATAATCTGTGTCAATCTCTTTATAGCGAAAAGAACAAACTCGTCCCCCTTCCTGAAGAGCCTTGCGTTTTCGCCCTCTTCCATAATCGCAACGGGCCTTTCGGGGCGTTCGCCGTCTCTTAAAAGGCAAAGCTCGAGAATATTCTCGTCAAGTAGCGGCCTAAGTTTTTTTGAGGTGTTCTCGATTTTAGAGAAGGTTTGACTCTGGAATTTGTAAATAATCTCTATCCAAGCGAGATCGACAAGCGAGTAATGCCGGTTACTACTGTCTGTTTCGCGCTCACAGCTGAGAATGCCGCGCTTGTCCCACTCGGCGACCTGTCGAGGGGATATTGGCATGAAGGCCTGCACTTGGCGCGCGGTCAGGCTTCTATTAGATAGAAGCTCGCGGACTCGCGCGGCGTCGTCGAGAACCGTGTTGAATTGCACAAGTGCGCTTTGAAACACTTCAGACTCAGTTTTATCGGGTTGAATATCGGAGTCTTCAGGAATTTCAAAACTTCCGCGTTCATGCAGGAAAAGCCAAATATCAGCGAACCTCTGCAGGGTTTTTTTAACTGTGAAACTCATAATTCCTCCCTTAGTATCAATGTTAGGTGATGTGTTCTGATATTAAAATAGAAATCAATACTGGTAATGTCAAGTAATATAAATTATTTTTGTTGAATGCGCGTTAAATGTGGGAATAACTCATATTTAATCGTTGATATTATAGATACAACTGTTCGAATTGTATTGATTCTTTCCCGATTTACATAAAAGCCCGATTCGCGAACGAATCGGGCTTTTTTTATGCGAATCCGAGAGGCCTCGCTTGTTACGACCTGTCGTTAGGGGAATTGCTCTTTAACACAGTATGTAATAATTTAAATATCTTGCACTTTCAATAATTTCTTGATATTTTATTAACATGAAAAAGGTAGCGATAATTGTCGCCGGTGGTAGCGGAAATCGCCTTGGCTGTTCAGTTCCCAAGGCTTTTGTCAAGCTGGCCGGTCTTCCGATGTTCGAGTATTCGATCGTGCTTTTCGAGCGCCTCGGGATGGAAGGGATTATTGTCGCTGTTCCCGAGGGCTTTAAACTCGAAGCCGAGCGGGTTCTCGCGGGCGGGAATTCCAAGGCCAGAGTTGTTTGCGGAGGCGCAACAAGGACTGAATCGGTGCGCGCGGCCTTCGAGGCTGTCGCCCCTGAGATCGATATAGTCGGGATCCATGATGCCGCACGGCCATTACTCGAAATCGAGGACGCGGCGGCAGTTTTCGAAGCGGCGGCTATTCACGGCGCTTCGGCACTTGCGATAACGGTTGTCGATACATTGAAGTCCTCGAAAGACGGCTTCATCGAGACCACAATTCCTCGCGAGGGGCTTTTTGCGGTTCAAACACCGCAGGTCTTTCGAAGGAATATCTTGGAGCGTGCCCTGCGTTTGGAGGGCGATTTTACCGATGATTGTGCTATGGTGGAAGCCCTTGGCGAAAAGGTTTACATCGTCGAAGGCCACCGTAGCAATTTTAAGATTACCTACCCCGAAGACTTGATTTTAGCCGAGACTATCCTCAAAGCGAGAAGCAAATAGCTACTATTCACATGAAGATTGATCGACTTTAGATCTATAAGCCTTAAATGATCAAAAACCAAACTCTTGAATGAAAAGGGCGGCCGAAGCCGCCCCGAAGTAGGCAAATAAAGTGCTTGCCGGCTAACGAAGTATCACCACAGTCCCATTACAGACTATCTCGTCGTTAACCATTATCACATAAAGATATAGCCCCGCAGGTGCCGGTTTTCCCGCGCTGTCGAGGCCGTTCCAGATTCTATCGCCGAAATCGCCGAAGGAGGCCGCCGGAGGAACACTCGCCCGCCAAACCTCGATGTTCCGCGAGTCGAAGACGATGATCTCGGCTTGCTCCGACATCATGTTGGGATAGGTGAAGACGGCGCGGTCGTTGATTCCGTCGAAGTTCGGCGTGATCGGGTTCGGGATCACTGCGCAACCGACCTCCGGCTCTATCACGAAGAGCCACGAGAACTGCGTGGAATTAGCGGCGCAACGGTCTGGCGAGTCGAAGACGGTAATTCCCACTAAGACTGTGTCGCCGGCGACGAAGGTGAGGTTGTGGTTTTCCGGCATAAAGGCGACGATTCCGTCGGTCGAGCTTGTCGATGTCCAGCTGAAATCGCCGTGCGAGTAGTTCGTGCCGTCGATTGTCAGGACTATAGCCAGAGGATCGACGCCGGAGAGAGCGTCAGCTATCGCTATATCGATGTTCTGGCGCGTGTCGCGGGTCATCGAGTTCGGAAGCGGAAGCGTCATATTCGCATTCGGCGGCGAGAGGTCGATAGTGAACGAGAAGGTCAGCGCCGAGGTGATGTCATTGCCGAAGTTGTCCTCCGCGTGGGTGAGGCGGACATCGACAACCGCGCCGTCAGCCCACATCGGCGAGGGCCGGAAGATAAGAAGCGGCTCGCTCCACGAGAGCTCCGCGCTTGCGGTCGTGTAGGAGACCGAATTTACCACAAGAACGATGCTCGACTCGTTCACGCCGTCGGGGTCTTCGATGCGGATGACAATACTCTCCGGGTCGCAAGCGCTGAAATCGCCGTCGTTGGGCGAGACTATCGAGGGAATCGGCGGGTTCGGGTCGCGGACGAACCACGCAAAGTGCGTCGTATCGATGTTTGGGGCGCAATAGTCCGGCGAATCGCCGGCGATTACCTCGATAATGATCGAATCGCCCGGACTCCAAGAAAGCCCCGCACCGATGGCATTAAATAATAGCGTCGGGTCTGTCCATGAGGGGTTCGAGCCCATCGGATAGGCCGTTCCATCGACAATAAGGATCATAGTGGCGGGATCGATCCCGCTTCCGCCATCGGTCAGCGTGAACTCGAAGCTCGCCGGCGAGGAGGTCTGATCCACCATGGGCGGCGACACGAGAGCGGTTGCCGGCGCGACGAGATCGACGCGGAAACTCCACTCGAAGGGCAAACTGTTAACGGAATTGCCGTCGGTGTCCTCCGCGCGTAGAAGGCGAATATTAACGGTTTGGTCGTCTGTCCAGAGGCTTGGCGGCGTGAAGGTAAGAATCGAATCACCGTCCCAAGCGAGGATCGCGCCATCGACTGTGTAGGCAACTCCCTCGATCTCCAGCTCGAAGGTCGCCGGGTCGAGCGGAAGACCGCTGTCCGGCTGGACTATCTTAAGCTGAATTATCTGGTCGTCGCAGGCCGACCACGCGCCGTCGAACGGCTGAATTATCTGCGGAACGCCCGTCGGGCAAGGTTCGGTCCAGAACGGCGGGTCGAAGCCGCCGGCGAAGGTGTCGCCGGGAACGAAGACGCCGCCCATCGTCGTGTCGAAGGGATCGAAGACCCAGAGCGTCTCGCCCGAGCAGTCGATCGGGAAACAGTAGTTATAGCTCTCGACGAACCAGCTATGCACCTGTCCGCAGGGGAACGGCCCGACTGTCACACAGGTGTCGAGGATCTCCTCGAAGGTCAGGACGCCGTCGAGGAAGAAGTCGAAGTAGATCGGCGCGGTGCCGGGGGGCATTTCCCAGCAGATATCGACATTGCCCACCGCCAGAGTCTCGTCCGGCTCGGGCATTATCCACCCGAAGGGGCCGGGACCAACATGCTCATAGTGAACAACCATCGTGTCTCTGCTGATACAGCCGGCGACATCGACAACCTCGAGGACGAGCGTTGTTGTGGCGGTCGGCGTGAAGACAAAGCTCGAATCGGTCGAGACGACCGTGCCGCCGAGGGTGCGCCAAGTCGTCGAGATAGCGCCGACCGGGTCGCCAAAATAGGCCGGCGGACAGCCGACGACGCCCGAGCCGTCCGGGCAAACCCAGATATCGCCGCCGGCGTTCGCGGTGAAACTGCTAACCGTGACGAAAACAGTGTCCAGCGCGACGCAACCGGTCGAGTCAGTCACTTGAATGATATAGCGCGTCACCATCCCCGAAGGCGGCGTGGCGGTGATATCCTCGACATGGCCGTCGTCGATAAAGGCTCCTCCGCCGGGTGCCCAAATGTAGGTATAGGGCGGCCTTCCGCCGGTGGTTGTCGCGTTTATCGGGAAGGACAGGCCGGCCGAGGCCTCGCAAATAACCGTGTCCGGCATATCTATAGTCACACCGAGGTCGCAATCGATAATATAAATCGTCCAGCAAAGAGTGTCGATATTGGGCGAGCAATAATCGGGCGAATCGCCGGAGATTGCGCAGAATTGGATCGTGTCGCCGCGGGCGAAGTCATAGCCGGCGCAGGAGAGGTCGATCTCGAAATGTCCGCTCGGCGCATCGAAGGTGACGCAGGGATCGCCGACGCAGTAGGTGTCGGAGTAGCCGGGGCCGTTGACGACTATGCAGGTCAGCGTCGGATCGACGCCGGACAGCGCATCGACTGCGTCGAAACCTGCCGAGGTGATGAATCCCGGAACGTAGCCGCCGACGGCCGGATAGCTTGCCGAGAAGACCGGCGCGGAATAGTCAACTGTGAAGCTGAATGAAAGCGTTGTCGCCAAATCGACGCCATAGGCGTTTTCCGCGTGAAGAAGCTCGACATCGACGACATCGCCGTCGGACCAGAAGTCGGCGCCGGGGGCGAAAACCAGCCTGTTCGGCGGGAAGAAATTCAGGAAGGCGTGCGAGGTCCCATAGGACACGCCGTCAACCTCGAGCTCGATTGTCGCGGCGACGATTCCCGAGGTGTCGTCGATTTGGATGATGATGCTCTCGGGGTTGCACGAGGTGAATGCGCCGTCGAAGGGGCGGATTATCGAGGGCACCGGCCCGCCGCAGGGGTAGGTTCGGAAGACCCTGCCGGAGTCCGCGGCGGTAGCCGAGTAGATATTGTCCGGGCCGAGGTAGATATAGGTCGAATCGCCCGTTGTGTCTGCGTGGCAATAGAAATACTCGGTCGCGCAGGTATTGCGCGCGATGATCCCCCAACTGTGCACCTCTCCGCAGGGGAAGGGCGCGCTGTAGCTCGTGTCGGGGATCCCCGCGGCGACTATCGCGCCGTCGATAATGACATCGTAATCGAATGTGCCGGTTCCGCTCGGTGTGCGCCAGATGAAGCTGACCGGAGTCGGCGAGGGGGGAAGCATCGCGCCGGCAGTCGGCGAAACCATAATCGGCGGGCCTGTCGGCACGAAATCGACTGTGATCGTGATCGTGTCCCAATCCTCGGTCGGGATGAGCGCGTCGTCGGTGACATGGAGGACATAACTCGCAGTCGCGGTCGGATAGATAAGCGGATTCGGATCGCCGCTTGTCCAAGATGAGCCGATCTGCGTCCATTGCCATGTATAGGGCGGAACACCGCCGTAAGCGCTCGGACTGCACCCAAGCTCGATCGAGTCTCCCGGACAGACTGAGACATCGACTCCGGCGTGGGCATAGACATGCGGCGGCGGCATAATCAGCGTCCAGCATGTGTCGAGGATATTGGCCGCGCAGGTGTCAGGTGCGTCGGTGGCGTGGAGGCAAAGCGAGATTGTGTCGCCCTCGGAGAATTCGAGGCTGAAGGTGCCGGCATCCCAGAAGAGGCAGGTGTCGTGCGAGACCCAAGCACCGAAGCTGTAAGGCACACCCTCGACGGTGAGTGTCACCGAAGCGCCGTCTGTTCCGGCGAGTATATCCTCGAGGCAAAAATCGACTACCGGACTTGTCGAAGAGGTTTCGCTACCGGGGATCGGCGAAAGACCGTAAGGCCTCGGCGCGACCAAATCGATGTAATACTGCGCGCAGACCGTGTCGAGCATTGCGTGCGCCATCGAGTCCTCGAGCTCGACGAGGCAGACGAGGGCGGTGTCGTAGGGCGACCATGGCGAGGGCGGTTCCCAGCAAAGCCTGCCGGAGGTCGGCGAGATCGCCGAATAGACGAGCGCTCCGGTGGAATAGTCATACATCGAGCCGTTCGCGTCAACAACCGCCGTCGCGGGATCGATGCCGTTCGAGGCCTCGACGAACCAGCAGACTCCCTGATATTCGCAAGCGCTAATCGCGCCGAGCGTGGGCAGGATTACCGTCGCGGTCGGAGAGGCAAGGTTCACGATGAGTTGCCAGCATGTGTCGGCCGAGTTCGGATCGCAATAGTCGGGATCGTCGCGCGCGCCCATAAGGCAGAGGTCGATAATCTCGCCGTCGGTGAAGGCGAGGCTGAGCGCGGCGAGGTTCGCGGTAAAGGTTGTGCCGTCCCAAGTAAGCCCCGCGGTCGGGAGTGTGTAGAGAATGCCCTCGATCGTGATATAAAGCTCGCTTTCAACAAGGCCGATGCCGTCGTCGCGGACGCGAAGCGACACAGTCGGCGAGGCCCCGACGAAGGTTCCGGGAAGCGGCGAGATATTCGTGAAATAAGGCGGTGAGAGGTCGATAACAAAGCTCCCCGAGATCGGCGCGGGAAGCGAGACACCGGCGATATTTCTCGCTGACAGAAGGCTGAAGTTGTGTGTGCCTTCGCTCCAGCAGGGCATTGCCGGCTGGTAGCGAAGCGTGTCGCCGAAGTAGCTCAGCCAAGGATCGGAGATGCGATAGACCGCGCCATCGACCTGAAGCTGAATCGTCG
Organism: bacterium UBP14_UBA6098; assembly: GCA_002428525.1. Lineage (GTDB taxonomy): Bacteria > UBP14 > UBA6098 > UBA6098 > UBA6098 > UBA6098. The sequence goes on from DIWU01000001.1 coordinate 11,049, forward strand.
TGTCGTCGATGCCGATATCGTCGTGAAGGTAGATCAATATCGGCTGGCAGGTGCAGGCGCTCGCGACTACGCCGTCGAAGTTGAGGTCTAATGGCTCGACGATCTCGGCGAAGGGCGTCGAGAGCCGGATATAGAACTCCCAGCAGAACGAGGTGTCGTTCGGCGGGCAGTAGGTGTATCCCGGAGCGTCGAAGAGGCTGTCGAGGCAGACCTGCACCGTGTCGCCATTCACGAAGTTCAGCCCCAAAATCCGCAGGTTAGAGCCGTCCCAAGAGGTGGTCCAACCCGAGACAATCGCGCCATCGACGCGGACAGTGATGAAGCCGAAACTGGCGGGGTTCACGCCCGCGGGAATATCTTCGATGAGAAGCCCGATAGTCGGTGAAGACTCGTAGAGCGTCGAGCCGTGCGAGGGGATTGTGTCGCGGATAACCGGCGGTTCGAGATCGACAATGAACGAGCAGGGCGGAACATTGGTCGTGCAGAAGGCGTAGTTCATCGCTTGAATTAGCTCCGAGACTACGACCGAGCCGTGCGTCCAGCCGGGCGCGGCGGGTGTAAATGTCACAAGCGTCGTTCCGGCGGTCGCTGTAGTCACCGAAAGCTCCGTGCCCGGGCGGTAATTAACCCCGTTGATTCGGACAACCGTCGAATCGGGAATTATCCCCAGCATATCGTCGAACATCCACCAGACAATCTCCTGATAATCGCAGGAGGTGATAAGTCCGCATGGGTCGGGGATGAGCCTACCTGCGGTTGGCGGCGGCGAGACGATTATTCTGCATGTGTCGGCATCCGAGAGGCCGTTGGAATCGGTTACCGTGACGATGTAGTCGGTATTGACCGTCGGCCGAACGACCGGATTAGCGAGACTGCTCGTGAAACCGGCTGGAACGCTTGTCCAAGAAATTATATATGGCGGAGTTCCGCCGGTGGCTGTAGGCGATCCGCCAATCGGCGTGCTGTCGCCGAGGCAAATCGTCAAATCCCAACCGGCGTCCGCGATCGGATAGGCCGGAAGTATCACGACAACATCGTCCTGCGGGCCGAGTAGGCCGCCGGCGTTGGTCGTTGTCGTCCCGGAATCGTCAACCGCGCAGATCGGATTATCGAAGATGCCCTCGACACCGAAGGCGATATTTACCGTGAAAGTGATGACGATCGAGTCGCCCTCGGAGGTGCTGAACCAGCCCCAACGAAGTATCGAGTCGCCGGTTGAGGGGTTTAAAACGCTGTCGCGGGTTGCGGTGCCAAAGAGCTGAATTGTTGCCGGAGTAGAACCATAGGTGAATCCGGTGGGGAGCGTGTCGGTGAACATTATGCCGGTTCCAGGATCGCCGCCGTTCTGGACAAGGACAATTCGCCAGGTCGTGTAGGTTCCGCTCATCGCCGGCGTATGAGTGCAATACTTCACAACAGTGTAATCCGCATTGATCGGGTTCAGATTCTGTCCTGCGACCGCGGCGTAGGAGGCCCAATCGTTGTCGTAGCCATACATCTGAATGAGCATTGTCGTGTCGGCCTCGAGGATATGCGCGCCGGGTGCCAGCGAGATTCTCGCCCCGCGTAGCGTCGTTCCGGGAAGGTTGAACCACGCTGTCGAATAGGTCGGCGGGCCGCCGTCGAGCGTGATCGTGCCCTCATAACCGGAAACGATTGTCACATTCAAAAAGTCGTTCGTGTATCCCGAGGGGGTCATGAAGATGTAGCGCTTCGAATACTGCTCCTCCGGCGGAACGACCATAAAAGCAGGATCGCCCAAGGGAGTGTCTCCCAAGCCGGTGAGAATATTCGGAGTGCCCTGAGTTAGAACACCGCCGGTGAGGAACTGACCGACGAGTATCGGCTGATCGGCGGTGATTCTGGTGGGGCTGTCGAGGAGTTTGCCATCGCAGTCGGCGGCGTAACCGATTAAGGGAAGATAGCTACCCTCGTCGCATGGCTGGCCGTGCCACTCCCATGTCTCGCCGCGGTTGAGCGTGACCGGTGTTGTTCCGGAAGCATCGACTATCGTAATATTCGTGCCGTCAACCGAGGCGACTATCTTCAGGACATCCTTTGTCCAAGTGTTCCGCGGCTGAATCGGGAATACATTGAAGATCTTGCCCCATGCAGTTAACGGCGGCATCTGCTCGATAAGATAGTCCGCGGCTGGGATTTTATTTGGGACTTGGGCGATCTGATTCCCTGCGATAATCCCTATCGGCTTGTCAGAGGTGACTATCGAGCCGGAAAGGTCGTAGAGTGTAGTGCCGTTCGGCGAATTAGCGAGGACTTGATAAGTTTCGTAGCGGTTCAAAGTGATTGTCCACGGCACTCCGGCGGCATGGCCGCCCTCGGTCGGGACGCGGGTTGTGATAGTCACCGTCGTTGCGTCGAAGGGCGCAACAATCGCAAACATACTCGGGCCGCGGTTTGTGATGAGCGGGTTATAGGCCGGAATATTATCGCGCCAGCACATCGTTATATATTCTGTCCCAAGGCTCGGCACCGGGAAAATCAGCGCCATGTCGTTGGTCGAGCCGGGTGTTCGATAGGATAAGAAATATGCCGAAATCGGGTTGTCCGAGTGGATATAAAGCCCTTTGGTCTGGATTGTTTCGGTCGGCCTGATCCAATGTGTGCTGTCGATTGTCACAGTCGTGACCGAGTTCGGCGGAATTGTGAACGGCACGTTGAAGGTGCCGCTCGAGTTACGGACATAACCCGTTGTAGCCCAAGTTGATGTCAAAATCAGCTGACCGTCGAAGTCCGAGGCCGGAGGTATTGGGGTTCCGACCGGTTCGCGGCAGGCGTTGGCCGGATAACAGACGAAGAAGTCCGTTCCGAGGTTGGTGAAGCCCAACGCAGTTGTTAAAATTCCAGCTAAGACAATTATTAGCAATGAATTACGCATAATGACTCCCTGAAGAGGCTGTGAAGAATTATCATACTATTATTATGCATTAAGATAATCTATATACCTCTCATGTCAAGCGCTAACATCACGCGCAACGTTTTATGCCCAAAAAAAAGGCGGAGGCTAATGCCCCCGCCAATGAGATTGCTTATGGCTATTTTACCTTCCTACCGATAAGGTCCCGTTGCAAACCGTTTGTCCATCTTTTTGTATAACATAGAGATACAGACCTTCGCGAACCTTTTGCCCTGAGTTATCGCGTGCGTCCCACAGGCGGTTCGCAACATCACCGATATCTGCAACAGGACCGATAGTTGCCCTATGTATCAGAATATTTCTGACATCGAAGATCAGTAGCTCCGCCGAACCCGAATACATGTCAGGATAGTCGAAAACCGCGACATCATTGATTCCGTCACCGTTCGGAGTAATAGGATTCGGATAGTGGTTGCATGTAATTTTCGGCTCGATCAAGAATCTCCATGAATAATTGCTCGTGTTCGGATCGCAATAATCGGGGTTGTCTTGAGTGAAGACAGCGATGGATACTGTATCTCCGGTGATGAACTCGATTCCTGCTATCGCTGGATCGAAGGTGAGTCTGCCACTCGCGTATGTCAAAGATGATGATAACAAATTATAGGATATTCCGTTAATAACCATTCGAAGCGAATCGAAGTCGATCCCCGAGATATCGTCGTGAATATCTATCCATATGGGAGTGAGGACATTGCGCACTAAATCGGTAGGCAAAGGGAAATTGTTAGCGAAAACCGGCGGGGTCAAGTCCATCTGGAAGTTCCATTCGATAAATCCGCCAGTTAAAGGATTTCCGAGCATATCGTCGGCGGCGAGAAGGCGGAGGTTGACGAGACCGTCAGCCCAAATCGAGGGCGGCGACCATGTCAATGTCGGCTCGCTCCACGACAGCTCTGTATCGGTAATATCATATATGATACCATTGACTTCGAGTTGTATCGTCGAGGCGTCAACACTATTTGTATCGGTGATCGTGACGATAATCTTCTGGAGTTCGCAAGCGCTGACCGTCGAGTCGAGCGGCTCGATTATCGTCGCCACCGGCCCGCCGCGGCTGATGAGGAGGTCCCAGCAATAAACCGTGTCGTTCGCGTCGCAGTAGGGCGCGGCGGTGTCCGGCAGGTCGGCGATCCCGAGGCAAAGCCGCAGGCTGTCGCCGCCCGACCAGAGGATTCCGAGGCTGTCCGGATCGAAAATCAGCGTATCGCCGAGCCAGTAAACCGCTGGGCTGGAAGGACTTAGCGCGCCATAGCCCGGCACGGTCAGCGAGGCGGAGCCGTAATCGATGCCCGCCGGTAAGTCGCTGAGTAGCATACGGATAAGCGGACTGCGGTCATCAACGGGAACCCCCGGTGTCGGCAGAACATTCACGAGAACAGGCGGCTCGTAATCGACCACAAAGCGCCATCCCAAGGGCGTTTCCAGCGAATTGCCGAGCACATCCTCGGCCGCGACCAGCGAGCAGGCCACCGTCGAGCCGTGGGGGAAGAAGCCCGCGCCGCCGTCGAAGGTCAGCGTCGGCTCGGCCCAGACCATCCCCGCGTCGCCGACACGATAGTCTATCCCGTTGATTCTCAACAAGATAGACGATGCGCTGACGCCGTTTGTGTCAACGATTGTCACGA
>DIWU01000027.1 GCA_002428525.1 bacterium UBP14_UBA6098
GCTCGTATCGAAACGACATTTCTGTGGAAGGGCGTATCGAAACGGCGGTTCCGGGGCCGGGGGCGGCGCGCTGGCGCGGGGGTGGTCTTGGGGTTGCGGAGGGGATTTTTGTGCGGCGAAAAAATTGCTGTTAGCGATAGACTGACGAATCGCAAAAATCGTGACAGCGCGCGGGGGGTGGGCGAAGGAAGCGCAATCAACCTCACTCGGAAAAGCGCGCTCCCACGCGCTTAATGTAACCGCCTTTTACCCTTTACCTTTTACCTTTTACCTTCTCATACTTCTCCGCCAAATTCGCTCCCACGCTCTCGCCTATAACCCAAAACCCAGAACCTTATTAGTAATGAGTTTAAGAGCGAATTTCAGCAATTAAAGGCGATTCGCCGAAAAGGTATTCCGTGAGAAAACTGTTCAGCTGATCCTGCGGCCGAGGTGGACATCCTGCCAGTCTATCTCGCTACGGAATTCGGTATCTGCGAGGAAATTCGGGTCGGGCTCGGGGTGGTCGATGTTGAAATGCAGTCCGCGGCTTTCTTTTCGGGAAAGGGCGGATTTCACGACGAGCGAGGCCGTGATCGCGAGGTTTCGGAGCTCGATGACATCGCGGCGCACCGGATTCGAGCGGTAGAAGCGCTCGACCTCCTCGGTGAAATAACGCAGGAAGCGCCGGGCGGCTTCGAGGCGGTCGTCGGAGCGGACAATGCCGACATAATCCCACATAAGGCGCGTGATCTCCTCGCGCAGATGCCGGATGATGACCCATTCGTGGCGATCGAAGACGCCGGAGTCGTCCCAGTCGGGCAGTTCGGGGATGGCCTCATTCTTTTCGATGATCAATTTCGCGGACTCCGCGGCGAAATGGGCGTAGGCCAGCGACTCGAGCAGGCTGTTCGAGGCGAGGCGGTTGGCGCCGTGCATTCCGGTGAAGGCCACCTCGCCGGCGGCGAGCAGGTTCTGTATATCGGTCCGCGCGCCGGAATCGACCTTCACGCCGCCGCACATATAGTGCGCCGCCGGAACCACGGGAATCCACTCTTTGCGCATATCGACGCCGTTTCGGAGGCAATGCTCGAAGATGGTCGGGAAACGGTTTTCGATGAAGTCCGCGCCCTTGTGCGTCAAGTCGAGGAAAACGCAGACCTCGCCGGTGCGCTTGAGTTGCGAGTCGATCGCCCTCGCGACGACATCGCGCGGGGCAAGCTCCATCAGCGGATCGACGCCGGCCATGAAGCGGTTCCCCTCGCGGTCGCGAAGAATCGCGCCCTCGCCGCGCACCGCCTCGCTGATAAGAAAACCCTCGCCGCCGAGTTTGTAGAACACAGTCGGATGGAACTGGAAAAACTCGAGATTGCCGATTGTGGCTCCTGCGCGAAAGGCCATCGCGACGCCGTCTGCCGTGGATACCGGCGAGTTAGTAGTGTGTTGATAAAGGCATCCGCCGCCGCCGGTCGCCAGAAGAGTGACCTTTGCGCGAACCGTTCGGACAATCCCGAGCCGCTCGTCGAAGATATATGCGCCCCAACAGCGAATAGGCTTTCCTTTGAGGGGGTGCGTTTCGGGCAGGTGATGCTGTGTGAGAAGATCGATAGCGCAATGGCCGGAAAGTAGCGTGATATTTGGGTTTTGCGAGGCCGCGATATGCGCCTCCTCGATAGCCTTGCCGGTGGCGTCTGCGACATGAATGATGCGTTTGTGCGAATGGCCGCCCTCCATACCGAGCTCGAGCCTTTCGCCGCTTCGATCCAGCGGAACGCCAAGCCTTAAAAGCTCCTCGGCCGCGACTCTGCCGAACTCGACGACTCGCTTAACAACATCCTCGTGAACCAGCCCCCTCCCGGCCTCGATCGTGTCCCGAACATGAGATTCGATAGAGTCGTCCGGCGACTGAACCGCCGCGACCCCGCCCTGCGCGAGGTATGTCGATCCCTCCTCCACCCTGCCCTTCGTCGCGACAACTACTCGGCCGAACCTCGCGGCTTTCATCGCGAACGACAGCCCCGCAACTCCCGAACCTAAAACGAGAATGTCGGTGTCTATATATTTCGAATCGCCAAACATAGAGTAATTCTATTTTTGTCAAGGGCAAATGTCAACCGGTATAGTGAATAGGTCAATCTTCCCGAGTGAAACGCCCGGGGCGTCGTCCGCGCATGCGCGGGCCGTTAGGCCGGTGACACATCGCCGCAATGGGAAAAACTTCGCTCCGGCCTAACGGCGATTTTTCAGGCCTGAGGAAAGCTCGCTTTCCTCAGGCCTGAAAAATCACGACGCCCCGGGCGGGAGGTTATTTATAAAAAAATCCCCGAAGCGAGGCTCCGGGGATATTGGATTAGGTATAAGCTAAAGGCTTACGAGAGAGGGCCTTGCTCGATCATCGAATCGGCGACCTTAATGAAACCGGCGATATTCGCGCCGTTGACATAGTTGGTGTAGCCGTTCTTTGTTCCGTGCTCGACGCACTGCTCGTGGATAGCCGTCATGATTTGGTGAAGTTGCTTGTCAACCTCTTCGGCGGTCCAATAGATATGCATAGCGTTTTGAGTCATCTCGAGGCCGCTGACGGAGACGCCGCCGGCATTGGAGGCCTTGCCGGGGGAGAAAAGGAGCTTGTTCTGGACAAACAGGTTCACTGCTTCAGGCGTGCAGGGCATATTCGCACCCTCGGTGACGCAGATGCCGCCGTTCTTGACTATCTTTTCGGCGTCGGATTTGTCCAGCTCGTTTTGAGTGGCGCAAGGCAGATAAACATCGGCCTTGACCTCCCACGGTCTCTTGCCGGGGAAGAATTGGACACCGAATTTGTCGGCATAATCTTGAACCTTGTCGCGACAGCTCGCGCGCATTTCGAGCATGAAGTCGATTTTCTCGCCTTTTATTCCGTCGGGATCGTAGATATAGCCGTCGGGGCCGGAAAGAGTGACGACCTTAGCGCCGAGATGGCTACATTTGAGGACAGCACCCCATGAAACATTGCCGAAACCGGAGACTACCACGGTCTTGCCGTCGATGGAATTGCCCTTTGTTTTGAGCATCTCTTCGGCGAAATAGACGACACCGTAGCCGGTGGCTTCCGGGCGAATACGGCTTCCGCCCCAGTTTCTGCCCTTTCCGGTCAGGACGCCGGTCCACTCGTTGCGGAGTTTTTTATACATGCCGAAAAGATAGCCGATCTCGCGGGCGCCAACGCCGATATCGCCCGCGGGGACATCGGTGTCGGGTCCGATATGGCGGAAAAGCTCCATCATGAAGGAATGACAGAAGCGCATGACCTCGCCCTCGGACTTGCCTACCGGGTCGAAATCGGAACCGCCCTTGCCGCCGCCCATTGGGAGCGTAGTAAGCGCGTTTTTGAAAACCTGCTCGAAGGCGAGGAATTTGAGGATGCCGAGGTTGACGCTACGATGGAAGCGAAGGCCGCCCTTGTAGGGGCCGATGGCGCTGTTCATCTGGATGCGGTAGCCGCGGTTGACCTGAACCTCGCCCTTATCGTCAACCCAAGGGACGCGGAACAGAATGACTCTCTCGGGTTCGACCATGCGCTCGAGTATCTTGGCTTTTTGATATTTGGGATTCGCCTCGATGAAGGGCATAAGGCTCTCGGCGACCTCGTAAACGGCCTGATGGAACTCGGGCTGACCGGGGTCTTTCGCCTTAACTTTTTCCATGAACTTGGCTAATGCTTCTGACATTTTTTCTCCTTTTGGGATAACCCATTTTAGATTAATAGAAAACCTCAAAGGGCCAAACACCTTTGCAAAATAGTTGTAAAACATATTCTCGAAACGATATAAAGTCAACGGGAAATGGAAAATTTTTTTTGGCTTGAGGGCATAAGATTTTAGTTTATATAAATAGTCATATCTTCTTTCATTATAATATGTTAAATAAAATGCATTGCTATTTTTAAACAGCTATTTTGTATTGTTTGCTCAAATATTTTACAAAAGCGACACAACCGAAGGTAAACCGCGACCATTCGAAGCGATTTAGTATCATCGCACCGAAGGCCTAAGGGCTCAATCCACTTTTTTCCCGCGGAATATTCCAAAGCTTGACAGTCTGAACCCGCGGGGATATATTGTTCAAATAATTTCTAAGGATGGATTATGCTAAAATTCGGCGAACTGCTTAAAAAGATATTCGGAACCTCGAGCGAAAGGGAGATGAAGAGACTCATCCCTATCGTCGAAAAGATTAACGCACAGGACGAGGCACTACGAAACCTTAGCGATTCGGAACTCTCCGCAAAAACCGACGAGTTCCGCGCAAGAATCCTCGATTACACGAAGGATATGCGCGAGGAACTCGCCAAAATCGAGATCGATCTCGCGACCGAGCTTGGCGAGGAGCTACGCGAGAAGGCCGAAACCCGAAAAGACGAGCTGAAAAAAGAGCTTCATCATGCCAACCAGCAGATACTCGAAGAGATAATGCCCGAGGCGTTCGCCCTTGTGCGAGAGACCTGTTATCGCCTGACCGGAAAGGAATTTACCGCCGCCGGACAGCGTATGACTTGGGGCGACGATGTGACAGATTTCTACAAATCCGACGATTTTGAATGGGAGGAACGCACGCCGCCCGGTTACCCGAGAATGTTAACAGCGGAGCTTCCCGAGCGAATCGCCCATATCCTGACGAACAGCTTCACGCTTGTCCTTTTCGAGGACGGCCGAATCTTCCGCGCGATAATCCCCTTCGATGTTCAGCTCATCGGCGGGGTTGTGCTCCATCAGGGCAAGATCGCCGAGATGGCCACCGGCGAGGGAAAAACCCTCGCCGCGGTCTTTCCGGTTTATTTGAATGCGCTCACCGGCCGCGGGGTTCATGTCGTCACAGTCAACGATTACCTCGCCCAGCGCGACGCCGAGTGGATGGGGCAGATATACAGTTTCCTCGGCTTGACCGTCGGTTGTATTCACAACTTGGTCGAGCCGAACACCCCCGAGCGCAAGGCCCAATATGACGCGGATATCACCTACGGCACCAACANNACAACGAGTTCGGTTTCGACTATCTCCGCGACAACCTTGCCAGAAGAAAAGAAGAGCGCGTTCAACGCGATTTCCATTTCGCGATCGTGGATGAGGTCGATAGCGTTTTGATCGACGAGGCGCGGACGCCGCTTATTATATCGGGGCCTGTGGATTCGACGCTTCACGAGACCTTCTCGAAATACGAGCCGGGGGTTCAGAATCTGGTTCGAAAGCAGATCTCACAATCGACCTCGCTTCTTAGCGAGGCGGAGGCGGAGCTCAAGGCGGCACACTTCTTCGAGGATTCCGGCGAACAGGATAAGGACGCAATTTACAGCGCCGGCGAAAAGCTCCTCATGGTCAAGCGCTCGACGCCGAAGATTAGCCGATTTTTGAAAATCGTCAAAGAGCCCGGAATTGCGAAGCTGATCCAGCGCGTCGAGGCGGACAAGATGCGCGATAAGATAATGCATGAGATCGACGAGCGGCTTTATTTCTCGGTCGATGAGCAGGAAAACTCGATCAACCTCATGGAGATCGGTCGCTCCGCGCTTGACAGCCGAAACCCGGAGATCTTCGAGCTACCCGATATTACCGCCCTTATCTCAGAGATCGAGGGCAACGACGATATGGACGAGCAAAAAAAGATCGAGGCGAAGAAAGAGGCCTACGCCCTGTATTCCGAGCGATCGGTGATTAACCACGCGATTAGCCAGCTTCTCAAGGCGCATGTCCTATTCGCCAAGGATGTCGATTATGTCGTCATGGATGGCAAGGTTCTGATTGTAGATTCCTTCACCGGCAGACTGATGCCCGGCAGGCGATTCTCCGACGGGCTTCATCAAGCGCTCGAGGCCAAGGAGAATGTCCGAGTCCAGTCGGAGACGCAGACTGTCGCGACGATCACGCTTCAGAATTACTTCCGCATGTTCGACAAGCTCGCGGGCATGACCGGCACCGCCGAAACCGAGGCCGGCGAGTTCTGGGAGATATACAAGCTCGATGTCGTGGTGATTCCGCCGAACAGGCCGGTGCGCCGCAGGGATTTCGAGGATCAGGTCTATATGACGCGCCGCGAGAAATACAACGCCGTCCTCGACGAAATCGAGTATTGGAATAAAAAGGGACGGCCGGTTCTCGTCGGAACGGTCAGCGTCGATGTCTCGGAGACCCTGTCGCGTATGCTCTCGCGCAGAGGGATCAAGCATAATGTATTGAACGCCAAACAAAACGATAAAGAAGCGCTGGTCATCGCGGGAGCGGGCAGGCCGGGGGCTGTCACTATCGCGACTAATATGGCCGGAAGAGGAACGGATATCAAGCTCGGGCCGTCGGTTGTCCGATGCCCGGAGGGGTGCCATCTGCTCTCGCCCTTTCCCGACGACAAAGCGGTTGCGGACGGGAGCTGGAAGCTCGGGGACTGCCGTAAAGAAACCCCCTGCGGCCTTCATATAATCGGAACGGAGCGGCACGAATCGCGGCGCATCGACAGACAACTTCGCGGTCGAAGCGGAAGACAGGGCGACCCGGGCTCTTCGAAATTCTACCTCTCGCTCGAGGACGATCTCATGCGGCTTTTCGGCTCGGAACGGGTTGCAATGCTTATGGATAAGCTCGGCGCCGAGGAGGGCGAGGTCATAACGCATCCGATTATTTCCAAATCGATCGAGCGCGCGCAGAAGAGGGTCGAGGCGCAGAATTTCTCTATACGAAAGCATCTGCTCGAGTATGACGATGTCAACAACGCTCAGCGCACCGTAATCTATGCGCTTCGCAACAAGATCCTCGACGGCGGGAACCTCAAAGACCAGTTCACTTCGATAATACGCGATTTTATCGATCATCTTGTTAAGGAATACACCGACCCCTCGGCACCGCCGGAGGATTGGAACTGGACGGAATTGAAAGAGGAATTCTCGCGCACCTTTTTATATTCATTCGCTTCGAAGAGCGCGGACGACGTGAAGTTTAAGCAAACCGATCTGAGAGAGGATCTCGAAGAGGCCGCGATGGAGGCCTACCGGCGCCGCGAACAGATACTCGGCTCCGAGGTAATGCGCGGGTTGGAGCGCTTTGTGCTTTTGATGACTATCGACGGCGAATGGCGCGAGAACCTCTACGCCCTCGACGGGCTGAAGGAGGGCATCGGCCTCCAGTCTTACGCGCAGAAAGACCCGCTCATCGAATATAAGCGCGAGGCCTTCGAGCTGTTCTCTGATCTTCTTGAAAGGATCAACAAGACCGCCCTCGAGCGGCTTTTCAAGACTCAGGTGGTTCCGGCGCCGGCACCGATCCGCCGGGAAGAGCGGCTTCGCGAGATGCATTCGTCGAAGGAAGGCTATGGCGTCGGTTCTGCGGGGCAAGGCGAGATTCCCCCCCCACGGCCCCAAAGGCCGAGGCCGGCCACAGTCGTAAAGGATGACAAAATTGGAAGGAACGATCCATGCCCATGCGGAAGCGGCAAGAAATACAAAAACTGTTGCGGCCGATAGCGACTTCGCTTGCGATCGCAGTGCCCGCGATTGCCGGTTCGGGGGTTTATTTTCACTACTCCCCCTCGCTACCGTTGGCCGAGCATTGGTTCGACTATGTCGATAGCTATCCTGTGCACGAATTCGGTGTTGCTGTGGAACTGCCCGGGCCGTCGGTCTTTCGATGGCGCCTCGAGGGGAATTATGCGCCGTTCACCGAATCGGGAGTGCTCACAAAAGGGGCGGCCTATTGGGCCTCGGCGGGTTTAGTTATGAGGAATGATCTATCCGAGCGGTTCGCGATCTCTTTCGGCCCGCAACTTATTCTCGGTTGGGTTCTCGCCGAGGGGACCTACGACTACATCGATTCCGACGGCAAGGGATATTACATCGATTTCGACGGTAAGGGCAACGGAATAGGGATCGGGATGTCCGGTTCCATCGCGGCTAAACTCGGCGAGAATATTCTCCTCGGCCTTCAGCCCTCGGTGACATACTATGGCGTGGCTCAGGAGGATGTCCCGATTGTCGGTCGCGATGCTCTCGACCCCTCGGTTCCACCCGACTATGGAATTTTCAAATACAAAGGCGAGTATATCGCCCTCTCCTTCCGCGTTTTCGCGGGATTCGAGTTCTAATGGAGGCGCTTTGGGAATCTTCGATAAATGCAATAACTTCAACGACTCTGAACAGGTTAAAAGAGCCGGTCTTTACCCCTATTTCCGCGAGATCGTCTCGGAACAGGACACATGGGTGACCCTTGCCGGCGGCCGGCGTGTGCTGATGCTCGGTTCGAACTCCTATATGGGCTTGACAAATCACCCCGAGGTGATAGGTGCCGCCTGCGAGGCCACTCGCCAACTCGGCACGGGTTGCGCCGGAAGCAGGTTTCTCAACGGCACGCTGAAAATCCACCGAGAGCTCGAGGAGATGCTTGCGGAGTTTGTCGGAACAGAGGCCGCGCTGATATTCTCGACAGGGTTTCAGGCCAACCTCGGCGCGATCTCCGCGCTGGTCGGCCGAAACGATTTAGTCCTGACCGACAAGTTCGACCATGCGAGCATTTACGACGGTGCGCGTCTCTCGTTCGGAAAGGCTATTCGATATGAACACAATGACTTAGGCGACCTCGAAAGCAAGCTCGCAGAAATACCTGCGGGAAAGAACAAGTTAATAGTCGTCGATGGGATTTTCTCGATGGAGGGCGATATCGCGCGGCTACCCGAGATTTGCGAGCTGGCCGAACGCCACGGCGCGGAGGTCTTTGTCGATGACGCCCACGCGATCGGCGTCCTCGGGCCGAAGGGCGAGGGAACGGCCGCGCATTTTGGGCTTGGCGGCCGGGTTTCTGTGACGATGGGGACTTTCAGCAAATCGCTCGCCTCGCTCGGGGGCTTTATTTGTGCCGACCAAAAGACAATCGAGTTTTTGAAACACAAGAGCAGGGCGCTAATCTTCTCGGCCTCGCCCTCTCCGGCTAACGCCGCCGCGGCGATGGCGGCTCTGAGGATTATTCAAAGGGAACCCGATCGAATCGCAAGGCTTTGGGACAACACAAAGTTTATGATCGATAGCTTCAAAGCGCTCGGCTTCAACACCGGCAACGCGGAAACGCCCATTGTGCCGCTTCATGTCGGCGATATGCAGACCGCATTCGTTTTTTGCAAGGCCCTCGATGATAGAGGGATCTTCGTGAATCCGGTGGTGCCGCCGGCGACTCCGCCGGGGGACTGCTTGATCCGTGTGAGCTTTATGGCCACGCATTCGAGGGAGGACCTTGCTTGGGCGCTGGGTATCTTCAGGGATGTCGGCCTTGAGTTGGCAATAATTTGAATCTGAAGGATTATCAATATGGCAAAGATACTTCTCACCGGCGGTGCCGGTTATATCGGTTCGCACACAAACCTCGCTCTCGCGGAGGCGGGTCACGAGACTGTCGTCTTCGACAACCTCTCGACCGGATTTAAGGAACTTGTTGTGGCCGGCGAGCTTATTGTCGGCGACCTTTTGGATAAACAGGCGATCAGCGATGTTCTGCGCGAGGGCCACTTCGACGCGGTGATTCACCTCGCGGCAAAATCGCTGGTGGGGGAATCGTTCAAAGACCCCGCCCTATATTGGCGAAACAACCTCATCGGTTCCCGAAACCTCATCGATTCGATGCGCGAGTTCGGGCCAAAGGCCATTGTTTTCAGCTCCTCGGCCGCTGTTTACGGCAATGCTACAACCTCCCCGATAGCCGAGACGCATGCGAAATCCCCGATAAATCCCTATGGAAAGACCAAGCTCGCTATCGAATGGATGCTCGAGGACCAGCGCGATGAGATCTGCACAGTCAACCTCCGATACTTCAATGCCTGCGGAGCCGATCCGCGCGGGCGCATCGGGCTTCTCATTCGAAATGACCCACATCTAATTCCAGTTTGCCTCGACAGCATATCGGGACTTAGGGGCGCGGTGAAGGTATTCGGCAAAGACTACAACAGCCATGATGGAACCTGCATCCGCGACTATGTCCATGTCTCGGACTTGGCCGAGGCTCATCTTCTGGCGCTGGAGGGCCTTTTGAGCGGCTCTTCGAACGGCTCGTTCAACCTTGGAACCAACCGCGGAGCAAGCGTCCTCGAGATTATCGACTGCGTCGAGAAGATTTGCGGCGCGAGCTTGAAGCTCGAATTCAGCGAGCGGCGCGCGGGCGACCCCGACGAGCTTGTCTCGGACGCAACTCTCGCCAAGACTGAACTGAATTGGGAACCTCATTTCTCGGATTTGGAAACAATCATCTCCACGGCTTGGGAATGGCATAGGCGGAATCTCTGAATGCGCGTTCTAATGGCCAACACCTTCCATTACAATCGCGGCGGCGCCTCGATCTATGTTCTCGAATTGTCGAAGATGCTCGAGGAGCGGGGCGTCGAGGTTTTGCATTTCGCGATGAACCATCCGAAATCTCTGCCCGCGCCCGAGACGGAGCGGTTTTGGCCGGAGTATATCGACTTTCCGGAGCTTATGGCGAAAGGCGCGATTAAAGGGGGCATGAAAGTCCTCGCAAGAACGATCAGTTCCAAAGAGGCCGAGCGCGGTATGGCCGCGCTTTTGAGCGAGTATAAAATCGATATTGTCCATTGTAATAACATTCTGCACCATCTGACGCCATCGATTTTTAAGCCGGTAATAGCCGAGGGAATTCCGAGCGTTTGGACGCTACACGACTACAGCCTGATCTGCCCGAACACCAGCGCCTTCGACGAGCGGCGCGAAACAGAATGCTCTGTTTGCCTGAAGGGGTTTTGCCATCTTTATAACGCGCCACTTAAGCGCTGTAAAAAGGGGTCGTTTGGGGCGAGCGCAATGGCGGCCCTCGAGACGGCGTGCCATAAGATTCGCGGGGTGAAGAACTATCCGAACCTGTTCATCGCTCCGTGCCGATTTTTAGCGCAAAGATTTACTGAGTGCGGATTTGATAGGGTAGTTACAGTTCCGAATTTTTACGCCCCAAGCTCTTTAAAAGATACAGAACCGCGAGCCGGTGGTCGGGCATTTGCGCTTTACGCAGGAAGGCTTTCGAGCGAAAAGGGGCTGAAGACCTTGATCGAGGCTTGGCGCGAGATGCCGCCGGAGTATATTCTAAAAATCGCGGGAAGCGGCCCCAAGGAGGCCGAGCTTAAGACCCTCGCCTCGGGCTTGGAGAATATAGTTTTCCTCGGTTTCGTCGAACCGAGGGAGCTGTCCGCGCTCCGGGACGAGGCGGCCTTCATGATCGTCCCGAGCGAATGGTGGGAGAACGCACCGTTGACGATACTCGAAGCCTTCGCCAGCGGGATTCCGGTTCTCGGGGCGAATATCGGCGGGATACCGGAGATGGTTCGCCACGGCGAGACGGGGCTTCTCTTCGAGCCTCGGAGCTATATCGATTTGCGCGAAAAGGCGATACGGCTCTTCGAAAATCCCGAGCTCGCGAAGGCCTTGGGCGAAAACTCCCGGCGAATCGCTATGAATGAATACTCACCTGAGATACATGTCGAGAGGATACTTTCGATATATCGCGGCCTCATCGAGGGGAAAAAGAGGCCCTGAATCTCCCCGCAATGAGAGGAAAAAGAATCCCAAAGATTAGGCCGTTCGCCAAAACATGAACGGCCGAAAAGGCTATCCCACCGATTAAAAACGGCATCAGCGTCTCGGAAGAGGCGACCGCAATGAAAGAGCCGATGTTCGTGAGTAGGTCATAGATGAAGGTGACACACGCCCCGACAAGGCCGGCGGACAGATTAAACAACCATCGTCTGACTATTCTGGCATCGAGCCTTGCGATGAAGGCTCCGCCGAGCCCGATTATCGCCCCTCCGATGATTTGTGCGGCGAAAAGCGGCGGCGGCGCAATGCCGTAGGGGGAAAGTAGCGAGTATGTCCCGAAACCGATAGCGCCGGTGATCGCGCCGCGCGAAGGGCCGAGAAGCGCGCCGCCGAGGGCGAGAGTGAGGGTGACAAGCTCGATATTCGGGATAAATGCGAGGGCGAAGCCGAGCGCGACCGCGAGGGCTATTATCAAGCCGCTGATTGCGGTTTGTTTTAGTGAATCGCTTCGAGAATTTCTCATCCGACCCTCTCGGGATAATCCGAAACGATGCCATCGACGCCGAGGGCTTTTAAGCGCTCGATATCCGAAGGTTCGTTGACAGTCCATGCGAAAAGCTTGCGGCCCGTATTGTGTGCGGCCTCGACCGCGGAGCTATCTATAGAATGATATTCCACTGAAAAGCAATCTGCATGGTTTTTAGTAATAAGGTCAATAAGCCGGATATCATTACGATTTGTAATTACAATAGTCCTAATTTCGGGGTAGTTAGTCTCGATGAGGGTCAAATAGGCCTTGTCGAACGAGGCGATATAGAAGCGGTTAACTGGCAAATGCTCGAGGACTTTGCCGATGATTATACCTTTTCGGTCAGGGACCTTGACCTCGATATAGGCCTCGATATTCGACTCGAGCACCAATTTGCAGGCCTCTTCGAGGGAGGGAATTTTGCCTCCCCCCTTCAGGGGATTCTCGCGGCATTCGTCGAAAGTGAGCTTAGCTATCAGGCCTCTTCGCCCCGAGACACGATATATCGACCTGTCGTGAAGGACGACCGGAACGAGGTCTTTTGTGAGGCGGACATCGAACTCGATCATATCCGCGCCCAGCTCGACGGCCTTTACGAAAGACGCGATCGTGTTTTCCTGCTCATGGCCGCAGGCTCCCCTATGACCGATAGTTTTTGCCATTTATATCTTTGTTTGAGGTCGGCGGGTTGTCACGATTTTTGCTGAGGATGCAGAAATCGTGCCAACCTTTATTTAATGAGCACAACCTTCGTTGCTATATTCTCTTTTTCGGTTGAGACATTAATGAAATATACGCCCGTCGGCAGGGATTGGCCGCGGTTGTCGCAACCGTCCCATTGAACTCGATTTGCCCCGGGGCTAAGTATTAGGTTTTTCGAGCCGGTCTTTTTACCGAGGATATCGAATACTTCGACTTTGCACGGCGATTTCGTTGGCGATTCGACGATTAGGGTTGTTGTCGCGTTGAAGGGGTTCGGTTCGGTTCGGGAGATTCGGAGTTTTTGAGGGGTGATTACCGAGCCTTCGATCCGAAACTTGCCCTGAGGGAGTTCGACGATATCGCCGTTAAAGCTTTCCGCACCGTCGATTATTATCCGGATATTATCGGGGCAATCGATTCGGATTGCCGTTCGTTCGCGGCAAATGAGCGACCATTCGCCCGGGGAGAGTTTGCGACGGAAGGCGATTCCCTCGGCGAAAAGTTCGAGCGGTGAGGCGGCGGCCTGCGGGGCGGACGGCGGGATTGCTATATCGCCGGGTGTCCAACCGGTGGAGGAATACTCGGAGAAGGCCAGCTCGAGCGTGGCGAGCTCCGATATTAAATATGCGCTCCACGACGGCACGATCGGCGCAGGTATTTTTCGAGAATGGCCGGCGGGGGCTTGCAGGGTTGCGTTGAAAATCGCGAGTAGCCAATAGGCCTTGCCCGGTCGGATCGAATCCGCGTCGATATAGGCTCCGCTTTCGTATTGATAGATATCTCCGGCTATTGCACCGGTAGGCGTGGAGGTTAGCCCGGAAAGGGGCAATGTCGTCGCGACCGCACCTATCAGATTCCAGCCGGGGTAAATTGAGCGGCGATAGTCCTCCACCGGAATACCGGCTGTCAGGACAGCCCTCGGCTCGGGCGTCCAAACCCAATAGCCCTCGCCGGCGAGGATTCGCTCCGTGTTTGTGTATCGCGATTCGGGATTGATATATCTATAAACACCGAGAGCTGTATTGAAGACCTCCGCGGCGGTGCGTTCGGTCGGGAGCGCGGGACAGCTGACCATATTCCAGCCCGAGACAAGCTCGATCTCGGAAACGACCGGCGATTCGAGCGTCCAATCGATGATTAGGGTGTCGTTTCGGTGGAAGTAGCACACCGAATCGCGCTTCATATCGACGAGGCCGCCGATCCTGAACTCGCCCTCGGGCAACGAGGCCGGATTCCAGCGCGCGACTCCCCATGGCTCGTTATCGGTGACGATGAGCCATCGCTCGGGCGGATCTATCGCGCGCATATCGCGGGAAAGCCTTTGGGTTGTAGGGTGAGATGGGTCGTCGATGGGGAACCATCCGGCAACACGCCACGACGGCGGAGGAATGAATTGAACATCGAGGCCGGGGTCGAAGCTCGGGCCGGCGGAGGCCGTTGAACCGAAGGTGAGGACGAAATCCTCGGTGGCCGTTCCGGCTGTTCGATTGAGGAAGATCGGGCAGGTGAAGAATTTCGGGGTCATATCGAGGACAAAGAAGCCGTCCTCGAAGGTCAGTGAGGGATTGCCGGAGTTCAGCCAAATCGTGTCGATCTCGATGGGGCAATAATCGCCGCCGGAGGCCGAGCAGTTCGCGCGAAGAACTAAATTCAGGAGGGCGCCCTCTCCCCCTTCGGTCAGGGGCGCGCCGGTGATAACCGCGCGGATTCGCCCAGAGGCCGAATCGACCTCGACGGATGACACAGCCCATCCCGCGGTGAAGGAGGAGGCGGTCGAGATCGAGATCGGACAGGCTATAGCCGGATCGACTGAGAACTCCATTTCAATGCGGGAGATCGCACTCCCCTCGAGGCCGTCGATATAAAGCGGAACGATCGTCGTGTCGCACGGAAAACCGAAGACGGTCGGAAACCAAACAGCCCTTTCCTGCATATTTATGAACGACCAGCAGTCTGTGAAGGTATTATCGGGGCAATAGTCGGTGGTGTCCGAGGCCGAGAGGCACACTCGAATCGAGTCCCCCGAGGGCAGTGGAGCCGAGGGCAACCATTCGAGATGCCATGACGAGCCGTCTGAGGCAAGTGAGAAATCGTGGATAAGATCGCCGTTAACAGTCATCGTGACTGTAGAGGTGTCGAGGCCGGAGCCTTCGTCGAGCAAATCGGCCGAGACTGCGGTGAAAAGATCGGCGATCAGGCTTCCCGGTTCCGGGAACAGGTTCACCGCGGTCGGAGGTTGTGTGTCGATGAAGAACCGCCAGCACATCGGTTCATCGAGGGTGTCTCCGCAGGTGTTCGCGAAGCGGTCGAGGCAGACCTCGACGGTGTCGCCGTCGGAGAAAACCGCCGAGGGCGGCGTCCAAAGCAGATAGGAGGAATCGACGAGCATAAGCTCGGGGTCGTCGAGAGTATAGGGTGTTCCGCCCACCTCGAGTTCGATGCCGGGGAAATCGAGCCGGCAGGGGATGTTGTAAAATATTGTCGCGAGGAAGTTCAGGCCGACCGCGACGCCCGTCAAATCGCAGGCGAGGATGGTCAGGGTATCCGAGCCGCCGTGCATGAAGGGCAACATATCGAACTCGAAGCTGTGAATCCATGTCGAGCCGTCGTCGTCGGCGCCGATGGAATCGCCGTTCATGAAGAAGGTCGCGGTATTGTCGCAACGCATAACGACCGAGGCCGAGTCGAGCGCGACCCCCGGCGGAGTTTCGATGATCGTTCGGAAGGTGAGGCAACGGTTGAGCACCGAGCCGGAGTAATGGCTGTCCCAAATCCACGAGCTTCCCGGAAAGATATAGGTTCCCCAGCCCGAGTAGAAGACATCCACCGCCGGAATCCATCCGCCGGAGATCGTGTCGAAATACTCCGTTGTTGCGGACATACTGGGGATTTGGAGCTCGATGGACATGGAGCCGCTCGTGGAGAGTATCATTGTAATCGGCTGATCTTCGCAGGAGCTCCACGATTCGGGCAAAGGTTCGACGATTTCGGCGGAGAGTGTTTGGGCAAAGCAATTCTCTAAAAGAAGCAAGATAATGAATAATACGATCAATTTGCAGATTTTCATGATTGTCCTCTTCAGTGAAAAAGATTAAATAAAATTAATATACGTAGGAGCAAATTGCAAGCGAAAAAAGCGGCCGGCGAGTTTAATCGGTGGAGTTTCTTGGAATGTATTTTAATACGTCAGAATTAACAGGGGTTTAAAACTGATTAAAAAACTTGCTATAGAACTTTTTTAATATAATTTTCTAATTATACACGTTTGCTTCGTAGAATGCTCGTTAAATAGAAGAATTCTACGTTAGATAAATAATAACCGCATGGAACTTAACGGTTTCGCTGGCTGGGCAGGGGGCAGTAGGCGAGTCGTTGCAGTGCCATGCGGTTTTGTATTTTAGACGAAATCGCATGTGTATTTTTAAAGCTAAACAAAATTCTATATAGCTAACGGTATTTTTCAGACTCGATCCCGAGCATTTTAAGGCGATAGCGAAGCTTATCTCGGGAGATATCCAAGATACGGGCGGTTTTCGAGATATTCCCGCCGGTGATATCGAGCGCTCTACGAATAAGCATCTCCTCGGCTTGCGGCAAGGTTATTTCGAGCGGGAAGCTATTCCTCGATTCGTTAAAACCTCCGCTGAAGGGGGTTTGGCCCTTTAGCTCCGGCGGGAGCATGTTCGCTGTGATTGTCGGGCCGGAGGCTATCACCGCGCACCTCTCGATCAGATTCTCCAGCTCGCGGACATTACCCGGCCATCGATAGGATATAAAAAGCGCCATAGCGTCGGCATCGACGCTCTTAATCGAGTTCGGAAAATCAACTGATAGCCGTTCGATGAAATACTCGACGAGCAATGGAATGTCTTCGGGATGTTCGCGAAGCGGCGGAACCTCGATGGGGAAGACATTCAGCCGATAGAAGAGGTCCTCTCTGAAACTGCCGGCCTCCACGCTTTTTCGAAGGTCTCGGTTTGTTGCGGCAATGACTCGGACATCGCTCGAAATTGTTTTGCCCGATCCGAGGCGCTCGAATTCCTTTTCCTGAAGGAATCTCAGGAGTTTGGTTTGGACCGGGTATGTAATCTCGCCGATCTCATCGAGGAAGATAGTCCCGCCCGAGGCGGCTTCGAAGCGACCGATTCTGCGGTCGGTAGCGCCGGTGAAGGCCCCGCGTTCGTGACCGAACAGCTCGCTCTCGAGCAAAGTTTCCGGAATTGCGGCGCAGGAGACCTTTATAAACGGCCCGCCTGCGCGAGGGGAGTTCTCGTGGACATGGTGAGCGACGACCTCTTTGCCGGTTCCCGATTCGCCTGTTATCAAAACCGAGGTCGAGGTCGGGGCGACCTTACCGATCATATCGCGGATAAACGAGATTTGGCGCGAGCGGCCGATCAGGTTCCATTTGCCGAAGGCCTGAAGCCTTAGCTCGTAGTTTTGGAGCGTCAAGCTCTCGAACCTTCGCGCGTTCATAATCGCCACTGTGGCGAAGCCCGCGAAGGCGTTGAGGGCGACCATATCCGACTCCTCGAAAGCGCCGCGTTTTTTATTGACCGCCTCGATAACGCCAATAACCGTGTCGTTATACAGCATAGGGGCCGCAAGAACCGACTCTGTAAGGAATCCCGATAATGTGTCGGTAATCGGAGTGTGGCGGTCATCGGAGCGAACATCGTTGACCATAGCCGGCTTTCCTGTCCGCGCGACCCATCCGGCTATCCCCTCGGAGGGTTTCAGCCTGATGTCTGAAAGCTTCGCCCCGCCCTCGCCGGTAGCGATAGTGAATATAAGCTCGCCGGTGGAGCGGTCGAGAAGCAGAACACTGCCCGCCTCCGCGCCGGTAATCTCCGCCGCGGTATCCATAAGCAAACGCAACAATTCGTCGAGTGAGAGCGCGCCGGCCAACGCGGCGCTTTTGTTGAATATTCCCCCGATATCCTTCATATCAAAAATAGGGCTTTCCAAAGGACGTCTGATTAAATGGAGCTAAGGGGGATCGAACCCCTGACCTCGTGACTGCCAGTCACGCGCTCTCCCAGCTGAGCTATAGCCCCCTTGTTCAAACTTTCTGTATTATAAACTTAAAAAAGTAAATTACAAGAAAAAAATGGGCCTCATGCCCCAATTTTTCCGGCGTCGGGCCGACGCGGTATCCCGCGTCGGAGCGGCGGGTTGTGAAGAAAATCCCCGAAATTAAACGATCTCCGCACAACCCGCCGAGGCTATTTTTGTGAAATCATTCGATTTCACAAAAATAGCACCGACGCCGGGGGCAGATTGCCATTGACCGTAGTGCCTTTATAGAGTATTTTTATACAAAACTTGAAAGGAACCTATGAGAAAGACCGTTGTGCTTTTTTTGTCAGCGCTATGCGCATTTGCGGGTTGGAAGGAGACTGCGAAGGAGATGTCTCTTCTTGATCAAGTGGAAAAGTCGCTCGGGCGAGCCGGCGAGAATAGAGCGGTTTTAGAGTCGGTCTTGGAATCGGCTCGGCCGGAGATAATGCCGGGTGCGGTTTTCATGATAGCCTATTCACCTGCCGTGAATTTAGCCTCGTTCGATAGGGACAGCCTCATCGAGGAGATCGAGGCGGCCTATCTCGCAAGAGATCGATTCCCTTGGGGGCGCGAGATCGGAGAGGACCTTTTCCTACATTATGTTCTTCCGAATCAGGTCTCTCAGGAGCCTCTGGCCTATTATCGTAAGTATCTCATCGAGCAACTCGCCCCGATTCTCGACACTGTGCGAACCGCCTCGGAGGCCGCTCTCGCAATAAACCGTTGGTGTGGCGAGAGAGTGACCTTCAAACAGACACAGCGGCAGGATCAGGGGGTTTTTCATACGCTGAGTTCGGGCTATGGCCGTTGCGAGGAGATGATGATAGTCTTCGTGAGCGCGCTACGTTCTGCGGGTATTCCGGCGCGGCAGGCTTGGACGCCATATTGGGCGACCTCGGACAATAACCACGCTTGGACGGAGCTTTACGCCGACGGCGCTTGGCACTACGCCGGCAGTTGCGAACCGGCGCCCTCGCTCGACAACGCTTGGTTTTCCAATACCGCAAGGCGCGCCGCGGTGATTTTATCCGCGGCGTTCGGGGTTCCTCCAAAAGAGGGCGATATCCTTTATCGCGAGCGCGAGAATTATGCGCTGATCAACTCTTTTCCGAATTACGCCGTCGATCCGGCGGTCGTCGAAGTGACGACCAACGCCGAGAGCACCGATGTTTATCTCGCGGTTTTCAATTTTGGAGCATTGAGGCCGATTTTGAGCCAAAACTCGGGAATAGATAACGAAAAGGTCTTTTTCCATATCGGTCGCGGCGATTATGTCCTCTTCGCGGGTTCGGATTCGACCTTCGCATGGACGCAAATCCACACGGAGTTCGGCGAGACGACGGCCGTGGCGCTCGAACCGCGACAGGGAGGTTCGATGGAGGCTAATTCTTTTTGGTTGAGATATCCGGTTCAGGATTGATTTAGCCGATTAGGCCTATCCCCTGCCCATTCCGATATATCGCAAACCGGCCGCTTTTATTTCATTGGGTTCGTGGAGGTTACGGAAATCGGCGAAGAGGTCGCCGCGCATCAAGCGCGCGATCTCTCGGGGGGCGATTTGCCCGAATTCGGGCCATTCCGTCGCGATAACGACGACCTCTGCGCCCTCGATAGCCGCTTCGATCGATTCGGTATAAACGATCGAGTCACCGAGTTCCCTGCGCGCAAGCCTTTCGCCCTGTGGGTCGTAGGCGTAAACCTTTGCGCCCTTTTCAAGCAAAACCTTTATCAGCTTTATTGCTGGCGATTCGCGGACATCGTCGGTTCCGCCCTTAAAGGCCAGCCCGAGGACTCCGACGATTTTTCCGCAGAGACCTTCGACCAAACCGTCGATCCTCTCGACGAGCGCTCGAGGGATTTCCTCGTTCGTTCGGACCGCCGTTTCAACTAAATTGAGGTCTGCGCCGAAGTCTTTCGCTATATGCAGAAGGCCGTTTGTGTCCTTCGGCAGACAGCTTCCGCCGAAGCCCGGCCCCGGGTGAAGGAACTTCGAGCCGATGCGCTTGTCGAGGCCGATTCCCTTGGCAACCTCGATTGCGTCGATGCCGATCCTATCGGCAAGAAGGGCTATCTCGTTGATAAAGGTCAATTTCACGGCGAGGAAGGCGTTCGAGGCATATTTGACAAGTTCGGCGGATTCCGGCGAGGTGACGAGAAACTGCCTGCCCTCGTCGAGAAGCGGTTTATAGACCATCATGAGTTTTTCGGCCGCCTGTTTGTTATCCGCGCCGATAACCACTCTATCGGGTTGCATGAAATCCCCGACGGCTGTGCCTTCGCGCAAAAACTCGGGATTGCTGAGAACCTCGATATTCTCGGGAGCGCCGTTTGCGAGCAGAAGGTTTTTCACCTTTCGAGCTGTGCCGACCGGCACGGTGCTCTTGTCAACGACGATTGTTCCGGGAGCGATTATCGTTGCGATATCGGCGCAGGCCGATTCGACGAAGCTCAGATCGACAGTGCCGTCCGCGGGATTCATTGGTGTTCCTACGGCTATGAAGACTATTTCCGCGCGTTTCAGCGCTTCTACTTTGTCGGTTGTGAAAACGAACCTGCCGGCATCGGCATTCTTTTTGAGAAGCTCGCCCAGCCCCGGCTCGTAGAATGGAACCTCGCCCCTTTTGAGGGACTCGATTCGCTCCTCGTCAACATCGAGGCAATAAACTTCATGGCCGAATTCCGCGACGCAAACCGCGGTCACAAGGCCGACATAACCGGCACCGATGACACAAATCCGCATTATAGTATCCTTCTTTCAGTCCTCAAGCGAGTTTCCACAGTTTTAGACCTGTTATATCGTCAATGCCCCGTATTATAGGGCTTGTCGGTTCGAGAAAAATTTCGCATGTCACCGAGATGCGACCGGAGAATAAATGTCCGCCCTCACAAGTGAAATCCCGAGCCCCGAGTAAAATATGGCAATGAACTATAGGTTTCCCGGCCTCATCGCGGGCGATATTGCCTTTCAAGGAGAGAATCTCGCGCTGACCGAATAATTCCTTTTTGATATATTGCTTTGTTTCGAGGTCGAACCAGCCGATCTCGGCTTCGTTCAGTGCGCCTATACCCTCGAAGAAACCGCCCTCGATATTTTTTCTTTCAGCGAATTCAGTGAGCGAACTGATAATCTCGTCCCCGAGCTCGAGGACGATGAGGAATCTATTATTATCTTCGCGAAAATGCATGGCTATTTCATATAGACTAATTTCACTGGAGGGGTGTCGCTTCCCCGGACTTTAACGAAATAGACGCCCGAGGAAAGCTCTTTGTTCTCTAAATCCCGGCCATCCCAGACCATGCGGCCTCGCGCTTCGAGTTCGGGCGATTTAAGCGTTCTGACCAGTCTCCCCGAGAGGTCGAAGATTTGAACATCGCCGACAGCCTCGATAACGCACGAAGCGTTGAACGGGTTCGGGAACGCGTTGATTTCCTGCGCTATTGGGAGCTTGGTTTGCGTGTCTATACCCGTGTAATCGGTGTAGCCGATGACGACATCGTCGATGAACCATCCGGATTCGCGGTTGACAGAGCTACTGCCGAAATCCCACGAGATATATATAGTCTGGCCGGCGTAGGCTGAAAGATCGATCGAAACTCGGTGCCAGTAGTTGCCGTTGTCGTTGTCGGCATATGCTCTTTGGTTTCGGATGAAAAGGTTGGAGGTTGACATCGTTGTGTCATAGTTTCTGTCCGGCACGAGCAATAGCGAATCAGTCAGCGATCGCCAGAGTTTGACATTTCCGCCGTCATGCCATTGCCAACGCCTCGGGGTGCCGCCGTAGGTCGGTGCTTGGAAGCGATACCATTGCCACCATTGGATCTTCGGAGCTGTTCCGGCGGGAAGAGAGACCGGCCCGAGGACAAGCCTGCTTTGGCTCGAGTCGTGGTAGTCGGCGTTGAGCCTTGTGGCCCAGCATTTTGTGCCGCTATGAGCGCTTCCGGGGCCGGAGGTCGGCAAGCCCCATTCCCAATCATTATAATATAAGTAAGAGCGGAGTTCGAGGCCGCCGTCGTCCGCCTCGAAGTCCGATTGGAACATCGTGACAACGGGATAAAGCGTGAAGTTGGCCAAGCCGAAACCGCCGCCGGACATATCGACTGTCACGGTCGAGTCGGAATAGCCCGTCTTGTATGCCGTCACGGAAATTCCAGCGACCTCCATAACACCGGGGATGCTGTAGCTACCGGAGGCGTTAGTTGTAGTAGTCCAAAGGCTGTCGCCGTAGCGCGCCTCGACCGTCGCGCCTGAATGATCGGTTGAGCCTGAGAGATAGACATTCCCGTAAATCTTGGTTCCGCTCGTATAGAAGAGCCAGCAGGTTGTCACCTCGTTGGCTTCGCAGTATTCCGCGCAGTCTCTAACTCTCGCGCAAACATCGATAGTCTCGAAAGGCTCGAACGCGATGCCCTCCTCGGAGGGGTCGAAATTCATGCGAGTGCCGTCCCAGCTGACCGCCGGCGAGGTGCCGTGGACATACCAAGTTCCCTCGATCTGAAAGGCCATGTTTGTGGTTGAAACACCGCAACCGGCATCGGTCACTTCGATAGAGATCGGCAGAGCGCCGGAGCCGGCGGAGTCGCCGTTGGCAGGGCTTTCCAAGCCAAAGACCGGATCGGTTTGATCGATCATGAAGCTCCAGCAAATCGGGTTAAGAATCCCGAGGCCGGTCATATCTTGAACTGCGTTTAGGCAACACTCAATCCAGACATTTTGAGGCCAATCGGCCGAGGGGGTGAAGGTCAACCTATTCGAGGCATAGCTGAGCTGAGGGCTGGCGATAGTGTAATCCACGCCGTTCGCGGAGAACTCGATGGTCGAGGTATTGATTCCGTCGGAGTCGGAAAGGTCCATAACTGCGGATTGGCGGATACAGCTCGAAGCGCCCATATCCGGGGGCGAAAGCGGGCTCGCGGTCGGGCCGTTCCATGGCGTTTGTTCTTTGCGAATCGTATAGACATCCCAGTTGTAGGTTCCGCGGAAGTCCTGCCAGAAGATGTCGTGGTTCGTTCCGTTCCATGAGATCGAGGGCTTGTTTTGGTTATATGAGCCGGTGGAGATCGTTACCTCCGCACCGACGGCACCGCTGACAATCCTTCGCGCGTAGGTGTTTGCGTAAACACTTCTCGTATCCTGAAAGACAACGAGAAACCCGATTCCGTCGAAGGAAACATCGGGATAGCTTTCGTCCTGCGCTCCTGTGGAGATATCGAGAATAGAACCGGAGGGCGATCCGGCTGAATCGACGAATCGGCCGCAGATATTCATATTGGTGCCCAAAATATATATATCCCAGACAACTATATCCCAGACAACGAGCCATTTAGTGCCGTCCCAAGCGACCGAGGCGTGACTTGGGGAATAGGCCCCTGCGCTGTAATCGGCAAGAACCTGCGCTGTTCCGAGCGGGGTTCCGGCCGCGCTGACCCGCCTCGCGTAAACGGATTTCGTCGTCGTGCTTGTCCAAACGACGAGGAAGTCGGTCGAACCGGCGGAAACATCGGGACCATAGGCCGCGTGAGTTCCATCGGAGATGCTGAACACCGATCCGGACGGGCTGTAGGAGGTTGTCCCCCATGTAAGCCGCTGGCCGCAAACCGTTCGGTTCGTGGCGGTTTCCTCGAAAACAACGACCATATCGCTCCCGAGGCAGTCGGCGGCGGTTTTGGATTTTTCTGTGCCGTTGGTCGTCACTTGAAAATTGTCCCCGCTAAGCGTGGCGTCGAGGTTAAAATGCTGACCCCAGACATTCCATGCTTCGCTAGTCCTCTCGTCGATCCAGAACGCGACGAACTTTTGCCCCGCGGATGCCGCGACATCGTATTGGAGACCCGATGCGACACATAGGGGGCGGTCGGAAGTGACGAGCGCGCCGTCGGTTCCTATAATGTTGCCGTAAATATTCGTATTGCCGGTTCCCGCGCGGCTGTCAGTCCAAGCGATGAAAGATCGGCTCGACATCCCCGCCGAGGAGACATCGTATTGATCCTGTGCCGCTGTGCTGACGGCAAGATCGGCGTAACCGGCGGACGCAAGAAGGAACATAACGATGATGACAAGGATCTGTTTCGGCATCTTTTCCTCTTTAAATGGGTTATGCAGGTAGGATTTCCAAGAATCGGCGTTTCCCGACTTTAATAACAACTCTATTTTGAATAATCATCTCAAATTTATCGTCGATAACCTTTTCGCCGTCGAGAGCGACCGCGCCTTGTGAGATCAATCGCCTCGCCTCTCCCCCTGTCGCGACGAGGCCGTTCTCGCGAAGAATATCGACTATCCAAAGCTTGGTTCCGGCCGGATATTTCGCGGAGGGCATATCCTCCGGCTCTTGGCGGTTGCTGAAGACGCGTTCGAACTCCTCGCGCGCCGCTATGGCGTCCGCTTCGGGGTGGTAAAGCGAGATAACCCGGACGGCCATGCGCTTTTTAAGCTCCATCGGGTTGACCGCGGGATTCTCGAGCATGGACTTGACCTCGGCCAGCAAAGCCTCGTCGGCGAAGGCCGCGAGTTCGTAGTATTTGAGGATCAGCGAATCGGGTATGCTCATCAGCCTGCCGAACATCTCGACTGCGCTGTCGGTGAGGCCGACATAGTTGTCGTAGGATTTGCTCATCTTGCGCTCGCCGTCGATGCCCTCGAGAAGCGGCATTGTCATAATGACCTGAGGCGAAAGTCCGTATTCGCGCTGGACATCGCGACCGACGAGCAGGTTGAATTTTTGGTCTGTGCCCCCAAGCTCGATATCTGACTCGAGAGCCACAGAATCCATGGCCTGCGCGAGAGGATAAAGGAATTCGTGGACGCTAATCGGTTGCTCGGATGAATAGCGCTTGGCAAAATCGTCGCGCTCGAGCATTCGGGCAACCGTATATGTCGAAGCCAGCCGGATGACATCGGAGAAGCTCATCTTCCCGAGCCACTCGGAATTATAGACGATGCGGGTCTTTGCGGGGTCGATGATCTTGGCCGCTTGCTCGAGGTATGTTCGGCCGTTCTCGCGGGTTTGCTCGAAGGTCAGTTGCGGGCGCGTGGTGTTCTTGCCGGAGGGGTCTCCGATCATCGCGGTGAAATCGCCTACAACGAGGATCGCCTCGTGGCCGAGGTCCTGAAACTCGCGAAGCTTGTGAAGCACAACCGCATGTCCTATATGAAGATCCGGTCGGCTGGGGTCGCAACCTAATTTGATTTTAAGGGGCTTGTTTGTTTTTGTCGAATTCTCGAGTTTTGCGAGGAACTCCCCCTCGGGGATAATCTCGACGGCTCTTTGGGCGAGGGTTTTGAGTTGTTCTTTTGCGGTCATATGCGTTTCGTTTCGGATGAAGTATATTCAGAAGATTATAATCCAATTTACCGATTCCGCAACAGGCTATCTTCCGCTTTCTGCTCTCAGTTCGTTTTTTTGGTAAGGGTCTTTTTCAATCTCGAGAGCTTAGAGTGTTTTTAGGAAAATACATTATTTGCGGCGCGGGTTTGATTTTTTAACTTGAAATTTTAATGCTTCATCGTTAAGATAACAAGATATATTAAGTTAATTCAATCGATTTGAGGGGATTATCGGGTTTTTGTGAGCGGTTTGATCATCATAATCTAAGGAGTTCATATGACCCGCCACGCCTCGAAGCTTCTTATCGCAATCCTTGCGATAACGCTTTTTGCAACACTATCCTCCGCGCGCGAGTGGACTGTCATGGCCTATATCGGCGCGGATAACGACCTCTCGAGCTATGTCAACGGCGATATGGACGAGATGGAATCCGCCGGTTCGACCGGCGATGTCGCTATCCTCGTCCAGATCGACGGCAAGGCCTCCTATGGCGGCTATGATGACTATCTCGGGACGAGTTGGTCAACTGTCCGCCGGTATTATATTCAAGCCGGCAACTCGACCGACGACAGAATCAATGCCGGATTCATCTCCGACCTTGGGGAGCTGAATTCGGAAAACCCCAATGTCCTCCGCGATTTCGTGATTTGGGGCATGGACAATTATCCGGCAAACCGTTATATGGTGATAATTTGGAACCACGGCGGCGGATGGGCGCGACCGGGGCCGGTCAACTCGCCCTTTAAAGCCATCGTTTGGGACGACACCAACGGCGACGGTAACGGTATTCAGTTCGCGAACGGCGAGTATCGTAATATGCTCCGATCGATTCGCGACCATCTCGGGCGAAGCATCAATGTTATGTGTTTCGACGCCTGTATCGTCGGCCTTCTGGAGACCGAATACGAGACGATGGGCTATGCCGATTATTTGGTTCACTCCGAGGCCAATGTCCCCGGGAACGGCTATTCTTATGAGTTTCTACAAACGCTAATCGCAAATCCGACGATCAGCGAGGAGAACCTCATCACGGAGATAGTCAGCCGGTATTCCTCGGATTACACCTCCGCTATAACGCTTTCCGGCCTCAGGCTCGATCACGACCATGTCGATTTCCAGATGGCTATCAACGATTTCGCGCGCCAGCTGATTCTCGCCGGCGGCAAATCGGTTTCGGCGATCTCCTCCGCAATCACCAACGCCCGCGATTTCGACGACAACCTCGTCGATATCTACGATTTCGCGACTAAAATCGACGCGGCGAATATCGGCGGGGCGGGAAGCGCACTCGATTTGGCGGCGCAAGCCCTTAAGACCGCACTCGGTTATCCCCCGCCGGTCGCCGGAAAGCCTCTGGTTGCGGCCTTCCAGCGGAGTTACACCGGCGCGTCGGGGGTTATGGCCTACACCCCCACCGGAACGGCCTCCTCAACATGGAGCAGTCTCGAGCTGGCCGATTGCAGTATTTGGAAGGAATTCATCGGGGGCTCGACCTCGCTACCGACCACCAAACTCGCCTATTGGGGAAACACCCTCGGTAAGTATATCGAGACCGGAAGCGCAGTCGATCTCTATGTCCATTGCAGAAACCTCGGTAGCGGGACAGCCTCCTCGGTGACCGCAACGCTCTCGAGCATTGACACTCGAGTGACTATCGGCGCCAGCTCGGTTTCATTTGGAAATATCGCCGGCGGCGCGATCGCGACCTCCGCGACGCCCTTCGTGGTCACAATCTCGCCGACAGTCCCCGAAAGCTCATTCGTTCCGTTCGAGATAACCTTCAGCACCGGCAAGAAGCAAAAATTTATACTAACCGCGCTCGGTGTCGTAAATTATCCCCCAGAACAGGTCGTTTCGACATCGCCGTTCAATTTCGCGAGGGTGATCACCACAACGCCAAGCCTTTATTGGTCGGTGCCGAACGACCCGGACGGCGATCCGCTTCATTTCGATGTTCAGTGGGACACAAACCCGAATTTCACCGCTCCGGTGACGATTTCGAGCAATAGCAGTTCCATCGGCTTCTCCCCCTCGGTCCCGAGGATGACCGGCGACTGCAATTACCTGATCGGAAGCCAAGGCGAGGCCTCACTCACAAACGGCGCGACCTACTGGTGGCGTGTCCGCGCGAAGGATGACTACAGCAACGGGGCGTGGTCGGAGATCCGCTCCCTGACGATCAACACAGCGCTTCCGGCCTTCGACTGGCACCAAACCACGAACGCCCAATTCGATATAGATTCTTATACAGGGACTAAAATCGAGGACGACCGTGTGACTATCGAGCAGAGTTCGACAGTGTTTGCGGACAATATGGAATACGCCTCGGAGTCCGAGGCGTGGACGGTTTGGGGTGCCTACGACGGTGGCACTAATATCGAAATTTCCATTTACGATTTGCGCTATGTCTCACCCTCATACGGCCTTCGTGTTCGCGACCGCAACACCTCGGCATACGGCGGCGCATGGCGCAGTTTCGAGGGAATCACGAAGGGTCGCG
This sequence comes from bacterium UBP14_UBA6098, assembly GCA_002428525.1. Classification (GTDB taxonomy): domain Bacteria; phylum UBP14; class UBA6098; order UBA6098; family UBA6098; genus UBA6098. Next base: position 27,639 of record DIWU01000027.1, read on the forward strand.
CTAAGGCTTGGGCGAAGATCTACGATCCGTCGATCGGCGATAAGGCCGAATTCCTCGGGTTACACAATGCGACATCCTACACCTCGGTCTCGACGACTACCGGTATTTTGGTTTACGCTAAGGGCGACACGCTTAAATACTGGGACGGTGTGGGAACGGTTATTCATTTGTCCATGGACTCGTTGTGGCACTATTACGAGATCGAGTTCGATCTTGTCGCGGGAACCAGCGAGCTTTTCGTGGACGGTGTTTCCGCCGGTGTGTTCGGGGTAAACGGCCTATCCTCGATCAACCTGCTCGGTGTCGGGTCAAAGATTCTTGGAACAGCCGCTCAGGGCACGGCCTATTGGGACGATTTCGAGCTTGTAACCGCGGGCACCGCCGACAGCGGAGTTATAGTCGGCAAGGCCGTCGCCTTTGACTGGCGTCCCGGCGACGCGACGAGCTGGGGCTGGGCGAATTGGACGCAGAATGCCGGAGATTCGATAAAAGTGACCGCCCAATACCGTTCCGGCGGCGCATGGGCCGATTTCGGCTCGAGGATTGCGACCGGAAGCCTCGGCTCGATGGATATTCACGGGATCGGCACTGCCGACTCGGTTAGGCTCAGAGCGGTTCTATACTTCAGGGAAGGTTATTCTGCGCCCGAGCTTTTCGACTGGTCTGTCGATTGGAACAACAACCCGCTCGAGATGTTCGAAGCGATCGACCGACCGGAGCGCCTCAGTATCGGCTATAACTTCCCGAATCCCTTCAACGCGGCGACCACGATCGAGTTCACTATTCCCGACGACGGCATCGCGGAAATAGCCATCTTCAATATCCGCGGCGAGAGGGTCTTTGAGGAGGCCTCGAACAGAGGCGCCGGCCTGCATACTCTGCGCTGGGACGCGGGAGATCTTCCAAGCGGAACATATTTCTGCAGGGTCAAATTTGCAGAGGAACTCGCGGAAAGACGGCTGTTATTGATTAAGTAAAATCGGCCAAACCCAAATAACAAAGCGGCTCGAGCGATCGGGCCGCTTTTCTTATCGGGTTTTTTAACCCGGGAACTCGCCGGCCTTGATTAGATTCGTCGCCGAGCCGGTGTTGAAGGGGAAGCCGGCGGTAATAATGTAGTATTCGCCCTTATCGATGAGCTTGTCCTTCGAGGCTATCTCGAGCGAGACCTCGATCAGCTCGTCGAAGTGTTCGATATTCGGTATCTTTTTGGGAATTACCCCCCAAAAGGAGCCGAGCCTGTTAAAGGTGTCGTCTCGGTGGGTAAGGGCATATATCATAGCCTCGGGCCGATAGCAGGAGATCATCTTCGCTGTGAAACCGCCTGCGGTGGGACAAAGTATCACCGGCGCATTAAGCGCCTGCGCGAGGCTGGCCGCGGAACCGGAAACAGCCATAGAAACGGCGATCTCTCGGGGGATCTCCTCTTTCTTAAATCGCCTCAGGAATTGATAATCCCTCTCGGTTTCCACAGCGATCTTCGACATGGTCTCGACCGCAAGCACCGGATGCTCGCCGATCGCCGTCTCGTCCGAGAGGAGAAGCATATCCGCGCCATCGAGGATGGCGTTAGCGATATCGGCGACCTCGGCGCGCGTCGGCCGCTGGTTATGGACCATCGAGGCGAGCATCTGAGTCGCGATGATAACCGGTTTCGCGCGGGTATTGGCCTCGTGGATTATTAGCTTCTGGATTCCCGGAACCTTCTCGAGCTGAACCTCGACGCCCAAATCCCCGCGCGCGACTATCACGCCGTCGGAGATTTTCACGATTTCGTTCAGACGCTCGACTGCTTCGTGTTTCTCGATCTTCACCAAGAACGGAATGCTTTTCCCGAAGGATCGGGCGATCTCGAAAAGCGGTTCTAAGTCCTCCGCCGAGCGTATAAAAGAGGGCGAAACGAAGTCGATCCCGAGTTCGAGCCCGAGCTTGAAATCGTCGATATCCTTCGGGGTGACCGCCGGCACTCGAAAGCTACCGTCGGGGTAGTTGATGCCCTTGCGGGAGGTCAAAGATCCGCCGATAAGGACCTCGCACTCCACCTTCGGAGGGTCGATTCGGCTCACACGGAGCACAATCGAGCCGTCGGCGAGATAGAGCTGATGGCCGAGTCGGACATCCTCCGCAAAACCCTTGTGGTTCACCGGCAAACAGTTACCATCGCTAATCTTGAGTGTGGAATCGAAGATAATCTTCGAGCCGACCTCGAGCTCGATCTTGGGCGTCGAGAGGTCGCCGATTCGTATCTTTTGACCGCCCAAATCCTGCAGAATCGCGATTGGCGCGCCGAGTTCCCTTCGAACATCCTTAACAATCTCGATAGCTCCGATATGGTCTTCGGTTTGGCCATGAGCAAAATTCAGGCGAAAGGCGTTGACGCCGGCGTTTATCAGCGCGGCCACCGAGGCTCTATCCTCGCAGGCCGGCCCTATCGTAGCGATTATCTTAGTTCTTCTTGAGTTTCTCATTTTTAACCTCGTTTCTCGAACGCGATATTATAACAATCGCAGCCCGAGAGTCAAGGGAGGATGGGGAATTAGGTAAAGGGTATTACACGAGGGCGTGGCGAGCGCTCTTTTTTATTGGGTTATGGGTTTTGTGTATTGGGTTATAGTTAGGAGAGTTGAGATGTAGAGGGGCGCGGGGGATATACTGCACCCATTTAAGGGGATGATAATAATGGGGGGTATGAAGTCACCCAAAGGAGCAGTTTCATGAAGGAAACCCAAAATAACCGCTTGCCATGCGGTGGAATGGCGAGTATTATTGGTTTAAAGAACAAAAATAGGAGAATAATGTTTATTGGGCGAAAACTTTTTCTCACACACCACGCGGCTCCGCGCCGCACACCCACCTCACCCGCGCCACGCCGTGGTCGAACGGGCGAAAGAAGTTGGAGATTAGTGGAATTATGATAAAAGCTATAATAACTCTGTTTTTAGTTTTCATTTCTGCCGCAGTCGCTGGGATGGAGCTTATCGATATAGTCGATTGGGGTGGGCCGTGCGCTATAGCTACGCGCAACAACGGTGATGGAACGGAATGCGTTGTCGGTGCGTTTAGAGCAGGGATTCAAACGTATTTAATGAACTCGACAACATGCGAAAAGATAGACAGCGGACGAGTATTACATCCAATAATCCCAGGCGAACCTGTCGATGTATTTTGGCAAGGAGATTCCTTATTTGCATTTTATGACGATGCCGTAATGATATATAATCTCGCTTCGCCGCTTTCGCCGATTTCGACTGGTGTGATCCCTATTTACGAGATTTATCCTGAATACGAGTTAATGAGAGTATATTGGGGAGATTCGGCGATTTTTATCGAATACGCCGATACGATAACCCATGAATACTGGTTGGGTTTGTTCGACCGGGATTTAATGTCCGCGGGGGTGTGTTTTGAGTTAATACGACATAATTTGGATTATCCAAGTCTGAGCATGGATATAATCGGATCGAATATATATATTTCCCAAAATCGCTGTTTTTACGTTGTGCAGTTAAGTGGAAGCTCTTTAGATACAATATTTTATATATCCGGTAACGAAGATTACTATTTCGCTATAAACGGAGATGTTATTTTTTTAAGCTGCTATAATGATTCGAGTTATTATATATTTTTAACGGAGTATCTTATATCACCAGATACATTGTATGCACATACACGAGATTCCACATACTATCCTTATGTTTACGGAAGTCTCGAATTGTTTAAAGGCCGCACGGAGGAGGAATTTTTAGGGACAGATATATATTGTTTTTATAAACTACAAATAGGACATGAATGTGTTTCTATTGAAAGGATCCAAGCGGCGTATCCAAATAGAATTGTTAGTTCGGAAAGCAATGTATATTTATCGTTTGGTTTGAGCTGGAAAAATCCAGGACCATCCTTAGCTTACATGGGGGATACTTCGATTTGTGACCTTATGCTAAATGAAAGCTCAGGGAGAATGGTAGTTCTGAGCGATTCGACCTTTATAAAAGGCGGTTCCCCAATAAGAATATATGAATATGGAAACCCAGATAGTCTGCATACATTAGCGCAGTTATTGAAACGGAACGAATTTTCCCCTATTCGATATTATTCTGCAAGGTATTATGTCCAAAAAGATACTCTAATCCTGTTTTGGATTGGAGATACTATAATAAGTCCGGAGTTATTCGATATCAGCGTGCCAGATACATTCGTTAGAATGGCGACTTTCGGATGGATTTGGCCTTCACTCGACGTAGATCTCGGCTTTGTCGATTCTTTCGTATATGCATTTGAATTTAATGTTGTATCAAGCAGTTATTTCTACCTTTTCAAAGCTGGTCCTCTTAATATACTTACGGCATTAGAGACACACGAATTCGAACTACCTGGTGCGTGTTATGGAGCTGTGCAAATCGATAATTATTTCATTCATAACGAATATTCCGATGGTTTAGGGTATGTTTATACACCCGAAGACCTTGTCCTGTTTATTCCTTCCGACACTATACCGGGAATCTTCCTATTTCCTTATACTCGACCGATACAATTCGAGAACAGTATTCTATTTAAGTCTATTACCCACGATTACGCCTTCGCGGTTAAATGCGATAGCACCGGTTTGACAGTAACTTACGATTCTTTGTTCTTGGAATGGGACTATGTGGATGGCTATATAAGCGATTCGATTATATACGAGTTTAGAAACGATAAGCTTTTCGCGCATAAAATGAACGAGGATTTCACTATCCACGAAACATTGGATTCTCTGAAACTTGCTTCTGGCAATATATTACAGATTGGCGATTATCTTTATGTATCAACAAATTATGGTCTTGCTATAGTAGATATCTCCGACCTGACCAACATCGAAGAAACAGACGCAAAAACGGTTCTGCCAGTAAACTTAAACATCTCCACATACCCGAATCCGTTCAATTCAGAATGTCTAATCCATGGCCCCGAATCCGCTGAAATTTCGATCATGTCTATCGATGGTCGATCCATAGAAAAGCTAACTCTGGACAAAACTGGTTTTGGGCATTGGAGCCCCTCCGAGGAAATTGCTACAGGAGTATATTTGATCAAATCAAAAGAAAACGGGCAAACCGCGAAGGCGGTGTTCATTAAATAGGAAAGGAAAAACGATGAAAAATAATGCGATTATGTTTGTTATTTTAGTAATGTTTATCCCGTGTTTATTGCAGGCAAAGTGGATAACATTAATACCCGGGTTTAACGACTCAACGGCAACTTTTGAGGTAACCCATTCCGACGACGATAGCACAATTGTAGAAATAGAGATTCCGGGCGTTTGGGCGGACTCTATTTATGATGGTACTTCCAATAAAACCTATTGGTCGTTTAATCCATATGAATTGGATTTTGCACCATGGGGTGATTCCCTTGGTAAGCCGACATTCAAGTATAAAAATGGGTGTCTATTTGCCCCTGATTCTGGTGGTTATTCGATTACAATTTCACAAACAGAGGACTCTATTTTATCTGGATATCATATAATTCCCTGTAGTTGGGGGGATAGTATAGGTGTATTTGACGAAGATTCTGCAACTTATAACGATACAATATGGTTAAACACCGATACAATTATCTCAGATACGGCAACATGGAGAGGAACACATTTAGTGAGATTCGCTTTTAACCTTTATTCATATAAACCATCGGGAGATACAATAAAAATTAATAGAAAAGTAAGAGTTAAATTTACATTCGACAACAATTACGACACTTTATTCGTCGAACCATATATTGAAGAAACGTATTCTTCGATTTTTATGGATTATTCGAGTCGAACTCGAGCTTATTACACAGATACAGATCCGCTTATTATTTATCTATATCAGGATGGCTGGGAAAGCAAAGCTGATTCATTAGCGAAATTCCGATATAAACAAGGATATAAAGTTAAAACAGTCGGTATATCTGAGATAGAAGATATTCCATACTATTCTGCCATGGATTGCACAACAGCGGTAAGAGAATTCATTCAAGATACTATGGAAGCTTATATGCCAGATTCGCCTAGCCCGTTAATGTATGTGGGAATAATAAGCCAGGATGATTATTCTTGGGATAAAATCCCATGCCATTATCGAAGTGGTGAAGAGACTGATTGGCCTTATTCAATTCCAAGTGATAATATACCACAAGTTTTTATTGGACGTATATTGGCATATGGATATACTTACTCCTCGCCGACAACACAGTATATTAAAAATATTATAAAGCACGAAACGACTTTAGTGGAGACTGACAATAAAGAAAAGTGTCTTGTTATTTCAGGTAGTGATGGTTGGGGATACCCAGAAGAACAAAGAAAGGAATGGCTTATAAGGTCAGAATATCTTCCTTCTGATATAGAGCACTTAACATGTTATGTTGACATAACAACTGGCACAAATCCGGTTGGAACATCTTGTGCTTGGACATCATCAATTAACGACGAGTTATTTGGTACTGATGGGTATTCTTCTGTTTGGTATGTTGGGCACGGTAGTAGTAATGTGTGGTGGAAATGCTACGGTTTATTAAGCCCGGGCTTTTGCGCAACAGAAGGAGGTTACTCTTGGAATGACTGGATAACAGATGATTTAAAGTTTACATATCCATCTGTAATAGTATCGGATGCATGTCAAACAGGCGATGCTTTCGGGCAGAATTTCACAGCCCATGGAGCTTTAGGTTTCTTCGGGCACACTGCAAGTAATCCAAACGGGAATATGGGACATCATTTTATGCACTATCTTGCGCGTTCAAACACGGGTAAACTTGGAGAAGCATGGCTTGTAGCAACCATGGGGTGGTTTTGGGACTATGATGATGGTTCAGGTGTCGGAGAATTAATGCTTGCGTCATGTTCTCCTTATGATCGATTAATCGGAGATCCTTTATCTCGTGTATTTGTTGATATAGTCCCAGATAGTCTCAATATAAGTTTAGATTGCATTACATATGCCGATGGAAATTTCACTGTTACTTTAAGCTCTGTTTATGGAGGCAGTGTAAGTGGCGCGAAAGTATGTCTTACGTCTGGATTAGTCGAAGACGATGTTCCAATATGTAATACTGATCTTCCCCCGAAAAAACGGACA
>DIWU01000010.1 GCA_002428525.1 bacterium UBP14_UBA6098
ACTATCAACTTAAACTCTTTAATTCATTGGGACAGTAGTTATTTCAAATACACTATTCGTTTCGCCGCAGTCTGGCCCGTACGGGCGAGGTCTCCTCGCCCGTACGCCGGTCGCTGAGCGGAGCGTTGTCCTGAGCCTGTCGAAGGGTCGAAGCGCGCCCGGACGAGATACACGCCCGAGGGGAGGGAATTATCCGGCGACCAAATAAATTCGCCATTTCGTAGGGACGTGGTCTCAGACCCGCCCTTTTGTGCTACAATCGACGAACGGGAGGGTTTCAAACCCGCTCCTACGGTTCCGTATTCGGGCATTTCCGCGACCCGCCGGCCGTTCAGGTCGAAAATCTCGATTTGTAGGGGCGTATTGCAGTCGATGGTAATCGTCACAGCCGAGTTGAACGGATTTGGGTGGGCGGAGAGGGTGATCTCCTTTGGTAAAGGCTGTTCCTCGATCGAGTTGTAAAAAAAGCTGTAAATGTCGAAAAACCAAAGCCCGCCGAGGGCATCGGCGACGACCGCTAAATCTCGGTGGCGGCAGACATCGACGAAAATCCTGCCATCGGGGATATAGAACCCCGAATCGGCGACAGTATGGTCTTCATCTAACCGAAAAACCCATAGCCCCATCGCACCGGCGGCGACGAGAACGACATTGTCCGTCCAGATCGACTTGTAAATCTCGGTATCGCCGATAATCAGTTGACGGAATTCGGTGAAGGCCACGCCGTTGTAGGAGAGCAGGTGAACCGAGCCCTCGAAAACGGTTGCGAGGAGAATCGAATCCGATCCCGCAAAATCTATCCCCGTGACCGTCCCGGGGAGATCGAGAAAGGTAATCGGCTCAGTCGGCGAGGCGAGATCCCAAGCTGAGACACCGACCGGGTCCTCTGCGACGAACATTGGCGAACCGGCTCGCTTTGCGACATCGACGGCAGTTCCGCCAAGCTCGTAGTTTTCAATTACCGAAGGCGAGGCTGGGCTTGTGATGTCCAATTCATGGATGCCTGCGGAGTTTGCCGCGACGAAGAGCCTTTCGCCATTTGGATAGACGGCCCTCGATTGCCCGCCGAGCGAAACCGCTCCGAGGTCGCGAAGGTCGGAGGGCGATGAGAAATCGACTATATGGACTCCTCGCGTCCAATCGGCAAGGTAGGCGACTGAGTTTTGAAGTGAAATCCATCTGCCGGCGAGGTTTGTGCCGGAGGGGATTGTCGAGCCTGTCCACGAGAGGCTGTCGAGGACGACCGCCGAGCCGCCGCAAAGGTATTGCACCAGCTTCAGTGTCGGGGATTTTTCGAAGGCGAGGATGTTGGTCTCATCAGCGGAAACACCACGTAAAGGCGGGGTTTCGAGCCTATGGAGCAGGCCGAGGTTCAAGGAATCTGCCGCAACCGCGCAAACGGCAAAAACAAGCAAGAAAAATAATTGTTTTTTCATCGAAAAACTCCTATTTTGTTATTGTTGTTTATAATATAAACATCGGAGGGAGAAATAAAAATGAAAAAGAAACTTTTATCACGGGCTTTGGGCTCGGCGTTCAAGATTTTATGCTTTGTTTTCGCCCTTTTGGGGATTGTAATGACGGTTCTAATCTTTGCATTCCCGAGCGCGATGGAGATTGGAATACAAGGACTTTCGATCAATGCCGGGGAGGTTTCTCTCGATGACAGGATTATCCTCGCCTGCTTTGTTGTTGTGACAATATTTTTAGCAGTGATTTCTGCGAATTATATTTCTTCAGCCTTTAAAGCGGCCTCCGATGAAAAAACCCATATCGAGAAAATCAAGCTTGTCGAGAATGGCGGTTATATTGTCTTAGCTTGGGCGGTTTTTTCCATCGGGGAAAAGGCCTCGCTCCCATTTTTCAATATTCTCGTGGAATCGGACAGGATAGTTATTCCATATTATGGCGAATCTATAATACTTCTCATGACGGGTTTTTTTATAGTAATAACCGCTATGATGTTTCAGGACAGGGACTGAAAAGCTTAGAAGCTTAAATAATGCGGCTCTCGCGAAGGGTATTCGCAAGCCTTCGAGCGGCCTCGGCGGGTTCGCACTCCCATAAAACCCCACCCTCGCGTTTTTGCGGAGCAAAGATTTTTATAACCTCGGTCGGCGAGGCATCAAGCCCAACGTTACTGGAATCGAGCCCGATCTCCTCGGCGGACCAGATCGGGATTTCGGCCTTCTTCGATTTCATCATGCCCCTGAGCGAGGGAAGTCGAGGGTCTTTTGTGAGCTTGATAACGCTAACAACCGCGGGCGTGGCGATTTCGAGGCGTTCGATTCCGGTCTCGGTAATTCTTTCGGCGATGAACCCGCTCTCATGGTTAAGTTCCAGCGAACGGATGAAGATAGCCTGCGGCCATCCGAGAAACTCGGCGATTCCCGGCCCGACCTGCGCGGTGTCGCCGTCGATCGCCTGTTGGCCGGTGAAAACTATATCGACTCGACCTATTTTCGCTATCGCCGCGCTAAGTGCGTTCGAGGTCGCCCATGTGTCGCTTCCTGCAAATGCCTTGTCGGAGAGCAAGATAGCGCTGTCTGCGCCAATAGCGATTGCCTCGCGAAGGCTTTTCTCGGCCTGCGGCGGCCCCATGGTGAGCGCGATAATCTCGATCGAGGGATCGGAGTCCTTCTTTTGAAGGGCAAGCTCGAGCGCGAAGGCGTCGAAGGGGTTGATAATCGACGGCACGCCCGAACGTATCAGCGTGTTGCGTTCGGGGTCCATGCGAACCTCGGCGGTGTCGGGAACCTCTTTTATACAAACGATGAATCTCATTTCAACCTTTCGCGTAGCCTACTCGAGGCCGAGTTTGAAGGCCTCCGGCAGGAGTTCGCCGATTGTGTATTCCTCGATGATCTCCCCCTCGAATGCAATAAATACCGGCGTCTCGGGAGAGGCGAACTCGGCTATGACCTGACGGCACGCGCCGCAGGGCGTTAACGGGCCGATATTCGAGGCGATCAAAACCGCGGCGATCGATTTCGCGCCGGCGGCGACTGCTGACGCTACGGCGTTTCGCTCCGCGCAAACAGTCAGTCCGAGGCTCACGTTTTCGACATTGACACCGGTGAAGATTCGGCCGGAGTCGTCGAGAACCGCCGCAGAGACCTTTATCCCCGAGTAGGGCGAGTAGGCATTGGGCAACACGCGCGATGCGGCTTCGAGAAGGCGCTTTTTCAACCCGTCTTCGAGCATGGATCAGGCGCGGCCGAGGTAGTCCATCGAGCGTGTATCGACCTTGATCCTGTCGCCGATATCGACAAACAAAGGCACTTTGACAACAAGGCCGTTCTCGGTGGTCGCGTTCTTCGTGACATTGGAAACCGTGTCGCCGCGGACCGCCGGCTCTGTTTCGGTTATCTCGAGCACCACCGAGGCCGGCAGATCGACATTGAGCGGGTCGTTGCCGAGGAGCAGGATCGGGTATATCTCGCTCTCTTTGAGGAAGAACTTCGTCTCGCCGATAGCCGCCGTCGGGAAGGAGATCTGCTCGTAGGTTTGGGTGTCCATGAAAATAAAGCCCTCGCCGTCGGCGTAAAGGTATTGCATATTTCTGCTGGCGAATTCGCCTTCTTCGAGTGTGTCCTGCTCGGTGAAGACATTCTCTAAAACCGCGCCGGTCCTCATATTTTTGAGGCGCGTCTTGTATTTGCTTCGACCCCTTCCGCGAAGCGACATCTGCACCTCGACGATCTCGAACGGCTCGTCGCGATACATGAGTTTCAGGCCTTTTCTGAAATCCGATGGTTTGTAGGGCATCCTCGACTCCTGTTTGTTTCGTTTTACTGTCGAATATTTTAGCTTTTACAGCGCTAAAAAGCAAGATTAATTTTAATTTGCGGATAAGTGTTCGAGTAGAATTTTCAGGAATGTCGCTTTTTATATTGAAGTTTGCTTACAATTAGTTGTGTTATAGCAATGAAAACAAAGAATTCGGAGAAAGAAGAGCAGTTTGCACTGAGGCTTTAGAGTTTTTCGCGACAAACGAATAATTATTTCATCCTAAAACATATCTCGGATCAATTATGAGGCAGAGGCCATTCTCCCAATCTATACAACCGCTAAATACCGCGGATACGCTCTAAAAGCGCCTTCTCGCGTTGCCCCGGGAGGCGGCGATAGGTCGAGAACTGCATTGTATAGGTCGCTCTGCCTTGGCTGAGGTTTCGTAGGGCTGTGGAATAGCCGAACATCTCGGCGAGCGGAACTGTCGCCTCGATGATTTTGTCGTTTTTTCGGTCGCCGACATTTTCAATATGCGCGCTTCTGATCGCGAGGTCGTTGAGTATCTCGCCGAAATAATTCTCGGGAACGACCACCTCGACGGCCATAACAGGCTCGAGAAGAATCGGGCATGCGAGATTGAGTGCCTTTGTGAAGGCGGTGGCCGCGGCCACTCTGAAGGCCATTGCGGTGGAGCTGTCCTCGCTCCACCGGGCTGAAAGTAGCTCCGATCCTACATCGAGCAAGGGATAGCCCGCGATCGGCCCCGATTCGAGTGTATCGCGTATTCCGGCCTCGATCGCTCGACGGAATTCGGCGGGGAAAAGCTTATCCTCGAATGAATCGGTGAAAATGAAGCCCTCTTTGCGTTCGCGTGGGAAACAGCGAAGCTCGACCGAGGCGAACTGCACCGAATCGCCGAGGCTTCTGTCAACAGTATGCTCGGCCTTCTTCGATTCGAGAATTGTCTCGCGGAAGGCCACCTGCGGGTTGCCGACATCTGCGGCAACGCCGAACTCGCGGATCATCCTATCGACTAAGATCTCGAGGTGAAGCTCGCCCATTCCCGAGATAACTGTTTGGCCGGTTTCTTTGTCCTCTCGGACTTTGAAGGTCGGGTCTTCCTCCTCGAGGCGGGCGAGGGATTCGGCGAGTTTTTTCGAGTCGCCGGCGGATTTCGGCTCGATAGCGACGAAGATCACCGGCTCGGGGAAGGTCATCGGCTCATAGACAATCGGGTGGTGCGGATCGCAGAGCGTGTCGCCGGTCTTGACATCGCGAAGGCCGGCCACAGCGACGACATCGCCGGCAAAGGCCTCTTCGAGCTGTTCTCTTCGGTCGGAATGCATCTGGAAGATCCGGCTGATGCGTTCTCGTTTGCCGGTTCGCGGGTCGAGAAGGCCGATCTTCTTGTCGATATGGCCGCTGTAAACGCGCAGGAAGATCAGCTTGTCAACAAACTTGTCGGTTGCGATCTTGAAGGCGAGGGCGCTTGTCGGGGCCTCGGGCTTGAGCTCGCGTCTTGTCGGTTTATTCTTCTCGGGGTCGAGGCCCTCGACGGAGGGGATATCCGTTGGTGCCGGGAGGTAGTCAACGATCGCGTCCATCAAAGGCTGAACACCGGCATTACGAAGCGAACTGCCGGCCAAGACGGGCAATATCTTTCGCTCGATTACCCCTCGGCGAATTGCGGCTTTGAGAAGCTCGGGCGTGATGGATTTATCCTCGAGGAAGGCCTCGATCACGGCCTCGTCGAACTCACCGACCATCTCGATAAGTTCGCTACGGCGCCGATCGAATTCTTCTCGAAATGTGCCGGGAATTTCACTTTCCTCGAAAACCTCGCCATAGGATTCCGGATCGTATTTAATAAAAACTCCGCGGACAACATCGATAATACCGGAAAATTCGTCGCCCTCACCGGCCGGGAAGTTCACGCAAATTGGCCTTGCGCCGAGTTTTTCAACCATAGATTCGAGCGCGCCCTCGAAATCGGCACCGACGCGATCCATCTTGTTTACAAAGGCGATTCGCGGGACTTGGTATTTTTCCGCCTGCTTCCAGACAGTCTCGCTCTGCGGCTCGACTCCACCGACCGCGCAAAAAACAGCGACGGCGCCATCGAGGACTCGAAGCGCTCGCTCGACCTCGATCGTGAAATCGACATGGCCGGGTGTATCGATGATGTTAATCTGGTGATCCTTCCAAAAGCAGGTCGTCGCCGCGTCTGTGATAGTGATTCCGCGCTCGCGCTCCTGCTCCATCCAGTCCATTGTCGCGCTACCGTCGTTGACCTCGCCCATACGATGTATCTTTTTGGCATAAAAGAGAATACGCTCGGTAGTAGTGGTCTTGCCGGCGTCGATATGGGCCATAATGCCGATGTTGCGTATTTTACTAAGCGGCGTCCGCATAATTATCTCCTAAGAAATTTCAAACATAATAATCCTAAGCGTTGCGTTTTGCAAGCGCGGAATTGCTTAGCAAATTTCTTTTGCCTTTGTTTTTTCAGCCGAATCTGGCGCGATAGGCACGGTAGAGTTTATATAGTAAGCCGAGAACAGCGATGAGAATTAGAAGGGTAGTTTTTTCCGTCCATTCTCGCGGCCAATTGAAGGAGACCGCGAGGATATTGAAAACAACGAGCCCTAAGAGTATGAATGTCCACAAGACCATAATTTTAATATTGGTTTATTTTTTTGTATTAAAAAATCTAATCATGTTATTGTGATATTCAAGAGATATATATAATATTTTTATCACAATTTAAAAATTCCTTTTTGACAAAGCGTCATGTTCGAGTATATTTTATCTGTTGAACAAAATTTGCGAAAGGGCGTGTCATGTTAGATAATCTTGTGGCTATGTTTGCCTTTTTTCTTATCGCACCAATAATCCTCGCCGGTGCTTTGGAGAAGGGCGAGACCGATTATTGGGAAAACGGCACATTTCATCAGAAATCGGTGGAGGTTTTGTCGGACAACTCGATCCGTGCCGAGGTTGACGGCCAATGGCAGGTCTTCAAGCCTGTCGAACTGCCCGAGCCTTTCCTCCGCTGGAATTTCGGCGCGCGAACCGATATGATCGAGGGAATCAAGGCCGGTGTGATGCCCTCCTCGATGGCCGGGCCGCACAACGCCTCGGTCGCGACATGGGGCGCGCTTCGCAAGGACTCGCAGATGAGGATTAATAACGCGGTCAAGGGCACCGGTTTTCTGCCCAAACCGGAAAAACTCAAGGAGACAATCGAGCGGCTAAAATCGACAATCGACTCCCCGATGCCCGAAAAGCTCGATGTCCTTCTCGAGCTTTATGAGGCCGGCGCCGATGTCTTCGATATTACAAAGCAGGTTTCACTTGAGCTTTACGCCACTCCCGAGTTCGAAACCGGAACATTTATTAACCAGATGAAGAACCCCGGTTGTTCGTTGGTGTATATGGATATCCCGTCATACGAGCTGAAATGCGTCGTGCAACTGCTTCACCCGTCCGACCCCGAACTTACCGATTACCAAAAGGATGTCATCGAGTATATCAACCTGATTCATAGCTATTTTCACGGCGAATTCAAGACAGTTTTCATCGCGAGTATTTATCATGTTATCGAGGTTTACGACAACTCGCCGGCGAGCCGCGGAATTCGGCTTATCCCCTCGCCCTGATGGCAAAGTCAGAGGATCGAATAAAAAAAGCGCGGAAACTCCGCGCCTTTTTATTTGGTAGCCCCAACGGGAATCGAACCCGTGTCGCAGGCTTGAAAAGCCTGTGTCCTAACCCCTAGACGATGGGGCCGAAAACGGGTGGGCAAGGGGATTCGAACCCCCGACATCTGGAACCACAATCCAGTGCTCTAACCAACTGAGCTACGCCCACCATAAACGGGGATTCTCGCGATGCAAATCGAGTGTGGGATCGCGACAAACAACCGGCGAAAACCCCCGTTAAATCCTATTATAGAACAAGCCGCGCGCAATTAGCGTGCAGGCACGGCTAAAAATAATCTTTGAGAATTAAAATTCAACAATAAAATTATTTTTTTTATTCGCGCTTCTGCCAAATCCCTTAAATCAACATAAAATACTGGTTTTGAAAAACGCCAACCTCTCAGTCTCGAGTTTTGTTAACTCTTTTAAATCGCAATCGGCCCAGAAACTCTTAGAATTTCGCGAAATGCATATGCATCGCTCGTTTTGAGCATTACAGTAAAAAATAAAATCCTTGATTTGTCGCTTATAATGCTTATATTGCTTTTCCGATAAACAGGAGAAAAACCTGATAATAAAGGTTTTGCCCGCGATTGAACCATAAATCAGCCCGTTTTTAACAGGTTTCTATGGTTTTCTCGAGCGACCGAAAAATGGAGTTAACATGGCAAGATGGCTTGTGACCGGCGGTTCCGGATTTCTTGGAATCAATTTGATCAGATATTTGCTGAATAAAGGCGAGGAGGTTGTCTCGCTGGACCTTTTGCCTTTCAACTACGACGACTGCTCCGACAAGATCGTCCATGTGCAGGGCGATATCCGCGACAAGGACACAGTCGATCGATGCATGGATGGTATCGATATTGTAATGCACGGCGCGGCGGCTCTCCCCCTTTACCCGAAAGAGGATATTTACACAACGAATATCGGCGGCACGGTAAAGGTTTTTCAGTCCGCACTCGAGCACGGAATCAAGCGCGCTATTTATATTTCTTCTACTGCGGTTTACGGAATACCCGATCATCATCCTATTTTCGAGGAGGATAAACTCGTCGGCGTGGGGCCCTACGGTGAAGCGAAAATCCAAGCTGAAGCCCATGTGAGGGAATTTCGCGAGCGCGGAATGACGATTAGCACTATTCGCCCGAAATCCTTCATCGGTCCGGAGCGGCTTGGAGTGTTCGGGATCTTCTATGAATGGGCTAGCGAGGGGCGCAGTTTCCCCATGATCGGCCGCGGCAACAATCTTTATCAGCTTCTCGATGTCGAGGATTTATGCGAGGCGATCTGGCTCGCCGCAAAACTTGAAGACGAAAAGATCGTTAATACAGAGTTCAATATCGGCGCGAAGGAGTTCTCGACGATGCGTGAGGATTATCAGGTTGTCCTCGACGCCGCCGGCCACGGCAAGAAAATCAAAGGCTCGCCGAGGAATTTAGTTGTTTTCGCTCTCGAAGTCCTCGATAAGCTCAAGCTTTCACCGCTTTACCCATGGGTTTACAAGACTGCCACAAAGGATTCCTTCGTCTCGGTTGAAAAGGCCGAGAGGGTTTTAGGGTTCGCGCCGAGATTCTCGAACAAGGATGCGCTACTCCGCAACTACGAATGGTTTTTGGCCAATGTCGAAAAATTCCACAGTGGCGACACCCAAGACGGCGTCACTCACCGTGTGCCTTGGAAACAGGGAATCCTCGGGCTTGTGAAGAGGTTTTTTTAAAGCGCACTCGGCCACTGGCGCGCATTTTTATACGAATAGCCTGCGGTCAGTTTTTTACATTTGGCCTTCGCGCTATCACTCTTCAATAGCCTATACTTCGGTTTCATCCTTTGTTTCCCTGCCTCGGTGGCGGCAACGTCGGCGTCCGATACATGAAATTTGCGGGAAATCATTGTTTCCCGAAGGAATGGCGTGTTCGGCCCTTTCGATGCGGATGGCTTTGCCCTCGATAAGCGCTTCTGTGAGGCGGGTTTGCGCGCCTGTTAAAATTCGCCCCAAGGTCTGGCGAGAGATTCCCATTATCTCCGCGGCCTGCTCCTGATAGAGGCCTTCGACGAAGACCAACCGCATGGCCTCGAGCTCGTCGGCGGCAATGGATATTTCATCGAGGGCGCGCATTGGCACGCCAGCCGGTTTGAAATAATGGAAATCGGCGAATTCCTGAACAAATCTCGGTTTTTTAGGGCGCGTCATTCACTCTCCTAACAAGTCGCAAATCCGCTTCCATATAGCTTTCATTTCGACGGCAAAGGGGCTTTCGGGCGCATACTCGATAAGGGTTTTCATTGCAGATTGCGCTTTGTTGGCCGAGGAGTCGTATGGGAGTGCGCCGAGAATCACGATTTTGTTATCTTTGGCGAAAGCGCGAAGTTCGGCCTCTTTTTCCGGCGATATATCGGTTTTGTTAAGAACGAGTCCAACCGGTGTTCTCAATGTCGATGTCAACTCCACTATTCTTCGCACATCGTGGATCCCGGAGACTGTCGGTTCGGCCACCGCCACCGCAAGGTCTGTGCCGGTTATCGAGGATATCACCGGGCATCCCACGCCGGGCGGGCCGTCTATAATTACACCGCGAGCGCTCGTGCTTTTAGCGTAAGTTTCAGCTTTTTCACGAAGGAGTGTAACCAATTTGCCCGAATTTTCGGCGCCGGGGTATAGATAGGCGTCGTAAAAAGCGCCGAAACGGCTTGTCCCCTCTCGCCAATATCCGATCTGAGTTTCGGCTTCGTATATCGCCCCAACCGGGCAAACAGCCGCGCAATAGCCGCAAGATTCACACATAAGGGGATCGATAACGAAATCTTCACTGATTGCGGAGAAGGCGCATTTTTCGCGGCATATCCCGCATTTTATGCACCCTTCAGGGTCTATTTTGAAACTTGTGCCATTAAACGGATGGACCTCATGGAAACTTGGTTGCGCGATAATACCGAGATTTGGTGAATCGACATCGCAATCGGATATCACCCAGTTTTCCGAAAGGTATGCCAACCCGGCGGCGATTGTTGTTTTGCCGCATCCGCCCTTGCCGCCTGTAACGACTATCTTTTTCATGATCTCACCGCCCTTGCGATATCGTCATATAAATCAAGGAATAATTTGCGATATTCAGAAAGATGTTTCGCAAAAAGCTGTCCTGAGGAGTATAACTCGGCTATTTTTCTATCGAGCGGGATCCTTGCGAGAATCCGCGTCCCGCTTTCGACGGCGTAATCCTCGATAAGCTTGTCTTCCTCTGTTGTCGAGCGGTTGATCAATAGCCCCATGGGGACATCGATATTTTTGGCCAAATCGACAATCGATCTTAGATTAGCGAGGCCGAAGGGTGTCGGTTCCGCGACGAGAAGCAAGAAATCTATTTGGCCGAGGGTTTCCACGACCGGGCACGAGGTTCCGGGTGGCGCGTCGATGATATTTACCGCTGAAGTATCGGCTTTTTCTTTTACAGCTTGAATAAGTCGGTTACCGGACATCTCGCCGATATCGAGTTGGCCGTAGGATATCGAGATACCTTCGCTCTCACCGGATATTACTTTTCCAAGCGGTTTTTCAGAAGGCTGAAGCGCACCGGTCGGACAAAGCTCCCAGCAAGCCCTGCAGGCGTGGCACATGCCCGGATGGATTATGGTCATTTTGCCGATATTGACAATAGCGCTAAAGCGGCAAATATCGCCGCATATGCCGCATCCATTGCATTTCCCCGGGATAAGTTTGGGTATAGGCATCCCAATCTCGCGGGTTATAGCACCCTCCAAATTGAAGAAAAGATGGGCGTTCGGTTCCTCGGTGTCGCAATCGAGAAGTGTCGTTTTAAGGCCGGCGTTTGCGAGGCTGAACGCCATATTCGTAGCGACGGTTGTCTTTCCGGTTCCGCCTTTTCCGCTTGCGATAGCAATTTTCATCTTAATAATATTTCAGGGCGGGGATTTATCCCCGCCCCTCGTATTTTAACTTTCAAGCTCGGAGAGCCTTTTTTTCATCTCTTCGAGTTCGCCCTGAAGGCCGTCGATACTGCTCTTAAGCCATACGGCTTCTTCCTCTTTGGATGGCGCGGGCGGCACATAAGGCGCATAATCCGCGCGCCCTCTCCAGCCATTGCGCCAAGCCATACCGAGGCCGAAACCTCTTCCATAACCGCGTGCAAGGCCTCTTCCGAAGCCTCCGCCACGGCCATAAAACGGGCGGGCGAAGCCGGTGCAACGTCCGAAGCCTCCGCCGGTCATGGGACCTTCGCCCCGCGGGCCAGTTCCATCGTATCCGGGCATAGTAACCTCCTTCGTTATTCTTTTACCATTTTTGTTCCGCATTTCGGGCATGAAAGCTCATAACAGGGCGTTCCTACCTGATGCTCGATTTTGTTGCCGCAGTTGGGGCAAACGCAGTCGCCTTCAGGGCCCGAACCGGGGCGGTTCCCACCGCCACGGCCTCTTCCTGCGCCCATTCCAGAACCGCCGCCCATTCCACGGCCTCCACCTCTTCCATTTGGCATTTTACACCTCCTGACGGTCTTCGGAAATTGGAGAATTTCTCCAAACAACGAAATCCCCGACCTTCCTTCCGACCAGATTTGCTATAGGTTCACATTTTGCTTTGAATAAATGATATATCGCCCTCGGGGCTTTATCTAAGGTCTCGAGATTGCCCTGTCCTTTGGCGATTACAACGTCGGCATTATAGAAAGTTTCGCGGAATCTCTGCCCGACCTTATCGAGCATGGTTCCCGGAATCGAGGATTCCGATGAGACTATCTCTGCAAGCTCGCATATTCCCGATTCTTCAGCTTCGAGAGCGGTAGTATCGTTGATTGCGGGTTTTCCTCGAACCCCATAAAATATCCCGGCGGAGTCGATCTGTTCGAGAATGAGTCTGTCGAAAACAGTCTCACCCGCGTTATCGCCGATGAAAAAGATAGTTTCCGCCGAACGAATATCCTCTTCGAGCCTGCTTATTGTTTCAGTCTCGGGGAATTCCGGTTCGTAATCCTCCAGCCAACCGACGATATTCTCAAGTTCCGCTTCGTCCATCTTAACAAGGTCGATAGCATTCCCTGCGATAGAGAGTTCTACCGCTTTTTTGAAAGGCCATTCGGCATTTCGCACGGACTCACGCAGTCTCGGCAAGGCTCGTAAAGCCGCCGTTGTCGATTCGATCTTAAACCGGCGGAAGGGGTCGCTTTGTCCTGTGACCTCGGCGATACTTTTATATATAGCCTCTGCGGCAAGCGGCGCCGGTGCGCCATCCAACAGAACGCGCGATTTTTCGAAAGCTTGAGCAAAAAGCGCGCTTTCGACCTTCGGAGATAAACCGGATTTCTGTATGGTCTTTAGGGCGTGCGCCAGCAGGCAAGGTATGCATTCGAGTTTTGTCATTTGTATTTGCAAGTTCCGTGGTGGCTTTGGACATTGGCCTGAACCACCTCTTCGAGTTTGCCGGCCTTGAAATCCTCGATGGCCTGTTCTATGGTTCCCGAGGCGTAATAAATCTTAACTCCCACCTCTTTCAATGTGTAGAACGCAGACGGCCCGAAGTGCGGACCGATTATTGCCTCCGCTCCGCTTTCAACAACGAGCTTGGATGTTTGCACACCGGCGCCGTGGCCCATAGCGGCATTGGCGGTGTTGTCAACGAATTCTCGTTCATCGGTTTCAGAATCGTAGATTAAAAACCCGGCACCCCTACCAAATCTTTCTGCGACGTTTGTTTTGTCGTCGGTTGCGAATGCGATTTTCATTCATTCTCCTCATAAAAGTTTATAATGAGCATATGCCCATATAGGATAAAGATAGGTTTCCCTAATTTCAAGGGATTTTTTAAGATTCTTTATTTCATCGAAAAATATTGATTGATATGATACAAAGCTATAGGTCGTTGAGTCGATGTGGTACTTTGACTATAAATAGCGATATCGAGCTATGGGATTTATTAAATTTTTGAGAGAAACGCGATTCAAGGGTGCGTGATAATTTAGATACTTTATAAGCGCGCCTGGGGCGATTCGAACGCCCGACCTACGGATTAGAAGTCCGTTGCTCTATCCAACTGAGCTACAGGCGCGGGATGCTTCAAGATAGGCTCTTTCCACGCGCAATCTTGCACGCCGATTCAGGCCATCAGTTTAATTAGATTTTTAGAAATGTCAAGCGAAATGAGATTTAGTGAGTTTGTCACTATTTATGTGTATTCCTTCAGGATTCCTTTAGAATCGGCGGTTAGGATTAGCATCCCTTCTAGCGATTCATATGTTTGCCAACCCCTTAGTTTACGGGTTCTCGAGCGAAACGACCTGAAGAGGAGTTCGATCTGGTTGGTCGTTCGAACTTTTTTCACCAGATTTTCCGGCCCCTCAAAATAAGCCATAGCATCTTCGGCGTGGCGATGGAGACAGCTCAAAGCGCGCTCATTAATGACCGGGCTGGAGTTTATTTTCGCCAACGCCATAAAATAGCCCCAAGGCGTTTTCGCCGACCATAATCGAGAAAGAAGGCTTTTCACCTTGTTTCGGTCAGCGATCGGCACCTTCGCCGTAACATCCATGGAGGTGTGGAAGATGCATGGCTGATGGGCCGCAGAGGCGAAAAACTTCGGAATCGTTTTCGAGAAAGCGATGTGATTATCCGTGGTAACGATTTTGACCGAATCGGGCTTGAGTCCTCTGTTAATAAGGCTTTGAAGGTGTTCCGCCCAGCTGTCGGGAGATTCGGTCAGAGCCGGAGTTACTCCGAGTAGCGACACATCGCCATCGCCCGTAACCCCCAACGAGGCCGGCAGAACGCCTTTCCCGGGCGTTTCAGAGTCGCGGACTCTCCCATAGACGCCGTCCAATATCACCGCGAAATAATCCTCGCAAATATCGCCGGTGACAGCGTTTTCCGTAAATCGATGAGCCTTTTTGACCCATCGATAAACCGTTTGAAAACTGACCGAGGCTCCGAACACCGTCGCTAGGACTTTTGAGATATTCCGGCAACTCAAATTCAGGCTGAAAAGCGTTATCCAGAGCAGAATTATCTTGACCGCATGCCGTTGATATGGCTTGAAAATTGGCGGTGGAAGCGCTTTTCCGCCCCTGAACCGAGGCACTTTCAACTCCACCCATCCCGCCGCGGTGAGAAGTCCGCGAGTGTAGTATCCGTTGCGGCGAAAGGAGCCTTTTGGTTTTCCTCTGGGGCCGCAAATCTCGTCCGCCCAAGCCTCTAACTCCCTCTGGAGGGCGATTTGAATGCTATTCTGATAAGTCTGCATCAAATGTGGATAGCCACCTTTTTGAAAAAATGACTTGACACAATCGAATTCTTTCTGTTTATTTCTTTCGGCCACGTGACCTCCTTTTTGAGTTTTCGCTTACTCTAAAGAAGTCCGCGTGGCCTCTTTTGTCCACCACTTTTTGAATACACACAATATGTTACAAACTCAAGATAAAAATAGTTATTGACATTTTAGATTCAGGATATTTTATTGGTTATATGATAATAGAGATTACATTTGGTCTATTTATTCGAAAATCGGCGCGAGTTTTACGTCCAGTCAAATCGAACGTAAAACTCTTTGGTCGTTTGTCGAGTTTTTATCCCGTTCAAAGGTAAAGAAATGGCGCGAAATAGATTAACTTTGCTTATCTTTGTTTTGGTGCTATCCTTCACCCAGCTGTTCGCAGTTCGATGTTTTTGGTGGACTGTATCTTCGGGCGGTGGAATAGACGACACATTGAGGGCAGATACACTTCGATTCAAGAGAGGTTTTACTGTTGGGCAAACTGCTATTGGATCCGCGAATCATGGGTATGATCTAATCGCTAACTATGGGTTTTGGAACGACCTCTTCGAGAACATCGATCTTTACTATTGGAACGCCGGAGATGCCGAAGCCAACCAATACATCTCTATAAACGATGAGGATTATTTTTGTCTCCATTATTTCAACCTTTTTCCATACAAAAAATGAAAGATGTCACTGGGGAGGCTCAAGAGATATAAGCCATTCCGCGATATTCTCATCTCTTCCATCCCTTTCATGTAAAATTTTTTGCAGGAGGTCCTCTTGTCGAGATTGACCAAAGACCAACCTATAATGAGCCAAGCCCTGTTTTAAGTGTTTTATTTTCGATGTTTCTCTGCTGAACGGCAACATTGGAATTCGTCTCTCAACACGGGCTCTGCCTTCCTCGAAAATCCAAAACGGCGTTAAATCACATTTCCCATCAGGCCTGTCCTTAACAGCGGTTATGAAAAGTTCTTCCCATGGATCTCCAATTTGGTTTTGACTAATCGCCCTAAGTCCATACTTTTCAGCGATGTTCTTCCTGATTGCATGACCTTTATATCTATGGACTCGACCTTCCCTCTGCTCTAAATCGACGGGATTTGAAGGTAAATTCCAATGAACCACTATATGACACCATGTATGAAAATCTAAACCTTCTTGGCCTATCGAGGTTGTCGCGAGAATAAATGGGCGAAAAGGAGAATTAAAGGCATCTTGGACTGTTTCGGCACGAACGAGAGCTTGACTGTTATCGTCTTTAATGGCTCCGAAACGAAGTGCAAATCGACAACGAGTATTGAATTGTTTTTGATGAATCTTCCCTTTGGAAACCCTAAGATCATCGACTCCTACTTGAGAAGTCCTAATGGTGAGGACAGTTTGGATACGTTCAGCAATTTCACCGATTTGCTCATTATAACTATGCCTCTGTAATCCCAAAGATTCTTTTAGAACATGCACATACTCGTCAAGAATGGATTGAATATTTCCATCGACGCTATATTTCAGCACGAGCCGCCAATAGGAGTCTTCGCCGCTACCGCGAAGCATGGCGATTGTTTCCGGCATGTTGAATAGTGAGCGAAATCCCGAAGCTATTCTCGATGCGGCGGACAATAATTGGTAATCGCAAGAATCAGTGATTTCTTTTCTCAAACGAAGAAGCGCTCTCAAGGCGCAAGTTCCCGGAGCGGCTAAAGCCAATTCGGCCAATACTTCGGCAAGATCATCAGGTTTCCGCCCGAGCATGATATTGCCTTTGGCAACCTCAAGCAGTTGCTTGATATGCTCCTCGAAGCGTGTGCCGGTTTCATTATCGGATGTATTTTTGACCCATTGGGTATCGCACCATTCGAGAAGATTAGTATTTCTTTCAAGTAGTATCGGGGCGGCCCAATACCACCTTTCGTCAACACGGGACCCTTTTTCCGCTTCAGGCAATCTCTTCAATAGCTCTTCGCAAATTTTCTTGGCCTCGGATTTCATCAAGTCTGATGGAATTGGTTTCCCGCCGTATCTGAGTGCGATTCTCAATGGATCGATTTTGGTTGCAAGTGTCGGTGATGGCAACATTAAAGCTATAACAGGCATTCCTGATAACCTACTTTGGCTTTCTCTAAAATCGAGCAGTCTCGATGCTTTCCAGTCGTATTCAGATGCGGGCTTGTAGCCTTCCACCATTCGCCTTTCCGCCTCGTAGGAACACAAGGAAGCTATTGCATCAGGCACTGCATTCCAAGCAGAAAAAACTAAAAGTTTGGTCAATTCTTCTTTGCTTTTATAGACTCCTTGTGGTTCAGAATACGGCATAGTGGGGGGCATCCATAGAAGTTGCCACATACCCTTTTCAATTGTATCTTCGAAGAGAACTCGCATTCTCGGATTGGCTGGGTCGATTTTTTCATAGTTCTTTACAGTTTGTCCTGATAATAGTTGATCTTCTGAATCTGACAACGCTTCGAGAAGCTCCTTAGATGGCGATTCAAAGTGTTTGCTCATTTTGGCTCTTAGGTCGTAATTCTTCAGGAAGCTAATGAGATACGGAGCCGATTTCCAATATTCAATAGTCTGGTAAGCTCCGACGCACCTTGCGACTTTGTCCACCATAGCGGCATGATGGAGGTCTTTGGGCACAAGCGATGCCTGTATTTCCGGCTCAACCAGCATCGAATTATGGTCTTTCGTCATTGAAATGCGTTCGAAACGAGTCATTACATTCAACAATGCCTTTTCGAGTTCGATTTTAGCTCTTTTAAGCTCGGCACGATCTCCGTTATCCATTCTGTAAAGGGACTTGCGGTGTTCGAATAATAGCATTTTCACCTCCTCAACACGGGAGGGATCGTTAAACAGGAAATTCAATGTCCTTATGAAATCGGGATAGTGATCATCCTCATCCTTTTCGGCATCGAGTGTCATCATCTTATAAGGCGTAGCGGAAAGCAGAAGAATACGTGCTTTTTCATCGGCGCTCTTTTCCCACTCGAACAAGCTTCTGGCCAATTCGGAAGCTTCGCTATCACTATCCAGTAGATCTTTGAATCTCTGAAATTCGTCTAATATCACTAAATCTGGCTCTAAAGCTGATAAACAAACATTAGCTAACAGGCTTCTGAGCTGTGCAATAATTCTATATCTTTGTTCATCATCTTCGCCAGAAATGCGCTTTCTGTCCCTATAACGAGAGAACTTATAACAACAATCTTTGAGGCCACCATATAGTTCTTTATCGTCTAAAACAGCTCTGCGAAAATCTTTTGATAGTTCGGTGTCCAGATTATCATAATATGGGGATTCGAGCCTTGCCCTCCAATTTTCCTTGGTAACATTCAACTGAAGCATATTTTTCAGGCCGGTTTGGAGTTTTCTGCGCGATTTTCCATGTGAAAGCGGCAAATGATAAAGAATTTTGTATATAATAGCCCGTTCGTTCTGATGCCCGCCTCGGCTTCGAGTATGTTCGAAAGTGGTCTGAGGTGTGAGGCTGATGAAGTTGATTTTATTCTCTTTAAGCGTTCTGACCTGCTGGGGAAGATAAGTAAGCCTTGTCGCAAGAGTAAAGCCGTCCGTGTCGGTTACATTCAGCCTATTGATGTTTTGTTTAGCTATCGAAGCATTGGAGCAGATATAAATCACATCGATTCTGTCAACTTTATCCCATAGGTGCTCGATCGCCTTTGCTATTATTCCACGAGCGACGAGGGTTTTACCAAGTCCTACCTCATCTGCAACAAGGAAGCGAGAAGTTGAATTAGGGCCATAGAGCTTCGAGAAGACATAGTCAACGGTTCTTCTCTGAAAATCTTTGAGGTCCCCAAGGTATTGATCAGACGAATACTTTTCATTTTGCATTGCGTTCTCCAATCGCAATCTCGAAGACTTTCCAAAGTTGTATAAAACATTCCGGAATTGGACAATTCTCTTCTTTACCCTTCGACAGGTCGTTAATCAACGTGGATATTTCTTCTAATTTCTCCGGATGCCTACAGAATGCGCGGGTCAGCTCCTCAAGAAGGGGAACAATCTCACCGTGTGAAGTTTTTATCCCAAAAGAGCCGGTAACTAAATCAGGAACTCCTTCGGAAATCAAATCGCCTTCTTCAGGCATGTCTGATAAGAGAAGAAGTAGATATCTGATGAATCCCTCATAGTTTCTAATTACTGTTTGAACGATTGCGGAATCCCGTTCTTCGGGTATTCCAGTAATCGGTAGGTTCAGAACAAATTTCAAAGAAACGCTGGAATATCCGCTATTTATCTCGAAAGCGATGAGAGAGGTGATGGATGAAGCGGCAAATTCACCTAACAAAGCCCCCGAGAGCTTGCCGGAATGTGTATCGAAAGTTTTTCTTATATCGACGGTTATCGGCCATACATCAATACTCGCAATGCCGTCCGGCAACTGGGCTTCACCCAATAACTCCAAAGACCATTTTCCCTCATCCGATGCTGGACTGCAGATAAGCGAGAGTTCGGCAGAGATAATATGAAATCGGGCTTTTTCAACAATTGCTTCTGCTTCGCGCTTTTCGGGGTCTTCATCAACCTTATCCTTTGTTATGTCGAAAGGCGTCAAATATTCGCCTAAGCCGTTTTCCCCGAGTAGCTGATCGATTGTTCCAACGACCTTGCTTCTTCCAATCAGACTTACGAGTATTTCAATATTCTTATTGCTCATTATTGCAGAACCAGTTGCATTAGCCGAACCAACAACGACTTCTGTGTTTTTGCCGTTAAACTCGAAGACGTAGGCCTTTGCGTGGAGACCTGTAAACAATGGAAGGTCGGACGCATCTTCATCTTCGGTGTCTTCGGTCTCAGCTCTTTCGTCTAATTGATAGCACTTTGAGAATTGATCGAGAGTGTCGGCACTAAGCGCCGTCATTGTTTCAGGCCGTGAGATTAAAGTGCCATTTCCTGATGAAGCAGTTCTCCTCAATATTGTCTTTAAACCATCATCAGTGCAAAAAGGCGAGATAATAGCAATTCTGTCAGCCCTACGGGGACGCCATTCGAACTCCCTTATCCATGGAAGATAGAAGGCAATTTCATCGAAGCCTTCAGGATAGATCCATTGTGTTCTATGAGCATAATCCGAGAACCTCTGCGCACGCTCTCTAACTCCCTCCTTCAATTGTTCCGTTGCGAAATCGGGAAGTGTCTTGAAAAAATGTGCTAACGGCTCGTTAGTTTTATATTGGTGGTTTCCAATCTCACCTTCGAGTTGCAGAGAAAGATCCCATGAATTGTCTAAAGTCATGTTTCTTGAGAGAACAACAAGTCTCAACATGGAGAAGCTGTTGTCATGACTGACAAAACGAATAGCCCAAACCTTCGGGTGAAAAACCCCGCCGTTGGGCGAGTTCACCTGTATAATCCTATCCTCCAACAGCGCAAAGATTGGGTTGCCTTTAGCGTTCTTGGAGACTTGAATCCTGCCCTTTTGAACATACACGGAGATTCTCTCGGAGTATTTTCGTATCGCACTATAAATCAACGCATCGTCGTTCTTATTTGGTCGTTTATTCATAAACAGTGCAAGATACATAGGAGTTTCCAGCAGGATTATTGGATCCATTGAAAAAGTAGTTGCAATAGCCTCATCGAATACAGTACCAACGGGGGGAGTGAAGAATGATGTATAAAGACTTCTTGAGTTTGGATTCAGCATTATTCTATTCCCCCTGAAGCCCTTGATATAGGTCGTTTAGGAGCCGCTTCACGTTCGGCCAACGATATGTTAGCCTTCCCATGCCCGCAAATCCACTCCACTGATCTAAAGCGCGCTGGTTCTTGAACCTCGATCGTGAGCCTTTGAGCCTGATTTCACGATTCATCACAAGTTCTTTGGCTTCAATGTTATCAATTAAACTGTGCGGCGATGAACGGGTGAAGTTAATCCATTTTTCCACAAAGTGTTGTGTTGAATATGTTATATTATATCCTTGATTATTTGTTATCTCCCATAAGCGCTTCAACTGCCATTCTTTTATGTGGCGTATTCGGAGACCGCTCGCCCATTCGTTAAATGTAAAGCTATGACTCTCAATCAGATCATAATTGCCAGCTTTTTCAGCTAATTGATAATTGTAAAGAATTGCCGCACCGTGCATTGTTTCCGAGAAGAGGCGAGCGTGCGAAAGCAATTCCTTCTGGTTATCAGTGAATTTCGCCATATCGGGGTGTTGCCAAGGGAAATCGGTCTCGACAGGCTCGCAGTTCAATGCGAGAAATGAGAGCAAGCTATCGGGATGTTCTGCCTGCAATCTGTCGAGAATGAACTCTGCTTCCTCTTTCGTAAGAGCAATATCAACCTGGTCGGGGAAAGTTTCAGGCGGTTTAGGAAGTCGTGGATGCCAACTATAAAAAGGGAAGGCTCTTGAATGGTCAAGATCGTCCCCTGATTCGCGCTTTTGTCTTTGGGACTCTTTTTCTCGATCGCGGGATCTGTAAACTTCATCAATTCTTCTGTGATATTCTTCTTGAGAATAGGGAACAAGTTTGATGCCCCAAGTCCCAAGCCCAGACCAATAAACAGAGCTTGGCAATCTTTTAAGGCTTTTCCCCGCTGTTTTCCCAAAAATTCCCACTCGATCATCATTTACAAGAAGAGACGGGATAAGCCTTCGTTCAAGTTCATCAGCTTCAACGGCAAATCTCCCCGCCGGGACTTTCTTGTTTTCAAGCGCAAGATAAATCCATGGAACGAAAAACATATAGCGAAGCCGTGTTTGAATAGTGCTTGTTCCCGGGAATAACTGATCCGCAAAGCTGTCTCTAATTGCTCCAAGGCCTAACTCGTCTCTGCTTTCTTTCTCTTGGAAAAGGGAAAGGATGCGAAGAGTTCTGTCGCGTGCCTCTTGGTCATGATCTAACCAAGTGAGTTTCGAAGAATAATTCAAGCTCATATCAGCCTCTGAAAATGAAATGGTTTTGTAAAAATAAGACTACTTTTCCTTACGTCCCTGTCCGCCCCTTTATGCATTCAGAGCGATATCAAACTCCAGTAGAATTCGCTATTTCTTCGAGTCGCTCTTGTGTGAACTCCCATTTTTCCGGTATCTTATCGGTTGTCCCGGCGGCTTGTGCTTTGGGTGTCCATGTATGTTTGACATGGAGGATAGTATCTCCTCGCCCCATCGCAGCTTTTTTCAACCATTCACACACCTCTTGAGGAGTCGCCAAATACATAAGCGGCAACTCGTTTAACTCGATGCCTTTGAATTGCACAAAACACATTATAGTCTTCTCGCCGTGCTTTGCAAGCCATCTATCCGCGGCCTCGTGGTATGTTGCGTTTTTCTTGAACGACTGGGTTATCCCCCAGCTACCGTCCTTGCTCCCTTTGACGGATATCTTCAGCATTCTATCTCCGTCAACTGCAACAAGGTCGTATTCCGGCTGATTTGCGCCATACTGAACCGAGATGTCCCATCCGCACCTCGCGAACTGAGCCGCGGCGAAAGCCTCTGCGGACGTAGCTACTTGCCATTGATTCATCAGTTATATCTCCTCTCCCCGCACCTCGGCGATTTTAGCTTTTATCTATTGCTACAATGCTTTTTAGACATGCTACAGCGCTTTTGTAAATTACTCGATGACTAAATTCATTTCCTCGACGTTAATTCCCCTGTGCTTGGGAGCTTTTGTTAGTTCCGCGACATTTGAAATCGCCAAAACAACCGTTTTTATCGCCTTCCGCCCCCACATTAGGACTAAAAACCCCTATTTCGCCAACCTTAAACCCCATTAGCAATTCTCCGTAGAATTTTTTCATTTCCCATAGAGTCATTTTTATTTTTCTTCCTTCGACCAGATATCAGCGTAATTCTCGGCTTGTTTTAAGATATTCTCTGTGGCGGTAGCCTGTTTATCGGGCGGATAGCCGTATTTACGAAGAAGGCTTTTAACTATGACGCGCATTCTGGCGCGGACGCTTTCCTTAATCTCCCAATCAATCGTCGCATTGTTTCCAACCCTATCGACCAGAACCATTGCAAGATCGCGGAGGAGTTCCTGTCCGAGAACATCCTTTGCGCTTTCGTTATCGGCAAGGGCGTCATAAAAAGCCAATTCCTGCGCGGACAAATTCATCTTCTCGCCACGTTCGTCTTCAAATCTAATTTCTTTTGCTATGTTAATCAACTCGTCGATTACCTGTGCGGCGGTCAGAAGCTTATTCTGGTATCGCTTAATTACGGACTCCAGCATCTCAAGTAGCTTCTTCGATTGGATTATATTCTTCTTTGATCTCTCCTTGATTTCATCGTTGATGAGCTTTTTCAGTAGCTCCAAAGCGAGGTTCTTGTTCTTTTTCTTCAATCCGCTCAAGAACTCGTCTGATAAAATAGATATTTCAGGCCGGTCTATACCAGCCGCCGCGAAAATATCTATTGCTTGATCGGACTTGATAGCCTCATCGACAACGTTCTTAATTCTAAGGTCAACACCGGCGATTGCCTCAAGTTTTGTCCATTTCGCCTTCGCTTCCTCGGTTGCGTCGAAATCCTCCTCTTCCAGTTCCTTGTCAAGTTGCTTTATTTGCTCTTTCCCCTCCTCTTCGAGACGAACCTTGGCCATCCGGCTTTCGTAGTATATATATCTTAACGATTGCCTTGTCCGCCTCCTCCTGCTTGATGTTGTATAATATCTATGTAGTTACCAAAAACTGCAGGAGTGTTGCGGTCAGTAAATTCTATCGGCGTTCCGGTGAAACCGGTGAAAGAAGCGTTCGGCAGAGCGTCGCGGATGAACTTTGCCAATCCGTATGTAACTTTTTGCCCGGTCGGGTTGCCGTCGGCGTCCTTCAAATCTATCGTTCTGGCCTTGAGCCGTAATGACTGCGATGAGCTTCGTCTGCAATTACCACGATATTCGACCTATCCGAGAGAAGAGGATAAACAGCCTCGCCTTCTTCAGGATAAAACTTCTGGATGGTCGAAAATACGATGCCGTCGGATGCTACCTTGAGTTTCTCCATCAGGTCGGCGCGGCTTTGGGCTTGAACCGGAGTTTGTCGGAGAAGCTGTTTCGATGAACAGAAGGTATCGAATAGCTGGTCGTCGAGATCGTTGCGGTCGGTTATAATGACTATCGTCGGATTGTCTAAACCGAGAACAAGCTTGCCGGCATAGAAGACCATCGAAAGAGATTTACCGCTTCCCTGTGTGTGCCAGATAACCCCGGCTTTTTTATCGCCGCCCTCAGATGTAGCTTTTTTCGTTTTTTCAAAGGCCTTCTTCACCGCGTAGTATTGGTGGTAATAGGCAACCTTCTTAATCGGCACGACGAATACCTGCCCCGTTTTCACATCCTCCGTTTTGTTTTCCTCGAAAACCGTGAAGTATCTAACCAGTTCAAGAAGTGTCGCTGGGTTCAGCATGCCATCAATAAGAATTTCTAAATCGGTTATATGCTCCGGTTTTTCTTCGCCGTCCTTTAGCTTCCATGGATTAAGCCGCGAGAAGCCGGAGGAAAGAGAGCCGGCCATTGCTTCGAAAGCATCGGAAACGACGATTAGTGCGTTGTAGTAGAACAGCGAAGGTATTTCGTTCTTGTATGTTCGTATCTGCTCAAAAGCGCTTAGAACAGTTGCGTTCTCGTCGTGGGCGTTTTTTAGCTCGATTACGACGAGTGGCATGCCGTTCACGAAGAGCACAACATCCGGGCGGCGCGTGTGATTCTCTTCGATTACGGTGAATTGATTCACAACCAAAAATTCATTTTCCAGAGGCTTCTTGAAATTGACAAGCCAAACCTTATCGCCGCGTGTGATGCCGTCTTTTTGGTATTCGACATCGACCCCCTCGGTGAGGTAGCCGTGGAACTCCTCGTTGGCGGTGATTAGCTCCGGCGATGCGATGTTCAAAACCTGCCGAATGGCGGATTCCCGCGTATCCGGCGGAACTCCGGGATTAAGCCGATGGACGGCCTGACGTAACCTTTCAATAAGAACGACATCCTCAAAGTGGGCGCGTTCTGGGAACTTTCCGTCGGGGGCGATATTTGGGCCGTAAAGGTGCTCGTAGCCCTGCGCCTTTAGCAAATCAAGACAAAATATTTCGATATCCGCTTCGTTCATTGTCGCGATTCCGTTCTCAAATTAATTTTGTTTGCTCCATAGCGATATTTTAAAGCTTTCTGTGTCGCGATCGTCGTTTTAATGTCGTAACTCCTTGCTAATCGCGACATTTTTTCGCGATTTTTGTCGCGATAGCCTTTTTCGTGTCGTTTTGCCTTGCTAATCGCGACAACTCATATTGTTTATCGCACAACCGCTGTGCATGCTCAAATATACATGCACTAATTTTCTTCTTAATTGTGCACGATTGGTCGATACGCACTCCAGCTGTGCATATAGTTCCGCTTATGCACAAAATAAAGCAATTATTGTGCCTTTACAACTCCCTTGCTCAATAACTCGTAAAGCCGTGTATTCTGTTAGAATTTCCAGCGTTATTTACAGTTTATCGGGATAAAAATAATCGATCAGCTTTTACATCGGTGTAAGTATCTGTTCCTGTATGACCTTTTTGTCCTATTTTAAATTCAAATCATATTTATAAAAAATTGGAACGGAATCAGAAAAAATTAAAAATTATAAAATAGAGCTTGACAAAGTTAAAAACATAATTATTTATTACATTTAAACGTAAGATAGATAAATTTCAAAGAAAGAAGGGGAAAATGAGCAAAAAGGTTACTTTAATAAGTGTTGTATCACTTATTATCGTACTGGTTTTAGTCACCATTCTTTTTATCGCCTGCGATTTTGTCCCCAAAAATAAGAATGTTGAACAAACAAGTGTTGAAACACAAGATACAGGAACATCATCTACAGAAAATAAATCACTTGTTGAAAGTGCCAATATTGAAAAACCTATGCAATCGCAAGTAGAGGAATCTCAACCTGTAGATGAACAAGTCCAACAACCAAAACTGGCAAATATTGTTTTACCAGGTAATTATCCCTATACTGTATCTAAAGGCAACACACCCAAAATGATAGTCAGTGCTTACGAATATCCCAAATGGGTCCTTTGTGGCAAACTTCATTGTATGGAAATTGTGCCGAGTCACAACAACAGATCTTTGGTTAATAAAGATCCTTCTTCCACAATTGCAACATATCCTTTTGGAAACGAACTTCTTCTGGTTGCGACCTTAAATAATGAAAAACTGGATATATCTAATGCTAAGGTTCGCTGGACAATACACGAACCTTCGGGCTATTATGGTAAGGATGTTAGGCCTTCTTTTATTAAAGCGGCAGGAGTTCTTGAAGGCGATGCTCAGCTTTCAACGGATCAAGTAATTACCTCATTTGGCGACGGACCAGTATATATACAGATTCCACAAGGTATAAAAGGTTTACGCGAATGTTCGGGGGATCCTGTTTGCCCGATCGAAATTGCACCTAACCAGTCATGGGTCATTGTTTATAGCCCCTCTCCCGGTTTAACCAATTTCCTTGTAAATCTGGTTCAACCCGGAAATGTTAATTATCCCATGGTTGATTACACGGTTCAATGGGTTAACAAAATCCCAGACATTGAGCAATGTGTCGATTTAGAAGTTGAGACTTCTGAAAAACAGATTAT
>DIWU01000021.1 GCA_002428525.1 bacterium UBP14_UBA6098
CGAGGAGACCGAGGCATGTCCGCCGAAGGGGATAGAGGTAATGTAAAATGTATAATGTATAATGATTTACAGGAGGGGCGGCTTGGAGGCCGCCCTTTTTTTGTCGGCACGGCCGACGGCGGGTCGATACGATCGACGGCGGTTGTCTTCTGTCGGAGGTGGATTTTCCCGCGGAATTCATTCCGACCCTTCGGGACGGGCCGCGGAGGGGGGCTTCGATACGGGCATGAGAATGCCCTACTCAGCCACCGGCACTTCGACTTCGCTCAGTGACCACCGGTCGTTGAGTAGAGCTTCGCTCGTATCGAAACGCGTTCGCCCTGTTGCCCCGAAGGGCGTATCGAAACGGCATTTCACAAGGGTGGCCGGGGGCGGCGCGCTGGCGCGGGGGTGGTCTTGGGGTTGCGGAGGGGATTTTTGTGCGGCGAAAAAATGTCTGTTAGCGCCAGACTGCCGAATCGCAAAAATCGTGACAGCGCGCGGGGTGGGCGAAATCAGCGCAATCAACCTCACTCGGAAACGCGCACTCCTAAGCGCTTCGTGTAAACCGCCTTTTGCCTTTTGCCCAACACCCATAACCCAATACCTTCTATATTGACTCCGGTCGAAAATCAATTATCTTTAGAAACATGGAAGACCTATTCAGCAAACAGGGCGAGATCGAGCGGCTTCGCGAGGAGATCCGAAGGCATAACTACAATTATTATGTCCTCGATAGGCCGACGATCTCCGACGCCGAGTTCGACGCGCTGTTCGACAGGCTTCTCAAGCTCGAGGCGGAAAACCCCGAGCTCATCACGCCCGACTCGCCGACGCAGAGGGTTGGCGCGGAACCCTCGAAGGAGTTTCAGCAGGTTCGACACAATCTCCCGATGCTCAGCCTGAGCAAGGCCACGGCCGAGGGCGAATTCTTCGCGTTCAACACGCGAGTCCGCGACGCGCTATCGGTGGCGCTCGACCAAATAAAATACACCTGCGAGCCGAAGCTCGACGGGCTGGCAATCGAGGTTGTTTATGAAAACGGCTCACTTGTGCAGGCCTCGACGCGCGGCGACGGTGTTGTCGGCGAGGATGTGACTGCGAATGTCCGCACTATCGGCTCGATTCCGCTTCGCCTTAGGCGAGAGCTTTCACGGGTCGAGGTTCGCGGCGAGGTGATCTTCCCGAAGGCGAAATTCGAGCGGATGAACTCCGAGCGCGCCCTTCGCGGCGAGGAGCCGTTTGCAAACCCGCGAAACGCCGCCGCCGGGAGCCTGCGCCAGCTCGATTCAAAGATTACGGCGAGCCGCCCGCTGGACGCGATGTTTTACGGCCTCGGCCAAATCGAGGGCGCGGTCGCCCCGCGAACTCATTGGGAGGAGCTCGATTTCATCGCGGAGTTGGGGCTGAAAAGGGTTTTCCACGCTAAAAGATGCGATGGGGCGGTGGAGGTTCGCGAGTATTTCAACGAGATTGCCGCCCTACGAGACGGCCTCGATTTCGAGATAGACGGCGTTGTGGTCAAGGTCGATGATATCGAGAAACAGGGCATCCTCGGCGAGATCGCCCGAAGCCCGCGCTGGGCGGTGGCATGGAAATTCCCCGCGCAAGAAAAGATCACAAAACTCCTCGATGTTCTCTGGAATGTCGGCCGGACGGCGACGGTGACGCCGGTTGCTGTCTTGGAGCCGGTTGAGCTTTCCGGCGCGACTGTTAGGCGCGCGAGCCTTCATAACGAGGATCAGATTGCCCGCCTCGGGATAAAAATCGGCGATACGGTGATTGTCCGCAGGGCCGGCGATGTTATCCCCGAGGTGGTCGAGCCGGTGGTCGAGCTTCGTTCCGGTGCGGAAAAAGAGATTACCCCCCCGGAGAATTGCCCGGTCTGCGGGGCGCTTCTTGTCAAGGAGGAGGGCGACGCCTTCCGCAGATGCCCGAATATCAGCTGTCCGGCGATAATCGCGGAGACTATCGAGCATTGGGCCTCGCGCTCCGCGATGGATATCGACGGCCTTGGCCCGAAGCAGATCGAGCAGTTCCTCTCTGCCGGCCTAATCGCCGATGTCGCCGATTTATATAAACTTACGAAAGACCAGCTTGTCAAGCTCGACCGTTTCGCCGAAAAAAGCGCCGAGAACCTCCTCCGCGCAATCGCCGAATCGAAACGCAGGCCGCTTTGGCGCTTCATTCATGCCCTCGGAATCCGCCATGTCGGCGAGGTCGTCGCGAGGACACTCGCAGAAAACCTCTCGTCGATAGAAGCGCTTCAATCCGCACAACCAGAAGAACTCACAGCGATCGAGGGTATCGGCCCGGAGATTACCGCCTCGGTCGTGAATTTCTTTTCAAACGAACAAAATCGAGCATTGCTCGCGAAGCTCAAATCGGCAGGTATTGAGCCGCAAGGCCCGGAGGTTGTTAATGCGCCGAAATTTCTTCAAGACCTGACCTTCGTCATAACCGGCACTCTTTCGCGCCCGCGCGAGGAGATCAAAGCGATGCTGACCGCCGCCGGGGCAAAGGTCACCGGAACGGTTTCCGCGAAGACCGATTACCTTATCGCCGGCGAGTCCACCGGAAGCAAGCTCGATGACGCCCAAAAACTCGGCATCGCGATCCTCGACGAGACCGCCCTCGAAGCACTTATCGAGACGAAAAAGGCCTCTCGATAATTCAAGATTTTTTCATGGCAAAAAATTTCTCTCGCAAAAACCCCCGGGGCGTCGTGATTCCGACGGCCTTCGGGAAAGCTCGCTTTCCCGGGCCGCCGGAATCGCCGGCCGAGCGTAGCGAAGTGATAGTATGAAACAAATTTTTTTCCGCTCGGCCGGCCCGCGCATGCGCGGACGACGCCCGGGGGGTGTGTTATAAATAGAGTGTCGATAGAAATTAATAGCTTAAAATATAATGGTTGGTTTATTTTTTCCTTTGACAAATGGATTATATAATCTTATAATCGTGAATTCTTATGTTTGGAGGGTGGAGAATGCCGTCCTCTATTGAATTGAATTTATGACGAATAACAATATAAGGAGGAGAACATGCGCGGCGCGCAGGTTTGGCGAATGATTGTCACGGTAGTTCTCGTGATATTGTCTCTTTACTTCCTCTATCCAACGCTTAGGCTCAGCTTGTTGACCGAGAGGGATAAAGTCGAGCGTCCGGATTTAGAGCAGAAATTTTCTGCGAAATCGATTAAATTGGGGTTAGACCTTCAGGGCGGGATGGATCTTCTGATGGAGCCCGACATGGTCAGCCTCCTAACAACAAAGGCAACAAAGCGCGATGGCCAGTTTATCGCGGCACTTCGCGAGGCCGAAAAACTCTCCGATTCCCAGAACAGGGACTTTATCGAGGTGTTGCCCGGTATATTGCGCAGGGAGAAGATCGACATAGTCGAATACTTCCCGAATCTCGGCGGCAACGAGAGCGAGGTTCTTAACGCGATCCGCGAAGAGCGGACAAAGGCGGTCGATGGAGCGCTCGAGGTAGTCCGTAGCCGTGTTGACCAATTCGGTGTCACCGAGCCTGTTATTCAGAAGGCCGGCAACGACCGAATCATGGTTGCACTTCCGGGGGTTCAAGACGCCGAACGCGCACGGGCCTTGATCAAAGAAACCGCTATCCTCCAATTCCAGCTTGTTCGCAGGGATAGAGAGGTGTCGCAGGCCGTCGAGAAGATCGATGCCGTTCTTCGTGAGAATCCGAACCTCATCACAGAGGCCTACCGTCAGGAACTCGAGAAAGAGAAGGGCGAGACCGTTCCGGTAGTCAACGAATCGTCCGATCAGGCCGATGTCACAGCCTCCGGAGACGAAAAGGCTATCGAGGATAAGGTCGCTTCCACCGGAGAGCTTGTCCCCGCGGAGGAGGATTCCGTTGCGGAACCTGAAGAGGAAGAGGCCGTTGCCACTTCGGATATCTTTGGCGAGGATAGCAGTATCATCTCTCCCGAGGATCTGCCCTTCGATGCCGCCGCCGGAGAAATTAATCGCCCCTTCAGCCAGCATATAGAGGTCGAGGGCGATGTCATTATGGTTCCCCGTAGCGAATACACTATCGTGAACCGTATAATCCAGATTCCCGAGGTCATCGATGCCTTGCCTCGCGGCGGTGTTCTTGTCTGGGCCGCGAAGGACGAGATCATCCGCGGCGTTCAATACAGATTCCTTTATCTTCTTAGCGATAAGGTCGAGCTTACCGGCGATCGTATCGAGAAGGCCAGTTTTGGCTTCGGTAGCGGCGGCGACCCGCAATCTGCCGGCAAGCCCGTTGTCAATCTCGGCTTCGACGCGCAGGGAAGCCGCATATTCGCGCAGGTCACCGGCTCGAACATCGGCAGAAGGCTCGCTATCGTCCTCAACGAGAGGGTTTATTCGGCCCCGAATATCAAGGGCAAAATTACCGGCGACGCTCAGATTACAGGTATTGAAGAGCTCGACGAGGCCAAGATGATAAGCATCGTGCTTCGCGCCGGCTCGCTACCCGTTCCGCTCAACATCAAAAGCGAGCGCACAGTTGGACCGTCCTTGGGCGAGGACTCGATTCGCAAGGGTGTTATGGCGGCTGTTATTGGTTTGTTCGTTGTGGCTTTGTTCATGATCATGTATTACAAAATGGGCGGCGTGATTGCTGATATCGCGCTGGTTCTCAACCTCGTCGCGCTGATGGCCGGAATGGCGGCGTTCCGCGCGACTCTGACGCTCCCGGGTATCGCCGGAATTATCTTAACGATTGGTATGGCGGTCGATGCGAATGTGCTTATATTCGAGCGAATTCGCGAGGAACTCAGGTCGGGCAAGACGATTAGGACGGCTATCGATGCCGGCTATTCACGCGCCTTCACAACGATTATCGACGCGAATATCACGACGCTCATCACCGCCGCAATCCTCTACAATTTCGGCACAGGGCCGATCAAGGGCTTTGCAGTGACATTGTTCATGGGCATCATAATCAGCATGATCACCGCCATCGTTGTCACGAGGCTCATATTCGAGTTCGTCACATCGAGGCGCCATATCGAAAAGCTTTCTATATAATGGTCAGGAGATAAGATGGAATTCCTCAAAGATACCAGTTGGGATTTCTTGGGCAAGCGGAAGTTCGCCTTCGCGCTCAGCGGGCTTCTGATTCTTGCGACTATAGTCGCCCTCGTTATCAACGGCGGCCCTAGGTATAACATCGACTTTAAAGGCGGCGAGATACTCGAGGTCGGCTTCGACAAAACAGCCAATTTAGCCGAGATTCGTTCGATAGTTGACGGTCTGGGCATCTCGGATGCCGAGATTCAATCCTTGGAGGACGGCAGTGTCGTTCTCTTCAAGATACCCACCGATATAGAAATTGACGGCAAAACGCCCAGCGAGGCCGTTATGGAGCAACTTCGGGTCAAGTATAGCGAAAGCTCGATAGATCTTCGCCGGCAGGAACTTGTCGGCCCGAAGGTTTCGGGAGAGCTTCGCACTCAGGCTATCTGGGCCACTCTTTTCGCGCTACTTGGGATCTTGATCTATGTCACGATCCGCTTCAAGTTCCGCTTCGGAGTCGGCGCCGTTGTGGCCTTGTTCCATGATGTCATCATCACGGTCGGCCTGCTCACGATATTTGGAAGAGAGATCTCTCTGCCGGTCGTCGCGGCTATCCTCACGATAGTCGGCTACTCTATCAACGATACAATCGTTGTCTCCGACCGTATTCGCGAGAACACGAGGATTCTCTTCAGAGAGAAGTTCGACGACCTCGTCAACCGCTCCCTCAATCAAACAATCACTCGGACTATGCTGACAAGCCTTACAACCTTGTTCGTCGTCATATGTTTGTTCTTTTTCGGCGGATCGGTTATCCACGATTTCTCGCTGACGCTTATTATCGGCATCATTGTTGGAACATACAGCTCGATCTTTATTGTCAGCCCGATAGTTGTTGCGTGGGAGCATGCCTCTCCAAAGAAGATAGGCGGCAAAAAATAAGATTATCTCGATTTCTCCGGCTTCAATAAATTTAATTCAATAATATTTCGAGGAGATTAGATGACGGAATTCTCAGCATTATCGCCATCCGCCGAGGTTAAAGGTAGAACGATGCGTGCTATTATCGAGGGGATGATGAACAAGGATGTCGCTTGGGCGATACTTGCAAAATACGGCATTACGGAGATCGATCCTGAAAAGTGGTATCCCGAGCAAAGCTGGCTCGATGCCTTCACGGATATTGCTTCGGAGTTAGGCGACGCGGCGCTTTTCGCGATCGGCAAGGAGGTTCCAGAGGTTCTCGATTTAAGCATAATAAATGTCAAAACCGCCCGCGAGGCTATCGAGAAACTCAACGAACTTTATCAAGCCCATCATAGAGGCGGCGACTCCGGCGAGTATATTATAACCGATCTCGACGACAATTCGGCGCGCATTATCAGCCGCAACCCGCGCCCCTGCGCCTACGATATGGGCTTTCTGAAGGCCTATATCGAGCGTTACAACAACGGCAAACCGGTGTCGATCACACATGAAGACGATATGTGCTGTCGGGGACTTCAATTCCCCGAATGTGTATATATCGTTAAATGGTGAGAAAGCCCTCGGATATGAAACTCAAGCCCGGCCGTCAGGTCGGGTTTTTTTATTGCTGTTTTTTAGCTTATAATAACTATAATTAGATTTTATAGGGGTCGAAGCGGGTTTTTCTCAATTGCCTCGAGATCAAAGCTCGCATCTGTTAGAACTGTGGGTTTATATGTTTGTAAAAAAGGTTTATTTATCGATCGCGATCTGCCTCTTCACCGCGACACTCTCGGCGCGTTTGCCGGTAATTTTTCTCAAGGGCAAGCAACTTTTCGAAGAGGGCAGATACGAAGAAGCCTTGAGAGTTTTCGAGCAGTCCGGAAAGGCCCCGGGAGTAGATAGGCGCGACGAGATCAAGATACAAAGGGAAATCGCCAATGTCTATATCGCGATGAGGGATTGGAACGCGGCGCGGCGCGAGCTGGAGGCGGTTCTCGCCGCTATCGGCGATGAGAGGCAAAAGGAGCCTATCCTCGAACTCCTGAGAATAATCTCCGCGCCGGAGGACCCGAATGTTAAAAAGGTCAACCTCGGCGCGTCGATCAATAGCCCCTACGAGGAGCTCGCCCCCGTGATCTCCCCCGACGGGAAAACCCTATATTTCATTGTCGATGGCAACCCCGCGAGCTTCGGAAAGCAGGATATCTACTTCTCGGAAAAGAACTCCTCCGGCCAATGGAACAAAGCGGAAAATATCGGCAAACCGCTTAACACTAATTGGCACGACGGAGTCCTGTCTATCTCCCCGAGCGGCACTGCGGCCCTGCTCGCCGGAGTCTATAACACCGATGGCTCTAAAAGTAGCGGATTCAGCATAGCGAATATCTCCGGCGGGTTTTGGCGCGATCCGGAACCGCTTGAGATAGCCGATTACTATAATAAAAACCGCTTGACGAGCGCATTTCTCGCCCACGGCGGAAATATTCTTCTGCTCGCGCTCGAACGCGAGGACGGTTTGGGCGATCTGGACATCTATGTCTCCCGCGCGTTTCCCGACGGCTCCAACCGATGGAGCGCGCCGATGAACCTCGGAAGCGATATCAACACCCGCGGAACGGACGGCACGCCTTTCCTCGCCGCCGACGGCAAAACGCTCTATTTCTCGACGAACGGCCGCGTTGGTCTCGGGAGTCAGGATATGTATAAATCCGAGCGTCTCGACGATTCGTGGAAGCGCTGGTCGAAACCCGAAAACCTCGGCAAACAGGTCAACACCGCCGGATGGGACGCCTATTATACAATACCCGCCAGCGGCGAGGTCGCCTATTTCGTCTCCAGCGCCGAGGGCGGATTCGGCGCAAGCGATATATGGATGATCACCCTTCCATCTGAGGCGAGGCCCGGCGCAGTGGTCACAGTCTCCGGCAGGGTGATGGAACCGGACTCGACGCCGGTGGGCGCGAGAATCTCATGGGAAAGGCTCGCCGGCGGCGAAAAGATGGGCTCCGTTATGAGCAACGACATCACCGGCGAGTATATGATCGTTCTTCCAGTCGGAGAGGCCTTCGGTTATGTCGCCGAGAAGGCGGACTATCTCCCCTCCAGCGCCAACCTCGATCTAACCTCCGCCGAGGCCTACAGCGAGATCCACCACGATATCTTCATCTCGCCCTTCAGGAAAGGCGCGCAGACAGTCCTTAAAAATATCTTCTTCGATTTCGACAAATACACACTCCGGCCCGAGTCTATCGGCGAGCTCAATCGCGTGAAATCGATTCTCGACGAGAACCCCAAGCTCGTGGTCGAGATCGCGGGTCATACCGACAGCCTCGGCACCGAGGCCTATAACAAAAAGCTTTCCACAGACAGGGCCGCCGCGGTCGCCGGATGGTTGATCGAGAAGGGCATCGATTCACGTCGGCTAAAAGTTGAAGGTTACGGCAAATCGCAACCTATCGCGGACAACTCGACAGAAAACGGAAGGCAGGAAAACCGCAGGGTTGTGTTCGAGATTATCGATCTATAATCGAATATTTCTGGCGTTGTGGTTTATAACAGGGTGTTCAAAGGAGGATGAATGGAAAAATTTTGCCCCTATTGCGGGGGAAGGATCGCCGAAAATAGATGCACTAACTGCGGAGCTTCAGTTTCGCCGGAAGACCAAGTCGATAAAGAGGCCGCGCCGAATTTCGAGCCTTTTTCGGCAAAGAACTCCTCCACAGGAGGCTGTCCTTGGGAGAACTACAAAACTATAGGCTTTTTCCCTGCCATAATAGAAAACATCAAGCAGGTCCTTTTTAGTAGCAGTAGTTTCTTTTCGAGAATGCCTCGCAGTGGCGGTTTCGGGATGCCGCTTTTCTACGCCGTCATCGTCGGTTCGATCGGGGCAATAGTTGCCCAAATCTGGGCGCTTTTAGCCAAAGCGCTGAGCATCACCCCGCTTGCGATGTTGGGGATGGCCGATCAGTTATCCAACACCGGAGGTGAATTGACCGCAGGAATCGCCGGATTCTTTATCTATTTAGTCTTTGCTCCGATAGCAATCGCCGCGGCATCCTTCCTTCAGGCCGGCCTATACCATCTTATGCTGATAATCCTCGGCGGCGCGGAGGAGAACTTCGAGACAACCTATAGGGTAGTCGCTTACTCCATGTCCTCCTCGTTGGCCAATGTCATCCCAATTATCGGCTCGATCGTTTCGTCTATTTGGGGGATGGTTATCATCATCAACGGCCTTCGCGAGGCGCATGGTATCCAGAATAAAACCGCGGTGATGGCTGTGCTTTTGCCTTTAATCGTCTGTTGCGTTTGCGGAGTGGCCTTCGCGATACTTTTCGGCGGGGC
Organism: bacterium UBP14_UBA6098; assembly: GCA_002428525.1. Classification (GTDB taxonomy): domain Bacteria; phylum UBP14; class UBA6098; order UBA6098; family UBA6098; genus UBA6098. The sequence continues at coordinate 9,324 of DIWU01000021.1, forward strand.
GCTTCTCAGCCTGATCGGTGCGGCCTCGTTTGGAGGATAAGGGCTTTGTCGATCCTATTCACGGCGTATGGAGCCTAATCGGGCTTTTCGCCGGTTTAGCGGCGCGGATTTTTCTGCCACTGATTCCGAGCGGTGCGCTTTTTTGCCCATCGAGAGAGTTGCTTGGCCTAAGATGCCCAGCATGCGGCACCGCAACCGCATTCGCGGCGCTTTCCGAGCTGAGGTTCATCGATGCGATTATCGCGAATCCATTGCTAATTATCGGCGGGATCGCTTTCTCGGCTTGGGGTTTAGCAGTATTCCTCGGGCATTGCCTCGGGCGACCGCTTCGGAAATGGGCGACCACCCCCAAAAGGAAGGCGATTCAGCGCTATTCGCTCATCGCGGCAATAGCCTTGGGATGGGCATATCAGCTATTCTTACGCGGTTGATTTCGGAGAATCCGCTCGGGGAGTTCCTTTTAGCTTGCCATAAAGCCATTCGGTGGGCGAGGATGAATGCTTCTCGATCAGGCGAAGCCGTCTCGGCGAGAGGATTTGGAATTGCTCGTAAAATCGATATAAATATATGAACGAGAATGAGTTAACGACATGCCAAAGCGCGTGGCCTTGAAAAACATGGTTGTCCGGCCTCGCCAAAAGACCTTTCAGATCGAGTTGCCATATGATGAAAGACACCCCAAATATCGCGATAGCAATGATCAGCGGTTTGATGGCGTATTCGCCGCGGGTCATGTATAAATAGCCTTCAATCCCGATCGCGAGCGCTAAAAGTGCGATGAAGACAATCCGGCCGGCCATATGGAAATTCAACAGAATCGCCATAGCGCAAGTGAAGTTCCCCCAGAAAAAGAAATAGACCTCGCGCGGCTTGAGAAGTCCCAAGCGCCGAAGGTTCAGCGTCAACATAAGCGAAACGACCAGAAACATCGAGGCGAGGTCGGTGCATTGGAAAAGGAACGAACACGAAGCGTGGTATAGCCCGGAGGTGATTCCCACGAGGATTGATATCCATGCGAAAAACTTCACCGGCGACCAACGAATTTTATTGTTCTTCGCCAGCAGAAAGATACCCACGAGGATATAGGCGAGGTTTGACCATGTGTTCGCCGGCTCGGAAACCCAAGCGCAGAGGCGCTCTTCCCAAAATGAGAAGGTCGCCGGCGAGAGCCTGCTCCAAGGGCATATTTCAAAACTGGTCAACATCTATATAAAAATATCGATTAATATCACTTTTTTCAAGCCCAAGATGAAGAATATCTTCCGAACTTAACGATTAATCTTTGCCGTCCAAACGGACTATCGACTCGATATGGTAGGTTTGCGGGAACATATCGACGATCGCGGCGCGCGAGATGATGTAGCTCTCGGTCAACATCGCCAGATCGCGCGCGAGTGTCGTCGGGTTGCAAGAGGCATAAACAATGGCCTTCGGGCGGCACTCGATGATCTTTTCGAGGGAGCTTTTCGCGATTCCGCTTCGAGGCGGGTCGAGGACGACCAATTCCGGCCGATATTTACCGATAGCCCCCGCGAGCTGTTTCTCGACCGAGCCGAAGATGAATTCGACATTGGAGATATCGTTGTTTTCCGCGCTGATTCGCGCATCGTGCACAGCGCGTTCGACATTCTCGATAGCGACAACCATCGCGAAGCGGCGCGAAAGGATCTGCGCGATAGTCCCGGTTCCGGAGAAGAGGTCGAAGGCGACACAGTTCGGCGCCTCGCCCGCGAAATCGAGGATTTTAGAATAGAAGACTCGCGCCATGCGCGTGTTCGTCTGAAAGAAGCTTTCGAGCGAGATTTGAAAACGAAGCCCGAGCATCTCCTCCTCGATATAGCTTCTTCCGAAAAGGTTAGTCACCTCGCCCTTTGCGGTGTCTCCGACACGCTCGTTCAGCACCATCGACGAGCCGACCAACTCGGTGAATCTATCCCTCGCCGGTTCGAGCAATGTCCGAATTCGGTCTATCTCCGGCGATCTCGCGGTGATTCCGGCAATCACGCCGCCGTCGGTTTCCGAGAAGCGAAGCGTGAGATGGCGAAGCAATCCGCAATCTCTATAGTTGTTGTAGGCCTCGAGCCCTGCGCTTCGCGCGGCCTCCGAAACCGATGTCGCGATATCCCGACCGACTTCCGGCATCAAAAGGCATCTTTCGGCGGTAATGAGTTTATTGAAGCGGCCGCGAATATGCTGTCCGAGGAAGATTCCGCCATCGTCCTCGCCGAAAGAAAGCTCCATTTTATTGCGATATCCGAACTCGCGGTCGGCGCGGATCAGCTCCGGTTCGGGGAAATCGGCTATCTTGCCGATATGCCGCATGCAATCCTCGACTACCTCGACCTTCAGCGCAAACTGCGCTTCGTAATCTATTTCCTGACAGGAACATCCGCCGCAGAGGCCATAGGACGGGCATGGCGGTTTTCGGCGATTTGGAGAGGCCTCGAGAACCTCGACAGTCTCCGCGAAAAGCAGGGTTTTCTTGCGCTCGACCACCTTCGCCAAAACAGACTCGCCGGGGTAGGCGAACCTCACGAAAACGACAATCCCCTCATGACGGGCTACGCCGAATCCTCCGAAGGCAGGCGTGTCGATTCGAAGCTGGAGAACATCCCCCGGGCGCGGATTAGCCACCGATCCTGGCCTTTTTCGAGAAGGTTTTGTCGAAATAGCCGTAGCTCGAGTAGGTCGGCTCCATGAAAAGCTCGAACTCGTATTCCCCGGGTGGAACACGGTTTCCCGAGACGTCCTTCAAATCCCATCGAAAGGTGTTGAGGCCGTGCTTGAAACGCTTATGAGTCAATAGCTCGCGGATGATTTGCCCGTCTTTTTTAATCGTGATGCTGACATAGGCGCGATCGGTGAGCGTGATATCGAGGATCGCAGTTGGCATGTCGTCGCGGTCGTTACCGAGACGGATATCGAATTTTGCGACATCGGAACCGACCCAGAAATATTGCGCCGATCTTCGCTCGGCGATAATAACCTGCCCGAAACGGCGCCATATCGCGATTCCGGTCGGGTTCTCGAATTGGTAATCCTTGTCTCCGCACTCGCCGATGGCCGCGATATAGTTTAACTCGTTGTCGAATTTATAGATACGGCAGTTGACCGAATCGGTCACCCATGCGTTGTCGTAAAAATCAAGGGCGATATATTTGAGCCTGCCGTCCGAGCCGGCGATCTTAGTCGCGTCGAAGGTGGCAATGACTCTGCCTTGATAGTCCAACTTACGAAGCTGAGTGCCGTCGCCGTCGATGACATAAATAGCCCGCTCGGCATAGCGCGATTTCGTGATCGCTGGGTTGTCTATCGCGATTCCGCGCGGATTCGAGAGACCCTTGATTGTTCGGACATGCTTGCCGCCGTAGGTGAATATCTCGATTGTCCCCTTCGCCCTGTCTGTGACAAAGATCGTGTCGGACTCGGTGAGGGAGACATCGTGCGGCTCCTCGAGGATATCCTCTCCGAAGGAGGAAACCCAAGTCAGGCCCTTCTTGCCGTGCTCGAGGCGGACTATTCTTCGGTTGCCGGTGTCACATATAAAGACATCGCCTTTCGGGTCGGCGGCGATCCCCCGCGGCGAGCTGAACTGGTTCTTCCCCGAGCCGCTCGAGCCGTAAAGCGCGAGGTTATACATGCTAACATTATAGATGATTTGATCCCTGCCGGCATTGACGCCGTAGGCCGAGAGCTCGTCATCGTCGCGGTCGTCCTTCGGGTTGTCGGTGCGGATCAGCCGGGTGACAGCGAGGCCCTGCGGGTTGTCGAAATCGGTGGCGTTGCCGAGAAGCATATCGAGCTTGGCCTCGGTTCCCTTGTTTATCCCCCAGCTGTGCTTAAAAGGCGGATACACAAGCGTTTGAAGGCCACCCTTCGCGGCGGGGGCCGGGAATACCGTCATTGCGAGCAAAAATATTGTTGCGAAAATCGCTTTTTTCATTCATCCTCGATTGAAAACGCTCCATCCCAAAGCTCTTTATAGGCGTAATAATCGCCGAGCACGGCCTTGACGTAATGCCGGGTTTGCTGAAAATCGATCCCCTCGACGAAGGCGGAGCGATAGCGTTCGTGAGGCGTCTTTTTCCATCTTTTCAAGGGCGTCGGCCCGGCGTTATACTCCGCTAGGGCGTATTCAGGCAATTCATTTTCACGCAAAAGGTCTGCCAAATAACGCGCGCCATAACGAATAGATGTTCGGAAATCGTATAGATCGTCACTTGTAAAATCTTTGCTCTCGTGAAGGCGATTTGCGAGGTTCTCGCCTGTCTGCGGCATTATTTGAAACAGGCCGACGGCGCCGGCATAGCTTACAACATGCGGATCGAACCTACTCTCGCGCCTCATCACCGCGTAAAGTAGAGCGGCATCGATGGATTCGCGTTCCGCTGTGGCGAAGATTATTTCCTGAAAGAATGCAGGGAATGCCAATCGTATGATATTTTTCGGGGCGGAGGAGTATCCGCCCGTGTCGCGAACAAGGGCAAGCCCGAGGTCGTAGGCGGCCTCGGTGAGGCCCCATTGCTCGGCGACCGCCATGAGGGACAACTTGACCGGCGGTTTTTGTTCGAGCTCGTTCGACCAGTTGCTGAACTCGATGCGCGCCCGTTCGACAAGCCCCATCGCGGCGAAGATCTCCGCCCTTTCCGCCGATTTGCCCTCGATAGTGAGAATGTATTCCCTATGGCCAAGCTCGGAAAGCGACTCGCCCGCTTTATCGATCGCCTCGGAGAAGCTCATCCAGCGCTGTGAGCGGCTTTTCGCCGGGTTGGGAAGCGGAACTTGAGTTAGGACCTCGATCGAGTAAAATCGATAATAGCTTCGTTCGGGGGATTGAGATACCTCGCGAAGGGTTTCGTATCCGGCCTTATCGCCGGCGGCAATCTTCGATAGCCCGCTCCAAAACTTGCCGGTATCGACGAAGCTCCGGTCGCTGTAACGACGAGGAATCTCGGCGAACCGCGCTTCCGCTGTAGTAAAATCGCCGAGGAGGAAGTTGGACAAACCGGCCCAAATCGCGCCGTTGTCGCCTAAATCGTGGTTCGGGTATTTTTTCGCGAGCTTGGCGGCATACTCGGCGGCTAACTTGTAATCGTCCATATCCTCTGCAAGCTCGACACCCTCCCAAAGCGCTTCGGCCTCGGCGTTTGAGCCGACGCCCTGCGAGATCGCGAGGTCGATATGTGTTTTAGCATCGGCGAATCTTTCGAGTTTGCGATAGCAGTAGCCGATGCCCAATTCAGCCCAAGCTGAATTGTAAAGCTTTTCTTTAACGATTTTCTTGTAGGCCGTGACAGCCTCGCTATATCTGCCTCTGCGGGAGATCGCCCTCGCGCGGAGGTAGTGCGCTTCGCCGAGGTTTTCCTTTCCCCCCGAGGCGATATATTTCCCGATCCATTCTTCCCCGGAGGCATAATTTTTAGAGTTCACCGCGGATTTCCCCGCGAGGAAGAGATTTTTCCCCGAGAGTTTACCGAGCCGCTCGAGCGCGGAGGCCGCTTTAACAACATTAGAGCCCGTGCCATCGCCGATTACTGAGCTGTAGTGCCCGACTGCGGCCGCTGTGTCTTTCGCGGAAAGCGCCAGTTCCGCTCTTTCTAACGAAATCTTCGATTGCGAGAAGTGCTTCGGGTATTTTTTAACAAGATCGTCGAGCGACTTGCCCGCGGCGGCGAGATAGCCGTGTTTTTTATTGATACTGTAAATCCGGCTCAAAGCCTGTTCCTCGAGGGCGGGGTCTTTGATGCCGCTGAAAACTACGATTGCCCTCTTAGTCGAGTCGAGGCCGGCGAGGGCATCGGCGTAATCGAACAAAACATACTCATGAATCGCCGAGGAACTGTCCTCGGTGAGGGGGGCGAGGTTCACTAAGGCCTTGCTATAATGACGGAGCATTAGCTCGGAATAGCCGAGAAGGTATCGATCCAAGCTCGAAAGCGAGGCCTTCTTTCCGAGGTGGTGCGCCGAGTCCTTCCATCGAAACCGTCTCGCGAAATCTGCGGCGACCGAGTCGATTTCAAATGACGATATGGGAGTATGAACCGGATGCTCTTCCGATTCGTAAACGGGTTGAGGCCAAGGACTGTTTTCGTCTGAATGAGCTCCTTTTTGCGGATGGGGGCCGGCGTTTAAAAAGGCGCAGGAAGAAAGCGAGGTCAAAATCGCGGCAATCGCAAAAAAAACAATCCTCAGGATCATCCGCTTATCCATACATCATCCTCCCCGAGTATCTTCCGAAGGTTGGAAACAAGCTCCCTGCTTCCGTCGTTGTCGAACTCGGCGCTGATCGCGCGCCATGTCTTGTCTTGGCCGACAATATGAAGGCGAAGGCGAATATTCCCCGGATGCTCTGAAAGGAGTGCCTTCACCTCGGTGATCTCCTCGGCCGGTGCGCCGACCTCGATCCTTATGTGTAGGTTTTTCAACAACTTATCGCGAAGATCGTCCAGCGGGATAATCTCTTCGGCGACTATCTTTCCTCCGCGGCTGTCTTCTTGGTATTTCCCGCGAATAAAAAGCATACTGTCTTTCTCGATGATGTTAGAATTATTTCGATATATTTCGGGGAAAAAGACAATCGAGGCCGATGCGGCGGTGTCTTCAATTGTCCCGAAGGCCATCAGCTCATTCTTCTTTGTCATAGTTTTCTCGATCGAGGTCAACATGCCCGCAATATCTACTGTCGATCCAACTCCCTTGCTTTGGATTTCCGAGAGGTTGGTGTTCGTGAAGGCCTTGATTTCGTCGAGATATCGGTTCAGGGGATGGCCGCTGAAATAGAAACCGAGGGCCTCTTTTTCCTTATCGAGGGTAGTTTTCTTGTTCCATGGCTCGGTGCGGATCTGGTCTGGGTATCTTTTCAAGGAGTCGTCCGAAGCGAATAGGTCGCCGGCGGAGGCCGCAATATCGCTATTTTTCGATTTGGCCGCCCAAGCGAGGGCCTCCGGAATCGAGGCCATCAGCTCGGCGCGGTTGGCGTTCAAAGAATCGAACGCGCCGGCGCAAACCAGCGATTCTAACGCTCGGCGGTTGAGAAGGCGAAGGTCGATACGCTCGCAGAAATCGAATATGTTCTCGAAGCGGCCGTCCTTCTCCCGCACCTCGACGATAGCCTCCGCGGCGCCGGCACCGACATTCTTGACAGCGGCGATGCCGTAACGGATATTTCCCCCTTCGACCTCGAAAACCGCAAAGGAGCGGTTAACATCGACTGGAAGCACCTCAATGCTCAATTTTCGCGCATTGTCAATGAACTGCGAGAGCTTGTCCTGATCGTCCATCTCGTTCGTCATGTTCGCGGCGATGAACTCGTTCGGATAATGCGCCTTCAGATAGGCCGTCTGGTAGGCAACCACGGAATAGGCCGCCGAATGAGATTTATTGAAGCCATAGCGCGCGAATTCCATCATCATATCGAAGACCTTGAGCGCAGAGGCCTTGTCTATCTTCTTTTCCAGAGCGCCTTTGACGAAATCCTCGCGCATCGCCATCATCTCGTCGTGCTTCTTTTTGCCCATGGCTCTACGGAGGATATCCGCCTGTCCGTAGGAGAAACCGGCCATCTCGCGGGCGATCTGCATCACTTGTTCCTGATAGACAATGATCCCGTAGGTCTCGGATAGAATCTGCTCGAGAACTTTATGCGGAAAGTCAACTTTCTTACCATGTTTTCTATCGATATAGTCGTCGATAAAGTCCATCGGCCCGGGGCGGTAAAGCGCGTTCATCGCGATCATATCCTCGATTCGATCGGGGTGAAGCTTGCGGAGATAGCGCGTCATGCCGTCCGACTCGAACTGGAACACGCCGAGTGTGTCGCCGTGCGAGAGCAGTTCGAAGGTCGCAGTGTCGTCCAAGGGAAGCCTTTCGACATCGATCTCCTCGCCGCGGTTTTTACGAACCATTCGCTCGGCCTCCGAGATTACGGATAGTGTTTTCAGCCCCAAGAAGTCCATCTTCACAACCCCGATCTTCTCGACCGAGACCCAATCGTATTGGGTTGTGATCTCGTCCTTGTTTGTTCTGAAAAGCGGGACGAAGTCGGTCAACGGGCCGGGGGTGATAACAACTCCGGCGGCGTGTTTTCCGGCGTGGCGCGGAAGGCCTTCGAGCTTTAGCGCGTAATTAATTAGCTTTGTGGCCTCCGGGTTGGTTTCATAAACCTTTTTGAAATCGGGAACCTGCTCGAGGGCTTGATCGATAGAAAGGTTTTGCGGGATAAGCTTCGAGATAGAATCCACGAAATCGTAGGGCATTCGCAGAACCCGGCCGACATCCTTGATCGCGCCTCGCGCCTTCATAAAATTGAAGGTGATTATCTGGCAAACCGATTCCTCGCCGTATTTTTCCTTGACATAGTCGATAACTCGTTCTCTATATTTATCCTCGAAATCGATGTCGAAATCGGGGAGCGATACCCTCTCGGGGTTCAGAAAGCGCTCGAAAAGGAGGCCGTAGCGCAGGGGATCGATATTCGTGATTCCCATGGCGTAAGCGACAATACTGCTCGCGCCGCTACCCCTTCCCGGGCCGACGCGAATTCCGCGCGCCCTCGCCGCATCGGTGAAATCCGCAACGATTGCGTAATAGCCCAAAAAGCCCATCTTCATGATCGTGTCGAGCTCATAATCCGCCCGTTCGCGAATCTCATGAGTAATTTCGCCGTAGAGTCGCTCGAGGCCTTGATTTGTGCGCCTTTTGATATAGTCCCAAATATCGGTGTAGCCCTCGGGAATCGGGAATTTCGGAAGAAAGGCCTTGTGCGGGGCGATATCGAATGAGCACCTCGAGGCGACCTCGCGCGTGTTTTCGAGGGCCTCGGGATAATCTGCGAAAACCTGCTCCATCTCTTCGGGCGAATGGAAAAACATTCGGTTGCTCGAAAAGCGCATACGGTCGGCGTCATCGACGAACTTTCCGGTTTGCAGGCAGAGCAGAAGGTCGTGGAATTCGTAGTCCTCCGGCCGAAGGTAATGCGCGTCGGTAGTCGCGATGAGCGGGATTCCGGTCTCCCGCGAGAGCGAGACTAAGCCCGGAAGAACCTTGCGCTCCTCGGGGATATCGTGATCCATAATCTCGATATAGACATTGTCCTTTCCGAAGATGTCGCAAAGTGAACCGAGTGCGCGCTTTGCGCCGTCGATATCTCCGCGGAGAAGATTATACGGCACTTCGCCCTTGAGGCATGCCGTCGAGGCGATAAGCCCCTCGGAGTGTTTCGCGAGAAAGTCCTTGTCCACCCTCGGTTTGTAATAAAAGCCCTCTGTGTAACCCGCGCTGGAGATCTTCATCAGATTCTTATAGCCCGTTTCGTCCTTCGAGAGAAGAAGAAGGTGGAATCCGGAACTCGGCCCCTCGGTGGTCGGGTTTTTGTCGCGCATATCGCCCGGCGAAATATATGTCTCTTGACCTATAATGGGCTTGATTCCCGCGTCGAGCGCGGCCTTGTAGAACGGTATCGTGCCGAATAGCGAGCCGTGGTCGGTAATCGCGAGGGAATCCATACCGAACTGCGCGGCGAGTTTCACAATCTCCCCGACTCGGCATGCTCCGTCCAATAGCGAATACTCGGTGTGATTATGAAGTGAAATATATGGTTTTTCCATAACGCCTCTATTTCATAAAAAGAACCACGGCAAGCCCGAGAATAAGGCAGTATGGGCCGAAAACCCATAACTTATCAGACCTGACGATATTGATAAGCAGTTTGAGCGAATAATAGCCGACTACCGCTGAGATGGCAATCCCCGAGATGTAGGCCCATTGGAAATCCGCAGGATACTTAATAAGCTCGTAAACTATCGCGCCAGCGATTGCGGGAATCGCGATGAGAAAGCTGAACCTCGCCGCGGAATCCGGCTCGATTCCGATCATCCTCGCGACGGAGATCGTCGCGCCGCTACGCGAGATCCCCGGCAGAATCGCGACGGCCTGCGCAAGGCCGACAATAATCGCAGAGCGGAGGCCGACACTCGCGCCGCCGCGCCGAAAGAAAGCAGTCGATATGAGTATTGCCCCGGTGACAAAAAGGGATGTCCCGACGAATCTGACATCTGCGAACAGAGGCTCGATCGAATTGTTAAAGATCACTCCCAAGACCCCGACCGGAACGGTCGCAAGCAGGATGAACGACAGCATTTTCGACGAAGTCCCCGAAAAACGGGGTTTTTCGGCGAAGAAGCCCCGGAGGATGTCTCGAAGGTCATGCCGGTAAAAGACAATAATCGCAATCAAGGTGCCGAAATGAAGCGACAGCTCCAGACCCACGCCGGGACTTTCGAAGCCGAAAAGCGCCTTCCCGATGACGAGATGCCCCGAGCTGGAAATCGGCAGAAACTCCGTTATCCCTTGAATTATCGCCAGAATGATTATTTTTATTAACGAACTCACAACTGCTCCATGAACGAGGAAGTTTTGTTTCAATATGGATTATGCCTGCAAAAGATATTATATTAATCCCGAAAATGCAATCTCGAAGGGGATGTTATGTCGAAAAAAATTAAAAATCCCGATAACTACCAAGCGGCGAGGTTCTGCGCCAAATGCGGCGAGAGAACACAGTGGACTCAACGCTCCTCCGACGGCCATCCTGTCGAGGTCTGCCCCTCTTGCGGCAGTGTTTTTTACCGAAACAGCGTCCCCTGCGCCGCGGGGCTCGTGCTTCGAGGTAGCGAGATTCTGCTTATTCGCCGGACAATCGAGCCGTTCAAGGGGTATTGGGATATCCCCGGAGGCTTTCTCGAGTATGGCGAGCACCCGGAGCGCGGCGTTGTGCGCGAGGTGCTCGAGGAGACCGGCCTCGAGGTGAAGCCGGTCGAGCTTTTAGGCTTCTATATCGATATCTATCGAGGCGAGAACGAATACCTCACGCTAAATATTTATTTCATCTGCGAGATCGAGGGCGGCGAGGCGCGGCCACTCTCCGAAAGCGACCGAGTCGAATGGTTCAACCTCGACGAACTTCCCGAAAACATAGCATTTTGGGATCATGTGCAAAAAGTCTTCGCCGATCTCAAAGAAAAGAGGGGTTTGAAATGCGAATTATAATCGCCGACGACGAGCCGAGAATGGGCCTGCTCCTGTCGAACCGCCTCGAGGACGACGGGCATTTCGTCAAGGCTGCCACATCCGGAAAGGAAGCGCTTGCCGAGCTTGAAAACGGCTACGAGCTTCTCATCACCGACCTCAGGATGCCCGATATGGACGGCGTCGAGCTAACTAAAAGGGCAAAGAAGCTTTATCAAGATTTGCCGGTCATACTCATGACGGCCTACGCAGGAATCGACACCGCGGTCGCGGCAATGAAGGCCGGCGCCGAGGACTATATCGTCAAACCCTTCTCCCTCGACGAGATGGCCCTTCTCGTCACGAAGATCGACGAATCGCGGCGGCTTCGCGCCGAGGTGGGCTTCAGGAGAACCGGCGACCTGTCCGACGAGCTGATCGCCGGCGTATCAGAGGCGATGCGGCGGACGATGGCGCTGATCTCCAAGGCCGCAGGCAACGATTCCACAGTGCTTCTCTTGGGGGACACCGGCACCGGCAAAGAGCTCGCCGCCCGCGCGATTCACTCCGCATCGAAAAGGTCGAAGGGGCCGTTCATTCCGGTGAACTGCGCCTCGCTATCGGAACAGCTCCTCGAGAGCGAGCTTTTCGGCCACGAGAAAGGCGCCTTTACCGGCGCGCACAAATCAAAGCCCGGAAGGTTCGAGCTTGCCCATGGAGGGACGCTGTTTCTCGACGAGATCGGCGAGCTTTCGCAGGGGATTCAAGCGAAGCTCCTCCGCGCAATACAAGATCGAATGATCTACCGCCTCGGAGGCATTAACCCGATAAAGGTCGATATTCGCCTCATCGCCGCGAGCAACCGCGATCTCGAATCCGCGGCCAAAAGCGGCGATTTTCGCGACGATCTTTTCTTCAGAATCGCGGTTTTTCCGATAAAGATGCCCTCGCTCGAGGAACGAGTCGAGGATATTCCGGCCCTCGTGGAATATTTCTTGAAAAAAACATCCTATTCTGCGGGAATCGCAAAGTCCGCACTCGAAAGGCTCGTCGATTCCAAATGGCGCGGCAATATCCGCGAGCTTTTCAATGTGCTCGAACGGGCGGAAATCCTTGCCGAGGGGGAAATGATCGAAGCAAAACACCTGTCCTGTAATCTCGATATACCGCCTTCCCCGCGAACGCTCGATCAAATAGAGCGCGAGGCCCTGCTCGAAGCGATTCGCAAATCCGACGGCAATAAATCGAAAGCCGCAAAGCTACTTGGAATCACCCGTAGAATGATATATTCCAGAATGAAGACGCTCGGTCTCAGCGAAGAGGAAATTTAAGCGAAAAAAAATAAAAATTACTCCTTGACCATGAAAAACAGTATATTATATTAAAATGGATTGTAGATTAGTGGGGATTCGTATTCTAATTGGGGAGTATTATGTCTTTTAGACGGATTACGATAGCTGTTGCTATCCTTTGTTTTGCGATGCCCGGGCTTTGTTTCGGCGATTGGAATCTCACATGGACCGGCGAGGACGGTTTTGTCGATGACGGCGTCGAACCGGACGAGGGTCACAACGGCGGGACATATCAGTTTCGCGTGCGCTTCAATGCCGGGGATAGTCAGAGCCTTCCCTATTGGGTCAAACTCTTCATCGACCTCGACGGCGACGGCCGTTTCTCCGAGGAGGAAACCTTCGTGGCCGAACAAGACCAATCTGACCGCTCGATATGGTTCGTGAAAAGGGTTATCCGCGTCAATACCAAAAACCGGCCGCATCTGGCCTATTACTTTCAGGCCTTCGCCGACAACAAAATCAAAAGCAGTGAGCTTTGTTTCGGCCCGCGAATCGGGGGTTTCAACCATTCCTTCGTAATCGAGGGCAAGGGCTGGTTCCTCAACGAAGCGCTTCTCCCTATGGAGATTCGCACAATGGAAGGCCGCGATAGGATTATTTTCATCAACACGAGCAACTCCCCTCAAAAGCTTTGCCTTTCGATTCCGCAGGATAGCCCCGGGCCGTTCTTTCCCCACGAGGACAAAGACACGCGCGAGCCAAATGCCTATGTCATGAGCGTTGTCACCACCGATATGGATGTCGAGTCGGTTGACCAAAAGGATTTTAATACCGAAGGCTCGGAGGATGTTGTCGGGTTCGTCCCAAAGAAGGCCGAGGGGCCTGTTTTCGGGATTAAGAACAAGAACGCCGCAGAGCGTATTATGCCGGGCGAATCCGTCGCAGTGTGGATGCAACTTCGCGCACCGGCTCAAGCGAAGGGCGGTTTGACGGGCGAGGATCAATGGGTTTATATCAAAATTGAAGTTTTGCAAACAGAATAAAACGGAGACTTATGAAAGAATGTGACTGTTTTCTCGCGACCATTTCCACCGAAATTGGCTAACAATAATTCCCGAAATATTTAAGTTTGTGCCGCATTGCGGCCAATGACTTTTCCTTTTTTAAAAAAGGGGATCTTATGAACAAAAGAAACATCAATCGAAAACTTCATTCTAACTCAGGAGGAAAGATGAGCAGAACGAGATTTGTCCTCATCTTGACATTGGTCGTCGGATTGACGGCGTTTGCCTTCCCGCAAAGAATCGGGTATCAGGGCAAGCTCACCGATCCGGGCGGTGTCGCGATCGAGGGCACTGTCAACATAGGCTTTTCACTCTGGAATGCCGAGGTTGGCGGAGATTCAATTTGGGGCGAGACTAACTCCGTCACAGTGACTAAGGGCCTCTTCGACGCCGTTTTGGGCGATATCACCCCGATGGATGTCGATTTTGCCGGAATGCTGTGGGTTCAGCTAATAGTCGATGGCGAACGGCTCGCCCCGCGCCAACCGCTTAATGCCGTCCCGGTTGCGCTTTACGCTAATGTCGCGGACAGCCTCGTCGGCGGTGTTGTCGTCGATCATAACGAGATGGAAGGCCTTCAGGGCGGCGATGAACACCTCGACCAATTCTACCACCTAACCGAGGCGCAGGTCACGCAGATCGGCCAGAATGCCACGAATATCGGCACCCTCGTCTATGACGAGGAGAACTATGTCACCGACGGCGAGCCGCTTACCGCCTCCGTGAATGCGCTCGATATGGCCGTGGCCGCGATTAGCGGAGGCACCGCGAACTCCTATATCAAGAATCAAGAAGCCTCGGCTCAGCCGGCCGATTTCTGGATCAACGGCGACGGCAGGCTCGACGGCGATCTTCAGGTCGGCAATATCATCGGGCAAGGCTCGAGTAGCGGAACTGTCACGCCTATTGTCTCCATCACAAGCACGGTTGTGCCCGCGACCCTTGCCGAGGTGACATATATCACCGCAGGCGCCGGTTCGCAAATACAGCTTTCTTTCGCCGGAACCTTCGATGACAGGGGCGGCCAAGACGGCGCTTTTGTCAATGTCGAGATAGTCCGCGATCCGGGTCCGGCTGAGGTTGTAATATCTCAGATTAGCGTGAGCATCTATTCAGCGGTTGTCCACCAATATCAAAACGTCTCGATCAACGGTGTGGATAACCCGCCCGCCGGAACCCATACCTACGCGGTCCGCGCCAAGGTCGCCAAAGACCCCTATACCGCGGGACGCTGTATTAACGGCATGCTTCAACTTGCCGAAATCAAAGAATAATCATGCGGAATTTGTTGAATAAAAATATCTGTTCATTTTCAACTACCCGAACAAGGAGGAACTCGATGATCAGGGGTAGAAAGTTTGTGTTGGCCGCGGTTTTATTGGGCATGATATTTGCCCAAGCCGCAATGGCCGACGTGTTGTTCAAATATCCGGTGGAGGCTGACGCGGCCCACGCCATCGGAACTGTTGTCAAGATGGATGGCGACCAGATCGTGGCCGCCGCCGCCGGCGACAGGGATATCCTCGGTGTCGTCGTGGCCTATGAGGCCGACGGCGCGGAACATTTCGTCCTCGTTGCGAACGCCGGTCAGCTGGCGATCAGGGTCGCTTCCGCGGTCAACGCGGGGGACAGACTCACGATCTCCGCTACCGCCGGTGCCGCTCAAACAGCGGCTAACGACGAAGATATTCTCGTTGCGGTCGCTCTCGAGGATGCCGCCGCGGCCGGGACGATCATCGCTCAGATTATGGTGATCGACAACCAAGCCAAATACAGCGCCTACGACAATACCGGCGATCTTTATATCACGTCGGATAATGTTCAGGGCGCCCTCGGCGACCTCGATACGAAGATCGGGGACATCCTCGGTGGAACCGGAACCGTGAACTCGCTCGATAACGGCGACATTACGACTGTCACCAATCTGGGCGGCGGTGTCTGGGAGACCAATGTCACCACCGATGCGGCTGATTTCAGCGAGGCCGGCGGAGCTCTCTCCATCGCCGACAACGCGATTCAGTCGGCCGAGATCGAAAACGGAACTATTGTCAACGAGGACATTAGCGCCACAGCCGACATCGCTGTCAGCAAGCTCGACGGCGGAACCGACGGCCAGATCCTCTCCACAGTGGCCGGAGCGCCCACTTGGAGTGATGTTTCCGCAGTGAATCAAGACCTCACCGAAGGCGCCGGAATCGCGGATTTCACCTACGATGGTAGCGCAACCGCCACGGTCGCGATCAATAACGCTTGGTTCAACGGGGACGCTCTCGTGGGCGCCACCGGAACCGTCACGATTCAAGATAACGCGGTCGATGACAACGACATCGACTGGGGAACCGGCGCTGGAGAGATCAGCGCTACTGATATGCCCATCGCCGATGCGGGTGGCTATTATGCCACCGACGATGTCGAGGCCGCTCTTCAAGCCCTCGGTTCCTTGACCGGTGGAAGCGTTGTCAACCAGATCACCGGCGGGAACGGTATCGTTCCCAACGGCCCCTCTACAGGCAACGTCACACTTAATGTCGATCTCACCGAGCTGAACTACACCGGCCTTACAGCCGCAAGCGCGACTCAGCTGAATGTCGTTTATGGAACCGGTGCAAATACTGCAGTCGAAGGTAACGAAACCGCGACGATCACAGCCGGTAGCGGTTTGACCGGCGGTATCGCCGCCGACGCCCTCGGCGACGGCTTCACCAGCACATTGACAGTCGGCGACGGAAACGGTCTCACGGTTAATGACGACGACATCGATGTCAACGTCGATGACGCCACTATCGAGATCGCGACCGATGCCCTTCGCGTCAAGGCCGACGGTATCAACGACTCGCATATCGACTGGGGCACCGGCGCTAATGAGGTTGCCGCCGGCGATGTTCCCCTCGTCGATACCGACGATCATTTCACAACGAACGATGTCGAGTTCGCTATCGACGCTCTCGCCGATAGAATCGACGAGGTCGAATCCGGCGGCGGACAGCAAGTGCTTTCCGACGATGTGACTGCGGCCAACTTGAACGACGATGCAGTATGGAGCACTCTCGCTCAGGTTACCTATACCAGCACATACCTCAATCCCATCGTGCTGAACTTCACCGGCACCTTCGACGATCGCGGCGGCAATAACGGCGCGTATTTCGAGGTTCAAGTCTATAACGGCTCAGCCGTCCTCGAGACCAGAACCATCATAATCAACGACCGTAATTACCACCAGAGCCAAGAAGTGAGCATCAACGCTTATATCGCATCCCCCGCCACCGGCGTGACATACTCTGTTCGCGCCAAGCAGGTGAAAGACCCCTACGATTCGGGTCGCGCGGTCAACGGCAGATTGATCCTCATGGAGGTCAACGGCTAAATCCCCCCCCGGGCGCCCGCGCGGTGTCCGGGATTTTGATTGAGTTTTTTTTCTCGTGAAAATGACGATTTACAAAGGACGAACAGTGTTGGGGAGAAGAGAGATAGTAGTCATTATTCTCACTTTCGCATGTATCACATCGGGGCGAGCGCTTGCCGCCGATGTGCTCAAGTTGAAGGTTGGGGGTGATGCGGGTCTCGGGATCGGAACGGTGGTTAGGGTGTCCGGGCCGGATGCGGTTTCGGCTTGTGGTCTCGGGCAAACGCCGGTCGGCGTTATTGTCAGCTATGAGGATGTTGTCGGCGGCAGAGAATATCTCGTTGCCTCTTCGGGCATTGCGGAAAATGTCCTCTGTGCCGAGGCGATTACCGCCGGCGATATTCTGGTTCCCGCGGCCGGCGGTGCGGCCAAGAAGCTTAGCTCGCCCTCAATCGAGTATATCATCGGGACGGCATTAGAAACCGCCGCTGGAGGCTCGAGGATAAAGATCATTATCAATGTCCTTTCGCCGGATGCATCCGACGAAAACCTCCAAGAGACCTACGATCTTGCGGGGAACGATGTCCTTATGTCCGCTTCTGTCGGCGATATCCGCTTCAGAAGCGCGACCTCGGATATCCTCTTCCTCGATGAATCGACCGCAAGGCTCGGCATCGGAACCACAGACCCCACTTCTAAGTTGGAGGTCTCAAACGCCGGCGATGTCGGCTTGACGATGAATGTCGAGTCCGGTGCCAATGGCCGCGAATCGCAGATGACCCTTCGCGCGACCTTCGATACCTACCCGAGCGATCTCGCAAGGCGCAATGTCGCCTCGATCAAAGGGGATTTCGATAATCCCGCCGGTGGAGCCGCCACTTGGGATAAGGCCGCGTTGATATTCGGCGTTCCGGGAAGCGACCAGACCTCAGAAGGCGATACCGAGCCGAAGGAAAGAATGCGCATCACGAATAACGGAAACCTCGGCGTCGGGACGAACGACCCGACCGCAAGGCTCCATGTTGAGGGCGATGCCCGTGTCACCGGCAGATACTACGACAGCTCGAACGACGCCGGAACCGACGCGCAGATTCTCTCCAGCACCGGCACTGGCACGAATTGGATAGACGCCTCCTTAGGGCTGAATTGCCCGATAACATACTACACCGCGATTCCCTACGGCCCCCAGACCTTTTCAATCCTGACCCCCTTTCCCATTCCTGATGGGTCTTGCACCGGCGTTTCGAGTTCAATCATAGTCTCCGGCTACCTTGGCGCGGTTGCGACCTCCGCAATCACGATAACGATGAACATCACTCATCCCTACGATTCCGATCTCGAGATAGTGCTCGTCGCCCCGAACGGCGATATTCTCGGTTTATCCAACAGTTGCGGGGGAAGCGGCGATAACTTCATCAACACGGTTTTCTCCGACGGCGCCGCAAGCTATATCTCTAGCGGCTCAGCGCCTTTCACCGGAACATATAGGCCGGAGCAATATACCTTCTCGGGGGATTGCATATTCTCGACGATCAGCTCCTTCGGTGCTATCGGCGGCGGCTCGCTAAACCCCAACGGTCTATGGCAGTTGAGGGCATTCGATATTTACAGTCCCGATGCCGGCACGATTAATAGCTGGAGTATCACTTTCCCGGGCTACACCTATTACGAGCCTTACGAAGTCAGCACGCCCCAGCGGATCATACGGGGTTCGGTCGGCTCAGACGGCTCGATTGTCAGCGGCGGAGGGTTCTCCGTAGTTTGGGCGGGCACGGGGCTTTACGATATATACTTCACAACCCCCTTCTCGGATCGTCCCACGGCTACCGCGTCGCAGGTTTACCCAAGCTTCGACGGTTTTGGAGGCGGCGGAAGCACGCTTGACAATGCGGTGATTGTCGGCCTAAGCTCGACGAGACTGAGGATTAAAACCGGCGACAGCGATGGCGACGTGAGCAACAGAAATTTCACTTTTATTGTTATAGGTTCAAATTAAGTATTAATGGGGTTTGGGAGATTGGGTGAGATACAATATGTTTAAGGAGTTTGTTATGAAAAGGATGATCCTCTTAGCTTTTATCGTTTTAATGGCGATATCGCAATCGAGTATCGCGGATCTGCTTAAGTATCCGCTTGAATGTCCCACCTGCCCGGGTGCGCTTCCGGCCAACAGGGTCGGTCTCGTTGTGAAGTCGAGCGGCTCCGGCGATATTCTCGCGCCCTGCGCCGATGGCGATCCGGATGCTATCGGCGTGATCGTCGGCTGGGAGGACATATACTATATTATAGCCTCTTCGGGGCTTGCTTGGGTGAAGATCACCGGAACACCGGCAGTCGGCGATTGGCTCAAGCCGGCGGCCGGCGGAACCGCCACTAACTTCGGCTCCGAATATACCGGTATGGTGATTGGCCAAGTAGTCAATATCAGCGGGACCGACGCTCAGGTTGCATTGAATTTCTTCTCGCTTGCCGCAGGCCCCACCGGCCCGACCGGCCCTCAAGGCCCGACCGGTGCTATCGGTGCAGTTGGCCCGACAGGCCCGACCGGTGCTATCGGTGCAGTCGGCCCGACAGGCGCTACCGGTGCAACCGGTGCAGTCGGTGCTACCGGCCCGACAGGCCCTACCGGATCAACCGGCGCTACCGGTGCAACCGGTGCAGTCGGTGCTACCGGCCCGACAGGCCCTACCGGTGCTATCGGTGCAGTTGGCCCGACAGGCCCGACCGGTGCTATCGGTGCAGTTGGCCCGACAGGCCCTACCGGATCAACCGGCGCTACCGGTGCAACCGGTGCAACCGGTGCTACCGGCCCGACAGGCCCGACCGGAGCTACCGGTTCTGCAGGCGCAGTCGGCCCTACAGGCCCGACCGGATTAACCGGTGCAACAGGCGCAACCGGCGCAACCGGCCCCACCGGCCCGACCGGCGCTACCGGTTCTGCAGGCGCAGTCGG
Organism: bacterium UBP14_UBA6098; assembly: GCA_002428525.1. Lineage (GTDB taxonomy): Bacteria > UBP14 > UBA6098 > UBA6098 > UBA6098 > UBA6098. The sequence continues at coordinate 28,980 of DIWU01000021.1, forward strand.
CCCCACCGGCCCGACCGGCCCAGCCGGCCCAACCGGCGCTGTCGGTCCAACCGGCCCCTCCGGAACAAGCTACTGGACAGACCACGGAACCTATCTTTCTCCGGCCGATGGCGAGGATGTCTATTCCGACGGAGCTTTTTATACCCCCTCGGCTTACGGTATAGTTCATCACAGCGCTCTCGGAAGGGGCGGACAGGCCTCAGGATGGCACCCGAATTATGATTACTCAACCACTCCCGGCATTTGGCTCGAAAACGCCTATGGTGAGGGGGGCGGTTTCTTCGCAAACGACGATATGGCGGCGATTTGGTCCCCCGGCGACGGCGGGTGGATACTGAAGATCTTCGACGAGGACTATCTTCCATCTACGGCGACTCCTTTGATCGGGTTCGATTTCAACGGCAATTTCGCTCCGGGAACAGATAATACGCTAACCGTCGGACGAACCGACCTCAGGTTCAATAACGGATATTTCACAAACCTAACACTCGGCGGTGTCACAATAAGCTCTTGGCCAAGCGGCGGCTCGAGCCTCTGGGCGGATGCCGGTGATTATGTTTATCCCACGACAAGCACTCAATTCCGAGTTTACGATAATACTAGCGGTTTTTACGGATTGTGGTTTGTTCCGGATGTCGCGACAAGCGCTGTCGCTAACCTATATCACGGTTCTGGAACTCACGCCGAGATATGCGTCGGCTCTACTTATAGTCTTTACACTTCCGGCGGCACCTACGGCATTTATGCCAGCGGGTCGTCCTATGGCGGTTATTTTTCCGGAAATGTCCATGTCACCGGCAATCTCACAGTAGATGGCACTTACCCCGGAGGCGGCGGTTCAAGCTATTGGACGCAAGCCGGCAACTACGTGTATCCCACCAGCAACTCAAATGTCCAAATCGACTACAACGGCTCGAATACATATGGAATCTATGTTTCAAAATCCAGTGTTGCATCTGCGCCGACGAATTATTTCTATATGGGTGGATCTGCTGACGGAACAGACTATGGCACAGGTTTATCGGCTGGTATAAGAGCATATAGATGGTATGGAGACGTTTACTCGGCGGCTATCCAAGGCTGGAGTTACGGTGATTACACAAGATGTGGCGGAACACTTGGGTATTGCGGTAGTTCTTGGGGTTCGCATGGTTACAAGAATAGCGGTTCTATCTACTACGGCACATACTGGACAAGCTCCGGCTCCGGCACCGGCCGCCCCGCTCCGCCCCGCGGCGGCAAAGATTCCGCCTACGATCCGGGTGGGGTTCATATCAATATCGGTGCGGGCGGCTACGGCGACCTCTTTGGGCTTCACGCACAAGGGCAGATCTACGGCGCCTACTTCGAGGGCGGAAGATACGGCCTCTACACCTACGGCGACCGCTTCGTCAACGGCCTCGATGTCCATCTGACCGATGTCGGCGAAGAGGACATGGCTGTTTCATTCACAACGACCTCCATCGAGGCCAAAATCAATACCGATGGAATCGGCAGGCTCAGCGCCGGTTCGAGCAGGATTGAATTCGATCCCGAGTTCAAGAAGCTCATCGATCCGGCAAACCGGGTCACCGTCACCGTCACGCCCCTCGGGTCATGCAATGGTGTTTACCTTTCCGAAGTCGATGAAAACGGCTTCACCGTGAGGGAAAACAACGGCGGCGAGAGCGATGTCGAGTTCATGTGGATTGCGATGGCGCGCAGAGTAGATTCGCGCGACAGGGCAAAGCTCCCGCGCGAGGTGATCGCATCGGACTACACCGACAAAATCGCCCGCGGCCTCCACAACGACGCCGACACCCGCACCGACGGCGAAGGCCTTTACTTCGAGGACGGCGACCTTGTTGTCGGCGTCCATGAGTCGCTCATCCCCGACCCGAACTTCATGGCTCTGAAAGAGGAATTCTCCAATTATCCGGGCAAACGCTCCTACAGCGAGTGGGCATCCATGTTCGGTAGCTACGGCAAAGAGTTAGGCATGTCCCGCGCGGAGTTCGAATCGAACACGGCGGAAGCATCCGAGGTCCTGTTCGACCAGTTCGGCAACCAAATCCCCTCGGAATGGGTCGAGGAACTCAAGGCCGACGGCGTCCAGATGTTCACCCGCGAACAGGCCGAGGCCCGCAGAAAGCAAGCGCTCATTGACAACGCCCGCGCCCTCCGCGAGGCCGAGGAGCACGGCGCGAATATATTAAAGGAAGAAGAGAAGTCCGCGGCGCAAAGGAAGTCCAACCTCGCGCCGAAAACGACGACGACAAAATAGGCGATGACCGAACACGAACAAAATATCATCCCTAATCCCCCCCGGCCCCCCTTTCACAAGGGGGGAGGAAGAACCAAGTCCCCCTTGTCAAAGGGGGATTTAGGGGGATTGAACACCATCGCCGCGGTCGAACGGACCTCAACAGCCGTCGAAGCGACTAAATTGGCAAACGAGCGGGCCACTGCTACCGTGAAACGCTCCACATCGCGGTTGCAAAGCCCAACATCGCCGGAAAAACCGGCCACATATCTCACAAAAAGCTCTACATT
>DIWU01000028.1 GCA_002428525.1 bacterium UBP14_UBA6098
TCTAATCGGGGCGAGAGAGTAATTAAGAATGTTCAATGTAGAATGTATAATGTAGAATGAGCGAGGACGCGGGAGCGTCGGGGAGGCGTTCCGCACGCGGGAGCGTGGGAACGAAGAGAACCCCCCGGCCTATGGCCGACCCCCTTGTTAAGGGGTTATCAACCCCAGACGGGCTCAAGCGGCGGGAGCGTGGGAACGAAGAATATAGGTAAGGTATTGGGGTGTAATGGGTTACGGGGGATGTTCGGGTTTTAGATGCTTGACAAGGGTGTTTGGGCAGGTGGAAAATGTTCTTGGGTAGTTGACGAAAGTGCTTGGGTATGTGATAAATATTCTTGGGTAGTTGACATGAGTGCTTGGGCATGTGATGAAAGCTCTTGGGTAGTTGACAGGAGTGCTTGGGCATGTGATGAAAGCTCTTGGGTAGTTGACGAGAGTGCTTGGGCGTGTGGTAAAAGCTTTCGGGTAGTTGACAAAAGTTCTTGGGCATGTAGCAAAAGCCCTTGGGAGGGCGAGGTTGAGTTTTAGATAGGCTAATCGAAGTTTCAGACTGTCGAAAAATAAATTAGTTAAAGGAGGAAAAAATGGCACCTAAGTGTCGATACCCGAAGGATCTCGGGTTGAACGATTTTTTAACCTTCGCAAAGGATATGGTGACCTGGCTTGTGGGCGAGGTCGGCAAGCCGGACTATCAGGCCTCGGTGGTCGCGGGTTTCGACCTTAAGGTTGCGGCGCTCGAAGCTGAGATTGTGGCCTACTCGACCCTTCAAAGCCATGTGCCGGAGCTTCACAGGATTCTCGATGCGAAGGCGAAGGCGATCCAAACGGCACTTCAGTCGATGAAAACGCTTTTGCCGGTGTTTTTCGCCGATCCCGCGATAGTCGGCGAGTTCGGGTTGGCTGTGGAAATTAAACTCGACAACGACGATCTTTATGTGATAGGACAGGCTTGTCTTACGCACTGGGGCGAGGTTTCCGCCGATCCGGCTTATGCGGAAGTTGTTACGGATTTCGCCGAGCTTCAGACGGTTTTCGACGAATTTATGGCCGCGCGTGCCGGTTGGGTTTTGTCGGATCAAGCCCTCGACGAGGCGCAGAACACGATTTTGGCCGAGCGCGCGACGGTCGAGGAGCAGGAGCGGAATATTTTCAATTATTACCGCTCGAAACATCACGATCCGAAGGACGAATGGTGGACGGACAGCCCGTGGGGGCGGACTGGCGACAGCAATGCGCCTTCGGGGGAGATCGGCGTGCCGGCGAATTTGCAGGCTACGCTCGAGGGCGCGGATGTTCGGATCAGTTGGTCTGCGGTCGAGGGCGCGGATGGATATTATCTGGTGCATACTCAATTTCCGCCGCTTTTCCTCAGGGTTTATGAGGGCGCGGACACCGAGTTTTTGCATGTGCGACCGGACAACGGGACGCATCATTATCAGGTTCGGGCGAAGGTCGGGGACAGCTACGGCGCTTACTGCGTGGCGGTTTCGGTGGAGGTAGTGGTCGAGGCGCCTGCGCCGCCGGTTATGCTGAATATTGTGCTTGTCGAGGACGGCAAAACGAAGGTTAGCTGGGACAGCCCTGAGGGCGTGGTTTACGACGGGTGCAGTTTGTTCGTTGCGGATGTTCCGACGGGAAGCCCTGCGCCGTCGAAGCCCGCCTCGCCGATGTTCCACGATCTGTGGGTATATTCGGTGACGCTGGATGCGCTTGCGCCGGGGATGACGCGTTATGCCTGGGTGACGGGCGAAAAGAACGGCGCGGAGAGCGAGGCGACGGGGCCGGTGCTTATTAGCAATTAAGAATTATAAATTTACAATGAAGAATTAAAAATGGAGGGCGGCCGGTGGGTCGCCCTTTTTTTGTCGGGGCTTCGATACGGGCATGAGAATGCCCTACTCAGCCACCTGCACTTCGACTTCGCTCAGTGACCAATGGTCACTCCCGTAGGCCGGAGGGCGTATCGAAACGAATTTCGAGCAATCTTGTTATTGAATAGAAGATTTCTCGCTTTGCTCGAAATGACAGCGAAAACGGCCGGGCATGACAGAAGTAGCGCACCGCGCAGGGCAGGAAGATTAGCTTTGCTCGATTATAGCGCTACCGCCGTCGGCCGGTGCCGACCGGAGCCGGCTATGCCCGCTTGAGCGGCAATCTTCCGACAACCATCGACAAAATAATCGCACCCGCGCCGACAAGCTCCCAGCCGCTCATCCCAAAACCCATAATCGCCCAAGCGAAACCCGCGGCGAAAATCGGCTCGGCAATATAAATTAACGAGGCTCGCGGAGTCGTGGTGAATCGCTGAGCGAACATCTGAATCCCCAGTGCGCCGGTCGAGGCTATTGCGGCTAAATAGACTATTCCCAATAGGTTAAGCGGCTCCCAACTCACACCGTAACTCCCTTGGAAAAGCACAGCAATCGACGAACCGACTGCGATAAATGCGAATTGAAGGATAGTCAGCCATTTCCAATCGCCGCGTTGTGTATATACTTGAATACCAACGATTTGGAAGGTGTAACATGCGGCAGAAAGAAAGGTGATCTTATCGCCGATGTTGATATTCGCTATTGAAACCCCCGCGCCGGAGATTGCCCAAAGGCCGAATCCCGCGGGCAAAAGTGCAATCCAAACCGCGAGCGAAACGGGCTTTTTTTCCCAAAGCCGCGAAACCAACGGCACAAACAGCACGAATAGCGAGGTGATGAACCCGCTCTTCGCGGGCGTCGTGTTGACAAGGCCTATAGTCTGGAAGGCATAGCCGCCGAAGGCCGCGAGGCCGATGACAAGGCCGCCGACCAGCTCGAGGCGGTTCGGGAGACGCCGTGGGCGAAAAACCGCTATCGCCAAAACAGTCGCGATGATGAAGCGAAGCGACAGTAGCCCGAACGGCGTGTTCGCGCCGTCGCCGACGAGGAGCTTTATTATTAAAAATGTCGAGCCCCAGACGGCTGTGGTGATTACAAGCAAGGCCTCGGCGTTGGATTTTTTCATAGAATTCGCTCGAAAACAGGCGCTTTAAGTGGTTTCGGGGAGGGCGAACCCTCCCCTTTTTTATTTAACAATGATGTTGAGGATTCGTCCCCGAATATATATCACTTGGGCTATCTTCTTGTCTTCCAAATGCTTGGCGATATTCGGGACTTGAGTGGCCACCGCCATCGCACCCTCTTTGTCGGAGTCGGTCGGTATCTCGATCGTGCCGCGGAGCTTGCCGTTCACTTGAACACCGATCTCGATAGAATCGAGCACAGTAAGCGATTCGACCCAACTCGGCCAAGGCCTGTCGATCACGAACGGCTCGAAGCCGAGGCGCTCGTTCAGTTCCTCGGCGAGGTGCGGCGCGATGGGTGCAATCAGCCGCGCGAGAGTGTCGGCGATTGTGAAGGCGATGCCAGATTCGGCCATATCCTCGACCGAGATGAGGTTCATGAACTCCATCAGCCGCGCGATCGCGGTGTTATAGGACATGCCCTCGATGTCTCCGGTGACCGCCTTCACGGTTCGGTTCAGTGCTTTGAAAAGCTCGGCGTCGCGCGGAGTCATATTTTCGAGCGCTCCGGCGACGCGGTCGCGCGAAATCCCCTCGGCAACGAAGTTGTCTATCTTGCGAAGGAAGCGCTCGGCGCCCTTCATGCCGTCCTCGTTCCACGAAATCTCGTGTGCCGGCGGCGCGAAAAAAAGCATCGCCGTGCGGGAAACATCGACGCCGTGCTTGTTGGCGATCTCCATCGGGCTGATCACATTGCCCTTGGATTTGGACATCTTGTCACCATTCACATCGCAAACCATACCGTGGTTGAAAAGCTTCACCACCGGCTCGTCCACCGGAAGATAGCCGAGGTCGAAGAGCACCTTTGCTATAAAGCGGAAATACAATAGGTGACTGGTCGCGTGCTCGATTCCGCCGATATACATATCGACCGGAAGCCACTTTTTGGCTTCTGCGATATCGAAGGGCGCGCTCTCATTGCGCGGGTCGAGGTAGCGAAGCTCATACCAGCTACTGCAGACATAGGTGTCCATCGTGTCCGGATCGCGGAGGGCCGGGCCGCCGCAGAGCGGGCAGACCGTGTTCATGAACTCCGGGACATCGGCCAGCGGGCTTCTGCCCTTGGGGAGAAAATCATCGACATGGGGCAGGATCACCGGCAACTGCTCCTCGGGAACCGATACGGTGCCGCATCTTTCGCAGTGGACAATCGGGATCGGCGCGCCCCAGTAGCGCTGGCGGCTGATGAGCCAATCGCGCAGGCGGAACTGGATCGCGGTCTCGGCGAAGCCCTCGCGCTCGCCGAACTCGACGATCGCGCGCTTGGCCTCGATCGAGCTTTGGCCGTCGAAGCCGCAGGAATTGGCCATAATTCCGGGCAGAGTGAAGGCCTCGGCCATTTCAACCGGATCGAGGACGCCCTCCTTCGGGGAGATGACTATCTTGATCTCGATGCCGTATTTGCGGGCGAACTCGAAATCGCGCTGGTCGTGCGCGGGAACCGCCATCACAGCGCCGGAGCCGTAGCCCGCGAGGACATAGTCCGCGACAAAAAGCGGCACCAAATCGCCGTTATAGGGGTTTCGCACATGAAGGCCGGTGAACATGCCGTCCTTTTCGCGGTCCTCGGCGACGCGCTCAATCTCGCTTTTCGAGGCGGAATTCGCGATATACTTTTCGACCTCGGCGCGGTTCGGGCAACGCGCTATGAGGCGCTTCATCAGTTCGGCCTCGGGGGCGATCGCCATGAAGGTGACGCCATAGACGGTGTCCGGCCGAGTGGTGAAGATCGGCAGTTCGTCGCCGGTCTCGGCGATCGTGAAGCGGATATTCGCGCCCTCGGAGCGGCCGATCCAATAGCGCTGGATGTTTTTGACCGCGTCGGGCCATTGGTCGAGCTTGTCGAGATCGTCCAAGAGGCGCTGTGCGTAGTCGGTTATCTTGAAGAACCACTGCTTCAAGGATTTGCGCTGAACCGGCGTGTCCTCGTGGCGCCAGCAACATCCGGCGACGACCTGCTCGTTGGCGAGAACTGTGTTACATTCGGGGCACCAATTCACAGAGGCCTCTTTTTGATAGGCAAGCCCCATTTTGTAAAGCTCGACGAAGACCCACTGCGTCCATTTGTAGTAATCCGGCCGGCTGGTCGCTATCTCGCGGCCCCAGTCGTAGGAGACGCCGAGGGCTTGGAGCGTGGATTTTCCGGTGGCGATATTTTTCTCTGTCCACTGCCCGGGGTGGATCTTGCGCTTGATTGCGGCTTGTTCGGCGGGCAGGCCGAAGGAATCCCATCCGAAGGGATGAAGTATCTTCTTGCCCTGCATGCGCTTATACCGATAGACAAGGTCGCCGATCGAGTAATTGCGGAAATGCCCCATATGGACATCGCCGCTGGGATAGGCGAACATCTCCATGAGGTAAAACTTATCCTCCCCCGGCTCGGTCGGGGCATCGAAAACTCCGGCCTCGCGCCATCGGGCCTGCCATTTTTTTTCTATATCTTCCATCGACATAGTATCGTCCTTTTTAACATTCTATTGAAGACCGCCCAGAGGGCACAAAACGACAATGCGGCTTAGCGCCGCTTCAGAGGAGTTCAGTAAGTGAGCGGCAGGCCGCGAAGCTGGCCACCGTTTTCACCTCCGGAGAAAGGGGTCGAACATTTGGGCATAATATATTAATGCCACCGGAGCTCGTCAAGGGATTTCAGTGGCGACTTAATAGCAGTGCCGATCCCATATTGATTTGGTGAATCCAATCGAAAAAGAACAGTATGCAGAATTTATTTTGAAAGCGAAAAAAAAAATTTAAAAAATAACTTGCATATCGGTTAAATATCGATAAGTTACAGGATGGCACTTCCGTGGCCGTGAACACGGATGATCGATGATTTGCCGGCTCAGCCATGGACAGCAAGATCGATTAACATTATTTCCATGGCGAGAAGGATGGATGTATGAACATCTACGTAGGCAAGCTCGATTACAACACCACTCAAGACGAACTTAAGTCGGCGTTCGAGCAATTTGGGCAGGTTGAATCTGTCCAGATCATCACCGACAAGTACACGGGCAACTCCAAGGGTTTCGGCTTCGTCACGATGCCGAACGATACCGAGGCTTCGGCCGCGATCGAGGCCCTGAACGGCTCTCAGCTTGGCAAACAGACCATCGAGGTCAACAAGGCTAAGCCCAAAGAGGCTCGTAGCGACAATCGCAGTGGCGGCGGCGGCGGTTACGGCGGCGGCAGTCGCGGCGGTTACGGCGGTAATCGTAGCGGTGGCGGCGGCTATGGTAGCGGCAATCGCGGCGGTAGCGGCGGAAGCGGTGGAAACCGCAGTTCCGGCGGCGGACGCTGGTAGATCGTATAGCTTGCACTCGCCCCGAATCGCGTATCGCGGTTCGGGGCTTTTTTTTATCAGCTTTTAGGGTGCGCCTTGCGGTAGGCCTCTTTGAGGTGTTCGATAGTCATATGGGTATATATCTGCGTCGTGGAGAGCGATTCGTGGCCGAGAAGCTCCTTGACGGAAAGCAAATCGCCGCCGCGCTCGAGAAGATGCGTCGCGAAGGTATGGCGCATGACATGCGGAGAGGCCTTGCCGTCTGTCACCGCTATGAGGTATTTATGGACAATATTGTAAAGGTCTCTTCGGAGGAGAGGCGCTCCCGAGCGTGTGAGCCAAAATTCGGGCGTCGATTTGTCCGAAAGTAGCTTGGTGCGAACCTTGATATAAGCCTGTAAAGCTTCAACAGCCGGAGCGCCGATCAGAACAATCCTTTCTTTATCGCCCTTGCCGTGAACCTTGATCTCAAACTTATCGAAATTCAAACTTTTAAAATCTATCTCGAGGAGTTCCGAGGCTCGGATTCCCGTGGCGTAAAGGACTTCCATAATCGCCCTGTCCCGAATTCCTAAAGGGCTTTTCAAATCGGGGAGCTCGACAGCACTGTTCGCCTGAGCGAAATCGAGGAAGCTGGGGAGTTTTTTTTCGAGCTTGGGCAGGCTGAGGTAGCGCGCCGGATTCATCTCGACGACCTCGCGCGAATACAGATAGGCGAAAAAGCTCCTAACCGAGCTTATCTTTCGGTGAATACTGCGGTTCGAATAGCCGCTATGCTTGAGGCCCGCCAAGAATCCGCGAAGATCGATAATCTCGATTTTAGAGGGGTCTTCGAGACCTTCGGCAAAATTCTCTCCGAGATATTCGGTGAGTTGAGCGAGATCTATCCTATACGCCTCGGAGGTTTTTGGGCTAAGTCGCCGCTCATTTGAGATATATGAAAGGAAATCGGCGATAAGGCCTGAAAGCGGCGCGGTATTGTCATTCGTCGGTTCGGGCATTTTCTTCGACCGGCTCGGAATAGCCGCAACGGCCGCATTTCTTCGAGCCACCTCTTTTCCTCATCGAGAGGAACATAGTCTCACAACCGCAATTCGGGCATTTGCCCTCGACCGGAGGGTCCCAGCTCGCGAAATCGCATTCGGGGTAATTGCTACAGCCATAAAAGGCCTTGCCCTTTTTGCTGAACTTCTCGACGAGATGCCCCGAGCAACCCTCTTTCGGGCATTTGAAGCCTGTGTCGAAGGGCTCTGTGTGTTTGCACGCCGGATATGCACTACAAGCGAGGAACCTGTGGCCTCTGCGGTCATGCTTTATAACCATCGGGCTGTTGCACTTGGGGCAATTTCGCTCGATCTTAGTCTCGGGGATGGGATCGCCCTGTTCATCGATTGGTTTTGTGTTCTTGCATTCGGGGAAATTACTGCACGCGAGGAATTTGCCGTATCTGCCCCATTTGATGACCATCGGTTTTCCGCATTTTTCGCAGATATGATCGGTTTCCTGCTCGAGCTGTTTTTTAATACTCGTGCGGTTTTTGTTGGCCTCGCCTAAAAGAGGCTCGAAGCCGGAATAGAAATCCTTGAGTAGTTCGATCCAGTCGAGTTCTCCATCCTCGACGCGATCGAGGTCCTCCTCCATTTTCGCGGTGAAGCTTACCTCGAAAAGCCCGGGGAAGAGTTTTTCCAACAGGTCGAAAACCTCCGAACCGAGGATTGTCGGTGTGAGTTTGCCCTTGGAGCGGGAGACATATTTTCTGCTGATAATCGTCGTTATGATCTGAGCATAGGTTGACGGGCGACCGACACCGTTCTGTTCCATCTCGCGAACCAAGGTGCCCTCGGAGAAACGCGCCGGCGGTTTTGTGAAATGCTGTGTCGCATCGGAGAGTGCGAATTTTAAAGCGAGGCCCGGTTTCAGCTCGGGAAGGCGGACAAGGTCCTCGTCGTCGCCGTTGTCCTTTTCGACCTCGGCGAGCTTGAGGAAGCCCTCGAAGATCAGCTTTCTATCGGTGGCGGCCAGCTCGTAGGGCCCGGCCGAGACGATCAGCTTAACTTGATCGTATTTGGCATCGGCCATCTGCGAGGCGATGAACCGCTTCCAGATGAGTTCATAAAGCCTAAACTCTTCCCTCGACAAAAAGGGCGCGATCAAGGCCGGAGTGCGAAAGACATCGGTCGGGCGTATCGCCTCGTGTGCGTCCTGACTGTGTTTGGCGGATTTAAAATTCCTCGGTTGAACGAAGTTTTTGCCATATTGCTTTTCGATGAATGCAAGGCAGGACTTTTGGGCATCATCAGAGACACGCAGGGAATCGGTGCGCATGTAGGTGATAAGGCCGCTCATGCCCTCTTCGCCGAGCGCGACGCCCTCGTAGAGCTTCTGCGCGACGAGCATAGTTTTGCTCGCGGAAAAGCCGATCTGCCTCGCGGCGGCAAGTTGCATAGAGCTTGTGATGAAGGGCGGCGGCGGGGATTTCGATAGGGATTTTTTCTGTATCTCCGAAACAACGAAGGCCTGTTTGGAAAGAAGCTCTTTATGGGAATCGGCGGCGTCTTTGTTGGGTATTTTGAGTGTTTCGCCGTTGAACTTCACCGCTTTGACTCGGAAACTATCGGTATCGGCCGAGAGGTCGGCGAAGAGTTGCCAATACTCCTCCGGCACGAAGCTCATAATCTCGCGTTCGCGCTCGACAATCAACCTTAGGGCGACGCTCTGAACCCTGCCTGCGGAAAGGCCCTTATAGAGGGTTCTCCAGAGGAAGGGCGAAACGAGGTAGCCGACGAGGCGGTCGAGAACCCTTCGCGCTTGCTGTGCATCGACCTTGTCGAGATCGATGGCGGTGGGGTTATCAATGCCTTGGCGGACCGCCTTTTCGGTTATCTCGTTGAATCGAACCCTGCCGATCTTGCTTTCCGGCATCCCCAAGAGCTGAGCGAGATGCCATGCTATCGCCTCGCCCTCTCTATCGGGGTCGGAGGCGAGAAATATCATCTCGGCTTCCTTGGCGAGCTTGCGAAGATTGGCGATAATCCGGCGTTTACCGGGGATGGAGACATACTCCGGGCGGAAATCGCCCTCGATATCGACGCCTAACTTTTCACCGGGAAGGTCCCTCAGATGGCCTCCGCTGGCTACAACATCGAAGGACTCGCCGAGGTATTTCTTGAGCGTTTTGGATTTCGTCGGCGATTCGACTATAACGAGTTTTTTGGGCATATTTAGACGGTCTTCTTCATTCCCCTCTGGGGAACTTCTTCTGTTTTTTCGATCGGTTTGCGGAATTCATAGCCGATCTTTCCGGCTAAAATCTCCTTCATTGCGACTATCGTGGGCTTTTCTTTCTCGATGAGGCGCGTCTCGTGCTTCTTTTCGAGCGCGATACGCATATCGTTGATCTCGCGCGCCCTTCGGGCGGTCAGGAGCACCAGCTCATACTTTGTCAGACCTTCGACGGAAACATCATACAGAAAGCGTTCGTTTTCCATGCATCCCTCCATTTTTTACGAGGGGTGTTTTCGTCGCCGCGAAAATCTCGCCCTCGGGGGCTTAAAATATCAAAAAAAAACGAAATTGCAACATAACTCGAAAACTTTATTGCTCCGAGTCCCAAATCTCGCCGATGAAGCGCTTGGCCGAAGCGAACTCCGCGGTCGCAATAGCGACGACATCGGTGATGGCGTCCTCGATCTTATAGTTGAAAACTATGTAATCGAATGCTTTGGCGTGCTTAATCTCCTCGGCGGCGTTATCGAGACGAAGGGCGATATCGTCCTCGGTGTTGACGGCGCGCGTGCGGAGCCTTCGCTCGGTCTCGATCCTCGAGGGCGGCGCGACGAATACGAGCACCGCGTCGTCGGGATAGTTTTTCTTCAGCTGAAAGGCGCCCTGAACATCGATCTCGAGAATCATTATCTTGCCCTCGGCAAATGCCCTATCTACAAACTCGCGGGGTGTGCCGTAGCGATGACCGTGAACATTAGCCCATTCGGCGAAATCGCCATGCTCGACCATCTCGGTGAATCTTTCCTCCGTAATAAAATGGTAATGAACGCCGTCGATCTCGCCCTTTCTCGGGGGGCGCGTCGTAGCCGAGATTGAGAATTCGAAGGGGTTTCCGAGCGCTAAGAGCGCGGAATAGATGGTCGATTTGCCTCCGCCGGAGGGGCTGGAGATAACGAACAAGAAGCCTTTTCTCGATTTCTCATTCAACATTGGCGATCTGCTCCCGAATACGCTCGAATTCCTCCTTGATCGCTATCACCAAATTGGAGGTTTCGAGGTCGGCGCCCTTAGCGCCGATAGTGTCGGCCTCGCGGTTGCATTCCTGAAGGAGAAACTTCAGCTTGCTCCCGACTGACTGAGGTTCATCGAGAGCTGTTCTGAACTGGGCGATATGACTTTTAAGCCGGGTTAGCTCTTCTGTCGGGTCGGCCTTGCACGAAAACAGGGCCGCCTCTTGGGCAATTCGTTCCTCGGACAATTCCATTTGGCCCTCGACCAACTCGCAAATCCTTTGTTTGAGGGAGTCGAAGTTGCGGGTTCTGCATTCGTCCTTGCGCTGTTCGAGGTCGTCAACGAAAAGCGATATCCGGTCGAGACGCCCGGCGAGGTCGTTGTAGATTGAAAGCCCCTCCCGCTCGCGCATCGCGACGAGGTTAGCCGCGGCCTCCGAAACCGCCGCGATAACAGACGGCGCGAGCAACCTCGCAAGGTCTTGCTTCGGGCGGATTGTCATGACATCGGGGAGTGCGACGATATCCCGCGGAGTAAGAACTAACTCTTCGGAAACAGCTTGTTTCATGGCGGATAGGTATTTTTCGAGCAGTTTTTCATCCAGCACAACATCGAAGAGGTCGGTTTTATCGCCGGGGGCAAGCTCGATCGTGACACTTACAGTGCCGCGTGTTATAGCCGATTTGACCGAGTTTGAAACCTCCGTTTCAAGCTCGGCGAGGATTTCCGGTGCGTTAACGCGGAGATCGAGAAAACGCGCATTGATCGACTTAATTCGGGCGACGACTGCGATACGGCCTTGAGTTGAAATAGCCTCGCCATAACCGGTCATGCTTTTTATCATATTTTCACCATGGAAGAAAGTAAATAAGACGACACAGCTTATAATAACAAGCGAAAAACCTCGGCTCAACCGAAGTATAAACGAAGATAAAAAAAACCGCCAAAAAAACAAGGAATAAATTTCGATAAAATATATAAGAACTTAGGCTTTTTTAACATCTTTTTTAAAAAAAACATTTGCTTATGATACTTGAATTATTAAATTGAATAATGATTAAGCGATGGGGACTAATCGCGAAAACATTACACTGGATAATTCAACTTTCGAAAAGGAGAGAGACATGAAAAGGTCATTTTTATGGCTGTTGTTGTTATTCTCGGTTTCAGCGCTTCTCGCCGCGCCCAGTGTTTTTAACTATCAGGGAAAACTCACCGACGCCGCGGGAGCCGGAATCAACGATCTTTTAGATATGACGATCAAGATCTACGATTCCCCGACCGGCGGAACCCTCCTCGACCAATACGATACAACTAATGTGGCCGTTGTTAAGGGCCTTTTCGACATTCAATACGAGGTCGATCTCGGCCTCGACGACCTTTCCGGCGAACTCTATCTCGAACTCGAGCTCGAGGGCGGCTACACAATGATCCCGCGTGTTCGCATCGCCGCGGTTCCCTTCGCGCTTGCGGCTATGTATGTCGATTCCGCTAATCACGCGGTGAACGCGGATTCGGTGGGCGGCTATTCCGCGCTTCAACTCCTGCCTAACACCCTTCAGGGAGCCTACGACGAGGGTGGCGCTGGCGCGGGAAGGCGCATCGACGCGGTTTCCGGCCCTGTCGATATTCGCACGGCATATATCGGCCCCGCCGACGGCAGGGCAATGGAGATCCGCACGAATGACAACATCGAGACCGCCCTTTATGTCTATAATGCAGGCACCGGGCCCGCAATATTCTGTTCCGGCGATCTTCGTCTAAATGGAACGATTTGGTCGAATTCGGATGTCAAAATCCAACTCGACAAGAACGCAGACCCCACGAACAGTGAGTTCTTCGTCGTTAACGACACCGGCGCGACCGTCTTCAGTGTCAACGAGCACGGAGACGCTGTAATCATTGGCGAACTCGATCCAAAGTCGGTGACCTTCATGCCGCAGGCTGTTATACCGACCGGGATTAAGGGTAAGGTATATTTCGATGATGCCGAGGGCAAGCTCAAATGGCACGACGGCACCGCATGGCAAGATTTCGGCACCGGCGGCGGAACCGGCGATTATATTGAGAATCAAATCGCAACAACTCAAGACGCCGACTTCTGGGTCGAGAGAGAGGGCGCTTTCGGAGTGGTCACTGTCGGCACAGAGACCGATGTCCTCACCGAGGGCTTCGAGGGAGGAGTCATCCCGCCCACCGGATGGACCCAGAACTATGTCTCAGGAACAAATGACTGGGAGCTGGGTCCCACCGGCACGACAGCCTCGTCGGTTCACAGCGGAGCCGCTTGCGCTGTGTTCCGCGGGAACTACACTAATTACGTCACCGAGCTGATCTCACCGAGCATCGACCTCTCCGGCTTCCCCGCCGGAAGTGTCACCTTCGAGTTCTGGCATATGCAACCCGATTGGAGTGGAGATCAAGATACCTTAGCGGTTTATTACAGCTCGGACGGTGGCGCAAATTGGAATTATCTCGAGAGCTGGGGCGGAAGTGTAACAACCTACCAGCATAGGACTTATGTCCTCCCCGATCTATCGAACAACTATATGGTTAAGTTCTACGCCTTCGAAAACTGGGGATACGGTGTTCACCTCGACGATATTCGAATCTACAACACCGAGTATTCCGAACCCTCACCGAGAATTATTGCTCAAGGCTCGACCGGTAATATCGCACTACTCGACCCGGCCGGCGATGTCGTCTTCGACGGTGTCGGCTTGAAGTCTCCCGGCGGCGCGGGTGTCGTCGGATATGACAATGCGACAAGCGGTCTCGCCGCTTCCGATGTCCAAGCGGCAATCGACGAGCTTGCCGCTATCGATCCGATCACCTCGCTCGATGTTCTTTGGGCGGGCGATTTCGCCGATTATAGCGACACGATACTCGCGATGGATAATCTCTATATCAATGGCGAGCTTATCGCCGACAGCATTCAGGCCTTCGGCGATACGATCTATCTCGACGACCATATCTCGGTCGATGGCTGTGGGGTTTTCGGCGGCGGTGTTGCCCCTTCAACTATTCTTTATTCCGAGAGCTTCGACGGCGGTTCGACACCCTCCGGTTGGGCTGAAACCGGAGCGACCGGTTCCGCGGCGATAACCTACTTAACTACCTCGGTTCATCCCACGGGAATCACGCCTTCGGATGGTAGCCATATGGCTGTTTTTAATTCTTGGACTGCCTCGACCGGAAATCAAATTCAGCTCGAACAAACAGCCGGCTTTTCGACTGTAGGATATTCGGGGATTATCGTTTATCTCGATATTTACCACGATATGGGCTTCACTAACTTGGATAGCGTCGTGCTTCAATATTCGACCGACGGCACGACTTGGAACCCTGTGAAAAGATGGCTTCGCTACGACGGCACTTTCGGTTGGGCGTCCGAATGGGTTGCTTTGCCCTCGGGTGCCGATAACCAGCCCAACCTCTACCTCGCTTTGCTTTTCGTCAGCGCTTACGGGAACGACATCCATGTCGATAACCTCGTTGTTCGCGCGCCCACCGGAGCGGCGCCGCCTGCGGTGGAGATCTGCTCCGGCGGCATCTCCGCCGACGGCGATATCGAGGGCGGAACATTCACGCTTAACGGTGTGACTATCACCGATTGGCCCTCCGGCGGCGGGACGAGCGATCTCGATACCCTTTGGACGCCTCATGGATCCACCTTCGACACAATGGTCGCGATGGCGCAGTTTAAGGTCTTCGGCGAGCTGATCGCCGATAGCATTCAAGCGGTCGGGAATATCATCGAGATGGACGACTCGGTGAATATCGTAGGAGGGGTTTCTCTCGGCGGCGATTCTACCTATCGAGACGATTGGGAACCCGAATATGTGATTACAGTTGGGAAGGATAACGCCGATTTCGAAACAATTCAGGACGCTGTTGCGGCGGTGCTTTTCAACGGCTGGAGAAGTGTGCTTATCGATGTCGCTCCGGGGATATATCCAGTCCCCTCCGCGCTCACGATACCCGACGAGGTCCATCTTCGCGGCTCTGGAGCGAATGCCACAACGATCATCGCCGATATCAATATCCGCGGCAAGGTCTCATATATCAACTTCATGACCTCACCGGTCGTTTTAGCCAACGGTGCTCAAGCTATACACTGCACTTTCGAGGACAACACCATTACCATTGATGACTCCCGAGCCGATAACTGTGTTTTTAAAACCAGAGAGACGATGTTAAACATTCGTTCCAACAGCGCCCTTTCGGGCTGTGAGATTCAGCGCAATGTCGATATCGAGGGTGTATGTGTTATCTCGGACGCTTTAATGTTCGGGACGACAACGGTGCACGGCCCTTCTACTCAAGTAGATTTCAACGGTTGTGTGGTAAGCGGTGGGAATATCATTGTTAACGCCGACGCCTCGATCTTTGTCGAGGCTTGTCTATTCCTCGCCGGTGAAGTAGATATCGCGCCCGCGATCACTATAATGTTGGGTTCGGCGGAGATCAAGGCAAACCATTTCATCGACAGAAATATGAACGCTATCAATATCATGGGCGGAAGCGCGAACATCCTTTCGAACGACTTCATCCGTTGCGGGAAAAATATGGATTCTCAGGGCGCTATTTTTGCCCTTGGCTCATTCCGCGAATTCAACATCATCGGGAACCATATCGACGGCCAAGGCTTGTCGATGAGCCCGGGAATTCAAGCCATGGGATCCGCGAGCTCGGAGGGTTTGATCAAGGACAATGTCATCGAGCGGCACATAACGGGAGTTAGGCTTTCCGGTATGAATCAAATCGGTAATGCTATGCCGGTTAATAGCAATATTATTCGCAAAAACCAAAACGACGGCCTTGTCATCGAGGCCGGGAATTACTTGCTGACACATAATGTTCTGACGAACAACAACTTAGCCGGTGCATTATTCAACGACTTAATGATTCAGACCACCACTGTCGTCGCAAGCCATAATGTAGTTGATAGTTACACTTCCGTGGTTTCGCCGGTTCCGGGAGCCTTTAACACACAATCCTCCGGAATGATTTGGGGCTTGAACGGTCAACTGCCGTAAGAAAATAGCTTGCATTATGGTGATTAGGAATTTATATTTGCGAAAACATGGAGGACACTTTACTATGAGAAATATTATGCTTATTGCGGCGATAACCCTCGTCGCGACCTTATGCATGGCGTGGCCGACCGGCGGCCCCTACGAACTCCGATGGGGTTCCTATACCAACGGCGGCACTGAGACCGAACCCAGAGTCTCATCCGGAGGGTATGTTTTAACCGACAACCTCGGTCATGCGAGCACTGTGACAGATTCCTTCCTCACCGACGGCACGGCATACAAGCATCGCCCCGGATACCGCAAGGTGGAATGGGACGAGCAACCCCCGATTACCATGGTCAACCATAACGACAGCCTTTGGAATACACCCGGCTTCGTCATTACTTGGGGTGGCGAAGATACGACCACCAGCGACGGTATCGGTTGGGGAATCCGCTACTACGATGTCGAATTCCGCAGAGGCCCGGCCGGCGAATGGAAACCGTGGCTGACTAATTCGACCTTCACGAGCGGTCTCTTCGGACCTTTCGTGCCGGATACTGTTTTCGAGGATACTGTCTATTATTTCCAATGCCGTGCGCACGATCTTCCGGGCAATGTCGAGGAATGGCCTCCGACTTGGCAGGCATGGGCGAGGTATAACAGCACCACCCTCGATTGGACGGTCTATAACTACGACGGCGAGAATTACTGGACGATTTCGGACAGTATCGGTTTGAATGAAACTGTCACTGCAGACAGTGCCAATGTCTTCCTTGTCAAGAATACAGGCACCGAGACCATCGATATTGGAATTAAGGGCAGTCCGGCCACGGGATGGGACTTGGGCGCAACTCGCGGGATAAATAGATACGGCCTTCGCGCGTATTTCAACGACGATAATACCCCGCCTTTGGTCTTCGATTTCGAGGATGCTGTGCTCGATACCGGCTTCGCTTGGTCGAGCGCCACAGTTTTCGGGCCCGGCGGATTCGAGATTCAGGACGCCGACGCGGATAGCGTCCTTCGCACCGAGAACCTGTGGCTTCAACTGCTCATGCCCACGGAGTTGACACATTGGACCTACAGTCAAGTCATCAGGCTCGACCTAAAAGCCCGTGTGACTACGCCGTAACCGCGAAAACAAAGGGATTCTTCAAAGGCCGCCATTTTGGGCGGCCTTTTTTTGCTCGTGAAAAATGTGTTGTTATACAAATGGTTATTGCGACATAGGCGATAGATATATATTTTATTAGAGTTTGGGTTTATTCAACAAGAAAGGTTTTTTGCATGAGCGAGTTAAGACACGATCCGGTGCAGAGAAGATGGGTTATCGTCGCGGTCGAGAGGGCAAGGCGCCCTACCGATTTCAAGAAAGAGAACAATGTCGGCAATAACCCGACTGTTTGTCCCTTTTGCGACGGCAACGAAGATAAAACCCCTCCCGAGATAACCGCGATCAGGCCGGCCTACACTTCACCAAACTCATCGGGGTGGAGCATTCGAGTTATCCCGAATAAATTCCCGGCACTATCGGTCGAGGGCGACTCGGGCCGCAAGGGACTCGGGATCTTCGATATGATGAACGGTATCGGCGCACACGAGGTCATCATCGAGACGCCGGATCATAATATGCATATGGCCGATATGCCAATCGAACATCTTTTCGAGGTGTGTAAGATATATCGCGAGAGAATCAAGGATTTGCATAAAGACACTAGACTTCGTTATGTCCTGATCTTCAAAAACCACGGCGAAACCGCCGGCGCGAGCCTCGCGCATCCGCATACCCAGCTCATCGCGACCCCGATCACGCCGAGAACGATCTCCACCGAGCTCGACAGCGCGCGGGATCATTATATGGCTAAAGAGCGTTGCCTTTTCTGCGATATTATGAACCAAGAGCTCGCTCTCGGCGAGCGCATCGTGCTGACGACGGAAAGATTCGTCGTCATGGAGCCCTACGCGAGCCGCTTTCCATTTGAGACTTGGATTTTGCCGCGAGTTCATTCGCACGATTATGCTCAGTCCTCGGACGAGCTGATCTTCGCCTTCGCGGAGGTTCTGCGCGAGACGCTCCATCGGTTGAAGGTCGCACTCGACGATCCGCCGTTCAATTTCGTCCTTCACACCTCCCCCAATGCTGTAACCCGGCCGGGCAAGGAGAATTATTGGAAAACCCTACCGCACGATTGGCATTGGCATCTCGAGATTATCCCAAGGCTAACCAAGGTCGCCGGATTCGAGTGGGGAACGGGCTTTTATATCAACCCGACCCCGCCGGAGGTCGCGGCGGAATACCTTCGTTCACTCGAACAATAGGAAGATTATGAGCGGAAAACTCCATATAGTGCTACATTCTCATCTCCCCTATGTCATGGGTCACGGCACATGGCCGCACGGCACGGACTGGCTTTTCGAGGCCTCCGCGGAGACATATATCCCCTTGCTTATCGCCTTCAAGGGATTAGAGCAACGCGGAATTCCTTTTCGGATGAGCATCGGCCTTACGCCGATTCTTTGCGAGCAACTCTCGAACAGGCATTTCACGGGTTCGTTCGAGGCCTATCTCGAGCAGAAGATCATCGATGCGCGCCAAAACCGCGAGGTGTTTTTTGCTACCGGCGAGCGCGAGCTTTGCGCCCTCGCCGAGATGTGGGAGCGAGAATATTTCAAGATCAAGGAGTTTTTCGACAGGGAGCTTAAGAAGGATATAATTGGAGGGTTTAAAGCCCTCCAAGATGACGGGCGAATCGAGATAATCACCTGCGCGGCGACGCACGGCTACCTGCCGCTTCTCGGCTCGGATGAGGCGGTGCGCGCGCAGATCTTCACCGGTGTCAAGTCCTACGAAAATCACTTTGGAAGAAGGCCTCGCGGGATATGGATGCCCGAATGCGCCTATCGACCGGCCTACAACTGGAAACCGCCGGTCGGAGAGGGCGCGGCATTCGATAGGCACGGCGTCGAGGAGATTCTCGATGAGGCCGGAATCGAATGGACTGTCGCAGATTCTCATCTTTTGGTGGGAGGAGAATCGCAAGGGGTTTACATCGATCGCTTCGAAAGCCTTCGCGCGCTTTGGTCGCGTTTCGCGGAAAGCTATGTCCCGCCTAAGCTCGATTCTGAACGAACAACGCTGAGACCTTATATTGTTTCCTCCACGGGCAGGCCCGCCGGCACGGCCTTCTTCTTCCGCGACCCGGAAACCGGCCTTCAGGTTTGGTCGGCGGAATGGGGCTATCCGGGGAATCCGGCCTACCTCGATTTTCATAAGAAACACTTCCCGGGGGGCCATAGGTACTGGCGCATTACAGATGCGAAGGCCGATTTGGCCGATAAAAAAATATATAACCCTGAATGGATCGAGCGCGCGCTCGACGAGCAGGCCACCCATTTCGTCTCGATTGTTAAAAAGAGGATCGAGGGCGGCGGGGTTCTGACCGCGCCCTTCGATGCGGAATTGTTCGGCCATTGGTGGTGGGAAGGCCCGCGATGGCTGGCCAAGGTCGCTGAAAAGATCGCCGAGACACAGGGCATCGAGATGACCTCCGGATCGACGGCACTCGAGGAGTTCCCGCCGGAAGAGGTAATCAATATTCCGGAAGGCTCTTGGGGGCAAGGCGGGTTCCACTATATCTGGTTGAACGAATGGACCGAATGGACATGGAAACATATCTACAAAGCCGAGGCGCGAATGACCTCGCTTGTTCAACGTTGGATCGAAACCGGAAGACCGCCGGAGATAGCCGAGCCAATGAAGCAGGCCGGCAGAGAGCTTCTCTTGCTCGAATCGAGCGACTGGCAATTTCTGATAAGCACTTGGTCTGCAAGGGATTATGCTGAGACAAGATTAACATTTCATTATAACGCCTTCAATAAACTCGCAGAGGCAATCGAACGAATCCTCGACGGCGGTTCAACCAGCACGGAAGAGAGGACGCGCTATCGCCTCCTCGCCGAGCAGGATTGCCCATTTCAGGATATCGACCTCGAACTTTGGGCGAGAAAAAAATAGGAGTCTCGATGTCGGAAAAAAAGAAGCCATATCTCTCCTCGGCGCTGTGGCCGGGGATTGTGCTCGGTTTGCTCTCGGTGATACCGTATATCAACCTCGTTAATCTATTCTGTTGCCTCTGGGTTTTGGGCGGAGGATTTCTTGCATCGCTGGTTTTCAAGCAGGAAAACGGCTCGGTGAGCACCGGTCAGGGGGCGATCGTAGGCCTTATCGCAGGTTTGATCGGCTCTATTGTGCAGGCGGTCGGAGTCGGCGCTCTTTGGTATTTCTTCCATGAAAGCTACTTAGCGAACCTCTACGAGCTTTTCGGCTCGGCGGAATTCGATGCGGCGACGCAGGATATGATGGCCTCTTTGATCATGAATCCGTGGTTCATGATGTTCAGCTCGCTCCTAATGGGACTTCTCGTTTATACAGTCTTCGCGGTTTTCGGCGGAGTGATCGGTGCGGCGGTTTTCAATCGAAAGGCCAAGTCCGATGAGGGCACGGGCGAAAGGAAAATTGAGGGTTAGCTTTCAACTGACTATCTTAGCGCTCTGCGCCGGATATTGCTACGGTTTCGTCGGACTGCGCGCCGGAGTGGGGCAGTTTATCGCACAGGACAGCCTCTTCAAGGACACCTATGCGAATTCCTATCTTTTCGAGGTTCGCTTTCGACTTCACGAGCCGCTTTTCATACAGGGCGGAACAAAGCTAATCAATATTCACAACACATCCCTGCCGATCTCGGCGAATCCGGATTTTTCGGAGCCTATTCAGATCGGTGCTTATCGCCATAGGCTTGACGCAATAGGTCTTTACGGCGGAATCGGATTGGGACTCGAACTTCCCGAGGGCGGAACGGGCTTTTTCCCCTATATCGCGGCTAACGGCGGCGTGATTTCGCCATTGGTGAGCCAACGAGTCGAGTATTATATGTCCGGCGACACCTCCTCGACGATGTATAAAACCCAGCAAGACCGCCATTGGACGATCTTCGCGGACATCTCCGCCGGAATCGAGTTTAGGGTCATCGGGATTGGGGTCTTTGTTCAGGGGAATTATTTAATCGGACGATCGATAGAATATAAGCCCGTTTCTATCAATGAGATACAGGTCTTTCCCGGAGGGACGATAGAAACCTCGGGCTGGGCGATTTATGCCGGCATCACGATAGATTAGCTACAGCGATTCCACCCGTTTGAGGACATCGAGAACGATCTCGAGATTTATTCGCGATAGGCGCGAAAGTCGGGAGAGGATATTGTATTTTTCGAGTAGTTCCTTTTCCTTTATCGAAAAGGTATAGCCTTTCTCCGAGCTTTCAGTTCCCAACTCCCGCTTGAGCCGCTTGATCAGATCCTCTGTCGATTCGCCCGAGGATTCGGTTCCGAAGATCAGGTAATCGCATGATGTGCCGAGGATTTTGGCTATTCTTCCGATAACCATATAATTAGGCTTGTTCATATTTCTTTCGATGAAAGAGATTAGCCCGGGGCTCGAGCCGACAAGCTTCGCGAACTGCCGTTGGGAAATATTCTTCTGTTGCCTAAGTCTTTTTATTCTGTCGCCGATGTTTTCCATAACTCTCCGATATATAATTAAACTTTGAAAAATATACTTTTTGTAATCTTTTTGTCAAAGTTAAATATTGTTATTCCTTACTCGGTATTTTTCACCGAGACACATAAAACATCGCAAATAAAAGGGTTCCAACGCGAAACCTTGACTGCGATGAATAAAATTTTTTTTAAAAAAATTTGTTGTAGTTAGTTATCGATCATTGTGAGACCGCAGAGGATTAGAATCTGCCCTGCGGAAGTGTCGATTGTCCCCCTCCACCTTGGAAATCGGGGATAATTTCTCCCTCGTCGCGGGGCTGGCGGCGGTCGAATATCGGAGTAGTGTTCTTCGTATGGAATCCCGGAGGGCAATAATCCACGGGCTGTGTTCCGCTGACAAAGACCTCGTTTTCGACCTTGGGGCAGTGGCTGGTGGCGAGTTTATGGCTCTCCTTGCAGACATCGACAAACGCTACCTTTCCCGCCGGGACCTCGAAGTCTTCAAGTGGATAGCGTGAGGGAACATGGGCATAGAGCATGAACTGCGCCCAGATAGGCAGGGCGGCGCGCGCGCCGGTCATTCCATCGCCGATCGGGGTCGAGTAGTCGTCGTAGCCGACCTGAACACCGCAACAAAGCTGGGTAGTAAACCCGACAAACCATGCGTCGGAGTAGTCGTCCGTGGTGCCGGTTTTACCGCCGGCCGGCCGGTCGAAGCCCATAAGGCGCGCGGGATAACCGGTTCCGTGGTCGATGACCGTTTGGAGCATGCTGGTCATGACATAGGCCGTAGCGGGCGAGAGCACCTCCTCTTTGACAGGAGTTCGGTTCTCGATGACTTTGCCGTCGCGGTCGATAATTCGCAGAATCGAGCTCGGCCGAACCTTGACGCCGCCGTTCGGGAAGACGGAGTAGGCCTCGACCATATCGATGAGCTTGACATCGTTCGTCCCCATCGCGATCGAGAGGTAGGGATCGAGTTTGGTCGAGATGCCCATCTTTTGGGCATACCAAACGACGCGTTGCGGGCCTATGGCATTGCACAGCTTGACAGTTGCGGCGTTGCGGCTCGCCCTGAGCGCGTCGCGGACAGTGATCACGCCCTTGTATTCGCGGTCGTAGTTTTTGGGCGCCCAAAGCTCGCCGTTTTCCATAGGATAAACCTCCGGCGTGTCGAGCAGGGTATCGACCGGCGTCCATCCGTTGTCGATTGCGGCTGTATAGACGAAGGGCTTGAAGGCGCTACCGGCCTGCCTTCCGCCTTGAATCGCCCTGTTATACTGGCTTTTAAGGAAATCTCGTCCGCCGATCATCGCACGGATTTCGCCGGTCGCGGGAACCATGGCTAAAAGCGCGCCTTGAAGCTCTTTCCATTGGCGGACCGAGTCGCCGGTGGTGCTGTCGAAGACCATGTGAGTATAGATCGAGTCGTCGGGGTGATGTATCTTTCGTTGCCAGCGCTCGAGGGCGTCGATTTTTTTCTCGAACACGCTGTCGGCAAGTTGCTGTAGCTCCCAATCGAGGGTCGAATAGATAGTGATTCCGCGCTCATAAAGGTAGCTTTCGCCGTATTCGCGCTCGATATAGCGCCGGATGTTCTCGACAAAGTAGGGCGCTTTCCACGAGACGGCCTCTTGGTCGAACTCAATCCCGAGTTCGAGGCTCGATAGGCTGTCGAAAACCGCACGATCGAAGATCCTATTATCTAACATCAATGAAAGCACTGTATTTCTGCGGTTTTTGAGGAGTTCGAGATCGTTAGGGTAATGCCCCGGCCTCTGAAGCGTGCCGGCTAATGTCGCGGCCTCGACTATATCGACATCTTTCGCATTCTTCCCGAAATAAAACCTGCTTGCGGCCTCGACGCCGTAACAACCCTTGCCGAGATATTGCTGATTGAGGAAAAGCTCGAGTATCTCCGATTTGGAATACATCCGCTCGATCTTAAGCGCTGTAAGGGCTTCTCGAATCTTGCGCGTCAGAAGTTTTTCCTTGGATAGGAAAAGCTCGCGCGTGAGCTGTTGCGTGATCGTCGAAGCGCCTTGCGCTCGCCTTCCGCGCTTGAGGTCGATATAGATCGCGCGGAAGATGGCGTTTGCGTTGATTCCCCAATGCTCGTAGAACTTTTTGTCCTCGGCCGAGAGCGTGGCGTCGATCATATTCTGCGAGATAGCCGAGATCGGCGTCCAAATCCGTTTCTCGCCGGCAAACTCGGCCAGCACGACTCCGTCGATCGAATATATCTTGGTGACAAGGGCGGGGTGATAGTCTTCGAGGACGCGCGGATCGGGCAGTTGCGGCGAGTAAAGGATATAAACGATAGCGATAAGGATCGTCGGGACGAGGATGCCCGCTAAAACTCCACCGACGAGAAAACCGATCAATCTCGGGATAGCCAAGCCTTGGCCCTTAGAGGGCTGTCGGTAGATAATTCTTTTAGACGGCCTATACATAATTATAGATAATAGCACTTAAAGCGCCAATTTTCAAGGTCTTATTGTCGCGATAAAATTCTGGATGCCTCAATATTGATTTTTAAACAGGTTGACTTAATTGAACCGGACGATTATACTGAGCGGCTTCATGGACACTTAAACTCATATTTAAAACTGAAAGGAAGTAATGAAAATCAAGGGATTGTTAATTCTCGCGGTCTTTTTCGCCGGGTCGATTTTTGCATGTTTCGATACATATTTATTTCTATCGGAACGGCCGATGGTCTATCCAAAGGGTAAGCTCGCAGTTGAGGGTTTCGGAGAATATTCGGTGAACGAGGTCGGCGCGCCGTCCGGCGATGGTTTTCTTTTCAACACAAACGCCTATTACGGCATCACCGACAAGCTCTCGGTGAACCTCGGCGCGGGTTCTTCGGAAAAGGAACGCGGCGATTTCGCCTATGACGAAATTAATTTTGGTGCGACATATAATCTGATGAACTCGGCGAACAGCGGCTATTCGCTCGACGCTATCGCCGAGTGCGCGAACAACTTCGGCGAAAAGGAGACCGCCTTCGAGCTGTCCGCGCCGAATCTTTTCCATGGTCGCGGTTTGACAATCGTCGCGCACCCGGTGATGGAGATAGTCGCCGGCGATAAGACCGATTGGGGCTTCGGAGCGCATTGCGGCGTTTTTAAAAGCTTGAACAAAATGGCCGTTTTTGGGATAGGCGCAGAGTATATGAGCGCTCAGAGCGGTCCGGTGTTCGGCGATAGGCTTGTCGAGGGCGAGGCCGCGGCGAGCCTCTTCTTCGGGGCTATGCTCGGGCGGAATTTATATATCCAGAACGAGCTGGCCAAGGGCTTGGCGAACTCTCGCGATTTCGGTTTCGCGATGACACTGAAGTTTTTAGTCGATCTCGACCGCTAAACCGATTTTTTATAACAAGAAAAAGGCAGTGCCGAGTGGCGCTACCTTTTGTGTTTGATCTTCAGTATTATTTACGCCAGCGGGCCGATCGCCCTCTCGACCTCGTCGAGGATCTCCCCCGATTTCACCAAGGCCTTCATTTTATTGTGGTCTATATGAAGCGGCCGATCGACATCGAGGTAATCGACATGTCGGCGGATCACCTCGCGCGCCTTCGTCACGCCGACGCCGTTGGTGAAACCGCGGATATCGAGCGCCTGCGCGGCGGCCATAAGCTCGATGCCGAGGATGCCGTAAGCGTTGTCGAGTATCTGGTTGTTCTTGATGGCCGTGTTCATGCCCATCGAGACGAAGTCCTCCTGATCGGCCGCGGCGGGGATCGACTGAATGGAGGCCGGGGCGGAGAGAATCCTCTGCTCGACAATGAGCGTGTCCGCGGTGTATTGCGAGAGCATCATGCCGGAGAACATGCCGGCACCCTTTGTCAGGAAGGGCGGCAGGCCGACGCTGAGCGCCGGATTGACGAGGCGGTTCATCCTGCGCTCGGAGAGCACAGAGACCATCGTTACGGCCGCGCCGATCATATCCATCGGGAGCGCGACCGGCGAGCCTTGGAAATTCGCACCGGTGATCGTGATATCCTCGTCGGGGAAGAAGATCGGATTGTCGGTGACGCCGTTAAGTTCGATCTCGACCTGCTCTTTAGCCCAGCGAACCGCGTCGTGGGCCGTCCCGATGACCTGCGGCGTCGAGCGCATCGAGTAGGCATCCTGCACCTTGACCTTGACCTTGCCTGTGACGAGGTCGCTACCCTCGATGAGTTTGCGTATCGCGGCGGCGGAGCGTATCGACCCGGCGAATCCGCGCGCCTTGTGAAGCCGTTCGTCGTAGGGCTTCATGTTTGCAAACAGCGCTTCGAGCGCCATCGCGGCGGCGATTTCGGCCTGCTTGAGCCAGCGGTCGATATCGAAGAGCGCAATTGCGCTTATCGATGTAAGCAGGTTCGAGCCGTTGATACAAGCGAGGCCGTCGCGGGCTTTGAGGCCGGGGATCTCGATTCCGGCTTTGTCGAGGGCGGCCTTTCCGGGAAGGCGCTCGCCCTTGTAGAACGCCTCGCCCTCGCCCATCATGAGGAGGGCGATCTGGGACATCGGGGCCAAATCGCCACAGGCTCCGACAGAGCCTTTTTGGCAAACCACCGGTGTGACACCCTTGTTAAGCATCTCGACATAGGTTTTAGTCACCTCGGGGCGGACGCCGGACTGGCCGTGCGCGTGGACATTGATTCGGGCAACCATCGCGGCGCGGACGAACTCGATATCGACCGGCTCGCCGATTCCGGCGGCATGGTTGTAAATTAAATACTTCTGGAATTCCTTAATCTGCTCGTCGCTCAGGACAATCTCCGAGAACTCGCCGATGCCGGTATTGACGCCATACATGATCTCGTGGGCATCGATCTTTTTTTCAAGAACCGCCCTACATTTGACGATTCGCGCAACTGCGCTTTCGGGAAGTTCGACCTTCTCGCCATAACGGGCGATTCTAACGAGTTTATCTAAGGTCAGGCTGTTGCCGTCGAGTATAATAGACATTAATCCTCCATGTTGTTATTATGATATTTAATATTTGAATATGCGTAAATAATTTACGGATAACGGCTCCGGCGCTTCCAGCGGTCGGAATTGAAGGGCGACCATGCCTTTCGGTCGATATGGTTTTCGTTGGAAAATTCAATCATGGCAATCACATATCTTATCTCAAGCCCCTGAAAAGTCAAGCGGGATTTGCTCTATGGCTCGATGCGCTCGAGAGTCGCGTTGGTTTTGCCCTCGAGGTGGCGCTTTTCCTGCGAATCGATGTATTTTTCGACGAGCTCCAAATGAGAATTCGATACGGTGACTATGCCGTAGCCCTTTGCCCATTCGAGTTTTTCATTTCGCCCGAGGCCGGAGACGAGCTCGGTCGATCTCTCTTTTATCTCGGCGACAATGTCGTCGGGCGAGGCCATATGCGGCATCGCAATGAGGAAATGCATATGATCGTCAAGGGATTTGTGGGCGATCATCTTCCCGCCGATCTCCTCGACGATTCCGGCGATCTTAGTATCGACAAGCTTCGCGGTCACGGGATGAAGGGCGTTGCCGGGCTCGATTCCAAGCACAATATGATAGAATAGTTCGGCGAAGGGCATTTTAACTCCTTAATTGATGTCATTCAAATTTAATCTTGGCTCTTTCGAGTAATACTTGACCTCGTCGATATGGTTTCGTATTTTATATGTATAATAATAAGCATCGGAGGTTAGTATGGTCAAGGTAAAATGGTTCGGTCATTCAGCTTTTTTGATCTCATCCGGCGAGACGCGGATCTTGATCGACCCCTTTATCGACGGGAATCCGTTAGCACCAGTAAAAGCGAACGAGCTGAGCGCGGAGTATATCCTCGTCACGCACGGTCACGGCGACCATCTCGGCGACACGGTCTCGATCGCGAAGCGTTCCGGCTCGGTGGTCGTCGCACCGAACGAGTTGGGTCATTATTTGGAAGGCAAGGGGCTAAAGACCCATAGGATGCATATAGGCGGCTCGGCCAAGTTCGATTTCGGGCAAATCAAGTTAACGCAGGCCTTTCACGGCAGTGCGGTTATCGAAAACGGCAATATTATTTATACCGGAATGCCATGCGGGTTCGTAGTTTCGATCGCGGGGAAAAACATATACCACGCCGGCGACACGGGACTTTTCGGCGATATGGCCCTGATCGGCCAACGGACGCCGCTCGATCTTGCGCTACTGCCTATAGGCGACAATTTCACGATGGGTCCCGAGGATGCCGCATTTGCGGCGAATCTTCTGAAACCGAGGATTGTCGTTCCGATGCATTATGGAACATGGCCGGTGCTTTCGGGTTCGCCGGAGGTTTTCCAGCGAATGGTGAAAAATCCCGATATCGAGGTAATTATCCTGAGGCCGGGGGGGGGAATCGACCTTTAGCCGAGTGAGCGCCGGATGTCACGGTTTTTGCTAATCTAAATCCAGCTTAAGGAAAGGCTCGACAGGGGCAAAAACCCCCTCGACCTCTCCCCCGGCCGCCCGCGCCATCCGGCATGAAAAAAGGCGGGCACAATCGCCCGCCTTTGGGGGGAGCTAAATTTAACGGTGATTATTTGATTAAAGCGGCTTTATGGGTTTTATAGGTTTTTCCGTCGGAGATTCTGACAAGATAGATACCGGCGGGCATTTGGGCGCCGGATTGGTCGCGGCCGTCCCAGACAATACGATTTTGCTCGATACCGAACTCGAAGTCCCGCAGAATTCTTCCCGAGATGTTAAATATTTCGATCTTCATCGACTCGCTCGTCGGGGTGAATTCGATTGTTAAAGCCGCGTTGAACGGATTCGGCGCGAGATGGAGGCTTAGTTCGGAGGGCTTGAAGAGCCCCTCGGCGATCTCGGAGATGTTTGTGACCAGCTCGATATCGTCGATGAACCAGCCGCCGCCGGTGACACGGGCGTCCGAGCCGAAATGGAATCGAACTCGCGCCTTTGGCGAGAATGGTGCGAGGTCGAGGGAGTCTTTACGCCATGAAATATTGCCCGAATAGCAACGGGTTCCGGCGGCGAAGGGGCTTGCCGGGTTCGATCGGATTGTGCGGTTGTAGCCGGGCAGTGGTTCGACCTGTTGCCAGTTCTCGCCGCCGTCGGTGGAGACCTCGACGA
>DIWU01000031.1 GCA_002428525.1 bacterium UBP14_UBA6098
TCGCAAATCAAAAATCAGCAATCTCTATATATCTTTTGAACTTCTTTAGTCACCCTCTGATACTCGAGTGTGGCTTCGAGGCCGACTATCTCGTGAAGCTTTCCGAGGTCGCCGGTCAATCCGAAGGCGAAGCCGACCTTGTAGGGTGAATCGGGAATCGCCGGCCCGACCTTGACTCCAACCGATTTGAGCGAGATATCGGGGTATTTCTGAAACTGAGCCATAACCGCAATCGGCAAGGCAAGGAGAACTAAGATAAAAAGGCACTTTCTCATTTTTCCTCCGTTTAAATATTATCAGCCAAAAAATAGTATTTTTGTTAGGGTTTGTCAAATATTTTCGCTCGCGATTTGACTAATCCGCAAACCCGGTCGCCGAGATGAGAGTTTGTTGTTGCGAAACTCGTGGAATAAAGTTAAATTCCCTGTATGTCCATTTTGAAATACTACCTCGCGAGGCCGAAGGTCTATATCTCTCTGCTGGTTATCTGTTTGAGCCTGTTCCAGACTACTATTATACTCGATAACGATCTAAACATGTCGATTTTCCAAGGGCGAGTCTCTCTCCGGGCTATGGCCTCAATGCGTATTGCACAAAATATTGCCGAGGGCCGAGGCGTGACCTTCGACGGGGAGAGTGCGGCCAAGCTGTATTCGCCATTGTGGGTTTATCTGGTTTCGGTCGTTTTCAGAATCGCCGGCGATCCGACCACCTCGGCGATTCTTTTATTGATGCTCTGTCAGGCGTTGTTCCATTTCGGTCTGATTATCATCTTGATTTGGCTCTCCAAGAGGCTTGGCAATTTGTCGATTTTCTTCGCAACGGCGGTTTTTGTCGGTCTTTTTCCGGGGATAAAAATCGCGCTGATAGACGGCTCCGAAACAACACTCGTCTTTTTTTTCCTTTCTATATTGATGTTGATCCTCGAGCCCCCGACTTCAGGCCTCGAGCGCCGGGGGGCGATTTGGCGCGGTGTTGGGGGAATTATCGTTTTGATTGCACTGATACTCACTCGACCGGATATTGCGATTTTTGCGGTGCTGTTCGGTTTGATAGCTTTTTTAAAGTGCTTTAGAGCTAAAACGAGAGATGTTAAGGCGTTAGCCGGCTTTTTCATGCTGATCTTCGGGAACTACATGGGGTTCAAGATCATCGACAGCGGTATGTTCGTTCCGGCGGGATCCCTCGCTCCGGAACTTGGGATAGTAAAACCTTTCATGAGGATCTTCACCGGCCTCGAGCCGTCATTCAGCTTGCCGATTGCGGTCAAGCTCTCGATTGCCTTAGTATTTATTGCCTTTGCGATTATCTCTTGGAAGCGCGCCAAGCCATCGATGACCGCTATCGCCTCCTCGATCGCCGCGCGGATAATTATTTTCAGCGGCTTAGTCGCGCCGATTGCGGAGGATTCTGCCTTCTTCGCGATAGATGCAGTGCTTATAGCGATTGCTCTCGCGTATTTTATTTTCATCGCTTTGAAAAAGCTCTTCGGCGAAAAACACGGCGCGCTTGCGGCGGTTGTCCTCGCGGTCGCGGCCGTGTCGGTTCAAAACCTCATGCCGGATATCCATTCGCCTCGAAGGCGCGGGGATATTATAAGCGCGGTCTTTGCCTCCTCATGGATGGGGAACAACCTGCCCGAGGATGCGAGGTTAGCCGCCTTCGAGCCGGAGATTCCGGCCTTCATCTCGCAGAGGGATATTCTCGATCTCGGCGGAAGATACAGCAAGCTCCCCTTCAAGCGCAGTCTTCGGGTTCCTGATTCGACGGCGGCCTTTATCTTGTCCGAAAATGTCGAATTCCTTTTCGGCCGATGGGTTATCGAGGACACGACCGGAGGGATTACATTTCAAGACTCGATAACTGCATTGGAGTCTTTGCCCTTCGAGTATTCCGTGCTTGTCGGTCTTGAGGATAGGCTCAAAATATTACGGCATTTCTCGCGCGACTTCTATATATTCCAAATCGTCGATTCATCTGAATCGGCCGAAAAGACACTTCAGGGGGAAGAATGAGCAAATACCTGCTATTGCTGGCGGCGGCCTGTGCCTTTGCCGGCCAGTTGAACCTGCACGACGGTTCCAATTTGAAGGGTGATTTCCAATTCATCGACGAGCGCTTTATAATCGATGAGACAACGCTCCCGCGCGAGCTTGTTAAAAAGGTCTTCGTCGGCGAGGTGAAAACCACCGATGAGCAGAGCGCCGGTAAATACGCCCTCACCGAAGAACGGTTAGCTAAATATCGCGCATTGGCCGAGGAGATGGAGGAAAAAGAGCCAAACGCCAAGGGCCTCATTTTCCTCGATCATTCGCGCCAAAGCCTGACTACCGACGGCAGGATTGTGGAGGAATACCATTTTGCGGGCAAGGTGCTCTCGCAGGACTCCAAATGGTGGGCGACGAGGGCGTGGTATATCGACGAGGGAATCAGCCGAGTGAATATCCTCTACGCCCGCGGGATCTCGCCGGACGGCACGGTCCATGACTACCGCCCCGAGGATGTCACCTTCTCGAAGCCGACGCGCGGTGCGGTCTTCTTTGGTGGTGGCGAGGCGATGTCGCTAACCATTCCGGGAGTCGATATCGGCTCGATAGTCGAATACGGCTATATCAACGAACAATACGCCCCCGAGGACCCGGAACTTTTTTCGCCGAGCTTCTATTTTCAGAGCGGCGAGCCGGCCAAGCTCTCGCGTTGCGACTTCGAGGTTCCGAAGGGCAGACAGCTCTATTATGAGACCTTCCTCCTCGACGAGAGCGACCCCTATATCGGCTTGACGATAAAGGAGCTTCCGAAGTTTGTTGGTTCGTCCCAGCCGATTATCACGAACACCGACAGCAGTGTCGTCTATTCGTGGGAGCTGACCGATATCGAGCCGAGGATACAAGAGGGGCATTCGCAGGGGTATTTTACTACCTCCCCGAGCGTCCACGCCGCGCTGTATGAAGATTTTAGTTACTACAACAAGCGCTTCGGCGATCTTCATCGAGAGCATATCAAGATAACCCCACAGCTCGACAGCCTCGCGAGGGCGATTGTCGGCGACGCTCAGTCGGAGGCCGATAAGGTCGCCGCGATATACCATTGGGTTCAACGAAATATCCGATATATCAGTGTCAAGGGCGCGCTGGCGAGCCGTTTCGGCGGGCACTATGCCCAAATCACCTTCGATAATAAATACGGCGACTGCTCCGACAAGGCTATCTTCTTCAGCACTCTCCTGAAAGTCGTTGGAATCGAGTCTTATCCGATCATCGTCATGACGAACGACGCGGGTTTCCTCGACCGCTCGCGCTTCCCCTTCTGGGGCGGAAACCACGCGATTAACGAGGTCTGGTGGGATGGGGTGCCCCATGTCCTCGACGCCACGGGCAACCTCTCTCGCTTCCCGACCTACTCGATGGGCGATTGCGACCTCTACTACGCTAACTATGTCCGCGGGGAGGTTGTCTATAATCCTCCGATTCCGCCGGAGGAGAACTCGATGCAGAGCGTCACGCGAGTCGAGATCCACCCAAACGGCAGTGCCACGATCGCCGACAGCTTCTGGTATTCCGGCACAATGGAGGCCAGCTATCGCGGCTTCTTCGAATACACGCCCGAGCAAAGGCATGAGAAGGTCGTCGAGCAGTTTGTCGCACAGCGTAAGGCAGGCGCGGTCCTGAATGATTTCAGCCTCACGAATATCCGCGATATATCCCTGCCTTTCACAATGAAATTTTCCTACACAATAAACGATTACCTCATCCGCGCGGGAAACTATTTGCTTCTCGATGTCCCCGCGCTGAAATACTCCTTCCCCGAGATCGAGCTGAGAGACCCGATGTTCGGGATCAAGCTCGATATGACCTTCCTCCGCACGCACGATGTCGTCTTCAACCTGCCCGATAACCTTGTTCCGAGGTTTTTGCCGGAGGATTTTTCGATCTCGAACGAATACTTCGAGTATTCGGCTAAATACACTGCCGAGGGCGGAACGATTCGATTCACCGATAATTATCAAGTCAAAAAGCTTCGAGTCCCGATCTCGGATTATCCCAAATACAAATCGGACGCCGAAGAGGTTCTCGCCTATTTGAAAGAAAGAGTCTTCCTTGCGGAAGAGTAGGGGGTTTAAAATGAGATTCTTTAAAATAACAGCAATTGCAATCCTTGCGAGCGGCCTCCTCTTTGGGGTCGAGGCAAAGCATCGCGATGTCCTCTATATGAGCGACGGTAGCGAGCATGTCGGCGAGTTGGTTAAGATCGCCGAAGATACCGTTGTCTTCCAAACCGAGGAGCAAAGGCTCGAGCTGAAAACCGCGGAGGTTCGAAGCGTCGATCTCGGCACATGGCGCCCGGGCGACGACTGGAAATCCCGCTTCGATATCGACGACGCAATTCTCGAGGAGGCCCTCGAGCGCGCCGACGAGGCCAGCCGTAAATATCGAACCGCGGGATATATTACGCTTTATGAAAAAGGCACTCTGACTGTCGAGGCCGACGGCACGGCCGAATTCGTCGAGCGCTATATTTACTATATCGCCAACGAAAGCGGCAAGGACAGGGCCAACTGGTCAACAACCTATTTCGAGGACGCGCATTCGGTCGATGTGGATTTTGCGAGGGCTATCGGCGTCTCGCATATCAGCACAGTCGCCGACAACGCTATCGAGGATGGAAGCACTAATCCCTATCTCGCGGATTATCAAAGACATAGAGCGAAAAAGTTCGCGCTGACCGGCGCGTCGCTCGGCTCGGTCGTCGATTATCAGATCTCCAAGAAATACAAGAAGCTCGATATCTTCAACGGCCTCGCGATCTCATGGCGTTTCTACGACACCGAGGCCAAGCTCGTCTCGATTTTCGAGGTAGCGCAGAAGGGCGACACCAAGCTCTCCATCGAGGGCTTCAAAGCCCCGAAACCAAAGAGTTCCAAGCGCGAGGGCTACTCGGTCACCACTTGGGCGATGAGCGATATCGAGCCCTTTATCGAGGAGACAATGCTCCCCGACCTCGACCGCGTCTTCCCGAACTTGACCGTGTCGATTCCGGCCGATTTGACCGCCCTTTCGGCGGCCTATTTCAGCAAAATCCAAGAGGCCACCGACGCGAGGGACGCCTTGAGGGCGCGCCTCGTCGAGCAATTCCCCGACGGAAAGCCGACTCTGGAGGGTGTTTACAACTTCGTCTCGGAGAATTTCACGAGCAACAGGGTCGGAATGTCGAATTACTATCCCTACCCGAAGCCGCTCTCCCAGCTACTCACGAGTTCTCGCATGGCGCGCCACGAGCTTGTATTCCTGCTCTATTGCTTCCTTTCGGAGGCGGGGATTCCGGCCGACCTTGTGCTCCTCGGCCCGAGCCTCGACTCGCCGACTCCGCTGAGCGCAATGAATATCACGCATTTTCAGAATATTGCCGTCCGCGTCGATGACGGTGGGGTTATGAGGTATCTCGAACCTAACGAATTCCTCCGTTATGACCACCAAAGCCTCGGCGGCCTTTGGGCTTTACCGGTCGCGGGCTCGGGCGCGAAGGCGTATCAGATTCCGCGTGTTCCGGGGAACTACGCCTACAGCATCCCGCGCTTCGACTGCGTCCTCAGCCCCGACGGCGCGCTCGATGTCAAATATACTATCCAATATTTCGGCCCCAACGGAGGCGACGGCTTCCGCTATCGCAAGAACGACAAACAGCGCGAGCTGGACAACCATTTCGAGCGCCTCGCAAAGGGCATCGACGAGATGGCGAATCTCGTCGAATACAAGCTGACCGGCTTCAAATCTCTGTCCGAAAAGGTCGAGGTCGAATACAGCGTTCATATACCCGGCTTCGCGGTCGGCGCGGGCGACGAGATCCTCGCATTCAAGCTACCGACCGTGGCCTTCGGCTCGAGTCAGGTAGGTGCGGCGAAAAGGACACTGCCCTTCTCGCTTGCCGGCGAATACTACGGCGAGAAGATAGTGACTATCGAGCTTCCCGAGGGCTACGAAATCGAGCATCTGCCGAAGAGCGTTTCGCTTTCGGCTAATTCGCGCAGTTTCATGGGGTCGATCGAGCTTGACGGCCGCCGAATAGTCTATCGCCAAGTCAGCGAGAACAAGCACGCACCGCTGGTTTCACCGAAGGAATACAGTAAATTCAAGCAGTTCATCGAGGGCCGCTCGAAGTTCGCCGAGAACTGGATTCTGCTCCGCAAATCGAGCTAAAGCTGGAACCGTTCGAGCAGATCGGCGCGGTCGAGCAATATCTCGTTCTTCTTGCCGAAGCGCTTCACGAGAAGCCCCTCCGAAGCAAGCTCGTCTAAGAGCTTTTCAGTGTATGCCCTCGGGCAGGGGAGGCTCTGGTGAGCGCTTTCGAGCGGTGTGTTCAATCCTATCGAGGACAGAAGCAGTGCCTTCTCGCCGCGCGATTCGAGGGTTTTCAGGGCCTCCGCTGAGCCGAGCCATTCGATGAAGCTCCCGCCGCGCGAATAAACCCGCGTCATCTCGCCGATGAAACTCCACGGATCGTCGATCCTGCCGGCTATCGCGCGCATCCAGTCCGCGGGGCAGATCCGTTTCTTCGCCATCAGCTTGAATATTTCGAAGCCGTCCTCCGGCGCGCCGAAAGCCCCGAGGCCCTCGAGCGCCCACGGGATAAGATAGTTCTCGACGACCTCTGCCGCCGCGATCTTTGTCCCGCCGAGATTGAAACTCGCCTGCAACCCATCGAGGCAGGCGTTGAGGCGGTTGAGGCCGTATTCGACGACATTCGGCTCGAGGGGCTTGTCCCCGGTCTTCAGCAAATAGGCGCAAACACCGACATAAAGCGCCGCAATATCGGCCATCATTCGAGGCGCGGGCTGGCTGTCGCAGGCGCGAAGCTCAAGGGTCGCTTTGTAGGGGTATTTTATACAAACATCGGTGCCCCAAGACTCCCTGCCAAGCTCCGGATCCAATGGAGACATAGGTTGCGAGCAATGGCACGCGTCGAGTCGGATTCGCGTGTCCTTGAATCTGCCGTCCAAGCTCGGGCTCGAGGCCGACAGCGCGACGAACGCGGGGACATAGGGCATAAGCCTGTTATAAAGCGTCGCGGCCTGATGAAAACTCTCGATCGAGCCGAAGTGGATATGCCCGCCGGCGGGGTTGAGGTCGGCCTCGCGATAGCCCATCGGGACAAGCACGGCCTTCATTTTGGCCGCGATCTCACCGCTAATATCGAAGGCCTTTTGCGTGTTGGTGCTGAGCTCTCGATAGGAGCGCGCCATGCCGATACGAACCTCGATCAGGTCGAGGTCTTGGCCGATCTCGAGCTCGGGAGCCTTTTCCCTTGCCTTCTCGACCAACTCGGCGATCTTGTTTTTCCCGACACTTCGGCCGGAGCTTTTATCGACGAGGGGTATCTCCCAGTCGATGCCGGCTGTGATGTTCTTTATTTCAGACATTTTTAACCTCGATTTTTAACCCCGATTCGGGGATTTCAATTGAACTGACATCCTTGGCCAATTTTGCGACCGCGATCTCATCCGAAAACGATTTGAGAGCTACACCGAAAGACGCACCCGCAACATTTGCGACGAGCTTTTCCGGATGCCGCCCGATAACCGAGACGAGCAGGCCGTCTTCGCAGGCCGTCCACCCGAGGAGAGTGCCCTTCGAGACCGCAAGGCCGTCGAGCGCGACTATCTTCAGGCCGATTTTCGCGGAATCGCCTTTCTTCATTGTAAGTTTCTTCCCGAAAAGCCTCAAATTCGGCAGGATCGCGAGACTTTGCGCCCAGATCCGCGAGACGGATTTCCGGTCGAAGACAAACACCAGACCGCCGCCGGCCTCGAGGTTCTCCACTGCCACGAAAGACGCTTCACCCATCGCGATATCGCCGTAATCCGGCACCCAGTCCTCGTGCCATGCCCACGGCGGGACCGATTCGGGCAGGAAATAGGGATGAGTCTCACCGCTCGAGTCGATAGCGCGAATTCCGGAGTGTTTCTCGCCGAGGGGCAGGAAATGCATCTTGAATTGCGGCGAAAAATCGAGTTTCTTGGCCTTTTTGTCGTCGTTGACGAACTCGAAGTCGAGCTCAATAATCTGCGAATCGGCTGTAAGGGCAACTGTTTGCTTGATCGCGACACCGGCGATTTTGGCCTTCATACAGGCCTTGGCTCGCTTGCCGGAGCTTTTCCGTATCGCCTTGAAATCGGCCTTGCCGGGATTGAATTCGCCCTCGGACAAGATGCCGATCCCCGCCTCGAAGGTTCCCCTCAGGCCGCTCTGAAAGAATTCGTCGAGCACTGGAGCGCCCTTCGAGGTCGCGATTTTCGGGATCAACCCGCCGCGGTTCGGAAGCACCGAGAGCGAGAGAACCGAATTGGCGAGGAAAACCTCTTTCTTCGAGTCGGAATCGAAGTCGCCGACTTGAGCGATCGCCTCTCCGACAGCGGGTCTTTCCGGGAGTTCGCCGGCGAGGATTGTCTTGCGGACGAGTTCAGACTCCGCCTTGGACAGGACGACAAGATCGCCCGCCGCAGGCGGAGGCGCGATTATTGAAAAGGCCCTATCGATAGTAGTCGATTTGCCCTTGAGCTTTGAGTTCGGTTTTTCGCTTTGGCACGAGCCGATGAGCGCGATTTTCAGCTCGTAGAGTCCGCTACTATCTTTAAGGCTTGCGCTTTCTATCTTGGCTGTATAGTTCACTTTTTCTCCTTTGTGACTGATTGGTCACAGGCGGTATTTTACCTAAATTTTCCCAAATATGAAATCTTGGAATAAAAAAATAGCGCCCTTGTGAAGGACGCTATAAGCTTGGCGAGTCTCGATTAACGAGAGATTCGATTACCAGCGATAATGTGCAAAGGCTCGGTTCGCCTTAGCCATCTTATGCGTATCGATCTTTTTCTTGACCGCGCCTCCTTCGTTTTCGGAGGCGGCGATAAGCTCGTTAGCGAGTTTTCTGGCCATACCGTGATCCCCGCGGGAACGCGAATATTGAATTAACCATTTAAGAGCAAGTGTAATCTGTCTATCCTCCGGCACCTCGACGGGAACCTGATATGTCGCGCCGCCGACGCGGCGGGGTTTGACCGTGAGTTGCGGCCGGGCGTTTTCGACGGCCTTTTCGAATATCTCGATTCCGGGTTGTTTTGTCCTATCCTCGATGATATTGAAAGCATCGTAAACTAACGATTGCGAGGTGGACTTTTTGCCTTCCTTCATAATATAATTTATGAACTTGGCCACAAGCTTGGAATCATACTTGTAATCGGCCTCAATTTCCCTCTTTGAAGGGCGTCTGCGTCTCGACATTTAATTCCTCCGTGCAATTAAAACAGAAAGCGGGCTCCAAATCAGGAGCCTATAGGTGGCTAATATTAGCCATAGATATTCCAATGTCAAGCAGATAAATAAAAAAATTGTCGCTTGTGATAATTTAACAGAGATAAAATTCAAATCAGAACAACCCCGAGGACAGATAATTATTTGTCGTTTTTTGTCTAAAAAGATTATTAGCTTGAATATATATATGTTGATTATTATTATAATATTCTTGGATAATTAGTTTTAAATTAAATGGGGTATCTATGAGATCTTCGATCAAGTTTCTTACATTTCTGATTCTCTTAGCAACACCGATATTTGCCACAGTCCCTCGAAGCGAGATCGCCGATCTCGTCCCACCGGATATTAGAACCAACCCCGCCGAATACGCCGAATGGAAGGCCGGCCTGACAACCGATCCGGCTGAGGCTTTTTTAAGAGCGAGGCCATTCGAGCCTATGCTTCTTTCTGTTGCGAACGGCTGGGTTCGCGCGGTTGTCCACGAGGCCTCGGGCGAATTCGATGAAGGCGGCGACCCGGGCGGTAGCGGCTCCTATCGGAAACTCACATACTCCTACGATTATCCCCCCGGAACCGAATGGGTTATGTATCATGTTGACGGCAATTCCGGGAAAACCAATGAAACCCTTCCGAATACAAGCTCGAACTATGTCTCCGGAGGAACCGCCTATTCCATATGGAACAACTGGAACGGCGTTTATATTCGCCAAGAGATCACGCCGGTCAGCCTCGGGATGACCCCCGGTGAAAACGAACAGGTGAAGTTCAAGGCGGTGATGAAGCCGGCTGATGGTTTATGCCATAATGTCGGTTGCATCGTCTATTACGACACTATGCTCGACGACGACGATTACGCAGAAATTTCCACGGCATACGGTTATACCGGCATCGCGGAGATATTTTTTGCACCTGATATTCCACCGACTTGGCGAGCTTATCAAGGCGGTTACCCGCCGGGCGCCGGTGCGATGACGGCACTGGGCATTCTGATCGGTTTTGAAGCCGTCATGCCCGATGTTTTCTGGTATGGTGATTGGCCTTCTACTGTAGGCAATGGCTGGGCCGACTCCGAATGGATCACAGACACGGGAAGTGCATTCGGCGACTCCGCTACTATGGTCAAATGGTATCCGCGCAATGTTTGCCCGGGCGATTCGATTGTTTTCGTCACTTATTACGGCATCGGAGATATCGTCGCCGGAACCGGCTTGAAAATATATCACACTCCGCCGACTTTCGAGACCGATTGTTCCGATATTTCACCTAATCCGGTTACCTTGGAGGCTTTCGTTACAAATATTGGGACATCCACAGCCTTGAATGTTCAGGCCACACTCGACCTGTCGGGAACCCCGTTCACACTTGTGGGTGGCGCAAACCCCCAGAACCTCGGCTCGATAGCCGGTTACGGCGGAAGTGCGCTTGCTTCGTGGAGTGTTAGCATTCCAACTTCCGCCTATGGAACGACCCAGTGTTATAATATTTCCGCAACATGGTCCGGAGGCGGCCCGGAAATAGAGAACTTCTGCATTAATATTCCCGAGATTATCGATTTCGGCGCTAATGTTAGCGCCGAACGTACGATAATATGCGACGGCATGTGCACCGAACTATCGGCTTGGCCGGATTCCATTGGAAGCGGCTACGATTGCGGAAGCTGGTCGAGCGATTTTGAATCCTCGGCATCGATGACCCATTCCGGTTCGAGCGACGATTGGGCATGGGGAACACCATCGTCAGGCCCGGGTTCGGCGCATTCCGGTTCGCGATGCTGGGGAACGGACCTCGGCGGTTCTTATAACAACAGCGAAAGCGCTTCGCTTATTACCCCCGGGGTGGATATCACAGGTTGCGGAAATGCGACCTTGTCGTTCTGGCATTCCTATTACACCGCCAACTTCGACGGTTGCCAGGTCTATATCGGCACATCGCCGACAGGCCCTTGGTTCATGCTCGATATGCCCGGCTACGACGGTATGCTTCTTCTCGGGCCGATGGCGCTCGAGGATTCATACAACGGAGAACAGGATTGGATTTATGAAAGCGTGGATATCTCGAGCTGGTGCGGTAGTGTCGTTTATATAAGATTCCTATTCGAATCCGATCTTCTATTCTCCGATGACGGTTGGTATATCGACGACATATCGGTTATCGGTAGCGGATCATCCGCAGGCCCGGTAACCTATAACTATTCATGGACACCGACAACCGGTCTCTCCGATCCCAACATATCGAATCCGACCGCATGCCCAACCACAACGACGACATATACATGCCAGATAACCGCCCTCGATGATTGTATTGCCTCGGCACCGGTTACAATTGATGTTTATCCCACACCGGTTGTCGATATAACCCCGGTTGATATTTGCGAAGGCGAAACAGCTACGCTTACCGCAAATGTCACCCCTACCGGCGGAGATTACTTTTATAACTGGCATCCCGTTGGCTTCACAACTCAGGCTATAAATGTCTCGCCGACAACAACGACTACCTATACCTGCACTGTCATAAGTTTGGATGCAGGTTGTACCGGCTCTGGCTCCGGCACGGTTAATGTTCATCCCGTTCCGGTCTTCACGATCGAAGACCAGTATATCTGCCTCGGTGAGGTCGCAACTCTCACCGCGATGCTCACACCGGATATCCCCGGGGCGACCTTCCTTT
The DNA here is from genome assembly GCA_002428525.1 of bacterium UBP14_UBA6098. GTDB lineage: Bacteria > UBP14 > UBA6098 > UBA6098 > UBA6098 > UBA6098. The sequence goes on from DIWU01000031.1 coordinate 11,973, forward strand.
GGCAACCCGGCGGTCTCAGTGGCAATCCCGTGACTGTTTCCCCCGGCGATACAACAACCTATACCTGCACAATCACTACACCCTTCGGTTGCCAAAGCACCGACTCTGCAACGGTTTACCCCGATTATCCGCCTGTCGCACCACTGCTCATGACGCCGCCGGACGGCAGTATCGGACATATCCCCGATGCCTCCATCGATTTCACATGGACACCGGTCGCCGGCACTCCACCGATTACTTACGATTTCATTCTCGACGGTGTTGTCGTTGCTGTCGGCCTGACCGAACCCTACTGGAGATACGCCTTCCCCTGCGGCGAAACCCATACATGGTCGATTATCGTTCACGGTCTTTGCGGATCGGATACAAGCGAGACATGGAGTTTCTCCACCGCGCCCTGCACCCCGCCGCATATTGAAATAATCGAGCCGCTCGACGGCCTTTGGAGCGCTTGCGACGATCAGGGGATCTTCGTTGTAATCACCGATGACGACGGGATCGAACCCTCCTCGATCCGGTTCAGGGTTAACGGGTTAGTTTACACAGTCGATGGTTCGACGCTCAGCTTCATCGACGATACCCTCCGATTCCTTCCTCCGGCCCTATGGTTGGACGGCGATACTATTCGCTGTTGTGTGGATTCGGTCTGCGACAGTTTCGGGATTGTCAATGATACGCTTCCGATCTGCTGGGAATGGTATGTCGACATCTCCGCTCCTGTCGTTTGGGGCGAGATCCCGACAGCCGGTTCGACAGTTCCCGAGGCCAGCCCGACGGTGAGTTTCAATATTTTCGACTCACTCACCGGCCTCGACGAATCCTCGGTTGTTATCACAATAAACGGTTCGACCGTTCTCGATCTATATAGCACCGGAGTTACATATTCAGCGCCGAATGTCTCGATCTCGCTACTCGACCTCGGCCTCGCTTTCGATATAGGCGATACGGTCGAGATCTGCGTTACCGCGAACGACCTTCCGGATTACTGCGCGGCCAATGTCCTCGATACATGCTGGTTCTTCATCGTCAACCCGCTCGGGCCGATAGGCACGATTATCGAGCCGTTGCCTTGGACATACACGGCCTGCGCCGATCAGGGGATTTTCATCTATATCTTCGACGCCGACGGCATCGACCACGCCTCGGCGCTCGTTAATATCGACGGTGTCGATGTCCGCGGCGACGACCCACGGATCGCTTGGGCCGGCGACACGCTGATCTTCTCGCCCGCGACGCTCTGGGGCGACGGCGACACGGTGCTTGTTCGGTTGCTGGAATGCCTCGATCTGGTCGGTAACCCCCTCGGTGACACACTGCATTGGAACTTCATCGTCGATCTTACTCCACCGGTTATATGGGACATCGATCCCCCGACTGAAACCGTCCTCGGAACGCCCTCGCCGACCGCGACATTTGTCCTCGCGGACTGGCTCTCGGGGATTGATCCGGCAATGGTCAGCGTGACGATAAACGGTGCGACGCGCCCCTTTGGAATTCCCGGTTTCGAGGGTGTTTTCGCCGCCGAAACCCTTTATTGCAACCTCGATTGTTCGCTTTTGGGCATGGGATTTGCCCACAACGACACGGTCGAGATTTGCGTCGGTGCGGGGGATTCTCCGGATTATTGCCCACCGAACATGCTAAGTCATTGCTGGACATATTATATCGACCTCCTTGGACCGATTTACGAAGACATCTTCGACAGCCCGACCGGAACCCCGCTCGCTAATACTATCAGCGCCTGTTCCGATCAGGGGTTCTGCGTTTATCTTCGCGATTCGGATGTTTCTCATGGCGTTAACGCCTCGAGCATCTCAGTTCGGGTTAACGGAACGGTCTATACTACTGATAGCCCTGAACTTAGCTATGTTGCGGATACGCTCTGCTTCACACCCTCGACCGCATGGACTCACGGAGCCCATATTCGCGTCGAGCTCCTTTCCGCGGAGGATATCTTCGGAAACACACTCGCCATGGGGCCGGGCCTTTGGGAGTTCGATATCGATCTCGAGCCTCCGGTGACCTTCGCGCTCGCACCCGCTCCCGGCGCCGGAATCGGCACTCTGACGCCGATTGTCGGGTTCAGCCTTGCGGATATCCCCGCGGGTGTCGATCTCGACGGCGTTGAAATCGGAGTGAATATCCTGCCCTCGCCGACGGATACTACATGGTTCGATCTTTCCGCGCCGTGGTTCAACAGAACCGACTCGAATTACACCGCGAATATTACCGATATTCCGCTATTTATTACCGGCGGCGACACTGTTCGTATTTGCGTCCGATCGGCTGATATGCCCGATCTTTGCCCGCCGAATAGGGGCGTTCGTTGCTGGAATTTCTTCTTGCCCACCGGCGGGCCCGTCGCTACTGTTATCGAGCCTGTCGATGGCTCTTGGAGCGCGTGCCACCTTGGGCAGATCCTGTTGACAGTAAGCGATCCCGACACTGTTATCGGCGGGACGATAATTCTCAGCGTGAACGGAACTCATTATATGACCTCAGCGCCCGAACTCGTATGGCGCCCGGACACGCTTATTTTCACGCCCTCCGCGGATTGGATCGACGGCTCAACCGTCGTTTGCTCGCTTCTTTATGCCGAGGATCGCTTCGGAAATCCCAACGAGGACACGCTGGTTT
>DIWU01000008.1 GCA_002428525.1 bacterium UBP14_UBA6098
GCATTCCCCTCTTTTCAAAGAGGGGTGGCCGAAGGCCGGGGTGTTCCTGTCATTCCCGACCACCCATCTGTCATTCCCGCGAAAGCGGGAATCCAGACCCCCATGTCAAAGGGGGTCGGCGCGTTAGCGCACGGGGGGATTAAAAACGGGCGTATTCAATACGCCCTTCTACAGAAATGTCGTTTCGATACGAGCGAAGCTCTACTCAACGACCGGCGTTTCGATACGCCCTTCGGGCTACTCAACGACCGGCGTTTCGATACGCCCTTCGGGCTACTCAACGACCGGTGTTCACTGAGCGAAGTCGAAGTGCCGGTGGCTGAGTAGGGCATTCTCATGCCCGTATCGAAGCCTTACCGATAAAAAAGGACAACCCGCCGGTCGCCTCTACGAATTACGGGAGCAACCGGTGGCTGAGCGGAGCCGAAGCCCCGGCATTAAAAACGGGCGTATTCGATACGCCCCTTGTATCTTGCACAAGCCCGCATTTAGATATAGTTTTAGACTAAACGCTAATTGAAAAACATTGCAGAAGGGGGAAGGATAGGATCTCCATAACCTCGTCTTTCAGGACCTGTGAAAGATTGTCCCCTTCCCCCCGGCTCGACCAAGCTTCTATAGTATCTATAACCTTCTCTTTTCCTCATCGCTCGCTATCTGGCCGTCGCGCATAGTGATAATCCGCTCGGCACGGTCGATGACGATCTGGTCGTGCGTCGAGAACAAAAAGGTCATGCCGGTTTTTCTGTTAAGCTCGTGCATCGTGTCGAGAAGCGCGCCGCTGGTTGCCGAATCGAGGTTTGCGGTCGGCTCGTCGCGAGGATAATCGAGGGCCAGGCGACCATCGCGCGCGCAACAGCGACCCTCTGTTGTTGTCCGCCGGAAAGCTTAGGCGGAAGCCTGTCCTCGAACCCCGCGAGGCCGACCTCGGCGAGCAGGCATGTTGCCCCGATAAATAGGTAAAGCGGTACCAATATACCAATTCTTTTCATACTAAACCCCCGATTCATTCCGAGTCGCGATTAAAATTCTTATAATAATTTTCCAAAGCCCTTAGAAGCTCGATTTCTAAGAAATCATAAATCTCATAGGTGCCCTTCAGTCTGTCCGCGGACTCGAAGGGTTCCGCCTCGAGAATACCGATACCTTTCTGGAGTAGCTTCTTAAGCTCGTCGAAGAAGCGTATCTTGTTCGCAGTCGCGTCGATAAGCGAATCCGGGCGGCATACGAAATACGCCGATCTGTCGCCGCGCTTGCAGATTTTGTCTATCATTTTAAAATGCGAGAGAAGCCGCAGATTCGTGCTCAAGGAGCCTCTGCTTGCCCCGAGGGCCTCCGCTATCTGCGCCGCGGTCTGGTGGGGCGGGTCGCAAACCAAAAGCCAAGCGAAGATCCGCCCGGCCATGCGGGGAAGCCCGAGCGTCTCGAAGAACATCCCCAAGGATTCGACATAATCGAGTTTAGCTTTGTATTTTGTGTCTTTTTCCATAGTCAAACATAAGGTCTAAATTGTTCTTGCCGTTAATATATAAATTTCTTACATTTCAACCAATACTGAAATTTAAAAAATTTCCCGAGTGACTACCCCCGGGGGGCGTCGGCGCCCCGCGCTCAAAAGGCAAGGGGGTTTCTGTTCATCGGGGAATCGTTCCCTCCTTTTGAGCGCGGGGCCGACAAAGCGGCCGAGCGAAAATCCTCCGCCATTTGCGGAATTTATATATCGGCCGCTTTGTGCCGAACTGCGCCCCGCAGTTCGGGCCGACGCCCCCCTCGCACGCCAAGCGCGAAATTTGCGTTGCAAGGGAATGAAAATTTATTATCTTATCCGATAATTAATTTAGAACAGAAGAACTGGAGGCAAAATGTCGGTTGTAAGGACACCGTTTTATGAGAGACATATCGAGGCCGGCGCCAGAATCGTCGATTTCGCCGGTTACCGTATGCCTATGTTTTACAAGGGGATAGTCCCCGAGCATCTGAGGGTTCGCCAGAGCGCGGGGATTTTCGACCTGTCGCACATGGGTGAATTCTTCCTCGAGGGCAAGGGCGCGATGGAGTTCATCTCGAGCATGACCACCAACGATCCCTCGAAGGTCGAGATCGGCCAATGTCAATACAGCGCAATGTGTTATCCACACGGTGGGATCGTGGACGATCTTTTGGTTTATAGGCTTGGCGAGATCGAGTGGATGCTTGTCGTCAATGCCTCGAATCTTGAGAAGGACTGGGATTGGCTGAACAGCCATAAGCCCTCCGGCGCGGATTTCAGCTTCGAGAACCGCTCTGCGAATATCGGCCTATTGGCTATTCAAGGCCCGCAGGCCCAGAGGATTATGCAGAAGCTCACCGACTACAATCTCGAGCCAATGGGCTTTTACCGCAACGCTCGCGCGACTGTCGGCGGGCATCAGAATGTCCTGTTCTCCCGCACCGGTTACACCGGCGAGGACGGCTTCGAGCTTTATCTCGACCCCGATATCTGCCTCGACCTTTGGGATAAGGTAGTCAAGGCCGGCGCGGAGTTCGATATCGAGCCGATCGGCCTCGGCGCGCGCGACAGCCTGCGCCTCGAGATGAAATACGCCCTCTACGGCAACGACATCGACCAAGACACCAACCCGTGGGAGGCCAACCTCGGGTGGATTGTCAAGCTCGAGAAGGGCGATTTCATGGGCCGCGACGCGCTCATCGACGCGAAGACCAAGGGCATCGGGCGGAAGCTCATTTGCTTCAAGCTGGCCGAACGCGGCTTCCCGAGGCACGGCTATCCCATCGTCAGCGGCTCCGAGGAGGTCGGCGTCGTGACGAGCGGAACACATTCGCCCTCCTTGGATATGGGCATCGGAATGGCCTATATTAAATCCGATCTGGCCAAGGTCGGCACAGAGTTTCAGGTGATGATTCGCGATCATCCGGTGAAGGCGGTTGTCGAGCAACCTCCGCTATATAAAGGCGGCTCTCACAAATAATGCAACTCGATGTTCTCTTCACGAGGCGGGACCTCGAGGCCGCGTGTCCGAGCCTCGAGGGCGCGACCTGCGTCGTTATCGATGTCCTTCGCGCCTCGACCACGATCATACAGGCGCTTTCGTCCGGCGCCGGGCCGATATATATCGCAGGTTCGCCCGAAGAGGCCTTCGAGCTGAGAGAAAGAATTGGCCGTTCCGTTATGCTTTGCGGCGAACGGAACGGCCTCATTATCCCCGGTTTCGACCTCGGCAATTCACCGCTCGAATATACCGAGGCCGCGGTCTCCGGCAAAACCTTGATCTTCGCCTCGACCAACGGCAGTAAAACCCTGCTCGCCTGTGCCGGCGCGGACGAGGTTCTCATCGGTGGATTCACAAACCTATATTCATTATTAGATGAGGTTCGGCTCTCCGAGAGGCTTTTCCTCGTGTGTTCCGGCAAGCTCGAGCGCTTCTCGATCGAGGACGCGGTTTGCGCCGGAATGATCATCGATCAGTTGATTAGACTCGGCCGAAGGCCCGTCCTTCGATCGGACTCCGCGGTCTGCGCGAGATGGCTTTTCGAGCGCTATATTTCCGCGCCCGACGAGACGTTCGCCTCGGCGGAACACCCGAACTATCTCGCCTACGACTTGGGTCTCGTCGAGGATGTCGCCTTTTGCACAAAGATCGGCTCTCATTCGATAGTTCCGCGCTTCGAGGGCGGTTTAGTCACTCGATGAAATCTTGTTTTGATACGCTTTCCGCCGGCAAGCGAAGGAGTGTCCTTCTGCGCTCGGTAAAGAAATCCGTCGGAATGTTCGACCTTCTCGCCGATGGCGACCGCGTGCTTGTCGCGGTGAGCGGAGGCCGGGATTCATTGGTTCTCGTCGATATACTCGCGGAGAAATCCCCTTGGTGGGCGCGGACAGTCGAGTTCATTCCGGTCTTCATCGATTCGGGCTTCGCGCCGGAGGGCGACGATTTCTCCGACCTCTCGGACTTTATCGAATCGCGCGGATTCAAACTGCATATCGCCCATCGGAGAGAGATCTCCGAGATGTATATCGGCGAGGACAGGCCGCAGAACCCCTGTTTTATATGTAGTCGGCTTCGGAAGAAGGCCCTCATCGAAACCGCGGAGGAACTCGGCGCGAACAAGATCGCCCTCGGCCATCATCGCGAGGATGTCCTCGAGACCTTCCTCCTGAATGCCTTTTTCGGACGGCAGATCGCGGCGATTCGGCCGAACCAAGGACTTTTCGAGGGGAAATATCGCCTCGTCAGGCCTCTCTTTCTGGCGCGGCAGTCGCAGGTTCGGGCCTACGCCGACGCCTTCGCCTTTCCCGACCTTTCGAGGCGTTGCCCGATCGACGGCACAACCAAGCGGGAGTATATCAAGAATCTCCTTTCCGACCTCGAAAGGCAGAACCCGGGGCTCAAGCGCGACCTCTTCCGCGCGCTTTTTCATCCGAAACCGGACTACCTGTTAGGCGAATGGGCCAAACACAAGATCGAATAATCTTTGTTGCACTTTGCAAAATGCAAACGATTTTTTCGAGTTTTACGATGCCCCATAAAATTGTCCACATTGCGCAAAGCCTTGATAATATTATATTTTAAGGCAGGTTAGAAGATTTGGCACGGACACTGCACAAGTAACTTTCGTCAATTTGAAAACAAGCTACTGTTTTAACCAAATGCCAAGGAGGGCAAAATGAAAAAGGGTTTCACACTGATCGAGCTCATGATCGTCGTCGTTATCATCGGCATCCTCGCCGCGTTGGCGATCCCGAGATTCATGGCCGCTTCCAAGAAGAGCAAGATTTCTGAGGCAAGGCTTGTCGTCAAGCAGATCTGGACGGCTAATCAGGCCTACTTCGAGGAAAAGGGCGCCTACTGCGGGAGTGCAGAGGATATCTTCGGCACGGGAGATATTCCTGCCGGTCTCGTTGTTGATGCTCCGAGTGGTGTTCAGCGCTTCACCTACGATATCACCGCCGGCGGTGGCGCCGTGGCCAACCCGAATACCGCGGTTGACGCCTCGCTCAGCGATGTCGATCCTGTCACGATTAACGCTGATGGTGTTCTTGCAGGTGGTGATTTCTAAGAAGAAGCTCGAATTTGCGTCTTCAAGGGTGAAGGTGAACCTTCACCCTTTTTTTATTGCGATCTCGACCCAATTTTAACATTATGTTTATTATGAAAAACATGCCGCCAATTGAAATCTCGAGTTCAAAAAAGAAACTTACAATACTCGCCCTCGTTTTGCTCACAAGCGTTGTTTATCTGAATGGACTCACCGGCGATTTCCTTTCCGACGATCTTTTTCTTATACAAAACAATCCATTAATCTACCAAGCCGACCCGACCCCGATCATGAAGGGCGAGTTTTTTCCCTCGCCGGGATACAACAACTACGGGTATTTATTGCCTATGGAAATCCTATCGTATTGGTTGAACTACCGTCTCGTCGGTCTTAATCCTACGGGATTCCATGTTGTCAACCTCGTGATGCATATTTTTTGCGTCCTAATATTCTTTTATATTTTGAGGAGATATTTCGGCAAGGTTAAGTTTGGCGCGGCATGGCTCGCGGCCGCGATTTTCGCGCTTCATCCGTATCATACCGAGTCGGTGACATTCATTAGTGGCAGAACCGATATTCTCGCAACGGTTTTCTTTCTGCTCGCGCTCGGTGAATATATCGAGTTTCGCGAGAAGGGGCGGGTTTTCGCGCTGTATCTTTCGCTCTGCGCCTTCGGGCTCGGAATGCTTTCGAAGGAAATCCTGCTTATCTTCCTACCGACGATACTTTTATGGGAGTTTGCGGTTAACGAGAGGCGGGATTTTCGCGGAGCTTTGACGGCGGCCTCGCCGTTTGTTGCGGCGACAGTCCTTTATTTCCCGATCAGAGCGCTTTTGCTCGGTTCGACGGATAAGGCGCTTTCCAACCCCTCGATTTTAACCGGTGTTCTGTCGAGGCTATTTTACGCTCCGGTGTTGCTCTCGAAATATTTCACGATGCTTATCGCACCGCTCAAATTCAACGCATATAGGTTCGAGGAATTCGGCCGACTTTACAGCGGGGATATCAGGATCGATATTTGGACTATACTCGGCCTGATCGCGGCGGTTCTAATCTTCGCGGCATTTTTTATTTTGTTGGCGAAGAAAAGGCGCGTCGAGGCGTTTTGGTTTGGGATTATCATTCTTGGATTGTTGCCGGTTTTGAATATCGTTCCGATTGGAACTGTCCCTCTATCGGAAAGGTTTATATATCTCCCGAGTTTGGGCTTCTCAGTTGTTCTCGCAGTTGCGATTACCGCGGTCAGCGATCGTGTTAAAGCCAAGAATCCGAAGTCCTCTATTTATGCCTTCGCGGCGATATTCCTAATTATGTCCTACTCGATCTTGACCTATATCAGGAATTTCGATTGGCGAAACGAGCTTATGTTCTACTCCGCGATGATCAGAACCGAGCCGCTTTCCGAGCAGGGGCACAGCGGCATGGCCAAGGTCTATAATGAGATGGGTGAACTCGATTCCGTTATATATTACGCCCAGAAATCACTCTCGATCAATAACAATGTCCAGTCTTGGCTTTTGCTTAGCGATGTCTATATCTTCAGGCAAGAGTTCGCGACTGCGGAATCGGCACTTGTCGAGGCCGAGCGGCTGTCCCCGGAGAACTCTATGGTTCAGCTCGCGCAGGCCAACCTCGAATACTCAAGACACGACTATCCGACGGCCAGAACGAAATATGATCAAATAATCAGCAGATGGCCGGATTTCTATTTAGCCCATCTGAATCTCGGCCGACTGGAATATCGCGACTGCAGATATCCAGAGGCGTTGAACCGTCTCGAAGAGGCGCGACGACTGAAGCCGAGCGATCCCGAGGTTTACAGATTGCTTTCGATGGTATATTCCAATCTCGGCGAGAACGAGAAGGCCCGGCAGGCTTGGCGCGAATATCTTCGTCTTCCGGGGGTCAAGGTAGGAGATTTTACCGGCGACGACGACGCGCCCGGAGTGATACCACAATCAATGCGAGGTAGATAATGGAATTGTTTCCGATCTTCGCTCTTTTTTTTCTCGGGCTTCCGATAGGGAGCTTTCTTAATGTAGTGATATGGCGGCTTCCCCGTGAAGAGAGCATCGCGTTTCCGCCCTCGCACTGCCCGATTTGCGGTGCGGCGATCAAGCCCTACGACAATATCCCCGTGTTAAGCTATATTATTCTCGGCGGCAAATGCCGAAACTGCAAGGCCAAGATCTCGATACAATACCCGATTGTGGAGCTATCGACGGCGATCCTCTTCGCTCTGACGTGGCCGCTGACCGGCGGCCATATCGGCTGGGAGCTTGCCTCCGCGCTTGTTTTCACCGGTATTGGTGTCGCGGTCACCGGAATCGATTATCACCATAAGATTATCCCCGACGAGCTTTCGATCGGGGGATTGGTTGTGGGTTTGATCTTAGCGCCGCTCAGTGCAGGCGCTTGGTCGGGGCTTTTGTGGGCATTTGTCGCGGCGCTCGGCGGGGCTGTTCTGTTGTTCCTCGTGAGAGTCGGCGGACAGGCGCTTTTCAAAAAGGAGGCCCTCGGCTTCGGCGATGTCAAGCTTATCGCGATGATAGGCGCGTTTGTCGGCTGGAGGGGCGTTCTTCTGACGGTGTTTCTCGGAGCGCTTTTCGGGACTATCGGCGGTGTCGCGGCGATGATCTTCTCGAGGGAGGCACGCGAGGAGAGATTAATCCCCTTCGGGCCGTTCCTGATCTTAGGGGGGCTTGTCGCGCTTTACTTCGGCGAGGCCCTCATCGAATGGTATCTCTCGGTCTTTTTCGTTTAGGCTATTCTGCGGCTACCTCGACCTTTTCGAGGAGCGTCGGTTTTTCAATCTCGGAATAGAAGATCTTCCATTTGCCGCGGTCGAGCCTCAGCTTATGGATCGCGACCATGCGGTTGTCGTGGAATTTATTCGGGCCGCCGCGGTCGGTGGCGGTGACCACGGTTCTGACCTGAGCGATATCCCCGAGCTCGCCTATAGTCTCGATCGAATCGATGGAATAGGCGACATCGTATTCGTTGAAGAACATAACGAGAAGCGTGTCCGCGGTGGATTCCCTCGCGCCGGTGACCGTCTTTCGGTAGAGCTGAATATCCTCGGTCTCCATCGCACGATAGTTCTCGCGGACAACCTCGGCCGGCGACAACTTCTCGGAGGCGCAACCCGATAGAATTATGAAGACAAGACTCAACAAAAACAGAGTTCTCATTTTCCACCGCCTTGTTTGATGAACTTCAGTTCCTTTTCGACGGCGTTCCCGAGGACATCCCTTGCGACGGCACGCCATATATGTTCTCCCTGCGGGAGCTTTGAAATATTGATTGTGATCGTGTTCTTTTCGGGATCGTATTCGGTCGGGACCCATTCGCCGTCGATATAGCTCTGCGGATGGGCGTGTTCGGTGAAGCCGGAAAGGTCGTCGGTCATCGTCGCGGAGAGGGACTTTGCGGCCTTAACACCGTCCTTGTTCTCGAATTCGAGTTTAGGGGCGGTTGTGTCGATAGCCGTCGTGAAATCCCCGAGTGCGCCGACCATAGCGAAAAGGTTGCGCTCCGCGTCTCGCTCGGCGCTCTCGAAGAAGGGCTCGCCGCGCCAAACTCGGACGATGCACGACTTTTCCGCGAGGTTATTGAAGGGGTTATTTAAAAAGGTGATTCGCGCTTTCGAGCGGAGCATAGCACCGGCGGGTTGAATCGAGAACACAGTCGCGGAGTCGCGCCCGAAGGAATATAGGTTTTCAGCGATAATCAAGGGAAAGAATGTCCCGCCGTTCGGGATACTCAGCTCGAGGGAGTTCTCGAAGAGCGCGATTTTATCGCCGTCGGAAGCGAGATAGGTATTAGGAGTGAAGAGTGTTTCGGCGCCGGAGACCGAAAGGCCGAGTTGGCTATCGGGCTGGAAGTCGTAGAGTCGATAGGTGAAGGCGGTTTCGTTCTCGATCTCGGGAAACACGGTCGCGCCGCCAACATGGAGTAGCGGCAGACCGCCGGGCGGCGAGGCGAAAGCGGCTTTGATCAAAACATAATCCGTTCCGGGAAGGCTCGTCGAGATCGCCGGAAAGGTCGTTTCGGCTGTTCGCCAAAAAGCGATCGGGTTTTGATTATCGATTTGTCCGATTTGAGCGAATTCGATCTCGCCCTTCGCGGTTGAGGGGGTTCCCTCAATAGGCATTCTCCCTCGAAGTGTCTTGCCTGTTTTGAGGCGGTATTCGAAGATTAGGCCGGAGGTGTCCGCGCCGGTTAGGTTTGTGGTGAAATACCTTTTGGAGCCCTCCTCCGAGACTGCAAGGGCAACCTCCCTCGGCGGTGGGGAGGGCTTGACTTCGATCTTGAGCGTCGAGGCGTTCCCCGCGACATCGGAAAGCGCCAGATCGAACGACATCGCAGTGTCGTTGACGGTAACAATCCCCGCGCCTTCAAACGTTCCCTTCAGAAGGCCGATATCCGCGCCGAAGGGGTGTTTCAGCCTGAGGGGCGGCCTTTTGAGGGCAAACTCTTCCTGAAGGCCGAGGTCGTAAAGTAGCCCGATCTGTCTTGTCATCGAATAGGCGAAGGTGTCGGCGAGAAAATGATAGATAACAGCGCCGCCATCGCGGAGGACAAGCTCGTGAATTCCGTAGCGGTTGGCGTTTTCCGCGCTTTCGAGATCGAAGGCTTCAACGGCGAGATAAAAGGCGCCATTGGCTCGAAAGGACACGGCCTTCTTTTCCGCGATCTCGAATCTGACCGGCGAGAAACGGCCGTTTATCGAGGAGTTGTTGCCCCACGGCACCGCCCAGAGCGCTGAAATCTTCGGGGGGATCACATCGTTGGTGAGATAGCCTAAATATGCAGGGTTAAAATTATTATCCCAGCCCTTTCTCGTCTCGAAGTGAAGATGGGCGCTTCCGGCGCCGGAGCTACCCGAGAAGGCGAGCGTGTCGCCGGCCTTGAAGGCAAAATCGTCCTTTTTGAACCACAGTTCGGCGGTGTTTGCCTTGTTCTTCAACTTATGCTCTTCGACTCTGGTCTCGAGCCTCTCGTTGAATGCGCTCAGGTGTGCGAAGACGGCGATAATATCGTCGGACATCTCGTAATAGACGACCTTGCCGTAACCCCAAGGGCTTGTGCGGATTCGGGCGATGTTTCCGTCGCGGGGGGCGATGATCGGCATGCCCTCGCCAGATGGTGTTCGGAAGTCGATTCCGGCGTGGAAATGGCCGACTCGGAATTCGCCGAAACAGCTTGTGAGCTGGGGCTTGCAGGTCAAGGGCCATATCGGCGCATCCGGTGCGGCGAGGAGGGCCGAGGCGGCAAGCAGGAAAAACGTTGCGATGAGCGCCCTCATTTGCGGGGGCGATAGGAAAGTGTCACTTGGTGGCTGAGGCCGAGTCCCTCGGAGTAATTGACGAGGGCGTAATCCAGTTCGATGCCGCTCTTCGAGACGCCGAAGCCGGCGGAGATGTTTCTCGTGTCGTGTCCCGGAGTGAAGCCGAGCCGCAGAGCCGCGAAATCGACCGGCCGATATTCCGCGCCAAGCGCGAACCATCCGGAAAGCCTGTCGGGTTTGATATAGTCCGCCGAAATGGAGCCGTAATCGAGGATGTCCGCGGATAAACCCGCGCGATAGGTTAGAGGGTATCTCTCGCGGTATTTGCTGAAGACCACCTCTTTGCCGTGGTTCTGAACCGCGACACCGGCGCGAAGGAATCGATATCCTCCCGCGGCGCCGATATCGAAAACCCAGCCTTGCCGCGAGTCCTGATCGATACGCTCGTGAATCCATTTCGCGCTCGCGCCGATATCGACGATATTCTGAAATCGTTTCGCCGCAACGAGTTGCATATATAGCTGATGCGAGGCGAAGGTGTAGTCAGGGTTCTCCGTCGGGCCGCTTCTGGCCTCGATATCGTCCGAATCGATCAGAAAAAGGCGCAACGCTCCGGCCCAGTTTTTGTAAGCCTTTGCAGAATAAATGTTCGAATTGAAGGTCTGAGACTGCAAGTAACAGTAAGACGCCCCCGCCGCGAAAGCGCTCTCGTCAAAAAGCGATGCCGGATTCGCAAAACCCGCGGATTTCAAACCGCCGTCCGCGCTCGAAGCGCCGCCTAAGGCCTCGATCTCGGCCGAAGGGGTCAGCCATAAAAAGGCGCCCGCCGGCAAAACCAGATCGCCGTAAATGGTTTGCCCAAGGGCGATCGAGACGAAAAAGAAGGCGAATAATATAAATACTTTAAGTTTCATTCTTACCTGTCTTTATTTGGATTATTCACCTAAACTAATCAATTACCATGCCAAACACAAGCCCGAAAAACCGATTTCTCCCGAGTGACGGGGGAGGGGGCGGCCCGACCGAAGGTCGGCGCGAGGCGGCCGATAAAGATTTTTCCCAAAGGCCCGATCGCGCTTCGGCCGCCTCGCCGGCCCCGCGCCGAAAACTCGGGTGCTTTGAAGAGCTGGATTTCTATTCGGCGCGGGGCGCCGCCCCCTCCTCGGGCGGAGTAGTTCAGCTGAGTTTTGCGCTTGATTATTCATAGTTGAATCATAGGTTGACATATAAAGTTGATAGAGTTATATTCTAAAGATTTATTAAAACCTAACCGAGGAACTAAGATGAAGAAAGCCCTTGCTATTGCGGTCTTCTGCATTTTTATAGCGGTGGCCGCTATTTCCTGCGCGACTACAACCACCGGAGATCAGGTTCAAGCTCAAGAGCAAGCCCTCAAGTCGGCCGAAAAGGAGAGAAGCGATTCATTGGATCAAGAGATTAAGATCGCTCTCTCGCTGGGACTCGAGTATTATAAGAACGCTCAATACAACGACGCGATACCGCATTTTAAAAGGATCATCGACGAGTTAGACCCCGAGGAGATCCGCGCATGGAAATACCTTGCGGATTCCTATTTTCGGATGGATCAGCCGGACAGCGCCTTTGCGGTTTACTCGGAGGGAATCGAGCGATTCCCGGCTATCGGATACCTTCACCGCGGCGTGGCGACGCTTTACCAAAGAAAGGCCTCTGCCGGCAATCCCGAGTATCTCGATAGCGCTATCGCCGAATATAGTTTGGCCTACTCGCTCGACTCTACGGAATCCTATTCTGCGACGCAGGTGGGTTTAATTCTCCTTTCGCGCGGAATGCTCGATTCTTCGGTTGTATGGTTCAATTATTCCGTTAAGGCGGACTCGAATCAAATCGATACATGGCTGAAGCTCGCCGACCTCTATCTCGTTCGTGGGAATTGGGAGGGAGTTAAGGAATCCTATCGCAATCTGAGTCGTATCGACCCGGAGAATCCCGAGTATATCCTCAATCTCGGGCGCGCGCAGGCGAATACCGGCGAATACGACAACGCGGTCACCACACTCGATGCATACATCAAAGCCAATCCCAACGATTTCCGCGGATACCAATATATGGGTCTCGTTCATGCCGCCAAGGGCAAATACGATATGGCTCAGCAGTCCTTTGCCAAGGCGGAAAAGTTGGCCCCGAGCAATGTTCGCCTTCTGCTCGATATCGCGGACACCTATGTGACTATGAAGAACTACGGCTCAGCCTCGCAATACCTAAACAAAGCCCGATCCTACGATCCGAAATCGTGTCAGGCGATTATTGTCGAGGGCGATATTTGTGTCGCCAGAGCGCGCGCGGAGGTTCCGCCCGAGGGCGTCGGTGTCAAAGAGAAGCTCCGGTTCGAGTGTTGCTATGAAATCTATCGGCGCGCGATATGCCCCGAGTGCGACCGCTTCGCGGACATCGCGAGAATGAAGCTTCGCTATCTCGACCAATACATACCGACCGCTCAAGAAAAAAAGGAATTCTTCTTCATCCATCCCGAGCTCGAAGGCAAGATCTGCGAATAAAAAATGAAGATTAAAACATCACAGATTCTGTTATTCTCGATCCTGATCTCGATCGCGGTTTCCGGTTGTTGGACGAGTAGGTCCGAGAAACAATACCTGCTCGCCAAATCCAACTATGACGCAAGCCTCGCCTATTATCGCGAGGGCAAGACCGCGCAGGCCAAAGAAGAGATCCTCCTCGCTCTCGAAAAATATCCGGAATTCACGGAAGCGCATATACAATACCAACTTATCCGCTCGAAAGAGGTCGATTCCAAGACACTTCTCGACGAATACGACAAACTTCTGAAACAAAATCAAAGCGAGGCGCGGTTCCATTTCCTCTATGGCCGTCTCCTCTCCGACCTCGAAAAACAAGAGGCTGTCTATATGCGGGCGCTTCAGCTCGACGAGAAAAGCCCGTGGGGGCATTTCGGCCTCGGGTGGGTTGCCTTCAAGAAAAGCGAATACGAAAAGGCGGTCGGTTTCTTCAATAAGGCTATCGAGTTCGACCCCGAGAATCCCCTGTTCCATAACAATTTAGGCGGGGTGTATTATTTTATGGGCATGTTCGAGGAGTCGATCGCGGAACTCACCCTCGCGAGGGAACTCGACCCGCTTTATCCCGCGCCCTATGCGAACCTCGCGACGGCCTATTACGAACGCGGCGATTTCGATATGGCCGTGGGTATGTTGCAGGAGTATCTGCGGCTCTCGCCGGCCGCCCCCGACGCCAATGAGATCGAGCGCAAGTTAGTTCAGCTCAGGGGAAAATAGAATAAACCCATGTCTTCAAGTCGAAATCGGCTTTCCGGCGACACAACCGGCATATTGGTTGGCTGGACGGCCGCCGCGCTTTTCCTTGTCCTTATTGGCTTCAACCTTCTGAATTACCTCCAGTATAAAAAGATCGAGCCTGTGCTCTCGAGCCGAATGGGCGAACGGCAGGCCTTCGAGACCAAGGCGGTCGCCGATGCGATCAGGCCGGCCAGAATACGATTGGCCGCCGCGGATTCCTCCGGCGCGAACCCCAGATACCTCGCGATGCAGATAGGCGATTATCTTGCAAGGGGCGGGTTCAACTCGGTTTCCATCCTCGACACCCTCGGCCGTGTGGCCTTTTCGACGCAGGGCGAAAACCTTCGCGGCGAGATTTACCCCTATATCGAAAACGACAGGGGCGCCTTCACAGCCGCGCTCTCGGGCCTTCCAAGGGCGACCGAGCTATATCGTGTCGGCGGCCGCCTCTTCCGCGGCTCCTACGCCCCGATCTTTGACGAATCGGGGAGGGTTTCGTGGATATTGTCCGTCGAAACCGGCGCGGAATACTTTCAGCTGTTGGCCTCACTACGTAGGAATATGTTCCTCTTCGGCCTCCTGTCGATCGTCGTCGCTGTGGCCGGCGGATTAATACTCATCTCGACGGCGATAGTTCTAAGACGAATGGGGCAAAGGTTACTCGCGGCATCGACCTTGGCCTCGATGGGGCGGATGGCCGCCGGTGTCGCCCACGATATACGAAACCCCCTCGCGATAATCCGCGGCTCGGCCGAAAGGCTGTCCAAATCCGCCTCGGAGAACCAAGTGGAGCTTCTGCGATTTATCTCCGAGGAGGCCGGCCGTATCGATTCCACAATCGAGGACTATCTTTCGATCGCGAGGAGCGAACGGCCGATGCTCATCAAGATCGGCGAGCTCGTGAGTGGAATCATCGAAGGGCTTTCCACGACCGCGACCACTAACCGCGTCACGATCGAAACCGAGATCGACGACGCGATTGTGATAGCCGCGCCGAAAAGGGCTCTGGAAAGGACTATTTTCAACCTCGTGATGAACTCGATAGAGGCGATGCCCGACGGCGGAAGGATCAGGATCGTCGCGACCTCCGGCGGGAAGGATTTCCGCCTCGCGATCTCGGACAACGGCCCCGGTATCAGTGCGAGAATTGCCCGCGATATCTTCGATCCCTTTTTCACGACGAAAAAAACCGGCACCGGAATCGGCCTCACAATCGCGAAAAAACTCATTGAGGATGCCGGAGGAACCTTGATTTTAAAGAGCTTCCGCCCGGGCGAGTGCTCCTTCGAGATCGCTTTTCCAATACGAAATGAGGTTTGAATCTTGGCCCGAAAATTGCCATGTTTGTGAATAAACATAGTTATTAAAGTTTGGACGATAATGAAAAAGTATAACACCTTGATTATTCTTATGATAGCCCTAATTCCGGGTTTGGTCGCGCAGGATGCCGAAAACGACACACTTTCTGAGCATGCTAAAAGCGACTTTCTCGCGGACCTCGCCTCGCCGACGAACCTAACCACGGTCAACACGACCCATTCGGATTTCGCGCCCTATGTCTCGGCCTCGGGTCGGGAGCTATATTTTTCCTCGAACCGCGAGGGCGATCAGGAGGACTTTTTCTATTCCGAGTTCCGGGACAACCGCTGGCAAAACGCTATCCCTATCGGCGCGCCGATCAACACCGACGCGAACGAGGGCAGTATGGCGATCTCGGCCGACGGCAACACGATTATCTTCACCGCCTGCGGCCGAAAGGACGGCTATGGCGGTTGCGACCTCTATATCTCCGAGCGTGTCCTCGAGGGCTGGAGCGAGCCGCGAAACCTCGGGAACACTGTCAACAGTAGCGGTTGGGACGGCCACCCCACTATCTCCGCCGACGGAAATTTCCTGTATTATTCAAGCGACCGCTACGGCGGCTTCGGCGGTCGCGATCTATGGCGCGCCCCCAAGAAAGACCGCGGTTGGGGCAAGGCGCAGAACCTCGGTTTTCCGATCAACAACGCCCGCGACCAGACAAGCCCCTTTATTCACCCCGACGGGACGACTCTGTATTTTTCGAGTGCCGGCCACGGCGGCCTCGGGTTGCTCGATGTCTTCAAATCGCAGATGGATTCTTTGGGCAAATGGAGCGATCCGGTCAACCTCGGCCCTCCGGTGAATACCCCCGGCTCGGACTATTTCTTCAGCGTCCCCGCGAAGGGCGACCTGATCTACTTTTCCAGCGACAGGCTCGGCGGCTACGGCGGCTTCGATATTTACTGGCTACCGCTCTCCGACGCGCTGAGACCCAAGGTTGTTGCGACGCTTTCCGGCTCGGTCAGCGATAAGGATACAAAGGTGCCGCTATTCGCGCAGATCACGGTCGAGCGGATCTCCACCGGCGAGGTTCTCGCCACGCCGGAAACCAATTCCGAGACCGGGCAGTTTTTTATTGTGCTTCCCGCCGGCGAAACCTATGGGATCAGCGTGACGGCCGAGGGCTACGCCTTCTCCAGCGAGCGCTACGATGTCCCTGTCGAGGAGGGCTATCAGGAGTTGAAGATGGATTTCGAGCTATCGAGGCTGGTTGTGGGCGAGAGCTTCGAGATACGCAATATATTCTTCGATTTCAACTCGGACTCGTTGAGCCCGGAATCGGTTCCGGAGCTGAACCGCGCGGTCAAACTCCTCAAGGACAACCCCGAGCTTCGCATCGAGATTCAGGGCTTCGCCGACTCGATCGGCACCGCGGAATATAACCTCGATCTCTCGAATCGCCGCGCCTTCCGCGTTTTGAAATACCTCGTCGATAACGGAATCGAGAACAAGCGCCTTCGCGCGGAGGGCTTCGGTTCGGCGATGCCGGTCGCGGACAATGTCACCGAGGAGGGCAGGCGCTTGAACCGCCGAACCGAGTTCCATATCATCGGAGATTGATTTGACCGATAGAGGCGAAAAGGGCATAGTCCTTGGGCTGGCGCTTATAACGCTTGCCTCGGCGCTCGGCCTGCGCTTCGATTTTTGGGGCGACGAGGCCGGAACCTACGAGATTGTCACCGAAAACTGGCGCGGCTTTGTCTCGTGGTTCACCTCGGGCGAGCCGCACCCGCCGCTGTATTTCGCTCTGCTCAAGATTTGGGGCGCGATCTTCGGCACCTCCGAAACAGCGCTTAGGTTGCCCTCGGTTCTGTTGTTTCCTGTCGTTGTTCTACTAACATGGCGCTTCGCGGGTCGCCTCGGCCTCGGCCGCGCCGGCCGTATCGCCGCCACGGTCTTCATCGCGCTTCATCCGGCTATGTGGATATTTGCCCGTATGGCGCGGTATTATTCTTTCACCGCGGCGCTGTTTCTGGTTTGCACTCTGCTTTTGTTTCGCGCCTTCGAGCGCGGCGGTAAGGTTTGGGCGATTTACGCCGTAGCGCTGATAGCCGCTTTGTGGTCAAACTTCACGGTGTATCTGATTTTGCCGATGCACCTCGCGTTTGTTTTGTGGAAGAACCGCCCGAGCCTCCGCCGCTGGTCGATCGCCTCCGCGGTGGCGGTGACTTTGTCGTTGCCGGCGCTATATTTCTTCGCGAAATCGGCGGTCAGCTATGCCGAGGATTCCGCGCCCTCGATTCTGAACACGGCAGTCGGCGTTGGATTTGTGGTCTATGATTTTCTCGTCGGCGAGGTGGGATATCCTTGGCAAATTCCCACCGCGCTAGCGCTTCTTTCGGGGATTGTGCTGTTTATTTTAGCTCTGCGAGGTAAACCGAAGTCGGTTCTTATTATCACTATATTACCGGTAGCGGTCGGGGCGTTGGTTTTGGCCCTGCTTTTTCAGAAACTGCCCTTCACCTATTACCCCGCGAGGATACTGTTTCTCCTGCCGACAGTCGCTGTAGCGCTCGGGCTTGGAGTCGAGTCTGCGCGGCCTAAATTCGCCGCGGCGATGTTTTTTCTGATTACAGTCGGTTATCTTTGGGGGATTGTCGGGGCGATTTCCGGGCGGGCTTATATAAACTCGGTTTATATCCTCCCGTGGCGCGAGGTGACGGCGCGGCTTGCCGAAGAGCGCGTCGAGACAGCTATCTCTCGCGATTGGGGCGCGGTGCATTATATTCGTAAAGACATGCGGGGGATACTCCTCCGCGACGCGATGGAGGCCGAGCTTCCCGACGGCAAGATCGCCCATGTCCGCCGGGCCGGCGCATTCCGCCTTCTCGAGCTGGATTCACTGGTTCAGGAAAGGCTGATCGCCGAGCGCGGCGCGCCGATAGACAGCTTCTCCCTTGTCCCTGAAAACCCGATCACACAGAGGCTCAAGAAAAGGATTCTCGGCCTCGATTTCCCTGAATATATAATAAATACCTATATTTTCGAAGAAAGGAGCGAGCCATGTGTCTCGCCTACCCCGGAAAGATAGTCCGGATCGAGGGCGACACCGGCGAGGTCGATTTCGGCGGCTTCACCAAGATGGTCAACCTGATGCTCATGCCCGCCGCCAAGCTCGGTGATATGGTGCTCGTCCATGCCGGCTTCGCGATAGGAGCCACGACCGAGCAGGATGCCGAAGAAACCCGCGATGTCCTCCGCCGAATCGACAGCGCCTTTGTTCCCGAAGAGCCGAGATGACGCCCTCGCCCGACGAAATCAGGTTTATGCGGCGCGCCCTGAGTCTCGGCCGTTTCGGCAGAGGTTCGACCTTTCCGAACCCGCCGGTCGGCGCTGTTTTGGTGAAAGATAATCGAATTATCGGCGAGGGATGGCACCGGCGAAAGGGGGAGGCCCACGCCGAGGCGCTCGCGATTGCTGACGCCCGCGAGCGGGGCTTCGATCTTCGAGGGGCGTCGATGTTTGTCACGCTCGAGCCGTGTTGCCACCACGGCGCGACGCCGCCATGCACGACCGCGATTATCGATGCCGGAATCGCCCGAGTTTTTATTTCATGTGTCGATGATTTCGACTCGCGTGTTTGCGGTGGGGGAATCTTTGCCCTCCGCGCGGCCGGAGTCGAGGTGGTCGAGGGCCTTCTTCCCGAAGAGGGCGCCGAGCTGATCGAGCAATACCGTATTCAGCGGACTGAGGGACGCGCCTTTCTATCGGCGAAATGGGCGCAAAGCCTCGACGGCTCGATCGCGACCTCGGCAGGCGATTCCCAATGGATCTCCGGCAGGACCGCGCTCAAATTCGCCCACCGCCTTCGCGCGGAGCATTGCGCTGTGGCGGTTGGCGCGAACACGGCGCTTATCGACAACCCGCGGCTTTCGGTTCGCGAGGTTCGATCGCACAATAGCCCGGCGCGAATAGTTTTAGCCGGCGAGCGGGAGCTTCCGGCCTCTCTCGCGCTTCTTTCAGGCGAAACGAGGACGATCGTTGTTCATGACGGCGGAAACTCGCCGGTTATAACCCCATCGCCGAAAATCGAATTGATTGAAATCCCGCGCTGGCCGAATTTTTGGGGGGATTTTCTGAAGAAGATCTTCGAGCTTGGGATCGGCTCGGTTCTTCTCGAGGGCGGCGGGGAGGTTATTACCTCTGCACTTGCCGCGGGCGCAGTGGATAGGGTCTTCGTCGTGATCGCGCCGCTTTTTATCGGCGGCGGGATTCCGGCTGTCGGGGGTTTGGGCGTTGAACGGCTCGAAGATTCGATAAAACTCGAACGCGCCCGATACCGGAAGTTAGGCGTGGATTTGATCCTGTCGGGCTACCCTAAAAAGGGCTAATCCGTGGGGGGGAAGGTCTCCGAGAAGGAAGAGCCGTCGGCGGCCTCGAGCTGGGCGATTATCACCCGCGCCCGGTCTTCCTGATCGGCGGGAACCACAAGCCGCCAACCGGCGCTGTCCGAGCGCAGGAGTCCGGTCTCCGAGAGATAGGCCGTGTTCAGAAAGCTCGTGCCCAAAAGATGCGCCTCGATGCCCTCGTTCTGAAGTATCTCGGTGATCATCTCGCCCACCGAGCGAAGTTCGACCTCCATAATCACGACTGTAGCTTCCATGGAACCCTCGATAGTATTTTGATTTAATGCATTTCAAGTTTAGTTATAGTTTATCAAATGTCAATCGACTCCACATTTGGACAGAATATTAAGCGCAAGAATTCTGGTTATTCTTGCTATGGAATTAATTTATTTACAATTAAAAAAACATTTTCTTGAGCCAAGCTCGATCCCTAAGATGCAATTATTAAATAATTTACCGAGTTATTTTATCTTGAAGTAATCTCATGGGGCTAAGCGCTTTATTGCTTAAATTATTAATTTGTTTAAATTTGGTTTATTCAAAAGAATCGATAATGCAAGTGGTTTTGCGCCCCAAAGAAACCTCGTTAAATATCCCCTTGAAGAAAAATTTCAAAAAAAAAATTTATTTCATAGAGGTTGACAACCATAGATCGAATAACTAAAATCTCAAGCTCTGGTTGTGGCCCTAAAAATTATCTCTGTAGGAGGGGCTATGAATGAATACCCCCAGTGTCTAAAATGTGGAAAAGGTTGTTTGCTTCCACTGTCTGACTATGGTAGAGATGGTGCTCCGATTCGCTACAAGGCATGGGTTTGTTCAAACCCGGAATGTGGTTTTTCGCTGAGAATCGATAATGGCGAGGTAAGCTTCGGCAAGACCCTGTCACAATCGAATAAGTAGTCCGGAATTTGTCCATGGGCAAAACTCAGCCAGAGCATGTGGAAACGGCTACTTAAAAACACTCCCGCGAAGATTGTCGCTTTTCTGGCGGCCTGCGTTTTATGGATGCATGTCGCTACCGAGCAAAAATACGAGCACATTTTTAATCTTCCCTTATCGATCGAGGGGCTTCCTGCAGAATATGTTCTGGGAGCCCCTCTTCCAGATTCGGTTGGGGTTGTCCTGAAGGGTCGGGGCAAGGACCTGATCAAGCTTCTTTTCTCCGAAGGCGCAGTCGTGATAGACGGCCGCGGTTTCAAGTATTCCGAGAGGTTCATGGACCTCACCGCCTCGGAGCTTGTTTTGCCGGATAATAATTACGAGCTGATCTCCTACACGCGAACCGAGCCTATTCGGCTCGTAATCGACCGATACTCCAATCTCGAGGTGCCGGTCGAAAGCAATCTTGTGCTCGAGGCGGCCGACGGCTTCGAGGTTATCCCCGAGAAAACGACCTTCGAGCCCTCGCATATAGTGATCGGAGGGCCGGAGCGCTTGGTTCGGTCGATCGAATCGGTGAAAACACAAGCCGATACCTTCCGAAATCTCAACGCCGGGACGAATATTATGGTCGATATCGAGCGCGAGTTTACTCTGCTCGAATACACCCCGACGAGGATATCGGCGAAAATAGTAGTCGAGCCGTTGGTGAATAAAAAAATAAACGCCATCCCAATTGAAATTAAAGGTCTTCGAGGCTCTGATAAGATGAAGCTCGATCAACCGACCATCGATATAGTTTTCGCCGGAGTCGAAGAGGTCATCGATTCGCTTACAAAAGAGGACATCCATGTCTTTGTGGATTTCGTCGAGGGCGAGGACAGGCTTGTTCGACCGGTTATAATCCACCCTCCAAATGTCCATCTGGTTTCCACCTCCCCCGAGACCTTCGGGTTTGTCCCCGAATAATTGAAAAATAAGCCTTTCAGCCTATTGACAGGCCTTTAAAGAAACATATCATTTTAATATGTTAATCATGGGAATTGAAACATCCTGCGACGACAGCTCCGTCGGTATTGTCCGCGATGGGACTGTGATTTCGAGCGTAGTCTATACCCAGAAGGTTCATTCTAAATGGGGTGGCGTAATCCCCGAGCTTGCGAGTCGTGATCATGTCCGCTCGATAATCCCGACTATTGAGGAGGCCCTCGAGAGGGCCGGAGTAAAGCTTTCCGAGCTGGATTGTATAGCCGCTTGCGCCGGCCCGGGGCTGATAGGCTCTTTGCTTGTCGGGCTTTGCACCGGCAAGTCTATCGCGCGCGTTCTCGGAATACCGTTTATCGGGGTTCATCATATCGAGGGGCATTTTTTCGCCGGCCTCATCGGAAGCGAGCTCGAGCCGCCGCTGATCGCGCTCGTGATAAGCGGCGGGCATTCGCATATCTACTATGTGCCGAGGCTCGGCGAGTATCGCCTTCTCGGGAAAACCCGCGACGACGCCGCCGGCGAGGCCTTCGATAAGGGCGCGAAAGCGATGGGGCTTCCCTATCCCGGCGGGCCTTCGATAGAAAGGGCCGCGCAAACCGGCGATCCGAAGGCCTTCGATTTCCCGCGAGCGATGCAGTTGCCGGGCGAACTCGATATGTCGTTCAGCGGCCTCAAAACCGCTTTGATAAATACATTGAGTCGAATACCCAAGAATGATTTAAATAGGTTAATTCCGGACTTGGCCGCGAGTTATCAGGAGGCCGTTGTCGATGCCCTTATTTGGAAGCTCGACGAGGCGGCCTCGACCCGCGATTTCGGCGGGAAGATCGCCGCGGTAGGCGGGGTTGCCGCGAACACGCGGTTTCGCGAAAGGCTGAGGCATTTATGCGACAAAAGGGGGTGGTTATATTCGATTCCATCGAAAGAATTCTGCACGGACAACGGCGCGATGATCGCCAAGGCGGGCGAATTCCGCTATAAGAGGGGCGAATTTGCCGAATGGAATATCACAGCGGTCAGTCGATGGCCGCTCGAAAGTGTCTGAAATCATGCTTATAAAAAAGGAATTTCAACCGAACGGAGTCAATTATGTTGGACAAAACCTTGGATACAATCAAAAAGGCCAACCCGAGGGAGCTTTACGATTGTATTATGTCCTATTGCGCCGCTACGGGATCGGAGCTTCCGGATAATGTCAGAACGAGAATTTTACTTGCACTGAGGCTTGCCGAAGAGGGCCTTCCCAATTCGAGCGAGCTATCGATTGTGGAGTTGCAGGAGATCGCCGATTTTATCGAGAGAGCGCAATCGTTAAAAGATAGACATCAGAGACTGGTTTCTTTTAAGGACTTCATTCACAGCACTATTGGAAATGTCGAGGTGGGCGACCTCGCCTTCCGCGGAAAAGAGCTTCTGATGCATTTTTCGCCCGATCTGGTTCTCGTCAGTTCTTATTCACCGGATGTTCTCGATAAGCGATGCTCTGTTTTCATCGAGGAGTTCAGGGCCGAATATGTAAACTACCATAACCTATGGTATAGCAAACGCTTAGAGATAGGCGACAGGTTCGAGCAGGCCGGGCTTAAGGTCGAGATGCTCAAGAGACTCAATACGCTTCGGAAGCTCGGCCCCGCGATCGGCCTCGATCTGATTGACGAGTTCGAGGGTTTTCCCTCGAAGATCTCCACATGCAAGCCGATCAAGGTCGCAGACCTCGGCTATTCGACGGAGTGTCCGTTCTGCGGGCTTCAATATAAAGGGGGATTAGACTGGGCCGCCTTCGTCAAATTCGAGAAGAGGCTCGATGAAACCTGCAGAAAAAAGCTGGCGCTTATTTCGCGCAAGGTGGCCGAAGTCGCGGTCGGAAGCGAAGAGGGGCCGCTGAGGGCCTTCATCGACGCCGTCGCGGTCAGCGACCTCGACAAGCTGTATCTGGTTTTAGACGATGAGGTTCTCGAGGCTTTACGAAAGGTTTTGCACTCGAAGGATAAGCCCGCATTTTAATACAATTTAGCCGATTTATTATTGAAACAAAGCGCTCCCAATGAACGGAAGCGCTCCCGAAAGGAGCAAACCCGCATCGACGGCAAGCTCCGCCCATGTCCCACGGGAGATGCCCGAGCGCCGGAACCTGAAGATTAGTATCGACATATAGCCCAAAAACAAGAACTCGATTTCGGCCGATGGGCTGAGAATACCGGCCAGAAGGCCGACGATTACTATCGAGATCGCAACCCCCATAAGAAGAGATACCGAATACCAAGCCCGTTTTTCGCCTATAATTCCCGCAAATGAGTCCCGCCCGAGGATTCGGTCGGTGCCCATATCGGTGATTGAGAACAGGAGTGCGCGCAGAATCGCGAACACCGCGACCCACCCTATGCCGATGATCGCGAGCGCCGGAGTAGGCTTGACCGCGGAGATCGGTATAAGTCCGGCCGCCAATATCCATCCGCTGGCGTGCATGATATCCTTGGCGCCGGGGATATTTCGCCATGTTGAAACACCCTTCGCCTTGAGGAATTTCGGCATCCCCTTAAGCGAGACGAAAACCAGCGCGGAAAATGACCCGAGGCACATCAGAATGAACGGCTCGAAACCGGCGATGAATGAAAGCGGAATCGCGATGAGCAGTCCCAACGCCGACAGGATACTTAAGAGCCGTCTGTTTCCCCAGAAAAAGCGAATCTTTGAGGGATCGACCAGCGCGAGGCCCTGCCAATCGACGAGGTTATAGAGGGTGTGCATAGACATCACGAATAGCCCCGCGGCCGCGGCGACCGGAAGGTTGAACTTGCCGCCCGTGAGGAAAATCGCCGAGGTCCCGAGCATTGCGGCGGCGAGGCCTGTCAGGAAATTGCTCTGTATCGCAATATAGCCGAAGGCTTTGAGGCGCGGCCATCGCCACGGCGGGAGGCTGGTTTCGTTCATCGCCTCGAGCCTCTCGACCACCCGCGAGACTATCCAATGCGGTGTGCTTGCGCCGGCGGTCACCGCCACTGTTGAATAGCCGGCGAAATCTTCTTTGTTAAGCTCGCTCTCCGTCTCGATCCAGAATGTCGGCCGGCCGGTTTCGAGTGCGACTTCATAGAGCCTTTTGGTGTTGCTTGAATTTCTCCCGCCTACGACGATAATTGCGTCCGCGCCCTTGGCAAGCTCTGGAAGCTCGGCCTGTCTGGCTGAGGTGGAATCGCAGAGTGTGTCGTGGATTTTAGCTTGCGGGAATCGGGTTTTGATGAGGTTCGCGAAGCGCTCGTATCTCTCGCGGTTGAGGGTAGTTTGGCCGAAAACCGAGACACCGCCCTCGCATTCGATTTTGTCGATATCCTCCACCGCTTCCAGGACTACGCTTCGGTCGGCAAAACCTATCAGGCCCTCGACCTCGGCGTGTTCGGGGTTCCCGACGATAACGACGAGGTTGCCCTCTTTGGAGGCCTTGCGAATTAGGCCCTGCACTCGGGCGACCTTGGGACATGTGGCGTCGCAAACATTGGCGCCGGTCGAAAGAATGGCGGCCTTTTTTTCGGGCGGGACGCCGTGGCTTCGTATGACGATAGTCGAGCCGGCCTGCACCTCCGAGGGGTTGTCGATGACCCCGACGCCTTGTTCTTTGAGGAAATCGACAGTTTGGGGATTGTGAATCAGCGGCCCCCATGTGAAGATCGGCGAGGAACTCTCGCCGGCCGTCTTGAGCACAAGCTCGACGGCGCGCTTAACGCCCATACAGAAACCGGCTGTCTTGGCTAATTTAACCTTCACGAATTAGGTTTCCAAGTGTATTGATCGACGCGCTCGATCCTCGCTCCGAGGGAGGCGAGCTTTTGCTCGATATTCTCGTAGCCGCGATCGACATGATAAACTCGAAGCACCTCGGTAGTTCCTGTCGCGGCGAGCGCGGCGAGGACGAGGGCGGCACCGGCGCGAATATCGCTCGCCATAACCTCGGCGCCCTCGAGTTTGGCAACGCCGTTGATGTTTGCGCGATCGCCGTTGATCGTGATATCCGCGCCGAGGCGGAGAAGCTCCATTACCTGAAGGAACCTGTTTTCGAAGATCGTTTCGCGGATATATCCCGAGCCTTCGCATACCGCCAGCGCGGTCATCGCGCAGGGCTGAAGGTCTGTGGGAAATCCCGGGAAGACGGCGGTTGTGAGGTTCACCGCGCGCGGCCTATCGGGCATTTTCACGCGGATACTGCCGGGCGAGGTTATGACCTCGGCGCCCATTTCCTCCATCTTGATGAGCGGCACCGAGAGGTGCTCCGGATCGACGCCCTTGACCGTGACATCGCCGCGGGTGGCGATCGCGCCGTAGAGGTATGTTCCGGCGTCGAGCCTGTCGCCGATGGGGATATGATCCGCGCCGCGTAGCCTTTCCACGCCCTCGATCTCGATCACCGGCCCGCCGGCGCCCTTTATTCGCGCGCCCATCGCGGTCATGAACTTCGCGAAATCGACGATCTCGGGGTCGGTGGCCGCGTTCAGGATAGTCGTTCTGCCCTCGGCGAGGCTCGCGGCCATGATGACATTCTCGGTTCCGGTGTGGCTCGGTCTGTCGAAATAAAGGACATTGCCGACAGGCTTGCCCGGGCAGGACGCGCCTATATATCCGTGGCTCTCGTCGATCCTTGCGCCGAGGCGGACGAAGTTGCTGATATGCCAGTTTATCGGCCTCGAGCCGATAGCGCAACCGCCCGGCATGGAGACCTTAGCCGAGCCGAACCTTCCGATGAGCGCACCCATTATCATGAAGCTCGCGCGCATCTTTCGGACGAGGTCGTATGGCGCGGGCCTGTTTTCGATATTTGTAGAATCGATTCGAATCACTCCGGCCTCCGGATCGAAATCGACCTTTGCCCCGAGGTATTCGAGAAGCTGAATCATAGTCCGAATATCGGCGAGGTTCGGCATATTGCGAATAACAACCTCGCCCTCCTCGGGCATAAGCGCCGCGCAAAGCATCGGAAGGACGGCGTTTTTAGCGCCCTTGACACCGACGGTTCCCTCGAGGGGAATCCCGCCTTCGATAACGAACATATCGAGCGACATTTTTCTCCTAAAAAAGTTATTTAAGTCTAAGTTGCCGGACTCTCGCCGCCATCGCGGATTTCGAGACGGCGAAAAGCTCTGCCATGATCGAGACGCGATACTCGGTGTTGTCGCGGTATCGAGGCCAAAGCTTGATCATTGTCGGTTCGGGCATGAGAAGCTCGGCGGCGAACCTGTCGGCGTCGAGCTCGATTCGGCGGTCGTTGGCCGGAAAGCATATTCGATAGGCGCCGGAGTGGGGCATCACTATATGCCCCAGCTCGTGGGCGATAGCGAACCGTTTCTGTTCCGGGTCGAGGCCGCGGTTCACGATTATCGATTTCGAGCCTTGGTCTTTGAACGCGATACCATCGACATTGTCGATTTCGCCCTCGATGAGGTCTATCCCCAGCGATTCGAGTATAGGATCGAGCCGAATCGGCGGGGATTCCAAATCGATGAATTTGTATAGCGCTCTTGCGTAGTCCTTTGCCCGCATTATAGAGTCCTCATCCTGCCGATTAGCGGTCTTCTCTCGTGTTAGTCTTCAAATATTTAATCGCGAAGACTATTCCGAAGGCCAAAAGGAAGAAATGGACGAAAACCGCTAAAAGATACCCGTTTTGGAGGAGCATCTTCACGCCGGTGAGATCGAAAACCAAGAGCAAAGCCCCTCCGAGCGCGGGCAGAAGCGCAGTCGCCGCCCCCTGCCGAATTCCCTTCCGCCGGGAGAACTCGATACGAATCGGCCAGAGGGCGAGATAAATCACCCCGAAGGCCGCAAAAAGGATAACCGTGGTTGGCGTCAGTCCGCACCACCGCCGTTATGCGCCTTCTTCGGGGCGATCCAAGAATCAGTCCAGCCGCAATGGGGGCAACGATGCGCCCTGCGCGCGGCGGAGGGGTTATCCGGCACCGCCTCTTCGAAGGAATCCATCCATGTGTTGCATTCAGGGCATCTTTCGCCCCATGCTATTCGGTGCCATATTCCGGCTTGAATGATATGCACGAACAGGAGCGATATTGTCCACGCGACGAACCAGCTGATGCTCTCGAGCTTGGTGAGCGCCCAGATATCGGGGATAATTAGAACGGCGAGGAATATCGCCCCGACAACGAGGGCTCTGTTGCGCTCGCGGCCCTTGCCCTTGACCTTTGGGGAAACCCAATACAACCATGCGAGAAACACGGCCGTGCCTGCGGTCGAGAGCCAGAAATATCCCTCGGGGACACCGCCCATGAAAGCTCCGATCTATACGAAGGTCAACCAGCTGAATTTGTCCTCGACGCGTCCCTCGACGATGTCGAAGAATCTGTTTTGCAGGAGTTTTGTGATTTCGCCGGGCTTTCCGCCTCCGACGGGGATGCGGTCTATCGAGGCGATGGGGGTGATCTCCGCCGCGCTACCGGTGAAGAAGGCCTCGTCGGCGACATAGCCCAGCTCGCGGGGGATCGGTTCCTCGGAGACCTCGATGCCCATATCGCGGGCGATCTTGATGACCGAGTCGCGGGTGATTCCCGGAAGAACGCTCGAGCTGATCGGCGGTGTGACGAGTTTCCCGCCGCGGACGATGAAGAAATTCTGTGCCGAGCCCTCGGAGATCATGCCGTTGACATCGAGCGGAATCCCCTCGTCGTAGCCGTTGACGATAGCCTCCATCTTGACAAGCTGGGAATTCATATAATTCGCGCTGGCCTTGGCCATAGCGGGGAAGGTGTTCGGCGCGATACGAGTCCAAGTGCTGATCTGAACCGCGACGCCCTTTTCGAGCGCCTCCGGGCCGAGGTATTTACCCCATTCCCAAACGGCGATCGCGAGGTGGGGCTTGCACGAGAACGGGCTTACTCCAAGCGCGTCGTCGCCGCGGAAGAAAAGCGGACGAATATAACAGCTCTCGAGCGAGTTCTCTTTAACCGTAGCGATTGTCGCCTTGTTGATATCATCGACGCTGTAGTTCAAAAAGATCGATTCGTCGAACATCCTCTCGCCGTTGGGCTTAATAGGATTGCATTCGGCGGTCATGCGGTAGATCTTCGCCGAGTTTAAAAGCCTCTTCGAATGGTCGTTCAAGCGGAATATCGCCGAACCTTTGGGTGTTTCATAACACCTCTCGCCCTCGAAAACGCCCGTCCCATAATGGATCACATGAGAAAGCAAATGAATCCGCGCGTCCTCGAATTTCACAAACTTCCCGTCAAACCAGATCTTTTTGCATCCCGGAAACGGCATAGCAACTCCTTACTTTTTAAATATTAAAGAAAAAGGACAAAGCTCAACTTTCAATGTATTTTTATATCGCTACTTAATCAAGTCAAAAAAGATATTTAAGATTCTCACCGGAAACAAATGTCGCTCGAAAACGCTCCGCGGGCGTCGGCGCGCCCGCCGAAAGGCGGACAGTCCAACAGTTTATGCAAAATTGCCCGCGCCTTTCGGCGGGGCGCCGGCGAGACAGCCGGTCGATATGCCTTTCGTGGGTGGGGAAAAGGTATTCCGGCTGTCTCGCGCCGACCTTCGGTCGGGCCGACGCCCGCGGAGCGGAGGGGGCGGTTTTACTTAGAATTACGGTATTTCGATAAATGGTTTGATTTTATTAAAAGAATTCGTTAAATTAATAAACTTGGTAAATATAATCTGGAGGCAAAAAATGACACAAAAGATCCTTCTTTCCGGCAACGAAGCGGTTGCGCGCGGCGCTTTCGAGGCTGGAGTGCTTGTTGCGACGGCCTATCCGGGGACTCCATCGACGGAGATTTTAGAGAACATAGTCAAATACAAAGATCACATTTATTGTGAATGGGCGCCGAACGAGAAGGTCGCGGTCGAGGTCGGGATAGGGGCTTCTTTCGGTGGGGCGCGGACTATAACCACTATGAAGCATGTCGGTGTCAATGTTGCCGCGGACCCTTTGTTCAGCTTCGCTTACACCGGTGTTAACGGCGGATACATCCTAATTTCCGCGGACGATCCGGGGATGCATTCCTCGCAGAACGAGCAGGACAACCGCCGCTACGCCGAGTTCATGAAGATCGTGCTTTTGGAGCCGTCAGACAGCCAAGAGGCTAAGGACATGGTAGGTATCGGCTTGGATTTATCCGAGAAGTTCAATATCCCTGTGATGCTTCGAATGAGCACGCGACTTTGCCATAGTATCGGCCTCGTGGAGCTTGGGGAAAGGGTCGAACATCCGGTCAAGGATTACAAGCCCGATTTCAAGCAAAGGGTCGTGATTCCGGCTCATGCGGGGCTTCTTCATGTTGCCCTCGAGAAGAAACTGGCCCAGTTGTCTATGCTTAGCGAGGTTTCGCCCCTGAATTATACTATCGATGGCGATTTTAAATTTGAGCGCAAAAGGATAGGCGTTATCTCCTCGGGAATCTCCTTCCAATACGCCCGTGAGGCCTTCCCCGAGGCCAGCTTCTTGAAGCTCGGTTTGAGTTTTCCCTTCCCGAAGGATTTGTGCCGCAAGTTCGCGGCGGAGGTCGATCAGGTTTGGGTTATCGAGGAGAACGAGCCCTTCATCGAGGAGAAACTCAGGGCCGCGGGAATCAATTGCGTCGGCAAAGAGAAAATTCCGCGCACAAATGAACTTTCGCAGGAGATAATCCGGAATAGAATGGCGCGAATTATTAACGAACCGCAAACCGACATCTCCGACCTTCCCCCGAGGCCGCCGGTGCTTTGCCCCGGGTGTCCGCATCGCGGTATCTTTTATGTCGCTCACAAGCTGAAGTTCACCGGCACCTCGGACATCGGTTGCTACACCCTCGGGATGATGCCGCCGCTCGAGATGGGCGAGACCTGTATTTGCATGGGCGCGTCTATCGGGGTTGCGCAGGGCTTGGAAAAGGCACGCGGCACAGAGTTCGGCAAGAACACACTCGCCTTCATCGGAGACTCGACCTTCATTCACAGCGGGATCACCGGCCTCGCCGAGATAGTTTACAATAAAAGCAATATCACAGTCGTGATCCTCGACAACTCGATCACGGCGATGACCGGCCATCAGGAGCACCCCGGCACCGGTAAAACCCTTATGGGCGAGGATTCTCCGAAGGTGAACTACCGCAAACTCGCCGAATCGATAGGCATCGAGCACATCTTCGAGACCGACGCCTACAATATCGAAGGTCTTACAGAGGTTTTGAAGAAGATCAGAACCCTCGACGGCCCGAAGGTGATTATCAATCGCGGCAGATGTATTCTCCTCGACATCAAGAAGATGAAAATCGTGCCGTTCAAAGTCGATCCGAATAAATGCACCGCCTGCGGCCAGTGTTTCAAGCTCGGATGCCCGACGATAAACACCGGCGAGCCCAACGATAAGGGCAAAAAGCGCGCGATGATCAATCCCTTGTTCTGTGTGGGAGAGGCCTGCGCGATGTGTCAGCAGGTTTGCTCCTCGGGGGCGATAGATCTGATCGACTAAATCGGGGAGAGCCGCGATTTCGGCTTTCTGTCGGGGAGTCCGCGGTTGATCGCGAACGCGACGATGAACATGGTCGTTCCGGTTATCTCCATGCCCTCCTCGGCAACGCATTGCAAGGTTTGAATATGCGGGACGAGGATCATCTGCTCCAGAACGATGGCCGTCACATAGCAAGCACCTCCGAGGATTATCAGAACACGCGACCGGTTCGACAGCCTCATCGAAACCTTGATGAAATAGGCGAGGACTAAGAGGATCACAGGAGCTAAAAGCACTGTCCAAGAGACGAATCCGAATATCTCATTCGTCGAATGGCCGATCGAGAGCCTTCTCGGGATGGACTCGTGAATCGATGTCAGCTCGTCTATCGCCATCACCCAAAATATCCACGACATAACGAACCAGCCGAAGGGCTCGTTCCTTCTGTCGTTTGCGCGCGATAGGGCGAAGACCCCCACGATAAAAAGAAGTATGCCATGAAAGTATGTTCCGAGGGCGTCCTCGCGGTTGAGGTCGAATATCGAGAGATCGGCGCTTTGTGCCCCCATTGTAAGAATGAAAACCGCGACGATAAAGCATGAGCCCCAAAAGAAAAGCGAGGTCTTGTTTCTCGATGCGAGCCCCTCTACAATCCTTCCGGCGTCGAGTCTAAGCTCCTTCGACAAAAATGACAAAATCGCGAAGGCCATTACAGTCGCGGCCATGATCGGATTCGGCCGTTGAATCGACAGATGGATTCCCCAAATATCTCCCTGCCATCCGCCGGTCGCCTGAATAACAACCGAAACCGCCGCTAAAAATATCCCCCAGATAATCAGGATTTTCCCGATAGTCGAAATACCCTTCATGGAATTCTCATTTTATCGCGGGTAAAACGGGGTTCTCCCGGTTCAGGGCGACTGAGTTGAACAGCTCGACCAAGCGAATCGAGTTCTCGAGCATCTCGTCCGCGATATCGTTGCGAACCCCGAGCATGATCCCGTTGATATTCCCAAAGCTATAGTCTGTGTAAAGCCCCGCGATCTGTTCGAAGGTCTGCCATGGGAACGGCCAATAGATAATAGCCTCGGGTCTTTCCTCATCGATGAGGTTCTTCGGCGCGCGCCTGTCGGAAAGCGGCCGTGTCAGGCCGACCCAGTCGAGGACCTCGATGTCGCGCCTTGCATAGAATTTAACCGCGCCGATCTCGCCGGCGCAGATAGTCGAATTCTCATGCAAGCGCTCATTGAGAAAGACGGTGATCGCGGTGTAGGTTTTCTCCCTTCGGGCGTGAGTCGATTCGAGAAGCTCGGTCATGACACTTTTCGAATGAACCACTCCTACCACAGCTGAAACGAGAATAACCCCGATCCAAAGTGCGTTGCGCAAACCCTCCCGGGGGAGTATCGTCATGATACGAATCATGCCGAGGCCGCTAAGCAGATAGATACCGATCATCGGCGGGACGAAATACCAATTGAAAAGTAGAGCGTAGAGCCTGCCGGTCGAGATCCATAGGGCGATATAAAAAACCGAGAACACCGCAACCGGCAAAAGCCTGCGCATCTTGGATTTCACCGAGGTGTAAACCCCGACCGCCAAGGGGATGAGGATCAGCCAATGAGCGGAATCCCGATAGAACATCGGCTCGGCCCTGCCGACTGCAGTTTTAAAGAACTGGACTGCGATGCTCGCGGCACCTATCGCCCAGCTGTCGTTTGCAAACTCGGATTTACGAAGCACGCTCACCGGAACCGGCGAGCCGAAATACAAATACGCGCCAACGAGATACAAAAGAATTATTCCCAATGGCAAGAGATACTTTTTGAGGGGGATTCGGTATTCGCGGTCGAAGATCACGAAAAGGCCAATTATCGCGACCAAGATAAGATTGTCGATCCTAACCCAGATCGAGATCGCGGAGATAATAAGCGCGAGCGAGGGCTTGTTTTTAGCGAGAAAAAGAAAGGCGGTCGAGATGAAAACAAGCGAAAGCGCGGTTTCCATCCCGCCGAAGCTCGAGACCACGAACCCGGAGGCCGAAAGAAGCAGTAGCGTGGCGAAAACACCGGCGTATTTGTCGCCTAACAGGCGATATCCCAAGAGGGTCATTAGAATTGCGAGGGCGATTTCGGAGAGCAGACCCAATATTCGGAGCGCGATGATGCTGTCGATCCCTAACGCCCTGAGCGCGGCATTTAAAAGAGTCCAAACCACTGTAGTGACGGTGAAAACCCGTTCGCCGGAGTTGTGAACCATCCCCTCGCCGATCGCGAGGTTTCTTGCGACCTGAGCTGTGATGAAGGCGTCGTCGAGGATCGGCGCCGGAACGAAAATCCTCATAACCACGACAAAAACGACCGGTATCAGAAACAGAGCAAGTCTATTCAATTCGCCCTCTCGAAAGCGCCTCGGAGGCCCTCGCTAAATCCTCTTCGGTATCGACCCCGATGAGCCGCGCCGCTTCCGGTATTTCGACGCAGAAGATATCCCATCCGCGCTCGATGGCGCGGAGCTGTTCGAGCTTTTCAATATTTTCAAGGGCGGTCGGCCTGAGAAGTGCGAAATCGATGAGCGTGTGGGTTTTATATCCGTAAATCCCGATATGCTTCATATAGCGGACATCGCCTGCGCCGTCGCGGTCGAAGGGAATCTTCGCCCTGCTGAAGTATATCGCGGTTCCGTCGAGCTTAAGGACTGCCTTGACTATCGAGCTGTCATCGATCTCTTCCGGCTTGGCCGGTGCCAAAACAGTTCCCATCGGCCGATTGCTCGCGGTAAATTTGGAAACGAACTCGCGAAGGATATCGGCGGTCATCATCGGCTCGTCGCCCTGAATATTGACCGTCCATTTCGGTCTTTCCAGCGGATAGGTCGAGATCAGGACCTCGGCGACCCTGTCCGTTCCGGAAGTATGATGCGAGCCGGTAATCTTAACCTCGGCGCCGAAGGCGGTTGCCGCCTGTTCGATTCTTTTATCGTCGGTGGCGATAATCACCCGCTCGAACACGCCCGAATCTACTGCCGCGCGCCATACCCACTCGATGAGCGGTTTGCCGGCAACCTCCCGAAGAGGCTTCCCCGGAAGCCTTGTCGAGGCGAATCTCGCAGGTATCACCGCCCAAATATTTTCGTTCATCTCCATTCTTTCCACAGCTTAGTGCTATTCGATGAACTCGACATCGGAAGGCGGCTCGATTTTCTCGCCGTTATCCACCGTCGAGGTTTTCTTGAAAAAAATCTCCGTTCGATAAGCAAAAATATCGTTCCAAACGACCTTCTTTGGGATAAAGGCGCTGTCGAGCTCGGCCTCGAACGAGGCGATATTGCCCTCCCCGTCGGTTCCGATCAGCCTGAGGCCGCCGCCGGTTTGCGAAAGCTCCAATTTAAAATCCTCGCCGAGCTTTTTTAAAAGCGCCGGGACATCGGAGATAGCGAACTGCTCGACATCCGCCACGGTTCCGACATCGGAGCCCGTCGTGAATGTCCACAGCTTTCCGGATTTGTAAATTATCAACTCGGCGTCGGTCTTGAAAATGGCATCCGGCTTGCGAATAACGATCTTGCCGTTTACGAGGCTTGTGTCCATCGGGGAAATCGAGGTCTGCGAGATCTCGGCGAAGAAGAAATCGCGTGCTTTCCACGCCGCACCGACATCATCCAAGGATACGCCGAAAAGGGCCTGTGCGAGCGCGATGCAGAAGATTATTAGTAATTTGTATTTCATCTTTTTAATTATAATTAATCTATTCTCAATCACAATATAAATCGAGTGTGACAGCGCAATCATGCCTCAGATTATTCAAGCCCACGCTAAAATCAACCTCTTTCTGAAAATACTCGGTCCGCGCGAGGACGGTTTCACCGAGATTGTCAGTGTTATGCAAGCTGTTTCGCTCTCGGATACAATCACAGTCGAGGGCGCCGGCTCGGGGCTTTCGCTTTCCTCCAACGACCCGAACCTCCCCATGGATAATAGCAACACAGTTGCCAAAGCTTGGGCCGTGATGTGCTCCGCGGTCGGAAGGGAGCTTGGGGCGAAGATCGATATTCACAAGAGGATCCCCCTCGAAAGCGGTCTCGGCGGAGGAAGCTCCGACGCCGCCGCCGCAATGTTCGGTATCGCCCGCGAATGGGATTTGAGGATCGATAGGGCGACATTCGAGAAGCTCGGTTCGGCGGTTGGTAGCGATGTGCCCTTCTTTTTCGGTAGTGGAACAAGCCTCGTAGAGGGCCGCGGCGAGCGCGTCGCCGATATCGCGATCCCGATGGATTACGCCCTCGCGCTCGTCAAGCCGCCGTTTGGCATGTCAACTAAAGAGGCTTACGCGCGGGCCAAAAATGGCTTGACAATGCCACTTCGCAAGATTAATATAAATCATTTGCATAATTCGGCGAATATTCTAATCATCGCCGAAAACGGCAACGACCTCGAGAAGGCTTTTTTAGAACTCCATCCCGAGGCGAAAGAGATAGAGAATAGGCTCATGCGCGCCGGAGCCGGATTCGCCGGTCTTTCCGGGAGCGGGAGTTGTTTCTTTGGTATATTCGATAGGCTCGAATCGGCCGAGTGCGCGAGGTCCCAATTCACCGATTTATGGTGCGAGACGGCACTGCCGGTCGGCTTGTCGTTGGTATGAAAAAAATATCTTGGGGTGTCGGCAAGCGGTAAGCCAACGGGTTTTGGTCCCGTCATTCGGAGGTTCGAATCCTTCCACCCCAGAAGAATTTTAATATTTTCGGAACGAAAAAGTGAAAAACCTCAGGTTAATAATCGGCAGATCGAACCCTTGTCTCGGCCTCTCCATCGCCAAGCAATTGGGGATTGAGCCTTGCCAGACATTCATCGGCAATTTCGCCGATGGCGAAATTAGGTTTAAGATCGGTGAGGATATCCGCGGGACGGATGTCTTCATCCTCCAATCGACCTTCCCGAACGCGGACAACCTGCTCGAGCTTTTGATCATGATCGATGCGGCAAAGCGCTCGAGCGCCAGCCGAGTGACTGCGGTTATACCCTATTTCGGTTATGCCCGTCAGGATCGCAAGGACGAGCCGCGTGTTCCGATCACAAGCAAGTTGGTGGCGAACCTCATTGTCAGCGCTGGCGCCGACCGAGTCCTCACCATGGATCTCCACGCCGCCCAGATTCAAGGCTTTTTCGACATTCCGACCGACCAGCTCGTCTCCGACAACCTCTTCAAGCATTATATCGAATCGGACATCTTCGGGCGTTGCGAATGCAATCCGCGCGAGGACTTCATCATCGTCAGTCCGGATATCGGCGGCGTTAAGAGGGTCGAGAACATCGCATCCCGCCTCGATCTGCCCATAGCGGTCATCTACAAAAAGCGCAAGAAGATCTCCGGCGAGGCCCAAGCGCTAAAGATCGTCGGCGATGTCGCCGGCAAGAATGTCATCATACTCGACGATATAATCGACACCGCCGGCACAATGAGACAGGCCTGCCTCAAGCTCAAGGAGGAGGGTTGCGCGAAGATCTATATATGCGCGACTCACCCCCTTCTTTCCGGGCAAGCGATGGAAAATATCGATATGTCGGGAGTTGAATCCCTAACCTTAACGAATACAATACCTTTGTCATCCGAGAAGAATCGGGATTACATCAATGTGATCGAGACAGGGCGATTCTTCGCGATGGCAATACACCACATACATTTTGAGAAATCAGTGTCCATCCTCCTCTACGAGGACAACGACCTAGACCTCTGGGAGAATTAAAGGGAGAGATTATGAAGCTTTTATCGCTCAATGCGGAGATTCGCGAAGTGGTCGGAAAAGGCCCGGTTAAGAGACTGCGCAAAACGGGCGTGGTGCCGGGAGTTGTCTATGGCGGTGGCGAGGAGCCGGTTAACCTCGTTTTCAACGGCCAAGACCTGAAACTTTTCCTCCATAAATCCGGCGAGCACGGAATCGTGCAACTTAAGGTGGGTGAAAAAGCGCCCATCATGACAGTCCTATCGGAGATTCAACACCACCCGGTGTCCGACGCTATACTCCATATCGATTTTACTCAGATCCCGAAGGATAAGCCCGTCGAGATCAAGGTTCCGATCGAATTTGTCGGCACTGCGCCCGGAGTGGCCGACGGCGGTATGTTTATGCCCCGGCTTCACGAGCTCGACATTATAACGCTTCCGAGTAATGTCCCCGATGTTATCTCGGTCGATATCTCGCACCTCGATTTCGACCATGTTCTTCATGTTAAGGACATCGTTTTTCCCGAGGGCGTCGAGGTGGTTCACGAGCCGATGCAGACTGTCGCCACGGTTATCAGGCCGCGAGGCCTCGAAGTAACCGCTTCGGCCGAGGAGATCGAAACCCCGGAAGAAGCCTAATTTCGGCATCGTCGATATCTGTTCGACTAAGGAGCATATGAAACTGAGAGTTGCAATATTTCTCATGGTCTGTGTCTCTGCGGGTATTATCGCTCAAACAAGCGTTAATTCGCAATCGTTACCTCCCGAAATCCAACAGCAATATCAGCGCTATCTCGAGGAGCGGCAATCCCCGATGCTCAGTCAGGAGATGCCCTCCTACGAAAGCCAGCCCATCTTCGACAGCACGGACACTCTCCGCTTCGAGCGCGACGAATTGCTTAAGGCAAAAACGTTGCCTTCGCCCGACGAGATTTACTTTATCGATCAGATACTCCTCGAAGGCGATACAATCCAAAGCATCCGAAAAGCCATGCCGAAAGAACTCACCCTTTTCGGCTCGGATTTTTTCAACCCCAAAAAAGCGAAATCAGTCACAACCGCACCAGTTTCGGGCGATTATATCTGCGGGATAGGCGATAACATTCTTGTCAGTCTTTGGGGAAGTGTCGATTACGAATACAATCTAACTGTTGACCGTGAGGGAAAGGTCTTCATACCAAAGGCCGGGACAGTTTCGGTTTACGGTATGTCGCTCGACTCGGCGCGCGATGCAATCAAAAACGCCCTATCGAGCATATATTCGGATTTCGAACTCGATGTCACCCTCGCGAAGATGAGCGGTTCGACGGTTTTCGTCGTTGGCGAGGCTGTGAACCCGGGAACATATTCGCTTCCGGGAATGGCCCATGTCATCGAGGCCTTGGTCGTTTCCGGCGGACCGAACGAATTCGGTTCTTATCGGAATATCCATATTTATAGGTCCGGCAAACAAGTGGCGACCTTCGATATGTATGAATTCCTCCTCGGCGGCAAAACAAAGGGCGGTTTTCAACTTTCAAACGGCGATATTGTTCTTATACCGCGCCTCGGCCCCACGGTGAAGATCCGCGGCAAGGTTCGACATCCGGCAATCTATGAAATCACCGAAACGACCACTCTGAAAAAGGCACTCGAACTCGCCGGAGGGCCTTTGCCCGAGGCTAATATCAGCTCGGCGATGATCGACAGGGTGGATAGGGGCGGCCATCGGATTATGACCTTCGACTTTGGGGACGAAACGGCCGATTCTGTCCTCGCGAAAGACGGCGACGATATCTCCGTCTTCCCTGTTCAGGCCTTTCGCAACGATATTGTGACGCTTCAGGGCATGGTTGTCCAACCGGGAGCTTACGGTCTCTTCGATTCTATGCGAGTTTCCGATATTATTCAGAATGGAAAACAGCTCCTTCCCGATGCCTATAAAGAGCGAGCGGATCTGGTCAGGGTATTATCGGACAGAACAAAGGAGATAATCTCGCTCGATCTTGAAAGAATCATCAATGATCCCGGTTGTGAACAGGATATATTCCTTCAAAACGAGGATCAAATCGTTATTTATAGTATTTGGGATATCACAGATAAGGAATTTGTTTCCATTTACGGTTCTGTTCGCAGGCCCGGCGAGTTCGAGCTTTTTAAAAATATGCGTATTTCCGATCTCATCTTCGAGTCCGGAGGCTTCATTCCGAGCGCATATACGATCAATGCCGAACTTGCACGAATCAAACCGGGGGAACCCACGAAGGTTATCGAGATCGATCTTGCTAAAATAATCGAGAATCCGAGAGGCCCCGACGATTTGGCACTTCTTCCCTATGACATCGTTTTCATTCGCGATATGCCCGGGTGGAAACTCCAAGATGTTGTCACTATTGTCGGCGAGGTCGAGTTCCCCGGAAAATACGCTCTCCAAAACCAAAACGAGCGCCTCTCCGATCTCATAAAAAGGGCCGGCGGATTCACCGACGAGGCCTTCGTCGAGGGTGCGGTATTCATTCGCCCGCGGCTTTCGTCCGAGATAAAAAGCAGAAACATCGAGAATATAGTTCAACAAACTCAGGAAACGGTGCTCGATTCGACGGGGAGTATAGCGTCATCGCCCTTTTTGTTTGTTTATACACCCGAACAAATCGCCCGAATCATTATCGATGTCGATAGGGTTCTTACCGGACGTTTCGAAGAAGATATAGTCCTTGAAGCTGGAGACTCGATATATATTCCGAAAACACCTACAGGGGTCAATATTGTCGGTATGGTGGCCTCGAACGGGACTATCCGTTGGATTAAAGGTAAGCGGCTAAGCTATTATATTGACCGCGCCGGAGGCTTGACTCGAAACGCCGATTCTGGAGGAATCCGTCTTGTGAAGGCTAACGGCAAGGTCATTAAGGCCTCGTTGAGAACAGCGGATATAGAACCCGGCGACGCGATTGTTGTTCCGCAGAGGATCAAGAAGAAGCCGGATTGGGCACGCGCGATCGGCGAGACGGTCTCGATTTTAAGCGGTCTTGCAACAACAATATACGTATTGATGAAGATCTAAAATGAGCCTTCCGAATGAGATGAACTCGCGGTTCGCGCAGTATTCGAGGTTGTTGCTTCGGCGCAGAAGACTATTCTATCTTGCGGTCGGTCTTCCCCTGCTTTTCACAATAGTCTTCACTTCGATTGCAACGCCATCGTATAAAGCCATCGGGAAACTACTTCCCTCCTCGGACGCCTCGGATATGGGCGTTATCGGGATACTCACCGGATTCTTCGGTTCCCGGGGAACGGTTTCTCAAGAGGGCGCGCCGAGCTCTTTCCTTTATATCGATATTCTCAAGTCTTCCACGGTCATAGAGAGTGTCTTTAAAAAAGAGGTCGAGTATATTGATCGCAAGGGCAGGACTGTAAAAGGAAATCTTCGAGAACTCGCCAATTATTCCAAGGGCACCAAAGGATTTGAGGAATTTCAAAAAAACAACTCCGCGAAGATGGATCTCGAGAATGGTGTCATCACAATAACAACGACCGCGAACGACCCTGTCCTCGCCGCCCTCATCCTCAACACATGGATCGAGAAGCTCGACGAATTCAACCAAAATGTTCGAATCTCGCAGGCGGGAGAAAACCTCAAATATCTCGAGAAGCGCCTCGAGGATAGCAGGGCCGAGCTCGCCGCCGCAAACGACTCTCTTATTCAGTTCCTCGCCAATAATCGCGGCTATCCCAACGCCACAAATCCCAAGGTGGAGGCCGAGGTCCGCCGACTGACCAATGAGCGTAGCCTCAAAGAACAAATAAACGAATTGCTGGCGCAAGAATACGAAATGGCCCTTCTCACGAAGCGCAAAAACACTCCGGTTGTTTCTGTTCTCGATTATGCCAGTCCTCCAACGGAAAAGGCCGGCCCCAAGAGGGTTCCGGTTTTTATGCTTTCTTTCGCCTTCGCAATACTGATCCTCTTTCTTATACTTTTCATTCTCGAAGCTAACGATCCAACCCCCGCGACAACTCGTATCGACCTCGATGAGCTGAAGTCGGCATATCATCAAGACCTCCAAGACCTTAAGGATTTCCTTCGGAGGAAAAAATGAACGACAACGCCGCCGAAGGCTCGATCGGGATATCCCGGTTGGCATATCTCGGCGTTTTCCTATGGTCGCTCGTCGGTGCTTATCTTGCAGTTTGGTTTAATCCGCGTATCGCCCTGCCATTCATAGCCCTGACGGGGGCTATGATGTTAGTGATCCCTTTCGATGTCGCCTTTTTCGGGACGCTGATTTTCGGCTTAATCCACGACCCGTCGATTAATAATCCTTTCCAGATATATGTCGGTGGATTCAACTTGTGGTTGCTTGAAATATGTTTCTTCTTAGTCTTTGTTATTATGTTTGTCGAGGTTATAACGAAGCGAATCAAACTGTCGGTATCGCCGATGTTCTTTGTTCTCGGAATATTCCTCCTTTCCACGGTGCTACAAACAGCCCGGGGTTACACCCTCGGTTATAACATAGGCGATCTCAGGGGCAATCTTCGAAATGCGCTATATCCGATACTAATATTTCCGATTGGGTTCTATTTCGGTTCTGGCGGATCGGTCAAGAAGTTTGTGAAAGTCCTCTTGATAGCTTGGGGC
Source organism: bacterium UBP14_UBA6098 (assembly GCA_002428525.1). Lineage (GTDB taxonomy): Bacteria > UBP14 > UBA6098 > UBA6098 > UBA6098 > UBA6098. The sequence continues at coordinate 40,996 of DIWU01000008.1, forward strand.
ATAGCGCTTATTATGTATTTAATGATGTATTATGGTTTTTTAACTTTGATAACAGTGTCTCTGTCCGGAAGACTCGCTTGGCCAACAGCTCAAAACATCCTTCTTTTCGTGCCGATGCTTATTTTCCTCTTAGTGGATAAAAACTCGAAAACAAGGGATAGCCTTATATATTGGGTTTTACTGCTGTTCTCGATAGTTGTTATTCTTGCGACTCAATCTCGATCTAATTGGGCGGCGTTGACCTGCGAGATGACGCTTATCTTATTCATTCTCATGATCATTAAACCCCGTGGCGAGAAACTCAAATTCATTTTAAAGATCCTAATAGGATTGCTCGCCGCCGGAGTCATAGGCATCATTGTCCTGAAATTTATCAAGGGCGACGGATACGATGTATTTATCAAGTCGGTCACCGACAGGGCGTTTTCCCTTTTCGAATGGCGAAAGGATATTGCTATTGCCTCTCGCCGTTACCAAATCTATGAGTCGTTGAAACTTGTTCAACGAAATTGGCTTTTCGGCAGAGGTGTCGGCGTCGAATGGTTCTCGTTAGCGCCTTGGGGTCTTTCCCGAATAGACGGTGTATTCTTTTTAATTCTCGGCCAACAGGGGCTCGTCGGCCTCGCTCTATTCCTTTCGATATATGCTCTCTGGATGCAAAGAAGTATTTATATAGTTTTGCACCACAAGGAGATCGATGATCCTCTTGTTCAGGCCTTCGCCCTCGCTCAACCCGTATATATTCTCGCGGTTCTTGTCAATGGAGTCGCCTCCTCCATGGCCTATGTTCTCCCGACCAACACGATACTCATATATTCATCCGCGATGATTACCGAAAAGATATATCACGACCTGAAAATAACCGAGCGATCGAAGAAAGAAATCAAAACTTGACATCATACAACCCAAACGAACCATCGGATTCAAGGGCTGAGGTAAGAGAAGCCGCTATCCGCGGCGGGAAAGCCCTTGTTTTCGGGAAGATACTTAACCAAGCGCAGTTTCAGCGCCTTGCCGATAGAAGCCCTCAGCGGCCACGCATCAACATCGAGTTCATTCTAAAAAAGAAGCCATCCGATAAATAATTCGCCGAAATCCTCCGCGATGGCCCTGAATATGCGCGAAATTTATTATAACTATCCAAGGAAACGCTATGAACAAAAAACCTAAAATTCTCGCAACCGGCGCTAATGGCATGATGGGTTGCGATATAATCCCCATCCTCGAGAGCGAGTTCGAGGTTTTGGCGACCGATGTAGATAATATGGATATTCGCGACCCCGAAGCAGTCCGCGCGGTCTTCGAGGCGTTTCGGCCGGATTGGGTGCTCCATATGGCCGCTATGACCGACCTCGACCGTTGCGAGGTAGAACCGGAAATTGCCGAAGCGGTCAACCATATTGGAACGAGGATAATCGCTTCGGCCTGCGCCGAGTTCGATGTCCCCCTCATCTATATCTCGACCTCGGGAGTCTTCTCCGGAAGAAAGAACACACCCTATGTCGAAACCGATATTCCCAAGCCGCAAAATATCTACGGCAAAACTAAATACAAAGGTGAGATTGCGGTCAGGGAGATCCTGCCGAAGGACAAATGGTTGATCCTCAGGGCCGGATGGTTGTTCGGCGGAGGGCCGCAGGATAAAAAATTCGTCGGGAAGATATATAAGATCGCCAAGCAACGCGGCTCGCTCTCGGCAGTCGATAATATTTACGGCTCGCCAAATTATACTGTGGACATTGGAAATTTAATAATATATCTTATAAAAAATAACTTGTTCGGTTTGTTCCATGTCGCGAATACCGGATGGGCCAACCGTTTTCAGATCGCGCGGGAGATTGTCGATATCGCCAATGTCGAATGCGTCGTCGAACCGGTTCCCTCGGAGTTCTTCAAAACTAAGGCCCCGAGACCGCCGATGGAAGCGATCGAGAACTGCCGACTGAACGAGATAGGCTATCAAATGAGACCATGGAAGGAGGCCTTGGCCGAATACCTTAAACGGCTTCTCTGATGAGAATCTCGATTCTTGGAATAAGAGGCTTGCCCGCCCGTTACGGCGGTTTCGAGACCAATGTCCAGATTACCGCGAAGGAACTGGTCGAGCGAGGCCACGAGGTAGTCGTCTATTGCCGCGGCAAAAGAAACGGGCGCGACAAGACATGGAATGGTGTCAAGCTTCGCTACCTGCCCTCCATCGAATCGAAAAACCTATCGACAATCAGCCATACAACCCTCGCCGCAATTTCATGCATCTTCCATCGCTCCGATGTCGTCCACCTCTACAATGTCGGCAATTCCTTTCTGATTCCGCTTCTCAAGCTTTTCGGCAAAAAGGTTATTCTCTCTGTTGACGGCGTTGAATGGCGAAGAAAGAAGTTCGGTGTTATCGGAAGCACATGGATGCACCTGTCCGAAAAGTTCGCCACTATGTTCGCCCGCGCCATCGTTGTGGATTCCCTCAAAGTCGGCGAATATTACAAAAATCAATACAACACCGAGACCGTCTATATCCCCTACGGTAGCTATATCAACGAGAATCGCGAACATAGCGGGATTATGGAGAAATTCGGGCTCGAACAACAAAAATATCTTCTATTCGTCGGAAGGTTCATCCCCGAGAAGGGCATAGACAAACTGCTCGAGTCATACTCTCGAATTCGCACCGATATGCCGCTCGTCGTCGTCGGCGATAACCCCTACGACCCAATCTATGTCGAAAAACTGAAGTCTATCGCCCCCCCCGGCACGGTGTTCACCGGCGCTGTTTATGGCGACGAGATGGCCGAGCTATACTCGAACTCATTCCTCTTCGTCAGCCCGAGCGAGCTCGAGGGGACAAGCCCCGCATTGCTCGAGGCGATGGGCGCCGGGACTTGCGCTGTCGTCAACGGGATCCCCGAACAGCTCGAAACTATCTCCGACGCCGGAGTCCATTACAAGGTCAACGACCTTCACGATCTCACCCGCAAGATTCAGAACCTTATCGACAACCCGGCCGTCCGCGACGAATTCGCCTCCAAGGCCAAAGAGCGCGTCGAGAAGTATTACAGGTGGGACAGAATACTCGACTACTACGAAAACCTGCTCGCCCAGATCGCGGGAATCGAGCTTCCCTCGCGTGCCAAGGCCGAGATCTCAGTTTCGGACGAGATAGTCCGCCGGAAGAAAACGGCCACGCCCGACACGGTTTAAAAACACACCGATGAAAAATCTCTATATTATAATGTATATTACTCTTTTAATAGTCTCAAAGATCGAACACGGTATGATCTAATTGAAGAACTGTCTGGTTAAATCCATTGCCGTTGCGGCTATCCTCGCCTTCGCGGCCTTCTCCGACGAGGGACGCTCGATCGCCGATGATTGGCCCTCCCTTCAAGTCTTCCGCGAATTGGAACTGCGCGGACTGATCGAGCTTCAGCCGAATGTGTGGCCGCTCCGCTCCGGGCGAATGCTTTCCGCGTTGCCGTCGAACCCTGTGGATGAACAGACCGGAATTTGGTCGAAGGAACTTCGCCGCACCCTCGAATCCACTATCCTAAAAAACAATACTGTGACAGTTATCTTCGAGCCGGGAATCGATGCGATACTCAACAACCCCCGCGATCCGAACGATCGCTTCTATCCCAAATTCCTCCTCGGTGGCGGAATGGCCAAAGGCCCGGTCGAGGGCTTTGTCTCCTACGATGTCAATCTCAAATGGGCGCGCGAGGAGAACTATCGCGGACGGCAATGGTCGGGCTTCGCGGGAAGGCCGGATCAGGTTTACCTTCGCGCGGACGACAGCGATTGGGGCGTTCAATTCGGCAAGGACTATCTTTCTTGGGGCGAGGGCTTGGTGCTCGGCCGCGCGCACGACCCCTTCGACCGGATAGACTATGAAGTGGACATCGGCCGGTTGCGCTTTTCCGGCTTCAACGGCTGGCTCGATCCTTTGGATGTTTTCACGGCAAGCGGCGACACGCTCATTAGAAACAAGGCGCAACGCTATCTCGCCGGCCACCGCCTCGAATTCCTGTCCAAGCACTTCAGCGTCGCGCTCTATGAGACCATCCTCTATGGCGGCGTCGGGCGCCCCTTGGAGGCAATCTACACCGTCCCGTTCTATTGGTTCCACGCCCAACAGCTCAACCTCGGCCTCGACGACAACACTATGGTGGGCGGCGATTTTCAGGTGTTGTTGCCGCCGGCGAGGCTCTCTTTGGAGTTCCTCGTCGATGATATTCAGGTCGAAAAGCAATCGCAGGGCGACGAAGAACCGCCCGAGATCGCCCTCGCGGTTCAGGCCGACCTCGGCACGACGATAGCGCAAAGATGGGTGACCTTCTCCGCCCGATACGAGGGCGTCACGAATTGGACATATAACCAGAACAAGGTTTGGAATAGGTATCTCTATATGAATCAGCCTCTCGGCTCCGAGCTCGGCAACGACGCAGACAGGGCCTCTCTCGGCGCGAAGATTATGCTCTCTCCGGCGATGCTAATCAACCTCGAGGGCTTCTATTCTCGGAGGGGCGAGGGACGCATCGAAGCCTTTTGGTCGGAACCGTGGATTCATATGGAAGGTAACTACACAGAGCCTTTCCCGACAGGGGTTGTCGAGGAAACCGCCGGCGGGATTCTCGAGATCGCGGGCTCGATCTGGCCATATCTTTTTTGGAATGCGGACCTCGAGATCGGCACAAAAAAAGATTTTTTACACGAGTCTGGCGCGAAAATGGACTATTGGAGCGTAGGGTTAGGCCTCAGTTGTGCTACAAATATTGAGCTGAATATCAGATAACAATATGATTTATAATAACTTAGTAAACATCGTAAAACAATAAATACAGAGTAATTGTTAAAACATGTTTAAAAACAACAGGTTAGACAAATAAAAAAAATAACTTTTTTTATTTGACTTTGAAATATCGCGCTATATATTTACTAAAAGCAAATGCTTAGGCGGGAGAAAAAAATTTATTTGGAAGGAACAAGATAAAAAATTATCGATTAATCGTTGTAATGCTTGAATTAATTGAAGAAGCTCGACGAGCTATCCTCTTTTTATGAGAAACGGAGTTAAAAAAAGGTCTTGACAGTAGGTAGTTTGGTTCTTATTTTTCGCGAAACCTGCCGCAATGTTGGCGGGGATTCTGTATTTTTTTCGGGGCGGGCTCCGAATAGCCGATTAACGGCTTTTTGGGTTAACCCCTTTTAATCGAGGAACTTAAAGCAATTTATCTTCAACCTTAGGAGGCTTAGTGGAAAGTGTTTCCGCAAAGAAGATGAGTGTAATGAAAACGATAGAAAATCGAACAAAACGAAGAAAGGAGAAGGGCGTAATGAAGAACAGCATTTATGCGGCCCTGCTACTTGGCCTTTTGCTCTCCGTGGGAGCGGTTTTCGCTCAAGGAAGCGGAAGCGATTGGCAGTATTGTAATGCTTTCAATGTCGTGTCCCCCGCGGGCACGCCCGGTGGCCCGGTTTACGGAACTCAGCTTCCGTCGATCTACACCACCGACTACTCTTCCGTCACGAGCTTCACTCCTGTGAGTGCTTGGAGACGAGGAGCCTTTGAAGTCGGCTCCGACGGTTTCGAGAGCCCGGTTCGTATGAGCCACGACAACGTGGTTCTTCGTCTGGACATGCTCTCCGGAACAGACAATAAAGAGATTCGCGGTATCACCCTCACAATCTGGGGTTCCCGCGATTTCGATCCGAATGAGGATCTCACCCCGATTCTCCCGCCGGACGCCGCCGCTCATTACGGCGTCGATCCGACCGAGGCCGACACCCTTACCGGTGTTCAGTTCTACATCGACAAAGGCGCTTCCGCCGGTTCCGATGTGAACATCCTCGACCGCATTGACATCATGGGAATCGCCGAGCAGATCGCTACGGATCCGATCACTCTTTATCTCGATCATTTCGATCCGACTCTGACGGATGTTCTCACACCCGAGTCCCAGTGGACGATGGTTTCGTCAACCGGCGGCCCCTACACCGGATGGAAAAAATGGCAAACCACCATTTACTTCCGCGACGGTATCGCAGTCCCCTACGAGGGAACATTCAACAGCGAGCGCTACGGCCTCGAGTTCTACCGCATCTGGATCGCTCTCCAAATGGCCGGTTGCCACGATTGTTGCGGCGAATCCGGTATGGAAAGATATCCCGGTGACGGCGGTATCGAGGGTATTTCCAACGCCGACTCCTTCTTCATCGAGATCGAGAGCAGGAACGATATCATAGTTTATCGTAACTACGGCTCCATCTTCAATCGCGTCGATATGACGGCGACACTCACCGATGTCGTGTGGAACAATCCGTTCCCCGCACCGGCCGATGCCTCCCGTTGGGCGCGCAGTGAAATGATCAAGGGTTGGGACGAGATTTCGCCTTATATCGCGAATCTCTATCCGCGCGACGAGGTTTCCACCAACGACTGGATCTCCGATATCCTCTGCGACGAAGAGAACGATTCTATCTTCACCGCCGACAGCGTTCAGCCCATCGCGATAGTCGCTTGGGACAAGGGAACCTGCGTCGATTCGGCCTTCATGGAGATTCGTTACATCAACGATTCCTTCTACGGCCTTACCCCGCCGACGAACTTCCCCGCCCGCATCGACTCGATCTCTTGGCGCAGTCCGCTCAACTTCCCGTATGATACGGCTAACGGCGACATCACCACGGGTTGGCAGTGGAACCTCAAGCACAGCTATCGCAATCCCGGCGATTGGAGCTGGGGAACCACCGGCTGGTCCGGAATGAGCAGTTCTTGGACAGAGGCTTGGGCTAATGAAGTCTGCGGAATGGATGCTTTCTGCGGAAAAGACACCTTTGTCGTGACGATCGGTAGAGATTCGACCGGCAACTACTTCCCGCCGTTCATCGACGGCGCCTATGTTCAGGTGACCTTCCGCGTCTTCAGCAGAACCAACAACTTCCGTTATGACCGCCCCGGCTTCTTCTCGCCCGGCGTCGTTAACGATACCGTTTGGACATTCAAGGTTGACCTCTCCGGCCCGATCGCCGAGCTTACCTGCCCCTCCGCTGAGGGTCACGACGGCGAGACCAGAGAGTTCGCGACCAATGCCCGCCGCGACAATATCGAGGGCGAATGGATCAATTGGCGTTGGTTGGCCGACAGCCTTCCGACCCTCCATATCGACCTCACCGACAAATATCAGGACGTCCACGATACCCAAAACCATGGCATTACGACATGGGCTGGCGGTTTCGGCGGCGCCGGTATGAATTGGCGCAATTTCGAGCTTACCCTCCAGATTCAACACTGCGATGGTGAGTGGTCCGAAATATACCTCGACGAGACCGATCTCGGTTACGGCCTTTGGGTCGATGAGGCCAACAACGGCTTCGAGGCTCAGATGATCGTTAACTTCGAGGAGCTCGTGGAACACCATCCCGGCTGGGCCGGCATAGTTCCGTTCGAGTCCGGCGATTTCGTTTATGTCATTCTCACCGAGCTCGTGGACGATCCCGACTATGGTCAGGGTAGCCAAGGCGGCGGCGTTGCCGACATCTACCCCCGCGACAGCTGGGGAACGACCGGCGGAGCCGATGGTAACTACGGCACTCAAAACAGGCTTGGAAGGAACCATGTTCCGGTTATCGCCGATGTCATCGGCGTCGCTCCGGGCTATACCACCTATGCCTACGATACACTTGCTATCCTTCGCATAGACCTCGAAGGCCCGACCGCTCCGGATACATTCTTCTATCCTCCCAAAGAGTGGGTCACCTCCGACAGCTTCCAGATCATCACCCTCAACATCTACGACCAGATCGGTTGCGATGAGTGGGACATGAATGTCGATCTTCCGCTTTCCGATTCAGCCAGCATCTATCATCGTATCTCCGGTATCTATTCCGGTAGCACCGACCAAGAAGCCCGCATCTGCATGAACCTCAAGGTTCGCGGTTGCGACGGTAGCTGGCATCCTTACTATCATTCCGCCGCTTACGGCGGCAGTGTTCCCGACGGCAGGAACTTCTGCGTTGGCGAGCCCGATGCTATCGCGCTCGATGTCACCAAGAAGTTCAACGAGTGGGGCGTCAGGCTTACCTACGATCCTTATCGCAGAATGCCTACACAGGCCCACTTCCGTCCGGGCGACGAGGTTTGTGTGACCGTTTACGCTTGGGACAACGCTATCACAACTTGTCAGAGCGAACCCGGCACCGCAGGCCCTGTCACCGGTTGGGATGACGACAACGATCCGTGGGTCGGAACCTATCCGCTATACTGCTCCGATGGAACCATCGGCCATACGGTCGATTATCTCGTTCCGAGCAGGAACGAAGGCTATGACAGGCTCGACCCGGATTATCTCTATCACACGGTAAGCCACATTGCCCGCTGGACATTCTATGTCGATTGCCATGCGCCGATCTTCACCGATGCGAACCTCGGCGGCTTCTGCAACGACACCATGTTCTTCAAGTTCAAGGATGTCTCGGCCAATGTTCACGGCATGTATTGCGACAACTGGGTTGCAAAGATCGGCGAGATGCACGGCGAATTCGTCGAGGGTGCTGACATCGTCATCACCTTCACCGACACGCTGACCGCCGGCGGTCCCTATACCGACGAGATCATCTTCCAAGACCTCAAGTTCTACGATGTTCATGTCGCGTATCATGCAATTCCCGGAAGAGAATATCAATACTACTATGCGCAACTCGTTCCCGATCCGACCGAGGTGCGCGGCGCCATCCTCAAGCTTTACGGCGACGGCTCCGATGCCACATGCAACTTCTTCCAGCCCCACGACAAGGTCGTCTGGAAGCTTTATGCCGGCGACAGCCCGGATGTTCCGTGGTATCCCGCCTCTTCGGTCACCGTTTCCGGCGGCACCTATCGTTGGTTCCACACCTACGATCCGTATAGCTCTCCGACAAGCTCCTTCATGGCTTGGCGCTATGGCCGCAACGATTACACCGGTGAAAATGTCGATACTCTCGGCGTTTCCTACTGGCTCGATGTTCCCGATATGCACGATTGGAACAACCCCAACTGGGCGCTTATCCAAACCGACAGCTTCGTTATTCAGTCCGAGACATGGCTCAATAGCGTAATGTGGTTCAACGACGGCGCTTACGATGCCTATCAGACCGCCGCGGATTACAACTATCCGCCCGACCTGACCGGTAAGTATAAGACCATGTTCTCCGCATGGACCGGCTACTATCTGGATTGGGAACTCGCTCGTGAAGATGGCGATATGGAAGCCTATTCCGAGATGGAAGAGACCGATCCGTATGTCGATTTCTATGCTAAGGACCTCAACTTCATCGTCGCCGAGATCTACACCTGCACCGACTCGATCATCTGGGAGTGCCTCGCCGGATCCGATCCGGATGAAGACACACTCACCGGTCGTGTTCCGCATGTTGTTCTCGAGCTTCGCGACGCCGCAGGCTCCCTCGTTTGGACGATCGACGAGTGGTATGACTGCGATTGTATTCCTTGCTTCCTGAAATACTATCCGGAGCGTTCCGGTTGTGTCGATTGGGGAAGACTCCATATCGGCCCGATCGATCAGGACAGCGTATGGCTATACACGATCCGTCGCATCGACACACTCGAGACCGAGCCCGAACTCGTCACCGATACGGTTCTTGGCTACCTCGACGGCGATAAGCTCGATGTCACCCTGACCTTCAATGTTCGCGAGCCGAACGACTTCGGATTAGCCGCGAATTACACCAAGCATGTCTTCAACTGGATGTATGAGATCGACATGCAGGCCCCGACGGCGGTCTTCCTCGATCCGTCCGGCACCACCGGCTACGAAGAGGTCAACTGCCATCTCGTTCACGACGAGAACAATGAGATCAGACTCAGACTCGAGGACATCTATGACACCGGCGTAGGTTGCGCTCCGGGTCTCACCGTTGCTCCGGGCTGGTCAACTGTTTGGCCGATTCCGGCCGTTCAGCCCTCCTCCGACTGGGTGAAGTATTTCTACAACACCACAGTTCCCGAGCCGGCCGGACTTACCTACAACCCCGGCACCGAGCCCTACTACTATTGGACCAGCGACGGTTACGAGGTGCATAACTGCGCCCGCGAAGCCTTTGTCGCCCGTTCGATGGATATGGGTATGGCGATTAGCATTTATCACGGTCTTAACAGGTCCGGCTCTGTTCCGACACCTGTTACCACCTCTCTTACAAGAGACACTATCTTCATCGCCGACAGCATCTATGCCGAAGCCGTCATTCAAGACCGTCTCGGCAACACTCAGCTTGTCTCCAGCAAGAAGATGGGTCTCGACAATACGACCCCGAAGGTCAAGGGCTTTGCCCTTGCAACGATGGATCGCGCCGTTATCGGCACCGACTCGCTCGGCGCTCCGATCTACGGCGATCCGACGATCAACAACTGGAATGACGACCTGTTCAAGCTTCCGTGGTCCGTTCCCGATCAGGACAGCATCGTTGGAATCTATAACTTCTCGGATGTCTGCACCGTTCTCGTTCGCCTTTGGTTCAACGACAACATGGACATGCGCGAAGCCGATCACCTTTACGGCCACATCGTTCGCTTCCAGCCTCAGGGATGGACGCACTGGTTCCCGGTGCTCCCGCTCGAGACTGTTGCGGCTGGTGTTGGCGGTCTTCGTTACCCGATGGCTCAATACTATGTCGATTATCGTGATGTGACGGTTGGCTACTCGCGTCCGGCTCCGGAAGGCGAAATCGCTCCCGAAACACCCGGTTCCGCCGAGGCTTACGACGCCGGTTGGAACAGCGATAGAGAGTGGATTGGTTATATGGTTCTGGCCGGCTCCGGCGCCATGGACGGTATCGGAAAACTCCGCGTTCAGGGCTTCGATGACAACGCCAACAACTATATGATGGCCGTCGAATATCCGATTCGTATTGTCACCGGCATGCCTTGGGGCATGACACTCGAGTGGCCGCGCGTTGACGTCTATGACACCGCTCCGACCTATCCTTGGGATGGCAGGCCGAGCGATGTCGATAGAATCACCGGTTGGAGCACCTCCGGCGAGTATCTTGAGGATTCCACCCGTTGCGGCTTCAATGTTGACTCCAGAAAGAAGGAAGTCACCGGTTACTGGGACAACAGCCTCGCCGAGACCGACTCCGTCGTCTTCAAGATGTGGTGGACTGACACCCCGCATCCGGCAGGCACAGTCCTTACCACCGGCTACACCTATCATTGGGTCGAGGACAACATGCACTCGCCGAACATCTGGATCGAAGACGGCAATACATGGGTCGCGATCCCGACCGAGGATATCGATATTCTCCATGAGTATTACAACACCCTCGGTGGAGCGCCCACGCTCTACTCGAACAACCAGAAGTATCTCCATATCGTTATGGAGGCCTACAGCAGATTCCGCCCGGTCGATCCGTTCTTGACGACAACGAAACTCAATGTTCTCGTTGACAACAAGCGCGCCGACCCCGAGTTGGTTTATGTCGGCGGCGGACAGGTTATTCATGGCGACCATACGGTTCTTCCCTATGGTTCCACGACCCTCAAGCTCTGCTGGGGCGGTGTCGATGTCTATCAAATCGACAAAATGGCCATCTGGCTCCACAGCCTCATCGATGGAACGAATTACTCGCTCTACCCTGAAGGCGCTTATCTCGATAACTTCGAGCAAGTCAGAGCAACAACCCCGCTCTACTTCTCGCCGGCAGAGTCGGTTATCTGCCTCGAGTATTCGAATCCGGAAGGCTTGCCGCCCGGAATGTGGACAGTCAGCTGGAAGGCCTTCGACGCCATCCATAATGTGATCGAGTATGACGGTGGTATCACCGAATACTGGACCTACTATCACCCGGATTGCGAGTTCGACTTCTTCGATGCCGACACTCTCACGATCCTTCGTCCCCCGTTCGTCGCCCGCGGCGCGAACCTGATCGACGCCCTGAAGTCCGTTTCGGAAAACTTCGCGGCTATCGAGAACTCGGACGATATCTACCCGTGGTGGCTCTCCGATATGGAGAACGAGTGGCCCGATTGGCCGACTTGGGGATGGATCGACACCGATGCTATCGGTTCTATCGATACTCTTCCCGATTTCTACAGAATCGAGGAGTTCCAGCCCCTTATTCAAGTCACAACCTTCAATAACCCGGACTTCACCTCCAGCGATCCCTTCTTGAGGGCATTCACGGAGGCCGGCGGATACTTGGGCGACAGCTTGTATGTCCTCCTCGAGTATCTCCCGTCGGACACCAATGTCCGCTGGGTTGACCTTCGCATCTCCGACTACTGGGGTGGCCCGATCTCCGGATCGAACCCCGAAATCGTCGTGAGACTCGAGAGAACGAGTATCTACACGGTCGGTGAGCGTTCGTTCTGGGTCTATAAGTGGACCGTTGACGATCAAGACAACCGTTACGACGGCTTGGTCAAGATCGTCGCCACGGCGAGCACCTACAGCTATGTTAGCTCGTCCTACCACGATTGGGATCATGTCGGCTATCTCCTCCTCGACACCTACGATCCTACCTACGAGGTCAGTATGCTCAGGGACGATTCCACGGTTCCGTTCCGTGCTGTCAACCCGGTCGAATACCCCGAAGAGGAATACATCTGGGTCGTCAACGAGGGTAGATTTAACCTCATCTTCAACTGGGACGAGACGATCTTCGATCCGGCCGCCCCGGGAGATCCGGTTTCATACTACAACTATAGCGACTATATCTACACCAGAATGTGGGACTACATGAGGCTTTCGGTCGACGGTTTGCCGAACTACGGCAGATACGACGATCCGAACGACCACCTCGAGTCCAGACTCTGGGACGATCAGCGCGACGAGTATGACATTCACAACTACTTCTGGCGTCAGCCGGATTACATGGCTCCGTTCAGCCCGTCCTCCTATGACGATGCGACAGTGGCTTACACCTTCAGCGATAAGCTCGCCTTCTTCGCCGATGATATCTACAGCTATGTCTGGGATGTCGCCGCGGCTCCGCAGGGTCTCACCGCTCAGGGTATCGCCTATCTCATGGTCAAAGGCCGCGACGCCGCCGGCAACATCCTCGACTACGAGGAAGCCCGCATCGGCGAAGCCAAGGGCAAGCTCGTCCTCATCGATATCGAAGATCCTATCGTTGACGGCGACCTCATCGTCGCCACCGGCGAGACCTTCACCGGCTTCACCGGCGCGTTCGACGACAACTTCCTCGGAAGCAACTTCACAGACCTCGCCGGCAACGGCTATGTCTATGTGATCGTCACCGACGGCAGTGGCGCTACGCTCGGCGACACCTTCTGGGTTGACGCCTCCGGTGCGGTTTCTTCGACACCGTGGATCGGCGCTTCGCCGGAACCGGGTGATCTCATCAATGTGACGGCTTACGATCTGGCTGGAAACGCCACGACCGTGACAATCACAGTCGTTCCCGAGGAGCATTGTTGCACATATGAGCTCTGCCCGGATTGGAACCTCATCGGCATCAGCGTTATGCCCGATCCGGTCCCGACCATCGGCGAGATATTCCCCGGCATGACAGTCTATCGTATGGTTGACGGCGACTACGTGGCCGTTCCGCCCGCCGACCTTCTGGTCGCCGGCGAGGGCCTCGCGGTTTACCCGACCGCCAGCACGACAGTTGAGATCTGCGGCGTTCCCGTCACAGAGTTCACAGTCGATCTGGTTCGCGGATGGAACCTCATCGGCGCTCCGTGGATGAATGCCGACTTCGCGACCCCGCACACGATTCCGGCCGACGCGGTCGATGCGACCGAGACCAGAATCTACAACTGCGGCGTCGATTATGTCCCGACGAACATGCTCTGGCATTGCAGAGGCCATCTCGTTATGGCTCTCGAAGAAGCCACGCTCTATGTTCCGGGTGACGCAGGTCGCAAGGTTGTCTATACGATCAAAGACACCAAGATCGAACCGGCCTTCACAGGCAAGCTCGTCTCCAAGAGTGGCGAGTTGACGTTCGGCGCCGCTAGTGGCGCGACCGTCGAGTTCGATCGCGGTATCGATCGCTTCGCGATTCCGGCTCATGTCGGCGTCGGTTCAGTGGAACTCGGAAACGGACTCGATATCGACTATCGCGCGGTTGACAACACCATCAGGTGGGATGTCGTCGCCGATGCCGCCTTCGAGGCCAACATCCAGATGTCAACCGATGAGTGGACGATCAGCTATGACGGCGTCGTCGTTGCCGACGGTTCCGTGATCAATGTCACGCCCGGAACGCACAAGCTGGTCGCGAACAGAATCGCGATTCCGGAAGCCTTCGCGCTTCGTCAGAATACGCCGAACCCGTTCAATGCTACGACAGTCATCAACTACGAGCTTCCCGTGAACTCCGAGGTCAACCTCGAGGTTTACAGCCTGCTCGGCCAGAAGGTGACAACGCTCGTCAGCGGCGAGGTTGAGGCCGGCTACAGGTCGGTCGTCTGGGACGGCACCGATTCGGAAGGCAAGGTCGTTCCGACAGGCATCTACTTCTATAAGCTCGAGGCTGGTAGCTTCAAGGCTACCGCCAAGATGGCTCTGATGAAGTAAAGCCAACTCTTAAAAGATGGGCGGTCCCTTCAAAGGGGCCGCCCATCGAAAATTGCAATTTTGATTTCGTTTTCTTTGTTCAATGAAAAAAAGTTATTTCGAAAAAACATTCTTCATGAAAGGGGTAAGCCTTATGTTGAAAGGCAAGTTCGTTCTTATTGTAGCTCTTATGCTACTTGCGGGGCTGGCTCTCGCCCAGAGTTGGTCCTATACCGTTGCCATTGAGCCGGTTGTCGGGGCAACGCATAATTTGACCTTTGGTGTCTCCGCCGGAGCCACCGATGGTTATGATGCATATCTCGATGTTCCCCATTTCACACCTCCAGATGGCAAGGGCGCTTTCTTCCCGCTGGCAAGCACTACATATCCCAAACTTTCCTGCGATATCCGCGGAAGGGATGTTCCCGCCGCTCTCAAGTATTGGGTAATGCGCGTCGAGGGCTATTACGGCCTCGATGACAAAATCGCCAGCTGGGATCCGACAATCCTTCCCGACGCCGGTTTGTTCTCCATCGCATCGAAGACCGTTATGGAAGATGTGAACGACATCGCCGCCGACGCATGGATCGATATGTCCACAGTAGAAGAATTTGCGTTCGGCCCCATCAGGGATGTTGTTATCCGCTATATGCCAAACGAGATGTTCGACGATCAACCGCCCTATGTCACCGGCTTCAACCCGATTAACGGCACGGCCGGTGTCACTCTCGACGCGGCTATCCAGTTCGATGTCAAGGACAATATCACCGGCGTCGATCCGGCTTCCATCGTTGTCATGCTTTGGAACGATGCCGAGCCGACACCTGTCGATGTCACCGAGGAAGTCGTTTGGACCCCGATCGTCGGCGGATATCGTGCGAACCTCACGCCGGTTGATATGTGGCCTGAGCTTTCCGTCATTAACTATTCCGTCACGGCTTGCGATCTCGCGGACCCCGCGAACTGCATGGCCGAGCCGGTCGAGGTCAGCTTCACGACCACAGAATTCATTGAGGACGAGGATCCCCCGCAATTCTACAATTTCGATCCCGTCGAGAACGACACCACCGTCGATATCGATCAATGCATTCTTGTTTCCATCAGAGACAACGAGAGCGGCGTCGATTCCAGCTCGATCGTTCTTATCGTGAACAGCGTCACGATCCCTCGCGCCGACTACACAATTACCGAGCTTGGCACCGGCATTATGAGATACTCGGTTGAGTATTGCCCGCCCGGCGGAATGACCTATTCCACTTGGTATGAAGTTGAAGTTAGCGCTTCGGATTTGGCCGACACCCCGAACAGCGACGATGCAACATGGATGTTCAGGACAAAGGCCCCCGGCGATCTTCCGGAGTTCACCTATCAGCTTCAAGTGAATTCGACAACCGGTTCCGAAACTGCAACGACTAACCTTTGGATCGGGCTCGACACTGACGCTTCCGAGAATTACGACTCTGGCTTCGATGTCCCGCAGTTCCTGATCCCCGGTCGCGCTCGCGGCTATTTCCCGATTATGGATCCGACCTATCCCTCGATCACCGCTCTTTCGACCGACATCAAGAAGGCCGATTACGGTATCAAGCAGTGGATAGTCGATGTCTTCGAGCCGGGAACTAACCTCACGCTGGATTGGAATAACGACGCCCTTCCGCTTTCCGGGACCGGCGCGAGCTTCCAATTCGCAGTGGCCAACCGCGGCGATGTTCCTACCGACTTCGTTTCGATGGAACTCTACGGAACAGCCAATTTCAACTCCGCCCAGCAGGTGCATATTCGCCTTCTTCCGGGCGGCGGAACAGACACAATTCCACCCGCTGTCCTCAATATCTCTCACGAGGGCGATGGCGCCGATGTCACAGCACCGCTTTGCTTCGATATCGTCGATGTCGCCAGCGGAGTTGATATGTCCAGCTTCACGCTTGTTATCAACGGATCCGAGGTATTCGATTATACTACAAGCGTGGTTTCGGGTGGATATCATATCTGCTACATCCCCGCTCTCGGCTGGTCCGATCTGACAACCTACACAGTCGATCTTCATGTCGATGATAATGCCCCGGTGCCGAATCATCGCCACAAGATTTGGACCTTCCGCACAGGCTCGATGGTTTGCGGGCCGGAATTCGAACTCGGCCTCACATTCACCTATAGTGATGGAGTAGAGGCGATCAACTTCGGCATGGATACGGACGCGAGCGACAACTTCGATGTAGCTTTCGACGAGATCCTTCCCCCGCCGAGCCCGTCGGCCTCCGGATACTACTTCGCGAATTCATTGGCCACGCCTTACAACAGGCTCGCGACCGATGTCCGTAACAACTGCTCCTTAGGTAGTATTTGGCAAGTCGCGGCGGTTGACGGCGACCTTACCGTCAATGTCACATGGAACACAAGTGCCCTGATATTCAGCGATACTAGAGTCACTATATACTATAAGATTCTGTCGATCGTCGATCCCCAGCCCGATAGGCCCTATTCCGATGATACTTGGCTTGTCTTGAACGACGAAACCTCGGTGAATTATAACAGCAGAACCCAGACCCTGTGGCTCTCTGTTGATTATCCGCCGGAAGTCGTCGTCGAGAACTTCAATATCACCGGAACTGTCACCGTCTTCGGTGAGGACGACAATAGCGGCGTTCGCGTTCAGGTTATCGGCGGTTCTTGGGCCGAGACCGGCGCGGACGGCGCTTACGGCTTTATGAACCTCCCGCTCGGTTGTGTCGTGCTGACCTACACCTACGGCACATGGCCGGTCGTTACAGACACGGTTTGCGGCACTGTCTCCGGCGAAACTATCATTAATGATGTCACTGTTTATCCCCCGGGACAGAGGGTTTACGGTCGAATCACCGTTAACGGCACCCCGGAAGCCGGTGTGACAGTTGTTGTTACCCCGACAGCCGGCGGCGATCCGTTCAACGCCTTCACGCTTCCCTCCGGCGACTACAACTTCCCGCTTATTCCCTCGGGAACCTATGACATGACCGTCAGCTACCCCGGCTATCCGGTTTGGGACACGACCTTCACGGTCGCCTCCACTGATGTTCAGATCAACCACAACCTCGTTCAGGTGCCCGTTCCGGTTTCCGGTATCGCGAGATTGGCCGGCACCCCGAGCGAAGGCATCGCGA
This sequence comes from bacterium UBP14_UBA6098, assembly GCA_002428525.1. Lineage (GTDB taxonomy): Bacteria > UBP14 > UBA6098 > UBA6098 > UBA6098 > UBA6098. Next base: position 58,649 of record DIWU01000008.1, read on the forward strand.
TCTATGTCGATGGCACGCCGTCCGGTGTTGTCTCCGGCGTTGACGGTTCGTTCACGGTGAATGTCCTCATCGGACTTCACACGATCTGCGGCCGTTATGCCGGCTATTCCGAGCCTTGCACGACGGTTAATGTTCCTCGCGAGGGCATGACCGGCATCAATCTGAATCTCGTTCCCGCTCCGGTTAACCTGCGCGTTCAGGTCGATCTCGGTAGCGGAACCGATGAGTCCGGCGCTTCGGTCACTCTCGTCGGTGTCGGAACCGAAACCACACCGACAAGCGGTGTCGTGAACTTCACCGGTGTCATGCACGGCGTCTATACGCTCAATGTTTCCGCGCCGTATCACAAGTCCGAGACTTTCACAGACATAAGCATCGTTGCGAACGATACGATCTCCGTCGCTCTCTGCTATCTCTCGCCTGTGACCGGCTTCTCCGCCGCCGGAGAGACGATCATGAGACCGACGACTTCCCCACTCGCAATCGATCTTACATGGACAGCCGCACCGTCCACTTGTGCAGAACCCGATACATACTACATTTATCGTTCATCGGCACCGTTCACAGACCCGAGTTCGCCCTTGGTGACCAATATCGCCATGGTCGCGGCTCCGGCGACGGCCTACTCCGACGAGACCATCGTCGATGGAACCACCTATTACTACGACATCGCTGTCAAGTATGACGAGGCTTCGTTCTTCTCGCGCCTTGCCGGCAATCAGGAAGCTGTATCCCAGACTGTTGCGGACACCTTCGATGTCCTCATCATCGACTGGGACAACGGCGCAACACCCTGCGACGGCGGAACCCGCGGCGTCGGCGAATGGTGGCAGACCGCTCTTAACAGCTCGACACTCGATATCGGTCTCAGCGTCAAGAAGACCCTCGACACAGTGACCGATCCGCTCGATGGTTATGATCTCACCGATTATGACCTCGTCGTGCTCGGTTTGGGCATCAATGACGCTGACAACACGACGCTTCCCACCTTGGCGCTCGATAAGCTCAATGCCTATCGCGCAACCGGCGGCAAGAAGCTCATCGTCGAAGGCCCGGATTTCGGTGCCGATTACGACGGCGAAGCGATCTTCGACAACATGCATCTGAACCTCGTCAACGACGGCGCACCGACATTCAATGTCGCCATGATTTGGGGAACGCCGACCCTTTGGGGCAACCCGGCTCGTCCCTACACCGTCGCTTCCTATGATTCCGCCGGCCTCGCAGACCGTTTGGTCGATGTCATCGCACCGACGAGCGGCATCACCTCGGCTATCGGCTGGGATCAGGACTCGGTTCCGAGAGTATTCTTCTACAACGGCACCTCGCAGGCTGTTATCGGCGCGATCTACCTCGGTGGTCTCGACGATCCTACAACGACTCAGCTTCGCGCGGTCTCTGCCTACCTGTGGAAGCTCGGTTTCGAGAACGATTACATCAAGCAGGTCGATAATGTTCGTCCCGCGGATATGGCGATCGTTGGAGCATTCCCGAACCCGTTCAACCCGGTCACAACCGTGAAGTTCGATGTTTCGGAGCCCTCGATGGTTAACCTCACCGTGTTCGACATCACCGGAAAGAGAATCGAGACCCTCATCGATCTCGAACTCACTCCGGGAACCTACACGACGACATGGAATGCCACGAGCATGCCCAGCGGTGTTTACTTTGTTCGTATGGTTTCGGGTGGAAAAGAATCCACCTCGAAGCTCATCCTGATGAAGTAGTCTGAAGCAACAAAAAAAAGCCCTTCGCAAACGCGAGGGGCTTTTTTTTTCTTTTTGAAGATAAGCGTTGACATTTAGAGCTATAATGTAATATATTTAAGACTATAAACATCTTTGATAAGGAAAAATATGGGATTTGAAGGAAACCTTTCGAGTGTTGGATTCGCAGATATCCTTCAACTGCTCGCTATGGGCAAAAAAACTGGAACCCTTTTCATCGAAAGAGGGGAAAGCAAAAAGGACATCTGCTTCAAAGAGGGATCGATTATATGGGCTACCTCCAACAACGACCTCGAATTGCTCGAGAATAACCTCCTGAAACAGAATAAGATACAAAAAGGGGATCTCGTTAAAGCCAAAGAGGTTATGGAGTTAACCGGAAAAAATCTCCCCAGCACCCTCGTGTTCTTGGGTCTTATGACAAAAGAAGAGATCGCCGAGATGATGATGAAGCATGTCGAGAACATTATCTACGAGATCTTCAGCTGGGATGACGGCGCTTTCGTCTTTAAGGACAAAGAGCTTCCCGACACCGAGCAGGTGATCAATGCGCTGAATACAATGAGCATACTGATGGAAGGCACGCGCCGTATCGACGAATGGAATCGGATTAGAAATACAATCCCCCGCGAAAACACGATAATGAAGGTGGTTCAAAGCAACCTCAACCAAAACGACGAGGTGCGCCTCACCTCTACCGAAGCGAGAATTCTGAGCCTAATCGACGGCCAGCGCTCGATCGAGGAAATCAAGGAGAAATCCCCAATCGACGAACTCGAGTCCGCCCGTGCAATCTATGGCCTTATGATGAGCGGCCTGATTACAACCTCCGGAACAAAAGAGAGCACAAAGGGGAAATTCGAGGAGAAAAAAACAGCTGTTAATATCATGATTAAAGTTTATATCGCAATCTTCGAGATAATACACGAGGAGATCAGCATCAAGATTGGTAAGGCCGGCGAGAAAACGATGATCAACGCCTTCAAAGAGGCCTCAAAATCCCATCCAGTCCTCAATAACCTCGCGGTGACCCCCGACGGACGATATGACTTTATTAACTTCGCAACACTTTCAGAACGATTGCCCGAGGAGAGCAGAATTCATATTATGTCCAGCGGCCTTGCGGGGTTGCTCGATTCTTGCTTCGAGAAACTCGGGTCGTCGGTCGGCTCGAGGCAGGTCAAGTCTTGTCTTTCAAAGATAATCAACCGAATAGGCGTAACCTTGACCGACAACAAAGAGCTACTTAGAAAATATAGTATTTATGAAGACCTCTTCAGAGTGCTTCAGATAAACAAGTAAGGAGCGGTTATGAGAAATCACTTGATAGTGTTGTTGGCCCTCGGGATTTTCACATTGTTGTCCACAACGCTTTTCGGGCAGATCGTTTCCAACGAGACCACGCACGGTTCTATCTCAGAAACGGTTATCGACACCCTCGCCCTGCTGTTCTTGCTTTTCGGGACATACTTTGCATGGGACCTTTACAGTATGATGAAGGGCGGAGAGCTTGCAGGCAGTTGGGGTTGGCTCTCCGGTGCGTCTGTGATTTTCGCGATTATAAAGATTATCGAGGTCGCGGGTAGAGCGGGATACTTCCCCGTGCCGGCGACTGTGATTTCATTCGGGTATTTATCTGTCGCGTTCTTCCTCTTCATGGGGTTTATGAAGCAGAGGAGGACGTTGGGGTAGGGCTTAACTCTTTATATACGAGTTGATTATAGCTAAAAGGTGATGAAGCGGGAATGTCCCCTGGATTAGCGAATCGAGCCCCTCGATCTTTGTCGGCAAGGATTCGGTCGGGTCGAGGGCGATCAGTTTCGAGTCGCCCTTGGCCTCGATGATAAGCTTCAAATTTTCCAACTCAAAGAAACTCAGCCCAGCCAAAACCAAGATCGCCTTCGGGCGATTTTTCTTAATTAGCTTGATAGCCTCGTTGATATTGTCCGCAAGCTCGATCCTGTGGCCGTATTCCACAAGCCCCGCCTCCAAAAAGCCCAATGTTCGTCTCTGCGCTACGATCAGAAGGTCGAAATTGCGATCCTCTCGGATAGACTCGGGCACATCGGCAACAGCCGGAATGCTCAGCACGATTGACGCGCCCTGTCCCTGAGGCGAGGCCACTTCGAGATTACCGCCGATCGATTCAATAATCCCCTTCGAGATCGTCAAGCCGAGGCCGGCATGAGAGGCCGATTTGGTTGTAAAATAAGGCTTCGTGACATTGGGCAAAGCCTCTTCGGCAATCCCCGGGCCGCTGTCGCGAATAGTTATGATATTCCGATGATCCTCGAAAACCGAGGATACCTCGATAGTGCCTGTGCTGTGAATCGCCTCGTATGAATTCGTGAAGATGTTTGTGAAACACTCCTCTAACTCGAGCGGGTTAGCGGTGATATAACCGATATTATCGAGGTCGAAAAGCCATTTGATCTTCTTACGACGGCGGTTCGCCCGCACCTTAGAGGCGGCGCGTTTGATAAGCTTCGCGAGATCGAGTCGCTCGGTCGGGCCCACCCGCCGGAACCATTCGACCGATCGCATCGCCTCGAAGGCCTCTTGGGCCCGAGCCAATTCCTTTCGGAGCGAAAAAATCTCCTCCGAAAGAGGCCCGGCCTCGGAAAATCGCACAATAATCTCGGATTTCGAGATTAGACCGCCAAGAATATCGAACAATTCTGTGACCAAACCCTTGGTCTGGAAATTAAGAAGATTGAACTCCTCGTTCCTTCGGCCTTGTGTTTCGTCCCGCGCAACCTGAATTAAGATGTCCGTGAAAGCCAGAGCCTTTTTCTCGTTGAGGTCGGCGTCTCGAAGGGCCTTGAGGTGGCTAAGCTCCTGCATAGCGGTCTTAGTCGAGGCCTCGAAAATAAGGTCGATGATCTCGACGAGGACATCGGGGTCGAGGCGATCCGAGAGAATCGCGGTCTTGTTATCGATACGAATCGCACTGCGCGTGTTGAAATCGAACGGTGCGAGGACGATCAGAGGGGGGCGGGGTTCAAATGGGTCGTGCTCGCTGGCGGTTTCAGCGAAATTCAAATCCGCGACAATCGCATCTATCTTGTCGTTGAGAAGCGCATTCCGAACATCGTTGACAGTGGCCGCATAAATCATGCGCCAAGACCTGTTTTGCAACGGAAATGCAAGCGAGTCCGCGAGGATTCCATCGGCGAGGGCCGCGAGCAGGCACTTCTTATTCGAGGGGTCCAAGACCTCGTCGAGCCGTTGCCGGACATCCTCGACCGAATACGGCGTCGGGAGAAGGTGAATATTCGAGCCGGCGACTACCTTTGAGACCGCTGAACCGAGGTTTGTCCAAACGAATAGCGGAATCGATTCGGTGGCGGCGAACTCGGCGATTGCCTCGCAGAAATGGCTTCCGAAATCGGTATCGACTATAATAGCGGCGATGCCGCCCTCGATAGGAAGCTCGTTAACATCGCGAATCGAATGAAGCGAATACTTCGGTTGAAGGCCGTTTGTCAACGATTCGATTCGCCGCGTATCAAGGTCGAAGGCCCAGATATCAAGTGCCATTGTTTTCCGTAATCTCCTCGTAATCCCGAGGGCGAAACTTCAATTATTTAACAACAATAACCGGTATCGAGGCCTCGCGAACAACCTTCTCGGAGGTCGAGCCGAGCAGGATCTCGGTGATCACGCCCTTACCGGTCGAGCCGATAACGATAGCATCGACAGCCTCTTTTTCCGCAATCCGGAGGATTTCTTTGAACGGAATCCCCTCGACGAGGCGCTCCTCGACGCGAAATCCGAGGTCGCTAAGTTCGCGGCCGATCCGCTCGAGGTTCTGCGAGGCTTTCTGCTTCATATTCACACGAACCTCGGTGAGGATTTCGTTGAAGCGAATAGAGCTGAATCCCTCCATATCGGCCATTGTGGTCATCTCTCTCGAATCGATGCAGTGGACGAGAACGACAATCTTAGTCCCGGCTTCCTGCAGTTTCTTGACAACCCTCAGGGCTTGATTCGATTTCTCGGAAAAATCCGTCGGAAAAAGTATCTTTGTGAACATGGTTACCGCCTATTTTAGGTATGAAATCCTGCGTTCCGCCGAGGCGTTCGCAGAATGAACTCTAATAAGGTAATTGCCGCTGGCGATATCCTCAGCCGGTTGCCATTTGAAAGCGGTGATGCCGCCGATCGCGACGCCCTCGAAAAGCTGAGCCACGCGTCTTCCCGAGAGGTCGAAGACAGCCGCGGAATAGGTCTCGCCGCTACCGACAAGCACAATTGTCGCGGCCGAGTTGAAGGGATTCGGGAAACAATGCACACCTACGCGCTTTGGCAGGGGGTTAGTCTCATCGATCTCAGTCCACGGAAGGTCGAAATCCACCGGTGCGGTGCAACCGCCGCCGATCGCGACTATTCCGCCCATCTCGTTGTTGTGCCATGCGAACGGTTCGTTGTAGGCGCCAGTGCTGTCGAAATAGCCGTTGCCGTTGAGATCGATCCATGCCCGAATCGAATACGCACCCGCCGGAATATCCTCGATTGTATAGGTCGTGTCGGCGAGGCGATAGCTCCATGCCAAGGTCGGCGGAAGCCCGAGAAGGAAGGGATAGTAGTTATAGAGACCGAGCATAAGTGAATCGGGATAACCCCCATATTCCCTGACAGTCCCGAAGATCGTGCCGATCGTATCGACCGGAATATCGATCCCGGTGATGCTTCCGCCAGTGAGCTGGAAGGGATTTCCCGGATATTGCCCGGCCGGATCCCCCGGATTCGGCGGAACGCGCGAGGGGATGATCGCCAAGGCGTTAAAGTCGTAGGAATCGATAATCCCCGCATCGCTGATAGTGAATGTGTAATCCGGGGAGTAGGCCTCCGAATAGAACAACATCGTGTCGTAGAGGCTGACGAAATCGTGGAAAACAATAACAAATGCGGTGTCAGTGGCCGGCGCCGAGAAGACGACCGAGCCGAAAATAGTCCCCGCAAACGCACCGCTCGCAACTAACATCAGCGATGCGATGAGAAGCATTACTTTTCTCATTTTTTTCCTCCTTTTAGACTATTCGTCCGCGTTAAGAAGCCCCTCGCCGTTCAAAAGGACGAAATAGGCGTAAGAGGGCATAAGCTTCGAGCTGAAGTTCCAGCTATGTGTGCCGGCTTCCCAGAAGAAGGCGATTTTCGGCAATGTCCAAAGGTCGGCCGGTGTCGTGGTGACATCGCTGGTATCGATTCCGCCGAACTTCGAAAGCCCGCCGATGAACTCCCAATTCGGCCCGGCCCACGGAACATTGTATTCCCTGATCGGAATACCGTTGAGGTTGTAAAAGGTGTCCACTCCGCATAGAACGAAATATCCCTTCCCCGGAACTAACATTTCCGCCTCCGTCCACATCGCCGAATTGGCATCCCAACCGTAAATCTCGCCGCCGACCGCGAAGGGGAAGACATCGTCCGCGCGAAGGCCGATATTGGGGATCACCGGAAGGCTGACCGCGTTCCACCCCGGGTAAAGATGATAATAGGCGTTGTCGTTGGAAAATTGGACTATAGCGCGAATGAAGTAGGTCGAGTCCTCGATCTGTGTCCAAGCGCCCAGCGGATCCAAATCCCAAGCGTATCCGGGGGTGGTGATATCGATGGAAAGACCTAACAGGCCATCCATCTGAAGCCCGACCCAGAAATCGCCCTCGACAAAGGCGTTGTATCCCGAGACATTGAGATTAACCCATCCCGAAGCGAGTGAATAGAACGATGTTTCGCCCAAAATCTCATCGCCGGGGAGACCCCTGTCGCCGAGATAAACCTTAGGAATACCCCTGCCCGCGGCGTTTACTTGATATTGAATTCGAATCAGTTTACAGCGGGTCGAGACATAGAACTTGTTAGCGAGAACCGCGCGGTCATAATGCACAGCGGCATCGGGGATGCCGTCGTCGAAGTAGAAGGTGTCGTAAATCGCGGTGCCCGTTCCGGAATAGGGCGTGGCATAAACAGTCTCCGGCATCGCGCTGACTCCGCCCTCGTAATCGGCGCGGATTGCGTAGTAGTAGGTTCTGCTGTCGAAAACCGCGTCGTCCGTGAAACTCGTGGCGGTCTCCGGCACTGTGGTGTAAAAATTGAGTATCAGCGGAGAGCTCCAAGCGTCGGCGCGGAAGATCGTGTAGGAGATCGGGTGGGTGGCCGAAGTAGGCGCAAAGGCCGCGGGTCTCTCTCTGTAGCGCTCCGGAATCGGCGCCGATGGGATGAACTCATACGGCTCTGCGAAGGGAACTACCGGAGTGACGATCTTGCCGGTTGTGCCGGTGAGGGTTGCTATCGAACGATCTTCCAAATACACGACAACGAGCCGAATAAGCAAATCCCCCGAGGTCGGGAAGTTGCCGCCGTAAAAGAAATCCGTCCTGTAGGAGCGGATAGGCCCGCTGATAGTGTCGTCAACCGCGATCCCAAGCTCCGGAATCGTGTCGCGCTTGTGAACACCGAGGTAGAAATCTGTGGTTCCATCGAAAACGATGTCTCTCGCGGCGACATTGACCTCGTTCCAGCCGGTTCCGACCGCGCTGTCTTCAACCGGAGCGAAGAGGTTCATGTATATATCGGGGAAACCGTAAGCCGAAACGCCCCAGAAATGGAATCGAATCTTCCTCTCGTCCCCGGCCGCGAAGAAATAGGCGCGAATTGCGAGGACACTGCACGGCCCCGCAGGCGTGAAGCGAACCGAATAATATCCGCTGTCGAGGTCGCAATAACTTCCGCCACCGACGAGACCGGTGTCATAGGCGAGAGTGTCGTTCGAATAAAGCGGGGGCGGGGCATTCCAAGATAGATCGACTCTTCCGGGGAGGCCGCTGTAGGCGATCATTCCGGAGGGCGCCGGCCACTCGGTTGCCATCGCGACACCGACAACAAGGAAAATCGTGAGAATCCGTAAGACGTTACGCATATTTTGCTCCTTTTGCTGAAATCAAATCCTGCATTCCAAAGAAACCGATTTTTTTAAAAATGAAAGCGGAGGCCTCGAGAGCGCCCGAAATAAAGACATCTCTTGAGATTGCCCGGTGCTCGATAGTAACCGTTTCAAAAGGGGTTGAGAAGATTACCCGATGTTCGCCGATCACGCCGCCGCCCCTGAGGGAATGGATTCCGATCTCGGAATCGCGCCGCGGGCCGGTTTTTCCATGGCGGCCGAACACCGCGACCCGCTGGAGATCCTCGCCTCGAGCGCGGGCGGCAATTGCGGCGAGGTCGAGTGCGGTGCCGCTGGGGGCGTCGATCTTGTTGCGGTGGTGCATCTCCTCGATCTCGATATCCGATCCTTCGAGGGTCTTCGCCAAATGAGCGACGACCGAGGCCGTCGCCGCGATCCCATAGCTGAAATTCGACGCCTGAAAAACACCGATAGATTCGCTTGCAAGCCTTAATCTATCGATAAACTCGGGCGAAAGGCCGGTTGTTCCGACAACCAGATTTGCGCGTTGATCGAGTGCGACTTCCAGCGATTTTGCCGCGCCCTCCGGTGAAGAAAAATCGAGAAGGACATCGAAGCCGCAACCATCATTCGAGATAGGGATCCCGATCTCACCGACTCCGGCAAGAAGCCCGCAATCCATCCCGATCGATGGACTGTCCGAAGCTTCAAATGCGCCCGCGATATCGAATCTACCGTCCTCGAGGGCAAGGGCGATCAACCTTTTCCCCATCCGCCCCCCAGCGCCGTTTATCGCAAGCCTAATCAAACTCGGGCTCCGTATTCGGAAATAGCGGCGAGCAATCTTGTCCTGTTCTCGGGGGAAATCGTCGAAAGCGGCGGTCTGCAATCCTCGCGCGGTATCATTCCGGCAGTCGCCATAGCGGCCTTGAGCGGAACAGGGTTGCCCTCGACAAAAAGGGCCTTCATCACAGGGAAAAGCCCGCGATGAAGCTCGCCCGCTCTTTTCCAGTCGCCCCTCCCCGCTGAATGAACCATCTCTGTGAAGTCCTCAGGGTAAAGGTTTGCCGTCGTTGAGATAACACCCTTCGCCCCGATCGACATCATGGGAACGGTGAGCGAATCGTCGCCGGAGAGGACTGTCAGGTCCGAATTCGACAAGATCGCGCTGACCGCGTCGATCGAACCCGAGGCCTCCTTGATGGCGACGATGTTCTCGACCTCTGCAAGGCGAATTGCGGTCTCCGGGGCGATAGTCGTGCCGGTTCTGCCGGGGACATTATACATAACGATCGGCAGTCCGACCTCCGCCAATGCCGAGAAATATTGGATCAGCGCGTTTTGCGAGGGTTTGTTACCGAAGGGCGTGATCGCCAAAGCACCATCGGCGCCGGCCTCGAGTGCGGCGCGCGTTCGGGAAAGGGCGACCTCGGTCGAGGAAGAACCGGTTCCCATAATCAGCTTCATCCTACTGCCGACGATGCCCCTTAAAATTTTAAACATCTCGAGGCGTTCAGAATCGCTCAAAGTAAAGCTCTCGCCGGTGCATCCGGCCACGACGATGCCGTCGATACCTGCGCGCAAATGCCTTTGCGCCAAGGTTTCGAGCGAAGACATATCTATCCCGCCGCTCGCATCGAACGGAGTGACGAGAGCGACTATACAACCTTCAAACATCGTGCCTCCAATTTATTACAAAAAAATACTCCATTACGCCCGATAAGTCAAGGGCTATTAACCATAAATCCCAAGCACCACAATTCTTGCCGCTATATAATCCCCGCTTCGCAACCGGGAGGCGCCGACGCCTCCGCCTCGGGGGGATGCTTGTGGAATTTAAAAGCGATGATATGAGTTGCAAATTGACTGGAATAGGATTAACTTATAAAATTATGAAATTAGTCCGAGTAATAGTTTTTGTGGTTGTTGTTTCGCTGGCAATCTCCTCCTGCGCCGGCAGATTCAATGTTTCCGCGCGCGAGGCGGGTGAAACCGTTCGCCCGTGGGCGGTGGTTCGCGGGGACTGCGCGGGTTTGGCCTATTCGGGCGAGGGGTCGGGCAAGGCCGAGATAATGTGGTATTCCAATACCAAAATACCGATTATCGCCGGGCCTGTGGCGGGCGACGGCGTGATTTTTGTGCCGGTGCCGAACCGGCGAGTGATCGCCTTCGACGCAGAAAGCGGCAAGCGCCTCGGAAGGCTTTGGATAGAGGTGTTGCCGAACAACGGTTTGGCCTTGGGCGATGGGCTTTTAGCTCTGAGCGGACGAAGCGATTTCAACCGGCTTCGAGTTTATGATTATCGTTCCGGCGATTTTTTATGGGAGAATACCAGCGATAGGGCCTTTGCGGCCCCGATCTTTTGCGGGGATGCGCTTTATTATACTACTGCCAAAGGCGCGGTTTTCTCTATCGATGCGCGAACGGGCGAGCGGAATTGGCGGACTGAGATTTCCGGGGCGGTGATCGAGTATGAGCCGGCTTTTCGGGACAGTTTGCTTTATATCGCGGATTCCAACAAACGCCTCGTCGCGATGACAGCCGATTCGGGCGCCGTCCGATGGACTGTGAACCTCGCGTCGCCGCCCTGCGGCCAGCCGGTGGTCATTCCCGACCATGTGATCGTCCCGACCTCGAGCGGAAAGATCTATGCCGTGCTTCTCGACGGTTCGATTCGTCTGACTATAGACTCTCCGGGCGAGATGGGCGCCGGAATCGCGTGTTCCGGGCCGACGGTCTTCGGTGTGACGACGCAAGGGGTTGTGTTTGCGGGCGATTTGGGTCAAGGTGGAATCTATTGGCAGACGAACCTGAACACTCCTGTGATAGCGCCGCCGGTGCTTTGGGGGAAGCAGGTCGCAGTTGTCACCGCGGAGGGCGAGCTTAAGCTTCTTTACTACTCGGACGGTGCGGTCGAAAGCGATATCGATCTCGGCTCGCCGGTGTCGGCGCCGCCGATTATTTACAACAATAAACTTTATATTGCAACAGAAAAAGGCGAATTGATAGCGATCACTCGAAATTATAAAAAGGCGGAAGAGGAAGATGGATCAAATTGAAATAGACCCGCGGGATCAACGCGCGATTAGAATATCTAAGTTGGAAAAGCTACGCGCCGGAGGCTTCGAACCCTACCCGGCGCGGATTCCCGAGGGGCGCGTCACGATATCGTTTGTCAACAAAGAATGGGAGCATCTGCGGCAAATCTCCGACGAGACCGGACAGGTTATTCGCCCGGGGACTGTCGTCACGCTTGCGGGACGAATAACCGCGCTTCGTAGCCACGGCAAATCGATGTTCATCGGTCTCACCGACGGCACCGGCGATTTTCAGGTCTATTTTCGCAAGAACACTCTCGACGAGAGCAACCCCGAGGACCCTGAAATCTATGAACGCGCGAAGGAGCTGGATTTGGGCGATTTTATTTGGGCGGAGGGCGAGCTTTTCACGACGCGAACCGGCGAGCCGACGCTTTCGGCAAACCGCTGGGGGGTGGCCGCGAAGGCCCTTCTTCAGCTTCCCGAGAAATACCACGGCCTGACCGACCCCGATCTGCGGCTTCGCCAGCGCTACCTCGATCTCCTCGCGAACCCGGAGGTCAAGCGCAATCTGGAAAAACGGGCTTTAGTCATTAAGACTATCCGCGCTTGCCTCGAGGACGAGGGCTATATCGAGCTCGAGACGCCGGTTCTCACCTCGCTTTACGGCGGTGCGGCGGCGCGCCCCTTCACAACCCATCATAACGCCCTCGATATCGACCTTTATCTGCGCATCGCGACGGAACTTTACCTCAAGCGCCTCATAGTCGGGGGCTTCGAGCGAGTGTTCGAGATGGGCAAGGTCTTCCGAAACGAGGGAATCGACCGCGATCATAACCCCGAATTCACACTGCTCGAGCTTTACGAGGCCTTCGCCGATTACAACCGTATGATGAAAATCGCCGAGCTTTTAGTCGGCCAATCAGCGCGGGCTGTGGCGAGGTTCGCCGAGGGTGCCGGAGAGACCTATTTCCGCACGGGCGAAGATGGCGCTCTTTCTGTTGAGCGCGAGGGCGTGCTGATCTCGTTCCGCCCCCCTTTCGAGAGGATTAAGTTTGTCGATTCGATCGCGAATATTACCGGTATCGATGTTCTCAAGTCGGAGAAATCCGAGCTGGTCGAGTTCTTCAAGTCGAATGGCATCGATTTCGATCCCAAACAGCCCTATTGGCCGCTGGTCGATAAACTGTTCTCGGAGACAGTCGAGCCGAGGCTTATTCAGCCGACCTTCGTTCTGGACTATCCGGTCGGCCTGTCGCCGCTGGCCAAGCGAAAGGCCGATGCGCCGGAACTTACCGAGCGGTTCGAGCTTTTCGTCTGGGGGATGGAGATCGCCAATGCCTTCAGCGAGCTGAACGACCCGCTGGATCAGCGCGCGCGTATGGAGGCGCAGGTCGCGCAACGCGCCGCCGGCGACGAGGATGCCCCCAACAAGATCGACGAGGACTTTTTGACCGCGCTCGAGCATGGAATGCCGCCAACCGGAGGCATGGGCATCGGTATCGGCAGGCTCGTGACGATTCTCTCCGGGGCCTCGAGCCTCAAGGAGATAACGCCGTTTCCGCTTGTGAAGCCGCGGAGTTAGGACTTGAAGGTCGCCTTTTACATCGCGATGAAGTTCCTCAAGGCGCGCCACCGAAACCGCTTCGTTTCGTTGGTCGCGGTTTTGGCGATAGTCGGTATCGCGATCGGTGTCGCCGCGCTGATTGTCAGCCTCTCGGTGATGAACGGCTTCGAGGGCGAGGTGCGAAGCAGAATTGTCGATACCGTTTCGCATATCAATATTCACTCGCTCCGCGCGGAGAATATCCTCGATTGGCGCCCGCTGGTCGAAAGGCTCGCGAAGAGGGGCGATGTCGTCGCGGCGGCGCCGTTTGTTTACGGCAAGGTGCCGATTGCGCACGAGGGCTTGTTCGATGGTGTGATGCTCCGTGGAGTGGTGCCCTCGCGCGAGGTCGCGATCGGGAACCCCGAGAGCACGATAGTCCGCGGCGAATGGCTTCCCGAGAGGCCGGATTCCGGTTTGCCGCAGATCGCGCTCGGGCTGTATCTGGCGGATAATCTCTCGGCCGGCCCGGGCGACACGATAATCATCTATGGCCTCGATGCCGCGCAGGGCGCGAGAATTAGTCCAAAGCTATATCGCTTAGAGGTTTGCGGTGTATTCGAGACGGGGATGTTCGATTTCGACGCGGCGCTGGCCTATATCAACCTCGAATCCGCGCAGAGGATTTTCGAGCTTGGCGAGGCCGTCACGGGGATCGAGCTAAGGGTGCGGAATTTCTACGAGGCGGACAAGATCGCCGACCGCATCGAGGACGACCTCGGCTTCCCCTACTACGCTATGTCTTGGGCGGAGATGAACAAGAACCTGTTCTCGTGGATGACCATCGAGAAATGGGGGCTGTTTTTGCTACTGAGCCTGATTATCGCGGTCGCGGCGTTCAATATCGCCAGCACGCTGATTATGATCGTTATGGAGAAAACCCCGCAGGTCGGGATTTTGCGCGCGATGGGCGCGACCTCGAAGCTCATATGGCGTGTCTTTTTCATTCAGGGCCTGATCCTCGGCCTGATAGGAACCGCTATCGGCGGGATTATCGGCGTGGTTTTGGCCTTTATACAGAACCGCTGGGAGGTGGTCTCGCTTCCCTCGGAGATTTACTCGATCTCGTCGCTTCCGGTCGATATGCGCGCGCTGGATGTCCTCGCTATCTGCGGCGCGTCGGTGATTATTACCCTGATTTCGAGCATATATCCAGCGGTGCGGGCGGCGAAGTCGAAACCGATCGAGGCCATTCGGATGAGCAATTAAGTTTTTTTGGAGGGGTCAATGAAGGGTTTTTTACTGCTACTTCTTTCCTATTCGGTCCTCGCCTTTGACACATTATGGATACCGATAACAATCCCGATGAGGGACGGTAAGTCACTCGCGGGCGATTTTTACACTATCGACTCGGCCTCGGTTAAACCGGTTGTTCTGATCCAAACGCCATACAACAAGGCGACATATCGGGTTCCATCGCTTTTTCTCGATGTCTCGGACACGAGCGGATTTTGGAATATTCAATCCTATCATTTTGTGATCCTCGATTGGCGGGGGTTTTACGCCTCGGCGTCGGCCGAGTCTTCGGGTTATGACCGCGGTCTCGACGGTTACGATGCGGTCGAGTGGATAGCCTCGCGCCCTTGGTGCGACGGCAATATCGGCACCTACGGCGGTTCCGCTTTGGGGGATATTCAATTCAAAACCGCCAAGCATAAGCCGCCGCATCTGGTCTGCTGTGTGCCCTATATCAGAGATTACAAAACCAAGTATTCCGACTACTATTACGGCGGCGACTATCGCAAACAACATGTCGAGGCCATGTCCGGATTGGGTTTCCTGACGCCGGCGGTGGTTCTCGCATATCCAACCTACGGACCGGTTTGGATGAGTATCGAGAACAACTCGGATTACCCGGAATCGATAGAGGTGCCTATCCTTATGGCCAGCGGATGGTTCGACCATTACCCGGGCGATTGTCTTCGGGCCTTCAGAGACCTTCGGGAGCGAAGTCATCCCGCCGTTCGGAATCTGCATCGAATGATCATGGGGCCGTGGACTCATATGGGCGTCGATAAAGCGAATCAAGGGGAGTTGACCTTTTCGGGGGCCGAGGATTTCTTTGACGATTATGTGAAGCTGTTTTTCGATCGCTTTTTGCGGGGCGCCGACAACGATTACGAGGGGACGCCGGTTATTCAGTTCTTCCAGATGGGCGAGGATATATGGTTTTCGACGGAGGATTGGTTCGCCCTCGGTGATCGCAGGGATACTTTGTATTTGAGCCTTTCGGGGGGGCTTTCCGATCTCCCGCCCGCCGCGCCTTCCGGTTACGACTCGTTATTTTACGATCCCCGGGATCCTTCGCCGTCTTACGGCGGTGCCTGCTTCAACCCACTCGACACTACGGTCGTCGTCGGGCCGGTTGATATTTCGGACACGATCGAGTCCCGTGGTGATGTGCTGATATATTCTACCGGGGTTTTAGCGGACGATCTTCGAATCGACGGCGGATTGAGGGTCGAGTTGTTTATCTCCTCGAACCGGCTCGACACGGATTTCGCGGTTCGCCTTTGCGATGTTTATCCCGACGGCAGGTCGATAATCCTCACCGACGGAATCCGCCGCGCGCGTTTCAGGAACGGGTTTACAACCGGAGAGCTTCTATCGCCCGGCACTGTGTATTCGGTGCCGGTCGAGCTTCAGGAACTCGCGCACACATTCATCTCGGGGCATAGACTGCGGATCGTCCTAAGCTCCTCCGATTATCCCCGCTTCGATATCAACCTGAACAACGGCGGTGCGATGTATGTCGCAGGGGATACATTAGCGGCAGTAAATCGGGTTTATACCAATTCGATCTATCCTTCGAGGCTGATTTACACGCAGTCGAGTTTATTGAATGCAGGCGAGGGTATTTCGCAGAGGCCCGCCGATTTTGGGATTACGGTTTTTCCGAACCCGTTCAATTCGGCGGTTTCCATCTCTGCCCCTTCCGGCGCGGAAATTGGGATTTTCGATGTGAACGGCCGTTTGATCGCGCAATTGCCCGCGGGCGGTTCCGGAGGGGCGGGTTTTACGCCCGCCCGTAACGATGGCGCGCACGATAACGAACGCGACGGCGCAAGACAGTCTGAAGCGACCAATGTATTTATATGGACACCTGATGAAACCATCCCCTCCGGTGTCTATCTCGTGCGGGCGTCATCAGACGGCCGAGGCGGCCTCGCCCCTGTGGGCGAGCCGGATTCCGGGCGGTTTGTCGCGAAAAGAATTGTGTATTTGAAATAAATCGCGGGCGGCTCGCGGAAACAATTGGGCTTTCGCCACTTCTATAAAAAGGGAGGCGAAGAGGTCCTCCTTCCAAGGGGGGGTAATACCCCCGAGGATCATCGCCTGAAACACTGTAGGGCGCAAAGGGCCTCCCCTACATCAAAGCGCGCACCCCGCGCCCTCGTGTAATACCCATAACCTATAACCCAAAACCTATAACCTACTTTACCGTGCTCTTCAGAGCACTCATGTAATACCCTTTACCTTTTACCCTTCACCCTTTACCTTTTTATACTTTGCCTTTTATCCAATCTTCAGTATAATATATAATTATTTTGCAAATTCCAAACTGGAGATAAAATGGACAGCAGGACTGTAAGAAGCAAGTTTCTCGAATACTTCGAATCGCACGAGCACACGATAGTCAATTCAAGCCCCTTAGTTCCGATAGGCGACCCGACGCTACTTTTCGCCAATGCCGGAATGAACCAATTCAAAGATTATTTCCTCGACAAGGCTGTGGCGCCCTACCCGCGGGCGGCCTCGGCGCAGAAATGTATGCGCGTTTCCGGCAAGCACAACGACCTCGAGGATGTCGGCCGCGACGGCACTCACCACACCTTTTTCGAGATGATGGGCAACTGGTCGTTCGGCGACTATTTCAAGCGCGACGCGATCGAGATGGCTTGGGAGCTTGTGACTGTCGGCTACGGCCTCGAGCCGGAGCGGCTTTGGGCCTCGGTCTATAAGGACGACGACGAGGCCGAGCGGATTTGGCGGAAGATACTCCCCCCCGAGCGGATCCTCCGCTTCGGCGAGAAGGACAATTTCTGGGAGATGGCCGAGGTCGGGCCGTGCGGGCCCTGTAGCGAGATCCACTACGACATGGGCTTCGGCGAGGGCAAGCGCCCGAACGACCCCGGCGGCCGCTTCATCGAGATTTGGAACCTTGTGTTCATGCAGTATTTCAAGGACGAATCCGGCGTCGTCACGCCGCTCCCGAAGCAACATGTTGACACCGGCCTCGGCCTCGAGCGCGCGGTCGCGATCTTGCAGGGCGCGCGGGAGAACTACGAGACAGACCTTTTCGCGCCGATTATCGGCAAGGTCGAGGAGATCACCGGCGCGGATTTCAACGACCCCGATCAGCGCATGCCGATTCGCGTCATCGCGGATCATATTCGCGCGCTGGCCTTCGCAATCGCCGACGGCGCGCTCCCCGGCAACGAGGGGCGCGGCTATGTCCTTCGGCGCCTACTTCGGCGCGCGTCGCGGTTCTCGCGCAAGCTCGGGCATCACGAGCCGATGCTATTCGAGCTGGTCGCTCCGCTGACCGACAAGATGGGCGAGGTCTATCCCGAGCTGGTCTCGAAGAACCAACACATTGTCCGCGCGATCAAGTCCGAGGAGGAGCGCTTCGCGCAGACGCTCGATATCGGGATCGAGCTTTTCCAAGACCTCGCGAAGAAGGCCGCCGCCAAGGGCGACCTGACAATCTGGGGGCAGGATGCCTTCAAACTCTACGACACCTATGGTTTCCCGATCGACCTGACCGAGCTGATGGCCTCCGAGGCGGGGCTGGTCGTCGATCATAAGGGCTTCACCAAGGAAATGGAAAAACAGCGCGAACGCGCGCGCGGCGCCTCGCTCTTTGATGTCGTGCGGGAGCTGGGTGCCGGCGAATGGAGGGTTTTGTCGGAGGGCGCGGACTCGGTCTTTCGGGGCTATGAAAAGACCGAGCTTCAGGCCAAGGTGCGCAAATACCAAACCGCCGCGGACGGCCGAATTCGGTTGATCCTCGACGAGACGCCCTTCTATGCCGAGTCGGGCGGTCAGGTCGGCGACACCGGCACGATCGAGGGCGACGGCTGGACGCTCGAGGTCGAGGACACAAAAAAGGACGCGGATTCAGTTGTTCATATAGGCACACTAAAGGGCAGTATCAGCGCTTCGACCGAGGTCTTCGCCAAGGTCGATTCGGGCCGGAGAAACGCGATCCGCCGGAATCACACGGCGACGCACCTTCTGCATTTCGCCCTGCGTAAGGTAATCGGCGAGCATGTCCATCAGGGCGGCTCGCTGGTGACACCGGACAGGATGCGCTTCGACTACACGCATTTCGAGGCGCCCTCGGAACTTCAGCTGAGGAAGATCGAGCGCATCGTCAACGAGCTTGCTATGGCGGATATTCCGGTCTGTTCGCGGGAGCTGGCCTATCGCGAGGCGCTCGACGCCGGCGCGATGGCGCTTTTCGGCGAGAAATACGGCGAGCGCGTTCGAATGATCTCGATAGAGCCTGTCTCGCGCGAGCTTTGCGGCGGAACGCATCTGTCGAGAACCGGCGAGATGGGCGCGTTTCTGATTCGCGCGGAAAGCTCCGTCGGAAGCGGCCTTCGCCGAATCGAGGCCATCACCGGCGCATCGGTTTTGGATTGGGCGAACGAGGTGCGAGGCGAAAGGGACGAGTTGAAGATCATCCTGAAGGCCGGGCAATCGGGCGATTTGGTCGAGAAGGCCCGATCGATGGTCGCCGAGGGAAAGCGCTTAGAGGCGACAATCGAGGAGCTGGAACGCGCTAGGACCGGCGACACCGCGGATTCGCTACTTCTGAGAGTTGTCGAATGCCCGACCGGCCGGTTCATTGCCGAGAAAGTAAGCGTTGCGGGGCGCGATCTTTTAGCCCAACTCGTCGATGAGATGAAGGGCCGGATCGGCACAGGCGTGGTTTTCCTTCTGGCCGATATCGACGGCAAGGCGGCGATTATCGCCGGCGCTACGCCCGATATGGTTCAGCGCGGTGTGTCCGCGGGTGAGATAGTTCACGGCGCTTCGGGGATTATGGGAGGAAGCGGCGGCGGACGGCCGGACTTCGCCCAAGGCGGCGGCAGGGATATGTCCCTCGCCGACGAGGCGGTCAGCTGGGTTCGCGACAGGCTCCGCAAAGAGTTCGAGGCGAGATAATGCCCAGTGCCCAGATAGATAAAGCGCGGTTTTTGGTCATCGATCTCGAGATGACCGGCCTCGACCCCTCACGCGACGAGATTATCGAGGTCGCCGGCCTGCCGGTGGAGGGGTTTGTTTTCGGCTCCGAGCCGGGATTCTATTCCGAGATCGAACCCGAGCGCTCGATCCCCGCCGAAACAAAGGCTCTGCACGGCCTTCGAGGGAAGGAACTCGCCGCCGCGCCGTCCGCGAACTCGGTTTTGCCCGAGTTCATCAAGCTCTTCAATAATCGAATCATCGTCGGCCACAATGTCGCAATCGATATCGAGTTTCTCCGCCGTAAATCCAAGAGTGTCGGGGTGTTACCACCGAAGCGGCCATTAGTTGACACTATGAAAATGACCGGCGCGATTTGGCCGGACAAGGGCAGAGCAGGCCTTAGAGAGATGCTCTCGCTACTCGAGATCGACGCACCCAAAAACCACCACAACGCCCTCGACGACGCCCGCGCAACCTCCGAGGCCTTCATTCGCCTCTTGCACCGGCTAAAGGGCGAGGGCAAAATCTTCAGCGTCGCCGATCTTCTGCGGATTGGGGGGATATGAGCACAATCGATAAATGGTTCACCCATAGGCAGAACTCCTGCGGGATTATTATCCTGATCGACCCCGACCGCGGCGAACCCGCGGGCCAAGCCGATCTTGCGCAAAAGGCCGTCCTTGCGGGCGCGGACGCAATCTTGGTGGGCAGTAGCCTGCTTCTCGGCGATGGCCTCGAACGAACCTTGAAGGCAATCAGGGCAAAAATATCGGCACCAATCTTCCTTTTCCCCGGCAATGGCCACCAGATCTCGCCCGAGGCCGATGGGATCCTTTTTCTGTCCCTCATCTCCGGCAGAAACCCGCGCTGGCTAATCGAGGAGCAGGTCGAATCCGCGCCGAGAATCAAAGCCCTCGGCCTGCCCGCCCTGCCCACGGCATATATCCTCATCGAGTCCGGCAGAGTGACGGCAGTCCAATTTATGAGCGCAACCGTTCCAATCCCACGCAACAAGCCGGAAATCACCGTCGCGCACGCTATCGCCGCCGAGATGCTCGGCCTCAAGGCAATATTTCTCGAGGCCGGTAGCGGCGCCGAGTTTCCTGTTCCAATCGAAACAGTCAGGGCGGTTCGAGAGGCCTCCGCGCTTCCACTCATCGTCGGAGGCGGAATCCGCGATGTCGATACCGCGGTCGCCCTCGCCCATGCCGGCGCCGATTTCCTCGTCGTCGGAACCCATCTCGAAGAGACCGGCAACGCGGACCTCATCCGCGAGATCAAAAACGCCCTCCCAAAGCCCTAATCACTACCTAAAAAAATCGAGCTTTAACCCACCCACGGGGCGTCGGCCGGAACTGCAGAGCAGTTCCGACCGAGGCGACCGGTAGGCGATTTTAGTTCGCGGTGTGTTTTCGCTCCGGTCGCCTCGGTGCGGGCATGCCCGCGCCGACGCCCCGCGCACTTGGATAATCGTTGTGGAAAAGGGGTTATATATAGCTATAATAAAAGGATAAATTCTACTTAGGAGCGAGTATGTTTAAAATACGCTTAATGCTATTTATCGCGGTGGCGGGTTTTCTCGGCGCGGGTATTGTTCAGGTTGAGGTTTCTTATTCGATAAACGATTTCGAGATTATCGAGGGCGATTTTGTGCGGGTTTATTCGGGCGATTGCGCTATTTGGGGCGAAGCGGGTTCGCCGCAGGGCTTGGCGCAGGCGATAAGCTATCTATTGCCCCAAGGGATGGTTCTTTCGAGCGCGGAGCTCGAGTTTGAGGAGTGGGAGATTCTAACCAACGGCACGCCCTTTCCCGCGCAGGCACCGGCTATTCTTTCCGCGCCCTCGCCGGGGATTGCGCCGCCGGATTACGAGTGTTATAGTCGTGACGAATGGTTCCCCGAGAATCCGTTAATCGGTGTTTCGGGCGGCAATCTGTCGGGTTTTACGCTGGCGAATCTTGTGGTTTCGCCTATCAGATGGAACCCCGCCAAGGGTGTTTGCGAGTATTTGAAGTCCGCTAGGGTGCGAATTGAATATATCCCGTTGGATGTCCCGGCCCCGATGGTTCGCACGCGTTTTGCCGATAGATTTTGGCGCGATGCGGCCTCGAGTTTGGTCCTAAACCCCGAAGAAATTAACAGCTATCGAGTTACTATCGACCCCGCGGCCTATGACTGGGTGGCGATTGTCCCCTCGGCCTTTGCTGGGAGAACCTCGGCGCTCGAGCATCTGAGGCGCGGATGGGGCCTTCGCGACACGACAATTATTATCAGCGATATTTTATCGAGCCACTCCGGCCGCGACAACACCGAGCGCCTCAGAAACGGCATCAGGGCGATCTACGAAGACCTCGGCGTCGTCTTCGTGCTTCTCGTCGGCGACACGAATCTTGTTCCGGCTCGGACTGTTTATGCTATGGACTCCGAGGCGGGTTTCTACCCCGACGAGAACGAGATTCGCGCAGACCTATATTTCGCAGACCTTGACGGCGATTGGGATTTCGACGGCGACGGCATCTTCGGCGAGGTCGCCGATTCGGTCGATATGTTCGCCGATGTCCTCGTCGGCCGGCTTTCGCTTCAGACGATAGCCCAGCTTTCCGGCGCAATAGCCAAACTCAATATCTACGAGACGATCCCCTCCGAGGAATTCGCCAATAGCGGCCTGATGATCGGGCAGGTCATGTGGGACGATCCCTACACCGACGGCGGCGAGTTCAAAGACGACCTCGTTTCGACTGTGTTTCCGGACTATCTCGACTTCGGCCGGGTTTACGGCGCACTCGGCGGCAACGCACCGACCGCCCTCGACAGCCTTCAGCGCGGCCCGAATGTGATAAATCACGCCGGCCACGCCAACACCTCGGTGGTTTGCGTAGGCCACGGCAGTTGTATGTTCATCTCCGAGATGGATTTTTTAACGAACCTCTCGCGGCCATCGGTCTTTTACTCAATAGGTTGCTGGCCGGCCTCATTCGATAAGGACTGCTTCGCAGAGCATTTTGTCAATAATCCCAATGGCGGCGGCGCGGCCTTTGTCGGTAACAGCCGTTATGGTTGGGGCTCTCCGGGGAATGCCGGCCGCGGATACTCCGAGGTGCTCGACCGGGTCTTCTGGGAGGACGCCTACAATGGGCATTTCCAGCTCGGCGCGGCGCTGAATATATCGAAGGCGCGCTATATCCCCTATGCCCGCTGGGAGAATGTCTGGCGGTGGGTGACCTATCAGATCAATCTGCTCGGCGATCCGGCGACAGGGCTGATTACAGGCTACTCTCCGATTGCCCTCTCAATCGAGGTCGAGGGAACCGCCCTCGGCGCGACTGTGACGAATAGCGGAGGAGCCACCTTGATGGGTGGGGTTGTCGCAGTGCACGACGCTAATGGGCTTATCGACGAGGCCCTCACCGACGCGATGGGCTTCGCCTCGCTTTCGATCGCCGGAGGAACACCGCCGATATTTATCACCGCGAGATTTGCCGGAGAGGGCTTTGCCTGCGACACTCTAACCTCGCTCTCCGGCGAGGGGTATTTTCGGGCGAGCTTTGCAGAATCTATGGGTTTTCTCGACAACCTCGCCGACGCCGGCGACACTGTCGAAGTGGAGTTTAGGATCGGCGGTTTCGATTCACCGCTCTCGGCCATCTCTTGGGCGCCCACCGCGAATTTCCCCGGCCCGCTCTCAGTTGTGAATCCACCGACGAGTTTAGCGGCCTTTGACAGCGCGGTCTTCAGCGCGACCTATGCAATTCCGGGCGAGATCTCCCGCGATACCGCCCTCTTCATCGACCCGGCGCTCAATACCTCGCTCGGCCGGATCGGCTTTCCGGTTTCGCTGGCGGTTGACTCGCCGCATATGCGGTTAATCTCCGCGACGCTCATCGGCCCCGACTCCGTGCTCAGCCCGGGGGATGTCTTCGGTTTGGTTCTCAACTTCGTGAACTTCGGCCGGGGAAAATCCTCGCCCGCGACCGTCTCCGCCTCCTGCCCGAGCGGCGAGCTCGATATCGCAGGCTCTCCGGCTTGTATCTCCGAGCGATTTAGCCCCGGCGACACCGCCCGAATCGGAGGCTTTACGGTGTCTTGGGCGGGCGGAGTCACTCCAAAGCCCCTTATCCCGATTGTCGCCGAATTTAGGCCCTTTGCGCCGGAAACTCTGAACCTCGCAACCGCGCCTCTCGGTTTCTTCACCGATGTCGAGGCCTCGGAGTTTCCCTTCATCCTAAATCCAACGACATTTTGGCATCGGACGACGAGGCACGCACAGAGCGGTTCGCAATCGTGGTGGTGCGGGTTCGCCCCGACCGGCCTTTTCCGCCCGAACCAGAACGATGTTCTAAGAACTCGCCGCTTTATTCTCGGCGACAATGCCGAGCTTCGCTTCTGGGCCTATGCCGAATTCCCGAATTACGGCTCGGACGGCCTTCATGTCGAGATCGCCGGCGACCGCGACACAGTCGAGCTGGACTATATCGGTAGCGGCGGTGCGCTGTTGAGCTTTATAATCGGATGGTCGGAGTATCGCTACAACCTCGCGAACTTGCCCTTTGCGCCGGAGGACAGCATCGAGTTCCGTTTTCGCTTCGAGAGCGACGCCTCCGACGAGGACGAGGGTATCTTTCTCGACGATATAGCCCTAATCTCATCGAGAACCGACATCACGTCCGGTTTAACCGAATCGCCGCGCCTCCCGAAGGGGCTATCGCTGTCAGTTCACCCAAACCCGTTCAACTCGCGACTCGCTATCGAACTCTCAGGCCCGACCTCGGAGGAGGGTCATATCGAGATCTTCGATATCTCCGGCAGAAGGCTCGCGCGGCTCTCTCTCGCCGAGGAGGCAAAGAACCTCAGGTCGGTAGTTTGGGCGGCTGAACAACCCTCGGGGGTTTATTTAGTCAGGTTCGTAGCTCCGAATAAGATCGTCACCGCCCGTGCGGTTCTTTTAAAATAGGCTTTTTGCCGCAAAGGAAATCCCGCTCGCCAACAAACCCGGGGCGTCGGCGCATAAGGCCGTCCGGAAAGCGAGCTTTCCTCGGGACGGCCATATGCGTGGGCCGGCGGCGCGAGTGAGTCTTTCTTTGAGGGGGCGATTTTGTTCGCGCCGCCGGCCGCCGCGCATGCGCGGCCCGACGCCCCTTTAGGGGGGGCCTATTTGCTTGGGCGGGTTTTTCGCAATATAATGTTTTTAAAAAATCGACAATTGGAAGGAAAATGAAGAAGCTATTAGTTTTATCGATTTGGTTTACAGCGGTTTTTTCTCAGACCTCTCCGGAGGATTTCGACAGCCTATCGGCGTTGAATGCCGCTCGGGTCGCGCCGGATTCACTTAGGGAAGCGCTATTTAGCGCATATTCCGATGCCTTGGGCAATTGGCGCGAGTTGTCCGATTTTGTGGATTTTTATGCGGATGATTCGGCAAAGCTCGCCGATGCGATTTGGCTTGTGAATATTATGCCGCATCTCGACAGGCTTCTTGCAACCGCGGAAATACTGAGGGAGCATTTGGATTACTCCTATCTTGTCCGCGAGGAGGCGCCGTGGAAGATTCCGGAGGGGATGTTCAGGCCCTATATCTTGGCCTATCGGCTCAGCTATGAGCCTATGACGGCTTGGCGGGGCCGTTTTTACGGCGATTTCTCGCGGCAGGCCTTCGAGCGCGGGAATGTCGTTGACGCCGCGAGGTTCGTGAATAGCTGGATTTACGATGAGATCGACACTGCCGGATGGGAGTTTTTCGGCGGGATGCAGTCGCCGGAGCAGACAGTCCGGCGAGGTAGCGGAAACAGGGGGGAGATAGCCTCATTGGCTACCGCGATTCTGAAATCGTTGGGCATTCCCTCGAGAAACGCGGCTATCCGCTCGATCCGCGGGAGGGGCTCTTCGATGAGCTGGGTCGAGGTTTACGATGCCGAAAGCGAGCGTTGGATTCCGCTCTACCCCGACGCGCCGGAGCGATTCGGCGATTTTTCATATCCCTCGGAGAAATACCCCGACGGGATTACAGTTGTCAATGTCACCAGCGGTTTTGAATACGATTTCAACACCGCGGAATACTCGCCGACCGGTGTTTTTAAGGGGCGTTTCACTCGCGCGGGACGGCCCGCGGCCGGATGGGAGCATTTTTCGATAGGTGTTTTCGGCGACGGCGCGATTTGGCCCTTGGACGAGATCGGCGCGGAGGCCGATTCGGCGGGAGTTTTCGAGTTCGAGCTTGCCGTCGGGGGCTATTTTCTTCAATGCGGAACACGCGACAACACTGGAAGTGTTTGGGTTCAGGCAATTCCGCTGACTATCTCCGAGGGCGAGACCACGACCGTCGAGATCGATGTCGCCGCGCCGCAGTATCTCGAATCGCAACCCGAGAGCGGTGTCTTTCCGGTCTTCACACTGACCGACCTTAACGGCGCACCCTTCAGTTATACCCAGATTAAGGCCGCAAAGCCAACTCTTATCCTAATACTCGATCCGGGCGCCGAGCCGTCTGTCAGGGCGAAGACCGCAATCGATGCCCTCGATTCTTTAATAACCGATTCGCTTCGAGTGATCGAGGTCGTCGCGGTCGAGGATCGCGCGGCTTGCGAGAATTATCGGTCGGACAGAACAGCGCTCGTGGACGACGGCGGCGCGCTCGCGATGGCCCTTTTAGGCTACGGCGATCTTTCGGCCCTGAGGTCGGAGGCACTGCCGGCAGTGCTTTTCGTCGAGGGCGGAGAGCTTCGCTTCGAGGTGCTTTCCAAGGGCTACAACACCGCCCTCAAGGGCGTTATCGAGGATAGGATGGCTCTATGGTTCTCGCGGTAATCCTTCTTTTTGCGATGGTTTTGCCGCTCAATGCCGGAATCTTGGGCGACCCGAGCCGCGAAGCGCTGATCCGATCTATAGTCGATATGCGCTTTCTGCATAGATACACAGAGGCCGAGGCTACTATCGATTCGCTTCGCGCGGAGTTCCCGAACGACCCCGCACCCCTTTTTTTGAAGGGCTCGAATCTGCACGATCATATGACGCACCGCGAGGATTATCGCGATATCGACCGCATGAACGCCGTGCTCGATAGCGCTATCCTTTTGGCGGGCAAAGACTTAAGCGATCCATGGAATCTGTGGATAGTCGGGTCGTCGCTTGGATACAAGGCGATGGCCGAGGTGGAAAAAGGCGGCTATCTCTCCGCCTACAGCACCTCCCGCGAGGCCCTCGGATATCTTAAGTCCGCGATGAAGTCTCCGCAAACCCGCGCGGATGCGGCATTGGGGGCTGGAGGCTATTTCTATTGGGTAAGCAACAGCCTCGGGTTTTTAACCTATCTGCCGCTCGTTCCCGATAACCGCGACGAGGGCAAGACCCTCTTGAAAGAGGCATTCGATAAATCCCGATACTCGCGCGACGCCGCCGCGCACGCCTTGGTTTATGTCTTCTGCAAATCGGGCGAGCTGGATTCCGCTCGAGTATATCGCGACTATGTCGCCCGCAAATACCCATCGAGCTTGCTTCCGCTGTGGTATGACCTCTCCATCGCCGAGGCGGAAAAGAATCTCGCGCGATATTTCACCGCCGCAGAAAAACTCGCCGAGGCCCTCGATACCCTCGGCCTCGAACAGGGTGTGAACGCCCTCGAGATCCATCATTACTCCGCGATAGCCGCCAGAGACCTCAAGCTTTGGGATCGGGCGGTTTTCCATTGCGATCAAGTAATTCGGCTCGGCCGCGAGGGGGATTTGAAATCCCGATTCAAAAACGAGATCAAAGATTGTATCGCAATCCGCAGGCTCGCGCTCGAGAAGGCCCCAAAGTGAAGAGGATCGCGGTTATCGGCGCGGGAGCTTGGGGCACCGCTGTCGCGGTTCATATCGCGAGGCTCGGTTTCGAGACAACGATTTGGTGTTTCGATGAGGAAACCGCAAGGCAAATCGCCGAGGGCGAGAACAAGAATTACCTCGCCGGAATCGCGATTCCACCGGCCCTCCGCGCGACCATCGAACTCGCCGATTGCGTCGAGGGCGCATCTGCAATCTTCTTCGCGGTTCCGGTTCAACATCTCGCCGGCGTTATCTCGGGGATAAGGCCCGGCTCGATTCACTCAGAGGCGATTCTCGTCAACCTATCAAAGGGGATCGAGCGCAACACCGGCAGGTTGCCCTCGCAAATAATCGAGGATCGCTTTTCTTCAAATCGCGGTGTATTAACGCTTTCCGGTCCCTCGCTCGCCGAGGAGGTCGCGCGGGAAAGGCCGACAGTTATGGTTTGTGCAGGCGCTCTCGAACCGGCGGAGGCGGTGCAGAGGCTCATTTCCGCCGATCATCTCAGAATCTACAGAAGCTCTGATAGAATCGGCGTGGATATTAGCTCTGCGCTCAAGAATGTCCTCGCGCTGGGGTCCGGTATTTGCGACGGCCTCGGGCTCGGCGAGAACGGCCGCGCGGCCCTTATCGTTCGAGGGCTGGCGGAGATGCGCCGGCTCTCGGTCGCGCTTGGAGCCGAGGAGCAAACAATCTTCGGGATCGCCGGGCTCGGCGACCTCGTCCTGACCTGCACGAGCGGCAGATCCCGCAATCACGACTTCGGGAGGCTTCTCGCGATGGGGCGCTCGACTGAGGAGATTCTTTCCGAGAAAAGATGGGTCGCCGAGGGGGTATTCACCGCGCCGGCGGCCTTGGAGTTAGCGCGAAAGCGCTCGATAGAGCTTCCTATCACAGAACGTGTCACAGCGGTTCTCGAAGGCCGAACCACACCGCGCGAAGCGGCAAAGGCCCTAATGACAAGGCCTCTTCGAGAGGAATTTTATTGATAAAATCGAAAAACGGCTATTTGATGAAGACGAGCTTCGCTCTGGCGTTAGAGCCGGCGATGCGCGAGAGATAAACTCCGGCCGCTTGGGCGCTCGCATCCCAAAGGACGGTCTCGCCCTTCGGGCCGAATGGCAACTTGGCCACAAGCGAGCCGTAAATATCGTATATCTCGATCTCGGAGGCCACCGGCCCATAAGCGCGGAGCGTGACTGCGCCGTTGAAGGGGTTGGGATTTGCCGTCAGCGAGAAATCGACCGGAAGCGCTCCGCCCTCGGACATCCCAGCCGCGTTCAATAGGACGAACGGCCCAAGGGTGTCCGCGGTCGAGTTGAATACCGAATCGTGGACAGTTACGCGAAGATAAAACTCCGAGCCGGCGTGATGGGGCAGGTTGAAATCGAAATCCTCGAGCGAGCCCGGGAAAGGCACCTGATTTACCATATGCCAGCCGACGCCGCCGTCGGTGGAAAACTCGATGACGGCTGTGGTCACGCAACGGTTGTCGTAGGTCGTGAAGCTCAGCGTGAAGCTCGAATCGGTGTAAAGTGTCTCGCTGGTGACCGCGGTTGTGATCTCGGTCAGCGGCATGATGCAAAAATCGAGAATTCGCGTCAGAAGTTGCTCTTTGTTGTAAACCCCTCGGGAGATATTCCCGAATTGGAAGGGGAGAGTCACTATTGCGCCGGGCGAGTAACTGCGGCGCTGAATCCCTCTGGCCGGGCATTTGCCGGTCGCGTTGAAGATATAGCGAAGATAGTGTTCGTCCCAAACCGCACTGTTTATAATGATGTCGTCCATGCTTGTAGAGGCGGCGGCGCTGAATTTGTAGTTGAAGCGCATCCCCTCCGCGAAGGAGCTGTCCTCGCCGACGAGGACATCGGTGTGGCCGGCGTTATCGAGCAGAAGCAACGTTCCGGTATAGTCCGCAAAGGTGCCGGCGTAGGTGAAATGCGTGGCCGCGGTATCGCAATATAGTTTGGCGAAATCGTTGCCCTCGAGGATGACCGCGGTTTGGCCTTCGGGGGTGCGATCGGTGGCGTCGAGGTGGGCGATAATCTGCGCCTGTTTGGCCGCATCGATCTCGTCCGGGCCGCTACCGTCTATCCAGCCCATCGAGATAATCACTATGCTGTAGGGGTTGAGGTCTGTCGGCCAATCGGTTCCGTAGGAGAAGAGGAGCGTGTCGCGCATTCCGTAAATATCGCCGCCCTCGTCGGCCTGAATGGCCTGAATTGCTTGAATCCAGCCGTCGCGCGGGCGGATAATCGAGGGGGATGTAGAGTCCGGGTGTTGGAAGGTCGCTCCCGGTGCGGCGGCGTCCCAGATATAAATGCTTCTATTGACTGCAAAGGATATTCCCGCAGTGAGGCAAATCATTGCAATTGTTAAACATAGAATAAATCGCGCATTTTTCATACCGAACCTCTCTTTCATTTGAAAGATTAAGAAAAGCGGGGGTTAAGTCAAGTTTTTATTTAATACCATTGTTTTTGCTGAAACGATTCAGGGCTATAAATAAAATCGAGTTGACAAAATGCCTCGAGACATATAAAATAAAAGGCTAATAAAAAAGGAGAAATATGCTTAGAACACATAATTGTGGCGAGCTTCGCGCGGCGCTCGCCGGCGAGCAGGTGCGTTTGGCCGGATGGGTTCACCATAAGCGCCATCACGGAGGAGTCCTGTTTATCGATCTCCGCGACAGATACGGAAGAACCCAGCTGACCTTCAAGCCCGAGTCGAAGGCGCTTTTCGAGCGCGCGGAGAAGATCGGCCACGAGACTGTCATCGCAATCGACGGGACAGTCACGGTTCGGCCGGCAGAGGCCCGAAATCCGGAGCTTCCAACCGGTGAAATCGAGGTGATAGTCGAGCGGATGGAGATTCTCTCGGCCGCGGAAACACCGCCCTTCGTCATCGAGGATGAGGTCAACGCCAGCGAGGAAACCCGCCTCAAATACCGCTATCTCGACCTTCGGCGCCCCGAGATGCAAAGCGCGACTATACTTCGGAGCCACGCAAATCGCGTCACGCGTGATTTTCTTTTCGCAGAGGGCTTCCTCGAGATCGAGACCGCGACGCTTGTCCGCTCGACTCCCGAGGGCGCGCGCGATTTCCTCGTCCCGAGCCGGCTTCAGAACGGCAAATTCTATGCGCTCCCGCAATCGCCGCAGGTCTATAAGCAACTCCTGATGATAGCAGGCTTCGACCGCTATTTCCAACTCGCCAGATGCTACCGCGACGAGGATCTGCGCGCCGACCGCCAGCTCGAATTCACACAAATTGATATCGAGATGAGCTTTGTCGATGAGACCGATGTCCTCGATCTCGCCGAGAGGCTGTTGGCCCGCCTCATGTCCGATCTTTGCGGGGTAAACATCAAGCTTCCGCTTCCGCGGATCCCCTTCGAGGAGGCGATGTTGCGTTATGGTAGCGACAAGCCCGATCTTCGCTTCGGCCTCGAGATTCACGATCTCAGCGAGATCGTCAAAATGAGCGGGTTTCAGGTCTTTACCTCCGCGGTCGAGTCCGGCGGCGCAGTTCGCGCGATATGCGTTCCCGGCGGTGCGGCACTTTCGCGAAAGCAAATCGACGAACTAACCGCCAAGGCGGTTAAATTCGGCGCGAAGGGCCTCGCCCAGACGAAATTCGAGGGCGGAGTTTTTACCGGTGGGATAGCTAAGTTCTTGTCGGAAAACGAGATGGCCGGGATAAGTGGCGAATTCCATCCCGCAGAAGGCTCGATCATCCTCTTCGTCGCCGACTCGATAGCGACCTGCGAAAGGGTGCTCGGAGCACTACGCCTCGATTTGGCAAATCAACTCGATCTCATTCCCAAAGGCTCTTGGGAGGCGCACTTCGTCGTCGATTTCCCGATGTTCGAGGTCGAAGAGGAGACCGGCCGATTGGTCGCGCGGCACCACGCCTTCACTCAGCCGAAGCCCGAGGATGTTCACCTTCTCGAGACCGACCCGGCAAAGGTCCGCGCGCGGGCCTACGATCTCGTCCTTAACGGCTACGAGATCGCCGGCGGGAGTATAAGAACGCATAGCTCTGAGCTTCTCGCGTGTGTTCTGCGCGTCATCGAGCTGACCGAGGACAAGGCGCGCGAGAAATTCGGCTTCCTTCTGGACGCGATGAAATACGGCGCGCCGCCGCACGGCGGAATCGCCTTCGGTTACGACCGAATGATGATGCTTTTCGCCGGGCGCAGTTCTATTCGCGATGTCATAGTCTTCCCCAAAACGACCGCCGGGCAATCGCTTATGGACAATTGCCCGAACACGGTCGATGCGGAGCAACTATCCGAGCTTGGAATAAAATTCGACGAGGGCAAGATTGACAGATAATTATAAGCGCGTGAACACCTCCGGCAAATCGATTCGAGTTTCTCTCAAGGATGTTGACCAGCGCGAGCTATTCGGGCCGCGAGGCATCTATGTCAAAGACATCGAGCTTAAGTTCCCGGTCAAGCTTGTTGCGCGGGGCGACGAGCTTCAAATCTTCGGCGATTTCGAGAGCGCCCGCGCGGTGGAATCGATTATCAACCAAATGATCGAGCATCTTTCAGGCGGAGGGATACTCTCCGAGCAGGCCGTCGAATACGCTATCGGCCTCACGAAAAACAGCCTTCCGCGCGACAATTTCGATCCTGCGAACGAAGAGCGGATAGTCCTGACGAACCGCAACGACTCCGTGCGCCCGCGTAGCGAGGGCCAGCGCCGATATATCGACGCGATCGCCGAGAACGATCTGGTCTTTGCGATCGGGCCGGCCGGCACCGGAAAGACCTATCTCGCGGTCGCCTGCGCGGTTCGCGCCTTCAAGGAGCGCCGTTGCGCGAGGATTGTCCTTGTTCGTCCGGCGGTGGAGGCAGACGAATCGCTCGGATTCCTCCCGGGCGATCTCAAGGAGAAGGTCGATCCCTACCTGCGGCCGCTTTATGACGCCCTTTACGAGATGATTCCCTCAAGCCGGTTCGATAAGTTATTGTCCGACGGCACTATAGAGGTCGCGCCCTTGGCCTATATGCGCGGTCGAACCCTAAACAACAGCTTCGTAATCCTCGATGAGGCCCAGAACACAACGATCCGTCAGATGAAGATGTTCCTCACCCGCCTCGGGATGAACTCCAAGGCGGTCGTGACCGGCGATATCACCCAGATTGATCTGGCGCCCGACAGGGCCAGCGGCCTAATCAACGCCCAAAGGGTGCTTAAGGACATCGAGGGCATCGAGTTCAGCTACCTCGACGAAACCGATGTCGTCCGCCACAGACTGGTGCAGGATATAATAATAGCCTACGACCGCGCCGAGAACAGCCGCACTAAGGATAACGGCAGTCCCTCAGAGTAGTATTTATAATTTGGAATAAAACCTTGGCGGATAGCGTCTTTTATTGAAAAAAACGCCCGATATTCTCTTAAGTCGATATTATTAAAGTGCTTGTGACTACTTATTAATTTATTCCTTGACATAACTAACTATAATACCTAATATTTATGTAAGTTATATCAGAATTCAAATGGAGGGGTCATGAGAAGACTCGCTATCGCTTTGTTTTTCCTTGTCGTTATCACATTAAATGCCGCACAGGGGGATGCCAAATCCGGGTTCTATTTCGCTCCAATGCTAACCTCGGGGCATTTCGGCGTGACGGCACATAACACTCCGATGTCCTACTCTCAGCTCGCGACTCCGACTTTGACGCTGAATCCCTTCGATGTTGCACCGGATCGCGGGATGTCGCTCGGCGGAAAGCTCGGGCTGTTCTTCAGGCAGGAGATTCATGAGCGCAAGAATCGCTTGGACATAGAGATTCAGTTCGAATATGCCCCCGGCGATTTTTGGTTTCAAACCATCGAGCTTCATAATAGCGTCGCGATCTATGGCCAAGACAAATGGGATATGAATAACTACAATCTCGTCGGCCGTATTCGCTGGTCGGCGGAGGTTGACGGCAGGTGGCAACCCTATGTCCATTTCGGTTACGACTTCGATATAATTACGCTGGAGCTCGCCTCGGCGACTTCACACGGCTTCAATATCGGTGCCGGAATGCGGGTGCGCCTTTGCGATCATTATGCCTTCTACTTCGAATACGAAACCGCCACCTTGCGGACTGTCGAGATTCCCTATGCGGAGATCGACCCCGTTGCGGATCTTGCGCTTTTCAACGCCACCGGCACGACCGCCGATCTCACTCTCAAACCGAATTACAGTATGGTTTCGGTGGCTTTCGAGTTCCCGATAGAGTTCTGTAGGAATTGTTCGGACAGGAATAAAGGAAACCGGGGCGGTTCTTGGTGAACCAACCCCGGTCGATAGGATAGAAGATCAGTTTTTCGGGCGCTTGAGAAGTTCCTTGCGGTTTGGAAGCTCAATCTTTTGGGCATCGCCAGAGATCTCCGATTTAGCGTTTTTGCCGTATTTGACCAGTTCGGTAGCGCCCTCGCCCTCGCGAACCGCCCTCGCCACTCCGGCGATGGGAACCTCCGGTGTCACCCATATCTCGGTTTTACCGGTTTCGTCTATCATTGTGTATTTGTCGCACTTAAACTTCCCCGCGGGGGTTTCGATAGTCACATCCTTCACGACCTCGACCTTGACCTCGGGCACAGCGACCGCCTCTTTCTCTTCGGGGGCTTCGACCTCGGTTCCCGGCGCGAGGGGTCTATTGGCCGGCAACATGAAATCCATCTGTTTCGGCGGTTCGTTCATGGTTTGGATCACGAGCGAAACGGCGGATTGTTGGTCTTTGGGATCGGTGCTTTTAAACTTGAAGATCGTCCACTTCCCCTCGACATCGGTCGATTTGAGTTCGAACCAGAAGTATTCTTTTTCGCCTTCCTTTTCGGCGGAAAGAATCGAGAACTTGAACATCTGGTTTTGCCCCTCTTTGTTTTTAATCATATACTCGACCCAAGAACCCGGGCTGTAATTCATCGCGACCTCGGGAACATCGGGAAGGGCTGAAAGTATCTCGAATTGTCCGAAAGCGGCGACGCAAAGCGTTGCAAGAAGCAACAAGATGTGGAACCTGAACTTCAACTGAACCTCCATTCTTATTTTGGGATCGGCCTAAGTTCGACAACACTTTCGTCGAACCTTGTTGTAATCAGCCAATCACTGAAAAAATTATATCCGATTATAGCGTCGATAGGGGTTGGAAGCCCCATAGAATTGATATGTGAAAGGTCGCTGATCACGATCGGGTAATCCTTTCGTGATATATCGCCGATTGTGAGCTTTTTCGGCATTATCGTTTGGACCTCGATGCGCTTTGTGTCTGCGCCGAGCAATGTGTCCGTGCCGCTGACGGAAAAGGCCTTTTTCGGGAGCTTTGCGAAGAACTCCGGCGTCAGGACTCCGCCGCCGGCGCCGCAGTCGAGGATTATATTTGCGGGCATCTCCTTGGCGAACTCGGCCGAGGTGTAGAGAAGGTGCATCTCACGGTCGAAGTGGATTCGGTGTGTCGGCTCGCGTTTGAGGATTTTGTCGTTCGGGTCGAGAAGGCCGCCGCCCTCGGCGAGCCTGCTCAGGAATATCTTCCGCGAGGAGTAGTCTATCGTCCATGCGAATCTGCCGAGGAAGTCCGTGCCGAGAAGGCCTGCGATCTCGACGCCCAAGGCCGAGGATAGGTGCGAGAGATCCATAGTGACGGCGGTGAGATTCGAGACCTTGATTTCGCCGACAGTCACTTCATCGACGGTCACCGCGCCGGGGTTAGAGATATCGCCGCTGACGCCCATCGCCTTTGCGATCGCGATTTCGCCTATACTCTCGAAGCCCTCGGCTATCGAGAGATCGATCACCGAGAGCGGGGTTCCGTTGTCGATGATCATCTTTGCGGGCTTGCCCGAGAGGACGACATCGACGACGATGTGTTCCAAGTCGCTCGGGAAGGGGATTTCCGAAAGCGCCGGCCCTTCGATTTTGAAGGTCGATTGCTTCAGGGGGTCTTCGATGAGCATGGCCTGAAGTGCGCCGGTGCCGATTGCGGCGATCTTCCAAACCCCACCTTCGAGGACGATATCGAAATTGTCCTCGGTTTTCTGTGGTTCGGCGTCGCCGACTGAGACCTCGGTCTGGAAGGTAAGTCGTGCTCTGTCATTCGATGTATTGTTCATCTCGATCGAGGTGATCTCGCCTAATTTCATTACTCCTAAGGAAAGAACCTGTTCGAAGACCATCCGCGAGATTTCGGGGCCTGCGCCGGAGAAGTCGAAATCGCGGGCGAGATGTGCTTCGACGGGTTTGATGCTCTGCGCTTCGAGGGCCGATTTATAGGCCTCGACGAGGGCAACCGCCTGCGGCGGCGCGGCCTCGGCGAGGAGGGATATTGTAATCAATATCAGGGCGAATGCTACTTTTTTAAACAATTTTCACTCCTCGGTTTCTTGGGGTGGCAACGGTTGTTCGGCGGCGTTTCCGCCACTGTTCGCCATAGCATATCCCGCGCCAAAGCGGCCGTCTTGTATCTCCATACGCCACCATCTGTCCCCGACCTGTTCGACATAAACGCCGTTGAAGATGCCGTTCATCCACGATTCCTCGACCTGAACCTTTGACATCGTGACGACGATGTAGCAGGTTTGGGTGTTGAACGAGGCGATATAGTCGGTGGCGTTGGGGATGCCCTGATATTTCTCGGTTTGGGGATACAGCTTGATCGAGTTCGCGGCGTAATTCATGCCCGAGATCTGCGGTATCTCTTGGACATCGGCCAGCCATGTCAGGATGAACACGGGGTCCATCCCCCACTCGCCGGCGACGAGGGTGAAGAGCATGTGCGAAAAATTCTGCTCGGCGGGATCGAGAAGCGAATACCCGACGGTGCCGTCGTAATGCTGATAGACATTGACCTTGTCAACATAAACGCGCGCCTGCGGATACTCTAATCGCTCGCCGTTGAGCGTCATACTCACCATATATCCCCCTACCGGCCCAGAGCAGGAGGCCGTCCAAAGGAGCGCGATTGTTATCGATGCGAATAAAACCCTATAGATTGGTTTTTTCAAAATACACCTCTGGACTAAAGTTCTTGCAACCCCTCCACCTTGTCGGAGGCGCCCATTATGACCAGTTTATCTCCCGCATGTATCGTTTCGCCGGCCCCGGGGACGACAACCACAGCCGGCTGTGAATCGGGGAGGGCGCGTTTGATGACGAGCAATTCGACGCCG
Source organism: bacterium UBP14_UBA6098 (assembly GCA_002428525.1). Taxonomy (GTDB): domain Bacteria; phylum UBP14; class UBA6098; order UBA6098; family UBA6098; genus UBA6098. Next base: position 95,093 of record DIWU01000008.1, read on the forward strand.
TATTCGCGGCGGAGGTTGAGATCGATCAGCGTTTTGTTAACGAACGGTTCTGGCGCGACCATCTCGACGATATTATAGCCCTCGGCGAGCGGGATATGGTCGATAACATTCGGTGCGGCCAGCGATCTTGCTATCCTTTGTGCGATTTCCTTTTCGGGGAAAACCACCTGATGCGCGCCGACCGCGGAGAGGATACTGCCGTGTTCGGGGGAGATGCCCTTGACGATTATAGTCGGGATTCCCATCTCGGAGAGATTGAGGGTGACCAAAACGCTCGCCTCGATATCGTCGCCGAGTGCGACGAGTGCGACATCGACCTCCGAGATGCCTATACTTCCGAGGAAGGCCGGGTCGGTTCCGTCGCCGACGATCGCGTGGGTGACAGAATCGCGTATGTCATCGACCTTATCGTGGTTTTTATCGATGGCCAAAACCGCTAATCCCCTGCCCGAAAGCTCGAGAGCCACTGTCGAACCGAAACTGCCGAGGCCTATAACTGCAAATTGGCGCATATTATTCGCTCTTTTTTTGTAGTTTGAGGAAGTTTTTATATCTCGAGAAGTAAATTCCACCGGAGATAAGAGTCAGTGTTATCGATAGCCCTAAGAAAACCCATTTGAAGATATTCAAGCCGAGAAAAGACATGAGGAAGGTGATCACCCAGCTCAGCGGTGTTATCCTGCCGAAGATCGCCGGCGTCACGAGGGTTTCGTAGTCGAGGAAGATTCGGAGGCCGAAGATCAGAATCCCGAGGTCGCGAATGAGGATTGGCGCCACCGCCCACAGCGGAAGGAAGCCCTTGAAGGCGAGAAGGATAGCGACCGCGTTTATCACCAATTTATCGACAACCGGGTCTAACAGCGCTCCGACCAAAGATATCTGGCCGAGGGCGTTTGCCAGCGCGCCGTCGAAAACATCGGAAAGAAGCATATAGGCACCGATGATGAGCGCCGGAATGGGGCCGTATTTTTCGATGTTGCTGAGGAACCAAAGGAGCGGCGGAAGCGCGACGATTCGCGAGAGCGTGAGCAGATTGGGGATAGTCAATACCCTATCCGAGTAAATATCCTTTTCGCCGGCGCTGTGGAAACGCTTTGCGAAATAGTCGATGTCTTTAGTTTTTTTCATGATGTGATTAAAATATTGGGTTCGCCGCCGTGCATTCTCATAAGCTCCTCGCGTTTTGCCTCGCCGGAGAGGCGCTCGATGGCGACTCGTGTTCTGCCGCGCTCCTCGAATTTTGCGACTCGAAGGTGAAGATCCGCCAATCTTGCAATCTGGGGAAGATGAGTGATAACTAATATTTGGCCGTGGTGTGCGAGCCTTTTAAGCTCGACTCCGACAGCGTTTCCGACCTCGCCGCCGATGCCGGTATCGACCTCGTCGAAAACCGCTATTCCCTCGAAATCGCTCGAACGAATCAGCGATTTCATCGCGAGCATAATCCTCGAAAGCTCGCCGCCGCTGACTATTGCGGCCAATGGCCGCAGGTCTTCGCCGGGGTTAGTCGAGATCAGGAACTCGGCGGTCTCGGAGCCTGTCGGGAGAAGGGCAAAGCGTTCGTCGCCGATGATTACCGGCCCGGAGGCTTCGGCGATTCTGTCAAAATGGACCTCGAAGCGAACGGACTCCATCCCGAGCGGGGCAAGCGCGGCCTGAAGCCGCTCTCTAAGCAGAGGGACAGCGGCCTCGCGCCTCTCGCGAAGTGTGTCTGCTATGCCGACGAGATGCGTTTTGCTTCGGAGTATTCCGGTCTCTCTCGACTCGATTTCTTCCTCGATTCGGGCGATGTCGTCCTCGGATTTTCCGATCTCGGAAAGATAGTCTATCAGGCCCGCGACATCGCGTCCGTATTTTCGAGTGAGACGCTCGATCATCATCTGCCGCCCTCGGAGGAACTCGGCCTCTTCCGGGTCGATATCGACAGAATCGGCGATATTGGATATCTCTCGCGCGGCCTCGGAGATCGCGGTTTGAGCGGTGTCGATAATATCCGCGACCGAGGCGGCCTCCGAGGCGAAGCGCGATATATCGGCAAGCGCCCTTTCCGCCAACGAAAGAAGCTCGATCGCGCTCGGGTTGCCGTCAGTCAAGGCTCCGAGGCACTCGTTGGCGCGCTCGAGGATCCGCTCGGCGGCGTCGATTCTGGCGAGTTTGGAGTTTATCGACTCCCATTCATCGATATCGAGCTTGGCCTCGGAAAGCTCCCTTATCTCGAACTCCCTGTGCCGCGATCTTTCCCGCGAACGCTCCACCTCGCGCTTTAAGCGATTGAGTTGTGCCAAGGCATCCTCGAGCCGGCGGAATTCGGCCTTGAACTCGCGTGCCATCTCGACCGATCCGGCGAAGCTGTCTAAGAGATCGATGTGCGTAGTCGAATCGAGCAAGGATTGGTGCTCGTGTTGACCTAAAAGGTCGGCCCAACCGGTGGTTTTTTCAACGAGTTCGGAGACCGTCACAGGGGAATCGTCAATCCACGCATAACTTCTGCCGCCGGAGGTGATCCTTCTTTTCACCGTCGTGGTTTTCCCGCCGTTTTGGAAAAGCCCCTCGACCAATGCCGCTTCCTCTCCGGTTCTGACCTTGGAGGAATCGGCGCGCGCACCGAGAAGAAGCTCGATCGCCCCAACGACGAGGGATTTGCCGGCTCCGGTCTCACCGGTCAGGACGCAAAGGCCGCTCTCGAGCTCGAACTCGAGGTGATCGATTACGGCGAGATTTTCTATTTTAATTTTCCTAAGCATCCTACCTAATTTAATCTATCGACGGCGTTCTGTCAATGGAATACGGATTTTCGCACAGCTTGGGCGACTTTATTTTGAGGAGCTTTTTGCTTGCATTTGCCGGAAAATCGAGTAATTTTAAAAAACCACGATCATTAAACCGTCTAAGCCGGTGGGTATCGGATGTTCCGCGCAAACAGAAAACCCTCTTTTGTCTTGGCCCCGGCGATAGTCCTTATCGGGCTGTATTCCGCAACTGCGGCCCTCTGCGCGAATATCACATTCGCCTTCACATCCGGCTTTCAAAGCGGAATCTTCCCCACCGAGACGGATTCCGGCTCGTTTGGAGGCTCGGCGAGGCTATCGAGGGTGATTCGCGAAACCCGGCTCGCCTCGGACAGGTTCGTCCTGCTCGATACCGGAGACCATTTTGCCGGCCGAATATATAGCCTTTTCAAGGGCGAACCCGAGCTGGAGCTTTTGAACCTCGACCGCTACGACGCAATGCTCCTCGGCGGCGAGGAACTGGCGATGGGCGAGGATCTTCTCGACGGATGGGCGCACCGTGCGGGTTTCGCTCCGGTCTTGACAAACTTCGTCGCACCGCCGCAGTGCAAACTATGCCGCCATGTTTTGCCCTATGCGATCTTCGAGCGCGGTGGCATGAAGATCGGTGTTTTCGGGATGGTGCCCGCGGATCTCTCCGCGAGGGCGCGACCGGCCGGAATCGTCGATATCGAAGATGATCTCCTTTCGGTTGCTGAAACAGTCGTCGATGAGCTTTCCAAGAAATGCGAGGTCATTGTTATGCTCTCGCAACTCGATATCGAGCGGAACATCGAGATTGCCGGCGAGGTCGGGGCTATCGACTTGATTATCGCCTCCGAGTGGCATAGCTATGCCGACGAGCCAATCGTTTTGAATAACGGCGTGGATATGACGGTGCTGGTCGGGTGCGCCGAGGGCGGTCGGGCGAGGCTCGGCGTGCTGTTTACTTCTTGGGACGATTCCGGCGGTATGACCGAATTCCAATGGTCGCCCGTCCTTATCGACGGGAAGATACCGCCGGATCAGAAGGCCTTCGATATTGTCGAATCGATTTCGAACCGAATCCCGCCGAAACGGTTTGTCCGAACACTCGATTCACCGCTCGATGCGCGCGAGGATATACTCGCCTCCGGCGAGTCGAATCTCGGCAATCTTGTCTGTGACGCGATTATCTCGGCCTATCCTCAGGTCGAGATAGCGCTCATTCCCGCGGGATCGTTTTTCGGAGATCGTGTTTTGCCCGCCGGAATCCTTTTCGATACGGATATTCGCGAGGTTTTCCCCTATAACGAGCGCGTCGCGATAGTCGAGCTTCGCGGCGATGAGCTTATGCGGGTTCTCGATGAATCCGCTAACCGGATGGGTCTGCGGCAAAACGGGTTTTTTCAGGTCTCGGGGTTAACCCTTGCGATGGACACCTCCTCGGCCGGCGAGGGGCGCCTCGCGGAGGTCGGTTTCAGGGGCGCACAGCTGGACTTGTCCGCGAGGTTCGTCGTTGCGACTACCGATTTTGTCGCGAGCGGAGGATTCGGTTATACCGAGTTCGCGGGGAGACCCTTCGATTTAGGCCGACCGATTGCGGAAACGGTTATCGACTATCTTTCCGACGGCCTCGGCACACCGGATTTCGAGGACAGAATCAAGGTTTTGCCTTGAGAATTATCGCAACGACAACCTTGCTGGCATTAGTAATCATCTCCATATCCTGCGCCCGTAAGGTGGAGATTGGAAGCCCGATCGCAGAACCGGTGAAAACCGATATTTCGCTGATTGTTTCCGACCCGCCCGCTTTTATGGGCGATTCAGTTCGAGTTTCGGGCGGGCCTTTTTTTGAGGGGGATTACCTCAGGCTCTCGGATTCGCGAGGCTCGGAGATACTTTGCTTTCCGGTCGGGTTCGAGTTTCCGGACAGCCTTTTTTTCAAGCGGGCGCGAGTCGAGGGGATGGTTTTTTATCACGAAGAGCGCGAAGCGCCGGCTATTGCGGTGAAGTATCTGAGCGGTCGTCCCTCCGGAGGTCGAAAAGCTCCACGCTCGAAACGATAGAGGTTTTCTCCTCGCCCCAGCCGAACTCGACGGAGCGAGTGAGCTTTATTGGAAGGTCCTTCCCTTTCTCGACCTCATGAAAAGACCAAACATCCCTCGAGTTCGCCTTCCCACCGGTTTTCAACTCCATCTGCATAAGGCGGAAGAAGCCGTCGCCGGATAGAAGCACCTCGAAGCTTTTATCGTGGGCAAAAATCCTCGCCTTCCAACACATAATCTCGGAAAAACGAACTCTTGTCTTGTTGATCGCGATCGAATCGAAGTCGCTACGCGCGAGTTTCAGCGGCATGAAGAAATCCTCACGGCCAAGCGAATAGGGCGTCTGCTCGAAGGAGAACCCGACCGCGGATGAATCGACGAAAACCGCGCTGTCGAGGTTGTTCGCGATGGTATCGTCTCCGGAGAGTATTTCGCATCGGGCGGTGCAACGCCATCGCGAAGTCGGTTCGAGTCTCGATCGAAAGAAGCGCTCGACGATCTCCGGCGAGGGAGGTTCCAAAGCGAAAGCGGCGCCTGTTAGCGCAGACGCCGCAATCATTATAGCGAATAGTGCGCGCATTTACCCCGCGAGGTTGAGTCCGAGGAAGTCCTGCAGAATAAATAGCACACGCCCGATGAAAAGCGAAAGACGCGCCATCACCGTGTAGCCGAATGTCGCGCCGAAGCCGACCATCAGGAACCAGATACCGATCTTGGCGGCGCCGCCGAAGACGCCCTTATGCTCCTTCGAGAAGAAGAAGTATATAAGAACCGTCAGAACGCCGATGAAGATCACTATATTGTTGATTCCGGTCGCGGAGTTCAGGCTAAGCGGAAGCATCGTGGCCTCGAGCTGGCGCAGAACAGAGGCCTGCATGCTTCGGGGGATTCCCATGCCGGCGCCGCCGCCGACGGTGAAGCATATTGCATAGCGCGAAAGCCAGCTCCACTTTGGCACGATTCGGAGCACCATCATAAGCCCGAGAATCGCCGGAATGATTAGAATGAAATGGCCGTTTTCGAAAACGGGGATGATGAATCGCGGATAAACGGTAAGGTTCCACCAAAGCACGATTGCATAACCGATGGAGACCCCGACGGTGACATGCTCGGCAAGCTTGTAGAAGGGATTATCCTTATACAGGAAGCTCAACACACTGAGGGTGAAGAACACGCCGAGCCAAACCCAGATATTTGTGGAAAGTTGCATGTTCGTTCCTCCTATTTCTTCCTGCCGATGATAAAGAAACCGATATTCCCGATGATGATGAAGAGAATGATGAAGATATGCGCCCAGTTCTGGGCTTCCATTCCCATTGTGGCCATTCTCTTCTCGGAGATGAGCGTTTCATATTCCGCCGCGCCCTTGAGTCCTCCGAGCATTCCGATGAACTGCCCGGATTGGATATAGGGGTAAACATCGGCGGCGGAAACAGCCGTCACTCCGCAGGCCATCGGGACATTATACGGCTCGTGCGCATACAATAGCCATGTCATATATGTCGAGGAACCGTTCATCGAGGTGATGAGGTCGTAATCGGCATAGTTGTTGACATTGCCGAGGATCGGCAGGTCTTCGGTGCGCTCGCCGTAGTAATCAACCGGGAAGGTTTGCTTGAGATTCTCCATCATGTTGATGACGACGAGATTGTAGCCGTATTGCCATCCGAGGAAGGCGTAATCGATGCCGTTGACTTTATTATAGTCTTTTGCGGCCTGATTAATAACCGGCTCGATAAGTCCCGGGCCTTGAATATAGAGGCTCATAGCGATGACCTTGACTCCGGCCTTGAGGCAGTGCCTGAACATTGCGTCGAACATAGGCAAAAGCTCAGGCGAAACGGAGGGATCGAAGTCTGCGGACAGGATGACCACATCGTTGGGTTTGAATGTCTCGATGAGATCGTAGATATCTTTGACCTCTTTCGTCGCTGGAATGGGCAGTCCCATCTGGAAGAAGAAGGGGAGAGTCATTGCGAGGGCGATGATCAAATAGATAAAACGCCTATCTATCTGAACCAGTTTTTCCCAAAAGGTTTTTTCTTGTTTAAGTTCTGCCATTTTCATTCCCCCTAATCTCCGCTACCCATATAGGAACGCTCGATTCCGAGGACGATTTTGAGGCTGAGCATCATGATTCCGAGTCCGATGCCCAAGTTCATCGCCCTCTTGGCGGCCATATTGGGGATGTTGAGTATCCAGTTAGCTATATCTGTAAAAGAGGGTGCATTGCTCCAAATCAGCTTCCAGAAACTGAGTTGTTCGCCCAACGGAATTCGCCCGAGCATCACGATGATAGCGGCGATGAGCAGAGCCGTGGCTTGAGCGCTACGCGCCCTAAAGGCTCTATAGGCCGCACTCGAGATGTAGAAGGCGAGCAGGCTGAACATGGTTCCCTCGATCGAGACGAGCACATAAAAATACATGTTCGAGAAGAATGTCCCCGTTTCGGTTCCCTGAATGAAACCGAAGAAGATCATTAAGAGGGATATTCCAATCGCGACGAGGGAATATTGCCATGCGGGCGCCTTTTTCCTTATCCTCATTGTATGGGCGCGATAGAAGCTGATATAGGCCAATATCCCGCCGAAAATGCCGATAACGATCTCCCAATCGACATAGGCATTGAAGAGGTTTTCGCTGGTCCTATGCGGCACGAAATATTGGATTCCGAAAACCAGCCCCGTAATGAAGGTAATCGCAAGCGGTATCTGTTTTTTCCAAAGCATGGGGCCTCCTTACTGTTCCAGCCGGATCTTAAACAGGTTAACAAACCACATGAACCCGGTGGTCATGGCGACAGTCCCAATGACGATAACGACCATATAGATAGCCTTCAGCATGTCCTGAGCTTTGAGCGTCCCGACCTGAAGCGGGTCTTGGGAGAGATAGGCCGAGGCCGCATAAAGCTCTTCGCCGATGAGCGTGTAGTCACAGGTGGTGATGAAGAATGGGATCTGCGTGACGGCGTCGGTTCCGGCGATCTGAATCGATCCGGTCATCGAGCCGGTCTCGGTGAGGATCAGGGACTCGGCGAAGAACATGCCCATATAGAAGTTCGCCGCCGTCTTGTGCCTGACCATCAAACCGGCCACCGCCGCGGCGTAGGAGAACTGGCTTCCCGCGGCGTAGAAGACATCGTCTTCGTTATACGTATCAGGCCTGCCGGCGTCCATACAGGCGGTTTTGACAGTCTCTTGCGCCACGATCATGACGATTGGATCGACGCAGGGGACAAGAATGCGTGTTTGGAACTCGGCGGATTTCTTAGCGACACGACCGAGGATAGTAAGACCGGCCAAGGTTGCGATATCGCTAATTCCCGACAATCCGAGGACATAGAGGATTGGCCTTCCCATCTCGGTGGCCCTTCCGAGGGCCTCGTCGAGGTGGGCGATTCCGGCGATCGGGCGGAGGTAGAAACGCCTGCCTGTTCGCGCGAGCTTGAGGAAGATGGTTACTAACGCGATGAACAGGATGACCAGTACTAGGACCATGCTCTTCTTGGTGTGATATAATTGAGACTTCGGGGTTATAGGCCCGAAAATCTCGCTATCTGTGAAAGAGCCGTCTTCGGCGACCTGACGGACGAAATAGTAATATTCGCCTAAATCGCGAAGGCTGTCGGGGAAGGCGTCTTTGATCTGTCTTTCGATGAGTTCGGACATACCGATCTGCTCGAAGGTGAAACGGTTCGTCGGGTCGAATCCGGGAACACCCGCTAACCAAACGGTGTCTTTGCGGATAATCTCGGCGTTGCCGCGCCAGAATTCGAGATGATCGGTGGGTCTGTCGTCCCAATAGGTTGTGGGACGGTCTATTACGATCGTTCTTGTCACTCTCGCCTCGGGGTTTTTAAGCTCTTTGCCCGCGGAGTTGAGAAGCACGGCCTCGAAGGTGTGCTCTCCGGCGGGAAGCCCCTCGAATTTGAATGAGCCGACGTTTGCGAAGTCGTTCTGGAACTTGCCGTCGTCGAGCTTAAACTTGGCGTAAAGGACATCGTTGTCATCGTTGATAAACATCCGATAGGACACGCTAACATCGAACTTTTCGGCCAACTTGGATTCCTTAACGCCGACAATCGGCGCGGCCTTCGGGTCGATCGGCATTTCTTCGGTCGCCTCGAGGTGCGCGATTTCATATCCGGACTCGGTAGGCACGAGATAATAATTTTCGCCAAGCTCTTTATCCTCGAATTTCGGGGAAGGATCGATAGCGACAATATCGATGGCGATTTGAGGGACTCCCCAACGCACCGACAACGCACCGCCGTCGTCATTCTCGAAATCGACGACATCGAGCGGCTCGACGAGTGTCGGCGGAGAGAGCTTGAACGGTGTCAAGCCGAAGGGCTGTGAGACAGAGCGCTGATCCGACTTGTCGGTTGTCGCGATATAGAACATATCGCCTTCGGAGAATTCGCCTTTCACGATTGCGGAGGTGAAGTCCGGGGCGTATGTTCCGATGATCTCGCCGGCGACGCAGGCGCTGTCTTCTTTGGTAAATTTATGGATTGTGTATTCGCGGACATCTCTGAAGGGCTTGAGGCTTGGGATGAATCCCTGCCAGTTGAACAGCACCTCGGATCTTTCCGCGTCCCAGCGGGCGGAAGCGCCCATCGCGGGGATTGGCGGCTCGTTCTGTGGAGTAAACTCCAGTATCTCGCTCGAAGCGGTTGCCTTTTTGCCGTTGTCCGCAACGATTTTGTAGAAATAGGTTTGCCCCGGAGCGATATTGCCGCGGATGAAGGCTTGAACGATATCGAAATCGAGTGTATAGCGGCTTTTCGAGGTGACAATCCCGAGGATTTTGGTGCCGTATTTGAGGAAGAACTCGTTCTGTTCGGGATCGAACGGGACGATTCTGTCCTCGGCGTCGCGGAAGGCCTTTTCTGCAGGCGATAATCCAAGCTCGAAGATGAGGGAATTTGTGCCCTCGGCAATCTTCGGGCCGGTGGAGTCGATGGCGAGGGTCGAGTTCTCGACGGTAGTTTTGTTCGCCTCACCCGGCGCATCGGGCGGTTTCACGCGATAGAAATCGCCTTGGGCATAGATCAGCTTCAATTCGTCCTGACCCACGGGAGCCAGTTCGCTTTCGACTTGAAGGACCTTCTCGCCGATAGAGGCGAGAGAGTCGCGATTTTCGTTTGTGGCTTTGACTAAAGTCACACGCGGATTTTCGCTCGAGGGGTCATCCAGGACGACATAGTAATCCAAATCACAGACATTGTTCGCTGTAGTGTCCCCGACCGAAGACGCGGCTGTTTGGATCGTTCGAACGATCGGGGTAAGCGACTTCATCAGGTCCTCGTTTTCGAGGGAGTCCTTCGATAGGGAGTAGTAAACCGAATATTGCTTAGCGGTGGAGGACTTGTAGTGCCTCCATGCGATAAGTATATTCGTCCCATCGTCGGCAGGGATATCCGTGACTGTGGCACCGGTAGGGACGGCGGGCGCCGTCGATTCCTGAACACACCCCGAAAGCAACATCGAGACCCATACCGCAATAGCAAGAAATGCGAGGGTCTGAACTTTCGGACGGTGCATCCTCTCTCCTTTCGTTTGTGGGTTTCAGCCCATATTGTTAAATGATTATAATTCTAAATTTTAACTAATATATCTCGATATTTACGTTTGCGCAAGGGCATAATATCATAACGGCCGTTTGCGAAAAGGTTTTTTGCAAATACACCGTTTTAGATCTTAAACGGAATCGCCCGCCCGCTCCTGTAAATCTCCGAGCGCTTAAGTCTCGATAGTTTCGACATTGGCGCGCGGTATAACCGCCTCGGCGCCGTCCTTGAAACGAACCCTCAGAACACGCGCCTTCGAGCCGCTCTCGAGCACCATAAGCTCGGGCGGAAGGTCGATGACCTCGCCGAGAACTCCGAAATATGGAACTCTGATAATCCTGACGACACTTCCGATCTCGAGACCGACCTTGGCCTCGGTAGGCTCGGTGAATCCCGCCGGCGGTTGGGGTTGTGCGATAACCAACTCCGGCCGAATAACGCCTGCGCGGATCTGCGTCGCGCCGTTCATGCTCGCATGTCTTCCGCGGTATTTTTTGATAAGCTCGAAGGTCCTCTCGGCCATCGGAATATCGCCGAAGCCCTCTGTAACGATGAGTGAGGTGGCGATGTCCTCGGAGCCGGTGATCGCGACTCCGATGTCCTCGCCGAGTATCTCCTTGAGGTCGCGGTCATCGACGCCGCCGCCGACGATGCCCTTAACGCCGGTCTCGATGGCCTTTTTGAAGGCCTCGGAGGTGATTCGCCTTCCGCAAACGATTATCTTTCCGCGGTGCTCTTCCTTGACGAGTTCGGCTGTGAGGTCGCAGTTATAGTCGGGGGTGGCGATGGCGATTTCGCCGAAGCGCTCGCCGCCGATCCCGAAGATACCTTGAATGAAGGTGGCGTTAGCCTCGACGACGACGCCCTCGTTCGGAATAACCTCCATCACTTGACCCTCGAGATAGGCTGTCATCTCGACAGGAATAGGATTTGCGCGAAGGAGGACATTGCCGGTGACATGGCTGACCGATTCGATATGCCCGTCGAAGGGCATTTTTATCTGTGTTTTGAAAAAGCCGGTGTTGAAGATGCCCTTGTTTTGGGCGATAACCTGCCCCTTTGAAATCGGCGTATTCATTTCGACCTTGATGAAATACTGCAGGTCGTCGGGGTCGCAACCGAGTAGGTTGGTGGCGTTGATCGAGTCAACATTGCCCGGAAGCTCCGTCCTCGCAACGACATCGTGGGGATTGACCTTGTCGCCCACCTTGACAACGACATCGCCCTTAAGCGGCAATATCCTGCGCTTCTTGACTTTCGTGTATTCGGTGACCTTCAGGCCGGGGGTGTAAACGTGTCCCATATCTTATCTCCTTGAATAATTAGCCTTTAAGGGCGGTTTCGGGATAGACTTCGAGGGCCAGAAGCCACTTCGTAAGGGCTTCGACCCTTTCCGCCTCGGCCTCGGGGATAATGAGCGGCCGGCCTCTTCCGTCGAGAATAACCCCGACGACGCCTCCGAATATCTCTCTTTCGATCTTCTTTCCGCTACCCTCGCCGCAGTCGAAGCCGCGCGAGCAATCGAAGGTCAGTTTAGCCTTTTCGCCGATTCCGAGCGGGAATTTCTTCATCTCTCCGAAGGCGAGCTCGCCCTCGATAACCTGCCCCGTGGGCATCTCGATTTTGTAGCGCCCGACGGTTTGCCCGGGTTTTCCGATCCCCTTCGGAGAGATCGAGTCGCCGAGGTAGATCAGGCAATCCTTGTGGAATACCTCTGTCGCGGCTTTCGGATGTATCGTCGATAGCACGCCGAGTTGCGGCATCATGAAGATCGAATCCACCGCGAGCATTGTCACGCCCTGCGGCTGGAAGGCGTCGAGCAACATCATCGCGGCCTGATTGCGCTTCGGCGCGTGCGATAGGACACCGCCGGAGCCGATAAGTATATCTAATCCCATAAGGTTTACGAGCGTGTCGCTGTCGGCCTGTTCGAAGGTCTCCGAGATAGTGCGTTTTTTTTGCACGCCTTGGAGGGTTGTCGCGAAATTCTGATGTTGAATGAAGGCTAACCTAAGCGCCTCGCGCGCGAGGGCCTGCTCGAAGATGAGTGTCTCCATCGCTTGCGGGATCGTTGTCGGGCGAATCATCTTGTTTTTAACTTGATTGCGAAGCACGACCTCGTCCATCTTGAAGGGCACCCAGCGAAGGACATTCGCGATGCCGGTTTCCTTGAAGACATTGCTGATCGAATAGCTCATTCCGAGGTTCGCCGAGACGGTGCGGTTGAAGATGGTCTTCGGGTTGTCGATCTCGTTCTCGTCTTTATGGTTATCGTATGAGGGATTCTTGAACACACTGAAGACATCGGTGGTTGCGCCGCCGATATCGACGCCGAGGACTTGAATGCCCTCCTCGTCGGCGACGCGCTTCATGATGAGCCCGACCGCGCCCGGAGTAGGCATAATCGGCGCGTCGGCCCAACTCATGAGCTTTTTATATCCGGGGGCCTGCGCCATAACATGTTCCATGAAGAGGTTGTGAATCATCTCGCGGGCGGGTTTGAGGTTTTCTTCCTCGAGCACCGGTCGGATATTATCGACGATTCGAAGATCGACCTTCTCGGCCAGTATCTCGCCGACATTGACACGGGCGTCGATATTGCCGGCGTAGATCACCGGCAGGTGAAATCCAATTCCGAGGCGGGGCTTCGGGTCGGCGGCGCTGATAAGCTCCGCCAGTTCGACGACATGGGTTACCGTTCCGCCGTCGATTCCGCCGGAGAGCAGGATCATATCCGGGCGGAGCTGGCGAATTCGCTCGATTTGCTCATGCGCGAGGCGCTTGTCGTTCGAGGCGATGACATCCATAACAATAGCGCCCGCGCCGAGTGCGGCGTTTTCCGCCGATTTGGCGGTCATACTGCGGACAACACCGGCGACCATCATCTGAAGGCCTCCGCCCGCGCTGGAGGTCGAGATATAAATATCGGTGCCGTTTGTGCCGGAGGTAGGCCTCATAATCGTCTCGTCCTCATTGACGAGTTTTCGGCCGGCCAGCTCCGAGACCTCTGTGACGGCGTTGAGAACACCCATCGTGACATCTTCGAAGGGTGCCTCGACTGTGGTTGGCGCCTCCCCGCGGACAACGAGTCTATACTCGCCGTCCTGCAACATAATGAGGATAGCCTTGGTGGTGGTCGATCCGCAGTCGGTTGCGAGAATCACCTTGATATCTTCAGGTTTCTTGCTCATCGGAACTCCTCTTTTTCGCCGATCTCTTCTTCGGCCCGTATTTAGCGTCGGCCTCTTCTATTCTGCGGGCGAGCTGTTCCATCGCCTCGCGTTTCTGCAGGGCTCGACGAATAATTTGAATCTGCCTAAAATTGAAAATATACACAGTAATTGGTTCGATTAACAGTAAAAACTGGCTCCCGATCCAATTTAGGGGCTTAAAGCCCTCGATGATCATAAGCGCGGGGGCTGTCATCTGGCGCACTGCGATCTCCTTCGCGAGCTTATCGAACAGCTCGAGTTCCTCCTCGGAAAGCTCGGTCGCGAACTCGCGATCCCAATCGATATTCCAAAAATCTTCTCGGATAGCGGCCTCCGTTTATTTATCAGCCTTAAAGGTCTCTTTAACTTTATCGACAATGAACTGCTTCACTTCGTCCGAGGGCGTCGGGACGAACCATCCTCGGAAATTGTCCATTCGCCGCGGTGTCGGGAAGGGCGATAGAAAGACCGCCCTCTTTCCGACATCGACTCGGCGGAACTCGCTCCATTTCCGCGTTCTTGAAAACCCCATGAATTTTTCGCCGATTCCGAGTTCGTCGGCGGAGAAATAGGTTTTGAAATAGAACCGAGAGCTGGCAAAAAGCATCAAAAAGAGAGAAACGACCGCGAAGATTATATTATCGGAGGCCAAATAGACCGCGACTCCGGTCAGGGCGATGATCACCCATCCGAAGACCTTGCGGCCCTTGAACTCGTCCGAGGGGCGGTCTGTCCAAGAGAAATTACTCATTGTCCCCGAAGCGTTGATTTTGCACGCGCGTCACTTCCTCCAGCAGTTCCTCCTGAGAGACTATGCCCTTCTTCACGAGCAGGGTGACCAGTGCCTGATATGTAATATGGTTGCTTGCGCACAACTGCTCGATTGTGATCTCCCTCTCGGTGCCGTCGGGCGTTCGGATTTTCATAAACGGTTCATTTGTCATAACTTACCTGATTTTCTCGGGTTTATTTCCATTGAAGCGAACCAGCGAGACATCGACATTCGTGCCGAATTCGTCGAAGGTGATCTTCCCGCTCGGCCCGACGAAATTTCGCGTCGCGGAGAGGAAATCCCTCTGCTGTTCGGGCGTGATGAGGCCCTTGTCGATTCCGGTCAGGACGAGTTTGGCGCAGTCATAGGCCAGCGCGGCAATCCTCGTGGGCGCCGCGCCGAAGCTCTTGCGGTATTCATTTGAGAAGGCAGTCCACATAGTGCTCGATTCATCGACCCAGAAATCGTCGGGAACGATTATCGAGCTGTCGAGAAGGGCGCCGTTCATTGTTTTCAGCTGGTTGATAATCCAGCCGTTTTCGCCCAAGAACCTCGCGCGGATATAATTGAAAGGAACCTGCGGAAGGATATTCACCAGATCCTCGGAATAGGCCGGAATGAAGAACCCCGGGATTTCGACTATCCATTCGTCCTCGTTGCGAACCGAACGATCCGGCTTGTAGAAACGGCTGTCCGTCGAGTCGGCATAGGGGAAGGACCTGCGCGCCTCTTCCCAATAGGGCTTCCGAATGCTCTTTAGCTGTTCGGAGAAATCGATTGTGCCCGAGGAATAATAGGCCACTCCCGACATCTTTGCGCCGAGGGCCTCCACCTCTTTTGCGAAGGTATCGACAGCCTTTCTGCCCACCGCGTCGTCCGGCGCGAGGGCGGAGAAGCGGGTCAGGCCAAGGGAATCGACGGCGAATCGGGCTAATGTTTTCGCGCCTACCGAGGGCGGCGCGGACAATTGAAACGTGAAGGGCGATATCCCCGCAAGGCCTTCTTTGCTGGCGGTGGGCATAATGAGCGGAACGCGCTCTTGATCGCAACATATCGCAACGGGCACGGCGACCTCGGACAGAAGCGGCCCGATAACCGCGATCGGCGCGTGCTTGGCTATCGCCGACTTGCAGGCGTAGGTCGCGACCAGCGGGTCGGCGGAGGTGTTTTCCACTACGATAGAAATATTCTTCTTGCCGTCGCGGGAGTTTTTCTCGACCGCCATCCGGACGCCGTTCGCGATGGCGAGGCCGAACTCGGCGTAACGCCCCTCTGTCGGTGCGAGCACAAGAATTGTGATCTTTCCGGAGATCGATGAAGATAACGAATTCGATAAAGCTCGCAGGCTGTCGGTGAATTCGCCCGTTCCCCGCGATTCGAGGCTACGGTTGCAAAGCTCGAGCGCTCTACGGTTTTCGCCGCGGTGTTGAAAGCGCTTGACCCTGTAGAAATCGACGATCTGGCCGGATACGCCCTCGATACGGCCGGAAAGAAGCGCCATCTGATCGTCGGTGAGGTATCCCCAAAGCAGATTTGCCGCCGAGGTCATCGCGTTGGTGTGAACCTCGGGATTCGTTACCCCCGCAGTCTTGGCGGAGGCAAGGAAGGCCTCGGCCGCGCCGACGAGGTCGCCGGAGAAGAAAAGGGCGTTGCCCTGATAAAGCTTCGCAGTCGAAGCGAATTCGCTTTCGGGGAAGCTTTTAACAAAGTCGGCGAACTCGCGCGCCGCCGGCTCCCATCTGCCCTCTCGATAGGAGCTAAGGGCGACCATAAAGCGCGTCATCGAGTAATAGCCTGTTCCGCGCGAGTCCATCAGGAGCGTCGTGAAGCTCTCGTGCGCTTGATTGTAATTCGCCTTACGGTAGGTCTCCAGCGCGGATTTAAAAGAACTTTCCACGAAGGATGGATCGACCCAGCCCGTAAGCGGACCGGCCGCAAAGACAATAATAGCGGCTGAAAACCTAAGAATGCCTTTTAGCGAGTTCGACATAGCTCTCCGCATGATGTTTCAAATCCTCATAATCTTTTTCGGTCAATTCCCGCAAGGGCTTAGCCGGAACGCCGGCCACGAGCGATCGAGGGGGAACCTTTTTCCCGGGGGTGACGAGCGAATTCGCGGCGACTATCGAGCCTGCGCCGATATGAGCGCCGTCGAGAACAACCGCGCCCATTCCTATGAGGCATCGATCCTCGATGACACATCCGTGCAAGGTCGCCGAATGGCCGACAGTGACGTCGTCGCCGAGGATCACCGGCTTGCCGCAATCGACATGGACGACGCAAAGCTCTTGGATATTCGAGCGTTCGCCGATAGTGATCGAGTCGAGATCGGCCCTGAGAACCGCGCCGAACCAAACGCTCGAGTCGGCCTTGAGATGGACATCGCCGATAATCGTCGCATTCTCGGCGATAAAGGCGGCCTTCGCGGTTTCCGGTGTTTTCCCTTCGAAGTCCCTAATCATTAAACCCTCCAAGGATTTGCTTCGGTTCGACACGCCTCATTCGGGCCTCGAAGCGTTTGCGCTCGTTGTCCTCGAGATCGGCGCTTATTGTAGGAATATCGCTTTTAAGGAATATCGGCGCACCGGCCCGAAGCGCGAGCGCGATAGCGTCCGACGGCCTCGAATCGACGACGATAAGCTCGTCGCCGCGTTGGAGATAAACGAGCGCGAGGTATGTATTCTCGATAAGTGCGGTGATGACGACGCGCTGAATCTCGGCATCGAAGCCGCGGATTATATTGAAGATTAGATCGTGAGTCAACGGGCGCGGCGGCTCGGTATTTGTCAGCGAAAGCGCGATGGAGACCGCTTCGGAGTTGCCGATCCAAATGGGAAGGAGCTCTTCATCGCCCTCGACGCGGAGAACGACGACCATATCGTTAGATTTGGTATCGATCGCCATACTTTCGATGATGAGAAGTTTCATCCTTTTAGAACAACGAATCTTGAGATTAAACCGAGTGAAAAGGCCAGCGCCCAGCAAAAGGGCACGACTCCGAGTTCTTTCCCCCTAAACCAACCGACCGCCCTCGGAATCAGGAATATAAGGCCGAGCAAAAACCAACCGAATTGCAAACCAATCGCGAAAAGCACGGCGTTTTCCACCATCGCGAGTTTTCCGCGGCCCGAACCGAGCCCTGTAAACGGTCTCAGGTATTCGCCGGTCACCTCGGCCTTGATCGTCTCGAAGATGATCGAACCACCCCAAACTGCGATTATTGCCAGAGAGAGCGGAAGAAAGGCCGGTTGAACCGTGATGACGCGAAATCTGAGCAAAACCGAAACGAGAACGATCGAACCTATATGAAGCGCTTGATCGCCTAAAAACACAAAGAACGACTCTCGGCCCGAGAGGCGTTGGATATAACTTTTCCCGCAGTCAACGGCGAAATGGAAGGCGGTGAGTCCGACGATTACGAATAAAACCGTTCGAGAACCGAGGTATTCGCGCAGAGTCACCGCCATCGCCGCCCCGAAAATTCCGGCATGAATAGCTACTCCCCAAACCTTCCGCTTGGCCAAAATCAATGCGTCGGGCTGGAGAGCAAAATCCGCCGCGACATGGGCGAGAAGTATTCTCCAGAATAACGGGCTGTTCATGGGCCGCTTAGGCGCTAACTACCCAGACACGGATCTGGGGGCGAACCTCTGCGTGCAACTTGATTTCGATGTTATAAACGCCGAGCTGTTTTATCGGATCTTCGAGTTGAATTGTCTTGCGTTCAATATTGAAGCCCTTTGTCCTCAATGCGTCGGCTATCATTGTCGAAGTGACTGCACCGAAGACGCGATCGTCCTCGCCGACCTGAACCGGAATATCCACGCTGAAGCCCTCGAGCTTCTCCGCGAGGGCGGAAAGAGTGCGTTTGCGCTTCTCTTCGCGGTTAGAGCGGGCGGTCTTGATCTGCTCGACACGAGCGAGATTGCCCTTGGACGCTTGAACGACTAAGTTCTTCGGAATAAGGAAGTTACGGGCGAAACCATCGGCAACATCGACAACATCGCCGGCATTTCCGAGGCTCTTAACATCTTCTGTAAGAATGACTTTCATCTTGCCCCCTACCGGTATATATCGACTTTGAAGGGCGCAAGCGCGATGAAACGCGCTCTTTTGATCGCCCTCGCCAGTTGTCGTTGGTGTTTTGCGCAGTTGCCGTTAACCCTACGGGCAACGATCTTGCCGCGCTCGGAAAGATACCGTTTGACTATATCGGTATTCTTGTAATCGATAACAATGTCGGGTTCATCGCAGAAAAGACAGGTCTTTCTGCGCGCAGTGAACCGCATCGAACGTCTCGGTTTACTTCTACTACTATTACTATTGCTCTTGCCCATCGACTCCCCCTTTCCTAAGTTTTTCGGGCATAAATTCGCTGACGATAATCATATGGCGAACGATGTTCTCGTTCAGCATCACGGCGTCGCGAATCTTATGCGGGGCGTCGGGAGCGGCCTTGAAATAGTAGAAAACATAGTAGCCGCTCGTGTTTTTTTTGATGGGATATGCGAGCTCGCGCATGCCCCAAATGTCCTTGGCAATCATCTCGCCGCCCGCCGAGGTAATTATGTTTTCGACCGTATTTGTGATCGGGTCGAAACCTTGCTCCTCGAGGTCGGGCCTAAAGATGGTGGCCATCTCGTAAGTCTTTTGATCCTCCATCTGTCTCCTTTGAACGTGGACCATCGTTTGATGGGGCATGGTCAGTTCCATGCCGTTCATACCGTTTACAAACCATGCAATATAACAATGGAATTCTTTTTTACAAGCATTTTGCTCGTCATTTTTTAAACCTGAAACTTATACTAAAGCGTTATAATCCCACCCGATTCCCACCCCGCGGGCGTCGGCGCACCGGCCGAAAGGCGATTGAGATTCCCTATATGCAGTATATTCCCCGCCTTTCGGCGCGGTGCCGGCGAGGTGTTCGGGCCGAAGGGGGTTCTGTGAAGCGGTATTGTTTTCCGAACGCCTCGCGCCGACCTTCGGTCGGGCCGNNGAAGGGGTCGCCGACGGTATCGCCGACGACTGCGGCGGTATGAGCGGGCGAGCCTTTACCTCCAAAGTTACCTTCTTCGATGAACTTTTTCGCGTTGTCCCAAGCCCCGCCGGAATTGGCCATGAACAGGGCGAGAAGGACTCCGGTGAGGGTAGCGCCGGCGAGGAGGCCTCCGAGCGCTTCGACTCCGAGGATGAACCCGACCGCGACGGGGGCCAAAACGGCAATAAGGCCGGGGACAATCATTTCGCGAAGAGCCGCCCGAGTTGAAATATCGATACAGCGGCAAATATCCGGACGGGCAGTGCCCTCGCGGAGGCCGACGATTTCCTTAAACTGTCTCCGCACCTCTTTGACCATAGCGTGAGCGGCCCGGCCGACGCTTCGGAGAGTAAGGCTTGCTACGAGGTAGGGAATTCCGCCGCCGAGGAAGAGGCCGATAACGACGAGGGGTTTGGTTATATCGATGGCTTTCAATCCGGTGGCTTGTGTATAGGCCGAAAATAGCGCTAATGCTGTAAGCGCGGCGCTTCCGATAGCAAAGCCTTTGCCGATTGCCGCTGTTGTGTTGCCGAGCGAATCCAAGCCGTCGGTGATCTTTCGGACATCGGCGCCAAGCTCGCCCATTTGGGCGATTCCGCCGGCGTTGTCGGCGATCGGGCCGAAGGCATCGACGCTCATAGTGATACCTACAGTCGCGAGCATTCCGACCGCGGCGATGCCGATGCCGTATAGGCCGGAGAAATAGTAGCTGGCGTAAATCGCGATACAGATCGCAACAACCGGCAACATTGTCGATTCCATCCCGTAGGCGATGCCGGTGATAATATTGGTCGCCGAGCCGGTTTCACTCGATTTCGCGATTATCATAACAGGTTTCTTGCTGGTATAATACTCCGCGATGAGGCCGATTAATATTCCGGCTAAAGCGCCGGCCAACATGGACCAGAAGATATTAATATGAAGCCCCATAACTCGAACCGCGACTGCGGCGCCCCCGAAGAGAAGAAGATTCGCTATATAGGTCGTATATCTTAGCGCGGCGGCCGGCGATATCCGCTCGAGAATACGAAGAAAGAAAATTCCGACGATACTTGCGATCAGGCCGATCGAGACGACCATCAGCGGGAAACCCATATATGCCGTTCGATTGCCGATGATTGCAAATGTAACAGGATTTGCAGAGGCTGTAGCGATAGTCGCTGTCGCGGCGATTGAGATCGTTGCGATCACGGCACCGACATAACTCTCGAAGATGTCGGCCCCCATTCCGGCGACATCGCCGACATTATCGCCGACATTATCCGCGATAGTAGCCGGGTTTCGCGGGTCGTCCTCGGGGATATTTTCCTCGAGCTTTCCGACGAGATCCGCTCCGACATCGGCGGTCTTAGTGAAGATTCCTCCGCCAACCCTTCCAAATAGTGCGATCGAGCTTGCGCCCATCGCGAATCCCGTGATAATCGCGGAGGTTGAGGGGTCGTTTCCGAAGAAGAAGAACAGAATTCCTACTCCGATAAGGCCGAGCGAGGCCACCGAGAGGCCCATCACTGAGCCGCCGAAGAAGGCAATCCTCAGCGCCGGCCCTTGCCCAAATTGTTTTGCCGCCCATGCAGTCCTGACATTGGCCCGAGTTGCGGCGGACATACCCCAGAAACCCGCGAGCATACTGCACCCGGCCCCCCCGAGAAAGGCGATTGCGGTATAAAGGCCAAGATTATCTATAAGTGGGTCCCGAAGAAAGATTACGAATAGAGCAAAAACCCCGACAATGAAAATAATCAATGTCGAATATTCCCGCTTGAGGAACACGAGCGCGCCGCTGTAAATATCATCGGAGATCTCGTTCATGCGGGGCGTGCCGTTCGGGCGCCGTTTGATATAATTATGAATCAAGCCGGCAATTATCAGCCCGAAGAACCCAATAATCGGCGCGTATAACATGATGAACCACCCTTTAGGTGTTAGATTTCCGTTTCAGTTTTTTTGTTGAACTCGTTCATCGCGACCTCGAAGCCGCGGAAAACTGCAAGCTCGGCCGCCGATGCGGCTTTTGCGATTATAGCCGGCAGTTCGGCTCTCTCGCGGTCGTCGAATTCCGAAAGCACGAAATCCGCCCCATCGAAGCCTTGCGGTTTTTCAGCAAGCCCTATTCCAATTCTCATCCGAGCGATTTGGTCGGTGCCGAGCCGCTCGATTATATCCGCCAGTCCGTTATGTCCGCCGGCCGAACCGCCCTTTCGCAGGCGAAGTTTTCCAAATGGCAAATCGAGGTCGTCGTGGATAACTAAAACCTCCTCGGCGAGCAGACCCTTCTTCGCGACGATCTCCCTTGCCGCCCTCCCCGAGAGGTTCATATAGGACGTGGGTTTGACCATAACCACAGGGAACCTTCTCGTCGCCTCGGCGAGCAAAAAAGAAACCCCTCCGGTTTTGAAGCCGGCCTTAAACCTCTCGGCCAACTCGTCTAAAACCATGAAGCCTATGTTATGCCTTGTTCCGGCGTAACGCTTCCCCGGGTTGCCGAGGCCTATTATGCATCTTATACTCAAAGCAGTTTGCTAATTAATCGCGATTTATCATATTGTCAAGAAGAATCGAAAAATTTCGTCGAAAAAGGGCGAGTTTTTCAGGCTCGCCCTCTTTCGATACATTACTACATTATAGGCGGCTATTTAATCAATGTCACACGGGTCTTGGCCACCTTGCCGTGGCAGTTAAGAACCGCGAAGTAAATGCCGCTGGGTAGATTATCCCCGGAATCCGAGGTGCCGTCCCATGTCGCGCTATAGAATCCCGGCGCGGTGTAGCAGTCGGCGAGATTAGCGACCGGCCTGCCGGTGAGGTCGTAAACCACAAGGCTGATATTGGCCGGCTCGGTTATCTCGATCGAGAACCTACAAGCCGCATTGAACGGGTTCGGCGAGGCCGACAGCGCTAAGTTTTCCGGAAGCCTGTCTTTAACCTCTTCGACGATCGTGTAGTTTGTTCCCAACAGGAAGTTCAATATCGCCGCGAGGACATTCTGCCGCGTCGAGGGCGGCCGGACATCGCTCATAGCGCCGATATACACGCTCGAAAGCACAGTCCTCCACGAGTTCATCTCGCGATACAGCATGCGAAGGTTGCTGACCATCGGGGTCGGATCGGATTGCGAGAACATCGCCCAAGAGGTGCCCTCGGCGACTTCCGTGGTGTCCCACTCGTCGATTCTCTGGTCGGCGGAGTTGCGATAGTCGTATCCGATGTTCACAACACCCTCATTGAAGAAGGCCGTGTTCTCGCCCAAGAGAGATACGACATTGCCGTCGGTGCGCATATAGCCGTCGGCGACATACTTAGCGCCAAATAGGCCGAACAGATTTCTGCGGTTCGGGGGGCTGGCCTCTCTGCCGAAATCGTATCCGAAGTCCGCGCCCTCGACGAAAACCCTTCCGCCGGCGGCGATATACCTCGCGAGGTTGTTGATGCTCGAATTGTTCGGCACCGCGTCGGTGGCGTCATCGACGCCGGTGATCAGAATGATTGCGCGATAGGCATAAAGATCCCTCGTGCCGAGGTTTTCATCCTGAGTTGTGACATCGACATTGAGGTCGGCATAAAGCTCGATGCGCTGGCGAAGGAACTCGGCCTCGTCGCTCGAGCCTTGATTCGCCAACATCGCGCCGTTGTCGAAATCCCAGACGAGAATGTCGGAGGAGGTCGAGTCGGGGTTGAGCCAAACGGTCAGGGGCTCGGTTGTCTCGCTTTCGCCTTCGGAATAAACCGCCGAGACCTTATATGTGTAAGGTAAATAGTTATAGAGGTCCCAGTTCACGAACTCAGTATAGGGCTGAGGAACATAACCGATGAGCGAATCCCCCGAGAAGGCCATCTGGTGGTAAACATTGTAGCCGAGAAGCGTTGCGGTGCTTGGATTCGGCTCGTCCCAATCGAGGATGATTCGATTGTTGTAGGTTGCCCTGCCGGAGAGGTTTCTCGGCGGAGGAAGGACGAAGACCCATTCGAGCGTCGCGTTCAGCGTGTCGATAGCTGAGAAGTGCGCGAGAGTAGTATCGAGCGTGATATAGTCGGTTCGGCTGATACGGACATCATAGACACCGAGAGGCACATCGGAGAAGAGATAATGGCCGTCGGTGTTTGTGTAAGCCGCGGGGATTCCGGTGCCGACAAGCTCGACCATTGTCCCTGAAAGGTTGACCGGCATATCGGAAAGCCCGATAATACCAACGATATTGCCAACCTGCCTGACGAGGAGAAAGTCCTCTTCGACATCCGGTTCGGTGACCGCAATCTCGCGCGCTTGAGGGATATAGCCTTCTAACGAAACGAACATATCGTAGTCGCCGTAAGGAACATCGTTGAATTGGTAAATTCCCTCGGCAGAGGCGAATGTCGTGTCGTCGCCGAGGACGACTATAGCGCCTTCGGGGTTACCCTCGTCTTCGCAAGAAATGTTGCCGCGGACAATCGCGGTCGGCGGCGGAATGGGCGAGAGCACCGGATTATAGACAATATCATCCTCGAAGTCGAAGCTTACGAGGTCCGGGTAAAACCCTTCGAGGGTAGTGAGGACTTCCCAAACACCCATCTCGATACCGCAGATCTCATAGTTTCCATCGGCATCGGCGATCGCATTCAGCGCTTCGGAGATCCAAACAAGAGCGCCCTCGGCAGGATTGCCGTCTTCGGTGGTGACTACACCAGACAGGCAGAAGGTCGGCGGCGCGCTACGCCTGAACCGGATGAGAAGCATCCCCGGCGTCTCGATATCAACCCTGTCAACGAGGCGCATATTCTGCCAAACCGTGTCGGGCGAGTTGACCCAAGCGAAGCTGAAACCGCCGTCTTCGGGGAGAAGCTCGGGGTCCCAACTTATCCAGTTGGCGATGGTCTCATCGACCGGAATTCGCATCATCATAGCGACCCAGATTATCTCAAAGTCGGCCGAGTTGCGAATATCGCGGGAAAGCTGGTTCCAAAGCGGATCGACAATCTGGAAATAGCCGTAGGGTGTGTCGCCGGGGGGGGCGGGGGGCTGTTGCTGATCGAGGCCGTAATCGAAGAGATCGGTTCCAGCCGAATCGGCACCGAAATGAAGTGTGAAATGGCGAAGCGGCTCTCCCGGCTCGTCGGTCCAAACAATGATCGACTGCATCCATTCGGGCGTGACGAAATAGCCGGTGACGAAGTTCCAATTATATTCCATAGTATTCGCCGGATCGGCGAGATCGCTCGCGCCGATCGTCACCTCGATATTTGCCAGCGGCGGAAAATCGGACGGAGGAATATAGCGAGCGATCGTTGTCCCGGACTCGTTCGAGATGATAAGACTCATTGTGACATCGACGCCGTCAACGATCAACCAAATCGAGGTCGGATCGACACCGCTACCGATATCCGTGATCCCGACGCGTATATCCGTCGATACCGCAACGCCGGTCTCGTCGTCGGAAGGATTAGTGTATTCGACAACCGGTGCGATTGTGTCGCCTGAGGGGCTGAGCACCTTGATCCAAACCTGCCTCCCCGGGCCGAAGACGAGCTCGTCGATCGAGCGCATATTCCACCATTCGCCGTCGAGCGGGTATATTCCCGGGAAGG
The DNA here is from genome assembly GCA_002428525.1 of bacterium UBP14_UBA6098. GTDB lineage: Bacteria > UBP14 > UBA6098 > UBA6098 > UBA6098 > UBA6098. The sequence goes on from DIWU01000008.1 coordinate 120,047, forward strand.
TCGCGGCTATGAAGGCCTCTTTGCCGACCGGAATATCGGATTCGCTCCAGCGGACTCCCAACTCGTCGTCGAAGTTTCCGAAGCGGATAATCCACTCGTCGAAGAACAGGTCGGAAAGACGAATATCGCGAGTGAGCATGTTGAAGAGCGGATAATCCGCATCGGCCAGGGGGAAGAAGGCGTAGAACAACGAGGGCGGCGCCATCGGGAAGACGATGTCGTAGCCCATATCGAAACCGGCGGTGGCCATCGGGTCGGCGCCGAGGAAAAGATCGACGAAACTTGTGTCGAGGCTGTCGATATTGAAGGCGACGAGGGGGATTTCCCACAGGACTGGTAGTATCGAGTATCCGGTTCTGAAGGAGATGACCTCCGAAACGACATTCGGCTCGAGTGCGTTGTCCGCCGCGGAGACAATCACCGAAATCCAGCTTTCGCCCGGAAGCGGCTCCGGGGGAGTGTAGGAAACGCGATAGCCGTTTTCGATTGGCGAGAGCGACAGGCCGTCGGTCACCGAAGCGCCGCCGACTGTCATCGTTATGCTCTCGGGATTGATTCCGCTACCGGGGTCGGTGACATCGAAGCGGATCTCGGTCCTGACCGAGACACCGGTCGCGCCGTCGTAGGGATACCAGTTAGCGAAAACCGGAACATCCGGCGGATAATAGCCGTCCGGCTGATGAACGATTTTGATATCCATCGCGTGCATGAAGGCGAGTTCGCTTATTGCCTTCATATCGAACCATTCAACGATATCCCCTGTCGGATAGCTCGCGGTGATGAAGAAGTCGCCGGCGGGGAGAACAGCGGGATTCCAATGGGCTGTGAGTGTGGTCTCAAAGGAATAAAGGTGCGCAATCCACATTGCGCTGTCGCCGTCGTCCGGGCGGATGTCGGTGTAAAGCATCGTTATATAGGGATTTTCCGGATCGTCGATGCCGAACCAAGCGTAGGGTCCGCTCGGGGGCGGAATAGCGAGGACATCGTCCTCCGGCCCTAAGAGATCGGATGCGCCGTCAATTCGTCCGAAAGTAAGATCGAGCGCGCGGCTACCATCGGAGAGCGTGAGCGTCGCCGTCCAAGGTTCGGCAAAACAAACCAAACCGAGAGCGAGGACAGTAAAAACAACAGCCTTCGTAAGATTCCCCATTTTTCCCCCTTCGTAAGGGTTTGAAAAAGATAAAAACCGATAGATTGCTTTTACGGTGAAACGACTATTTCTTAGGCCTTTTTGAAAACCGATCATCTTTTCCTCAATAACACAATACGGATAGGAGCGAAAAACGCTCTATCCATTTCGCATCAAACGCTATAGAAACCCAACCTAAAAAAATCAAAATGGGGGGGCGAATGCCCCCCCGAAAAAGTGCTACTTGAGGAGGATCATCCTCTTTGTCACACTGCCGGCGTCGCCCTTGAGGCGATAGAAATAAACACCGGATTGAACGGTCTGGCCGGATATATCCCTGCCGTCCCAGCTGATGCGGTGCGTTCCAGCCATCATCCTGCCGGAGGCGAGGTTCGCCACCTGCTTGCCCATCATATCGAAGACGGACAGCTCGAACTCACCCGCGCGGGCGATATCGAAGTAGATATCGGTGGCCGCGTTGAAGGGGTTCGGGACATTGGCATAGAGGGTCATCTCGCCCGGAAGCGACTGTTTGCCCTCGGGAACCGCGGGGTTGATCCCGAAGCCGTCGAGAAGCCTTTCGAAGAGGATCTCGTTGCTTCCGACGGTCGGGATATCGATGATCGCGCCGAAGTAGGGGCTTTGGACATAGGTCTTGTATGTCGCGGTGCCCTTCCAAACGCCTCTGCCGTTAGTGGCGTGGGGCATCGGGCCGATTACTTGCGAGAATAGCACTGTTGTGGCGCCGCTTCCCATCGAGTGCTCGAACTCGTCAACGCCGAAGTCGGAGATCGTCGAGAGCGAGTATTCGACCGAATCGGCAAGGGTAAAGAGCGGCGGCGCGCCAGTCAACAAACGGACATTGCCGGTGTCGAGGCTGGCCGATCCGCCATCTTGGAAATTAACGCCCAACATAGTGTAAAGCGAGTCGTACTGGTTCGTGGCGTAACCATCGCCGGAGAGTATCTCCATGGCGTCAGCGCCCTCGATGAATAGATTTCCGCCCTTGCGGAGGTAATCATCGATTTTGCGCCACTCGGGGCCGCGCATTCTGGGGCCGAGCCAACCGGAACTGCTGAGCGGTGCCCATGTGATGACGATGAGATCGTAAAGCGGATCAGTATCGTCCGCAAGCGAGAAGCCGTAGAGCCTCTCCTGCTCGCCGGTTATATAGAGCGAGTCTCCGGTGAAGCCGGCGTTGCGAAGGAGCGTCACGAGGCTGTCGGAGGAATCCCATTCCCAGCCGAGCGCGTCCAACTGCCAGCCGCCGCACCAGTCCACCAAAAGGACATTGGTGCCATCCGGCGGGTTGCGGTTGTAGCCCTTGGCCAACGGACAAAGCGGGCTTGTTCCGGTTGGATAGGTTGCTGTCATGCCGTAGTAATAGGTGACATCGTCGATATCGTCCGAGTCGAGATAATACGGCGCGGTGTCGGGGAGGTCTGCAACGAACTCGGCGACAGAGACATCGGTGAACGGCGCGGTGTGCCTATAAAGGCGATATCCGGTCGGTGCATCGGCCGGCCTTGTTCTCGGGGAAATCGAGGTGACGCTGTGAAGGTCGATATTCGGGCCTTCGATAGTTAGCGGCCTGTGATTTCTTTCCACAAGGGTCTTAGCGGGGCGGATCTTACTGCGCTTTGTGCTCTGAAGGGCCTCGCGCATTTCGATACTCGTCAAGTCGTCATCGATTCCGCGCGAACCGCCGCTGACATAGCACTCGATCGCGAAATCGCCGTCGGCCATATCGACATTCTCGCCCTCCCAGCTCCAAGAGCTGTCGTAGGAGTAGTGAATCCAAGCGAGGGTGTCCGGCGAGGTGTAATCATACATGATGTAGAGGACATCGGTGTCGGTGGGGTCTTTCCAGCCGACGAAGAACGGGTCGGTTCCGACAGTCACGCCGCCGGGGATATTGATATAAACCCAACCTTCGGAGGTGTCCCTCATCGCGACAGTCGAGGACCAGAGCACCTCGCCCGGGCCGCCGGTATCCGATTCCGCCCAGACGCTGATGATGGAGTTCTTGTTGTAGGAGTAGGGGTGCATCGCCATACGGATCTTCGAGAGCGTCATTCCGGCTCTCGGGGCGACGAAGGGCATTGCGTAGCCGCCGTTCGCCCAGCCGTAACCGTAATACATCGAGAAGCCGCCCCAGCGCGTGTCGCCGAAGCCGCGACCGCTACAATGCGCGAGCTTGACCGTGTCGGCGGCCATCGGGGGATCCCAAGTGATCAGGTTGAAAGCGCCCGGCCAGCAAGGCCTTGTGGTCGATTGCAGGTTCGAGGGCGGATTAAGGAAAACCGTCGGCGCCTCTTCGAGCATTCTGTTCACGACCAAGTCGGAGACGACGGTGAGGGTGGTGTCAAAGGTCTCGTAATCGGTATGTGTCGCGATAAGCGTGTATCCGCCGGCCGGCACGCCGGTGAAGGAGAAGTATCCGGCGCCGTTGGTCGTTCTGTCCTCATCATAGCCAAGGCCGTTGGAGAGATTGACATTGGTGCCGGTGTGAACAGTCGTGCCTTCGAGCGTAATAATTCCCGTGACGGAATAGGTCGAGGTCACGGGGAAGAGCAGGAAATCGACGCCGGTAGTGTCGCGTGCCAAGTCGAAGGTATCGACCTTGGCCTCATAATCGGTATGCGCCGCGCGGACATAAACCCTTCCGAGCGGCACATCTTCGAGAAGATATTGGCCGACGGCGTTGGTTGTGGCGGTAATTCCGGATCCAGTTTCCGTGACCGTGGTTCCGCCGTGGCTCGAGGCGCCGTCGAGCATAACGGTGCCGGAGATGTCGGCGATAGTGGCCGGGAAATTGAAGTTATGGGTTTGGTCGTGGTCTAAAACGATATCCAAGGAATCGTTCCGGCCATCCGCAGAAATGACGTAGAGCCTGTAAGAGCCTTCCGGTGCACAGACTGTATAGTATCCGGCGGCGTCGGTTGTATCGTGATATGCTCCGATAATCACCAGAGAGCCGGAATGATCCGAGAGACCGCCGATCGTGACTGTGCCGTCCACGCAATAGGTCGTGACTGCGGTGTCGCGAGTCGTGAAGCTGATCGTGTCGCAGGCCCTATTTCTGGCTGTGTCCTGCGCGCAGGCGATACAGGTGATCGTCGAATCCGGCGGAAGAGTGATCAATCCGCCGGTGCTGGCGGAAACCCTCTTGCCTTCGGGGATTGTCGTGATCGACAGGAACATGCTCGGAACCGAGAAGCCTGCGATATTCAACGAGATCGATGCGGCATCGATCGGCGACATCGCATCGAGGACATCGACAGAGAGCGTTGTCGTTGTTTCGGGGACATCGACCGCACCATCCGCCGGATGCCAGTTTGTGAAATACGGTGGAAGTGTATCGACATCGGGGATAACCCGAGTATAGCGAACTTGCACCTTATTCATCACGCCGTTTCCGGTGATGGATGCCAGCGAGTTCATGTTGTGAGCCTCTGCCCAGTTGACATCGCCGCCGATGAAGGCGGTGTCGATGAGGAATACGCCGTCGGCGGGGATCAGCGAGGGGTCCCATGCGACTGTGACATTGTCCATATATGTGACGCCTGCCCAGACAATATCCCAGACGATAGTATCGGCGAAAGAGCTACGGCCGTCGGTCATGAGCTTATCGATGTAGTAATAGGTCGGATCATCGAGAGGAAAAGAGACATTGAGTCCCGTGGGCGGCGGCGGGGGTGCGGCCTTGTCAACGACAAAGGAATCCGAACCGACGATTACAGTAGAGTCATAAAGATCAGAACCGTAAACACTTGTTTGTGCAGTGATAATTCTGGCAGAATCCGGGTGAGTATAGATTCTGAATGGAATATTCCATTCTGCGGCGATTGCGGAGACCGCAAGAGCGATCATGAGAGCGGTGAACAATAGAAACCTGTTCCGCATACATCCTCCTGTTCAAGTTGAGCTTTAATCGTTAATCATACATACTATATTTGTAATAAATTAAATCTACTGCCCCTAAATGTCAAGGTTATTATTTATACATAAATATTTCGTTTAACTCTCAGTTGTGGTTTTATGTTAAATAAAAAAAGGCGGGATGCCCCGCCTTTTTACTCGCGTATTTAACGATCTAAGAATTTAAGGCCTCTTGGAAAAGCTCTCCGAGGCGCTTCATGCCGATCTCGATCTCTTCCTCGTTGGCCTTGCTGAAGTTGAGACGCATCGAGTTGTCCCCGCCGCCGTCGGGATAGAAGGCCATTCCCGGAATATAGGCGACCAGCTTCTCGACCGCCTTCGGCATCAGCTCGGTGGCGTTGATCTTCTCAGGAAGGCTGACCCACAGGAAAAGCCCGCCGGTCGGCTCGGTGAATGTGACGCCCTCGGGGAAGTATTTGCGCATGGCGGCAACCATGACATCGCGGCGGCGGGCGTAAAGTTTGCGAACCTTCTCGACATGGCCGTCGAGCGCGCCGGTTTTCATGAATTCGTAAACAACATGTTGCGCAAAAGTATTTGTGTGAAGGTCTGCGCCCTGTTTCATCTTGACGCAACGGTCGAAACATTCGTTATTCGGTGCTATGAGCCATGCGATTCTCAGCCCCGGAGCAAGCAGTTTGCTGAATGTGCCAAGCATGATGACATTCTCCGGCGCCAGTGAGAACATATGCTCCGGCACTTTGCCCTCGAAGGACAGCTCGCTGTAGGGGTCGTCCTCGACGACCGGGGTGTTGTATTTTTTCGCAAGCTTGAGAATCTCTTTGCGGCGCGGCACCGGAATAGTCCGCCCGTCGGGGTTTTGGAAGGTCGGGACGAGATAGATGAGCTTCGGGGATTTTTCGACGAGGATCTCCTCCAAGCCCTCGACGACCATACCGTCGTCGTCCGAGGGGAGGGTCGCGTATTTCGGCCCGAAGGCATTAAATGCCTGAATAGCACCGAGATAGGTCGGCCGAGCGGTGACGACATAATCCCCCTCGTCGATGAAGGCGCTACCCAACAAATGCAAGCCCTGCTGGCTTCCGCCGGTGATGAGAATCTTGTCGGCGGTGCAGGGGACACCGATCTTGTTCATGCGCTCCGCTATGGCCTCGCGAAGGGGCGTATAGCCCTCGGTCGTGCCGTATTGAAGTGCCTCATCTGGCCGCTCGGTGAGAACCTTTCTGCAGGCCTCGATCAGCTCCTCCACAGGGAAGAGCTCCGGCGCGGGCATTCCGCCGCCGAAGCTGAGGACACCCGGTTTGGCCGTTAATTTGAGCGACTCGCGAATAATGCTCGATTTCATCGCTAAAGCCCGCTTGCTGAAGCGCCATGAGGAATTAGACATACCGACCCCTTTCAATTAATTGGAAACCTTTGTGAAATATGAAACTATGAGAACCCGAGGAACGATAACAAAGAAAGGCCGAAGCGGCGAAAAGGTAATATGCAAATTGTTCTCGCGATTAATCGTCGATCAACTAAATAATTTAAACACTATTTACTTTTTAGCAAGTAGAAAATCTCACAATCGGCCGAGACCGATCGCCCGATCGAATTTCCACGGCATCGAGACCGAGGCTCCAAATTGAGTTCGAGCGAAACCCGTCCTTGCATTTTCGGCGAAAAGCTATATTTTGAATATCGACAATTGGAGGAAAATGAACGAATTTAATGAATTTTCAAGGCTCGTCGAGGTAGTCGATCGCCTTCGCGGCGAGGGCGGATGCCCTTGGGACAAGGCCCAAACCCACGATTCGGTTAAACCCTACCTCATCGAGGAGGCCTTCGAGGTCATCGAGGCACTCGAAGCCCACGACGACAGCGCGTTTTGCGAGGAGTTGGGCGATGTGCTTCTGCATATCGTCTTTCACGCAAGAATCGCCGCAGAGCGCGGCGCTTTCGACATCGAGGACATCTCGAGGGGCATCGTGGAAAAGCTGATAACAAGGCATCCCCATGTCTTCGCCGACGGCTCGGCCAAGACCGCCGGCGAGGTTCTCGAGGAATGGGAGCGAATCAAGCTTCGCGAGAAGAAGGCCAAGCGCGGGCGCTCCTCGCTCCTCGAAGGTCTGCCGATTTCCATGCCGTCGCTTCTCGTCGCGCAACGGATTCAGGAGAAGGCCTCGCGAATAGGCTTCGATTGGCCGAACATCGAGCCGGTTTGGGATAAGGTTCGCGAGGAGTTCGCGGAATTGGAGAAGGCCTATATTTCCCGCGATTTCGACGAGATCGAATCCGAGCTGGGGGATTTCCTTTTCTCGATCACCAACCTCGCCCGATTCTTGGATATCTCCAGCGAGATGGCCCTTCGAAAGACAATCGCCAAGTTCACACGGCGGTTCTCATATGTCGAGCGGATGGTCAAAGAGAAGGGCCTCGACAGGCCGGGCCTCGATGTTCTCGATGTTTTCTGGGAAGAGGCGAAACAGCTTGAAAGGCAAGGCTGATGGCATTTTCCGTCGAAAGGATCGACCACGACGCTGACATCGGAATTATTGTCCGCGCTGAGAATATCGAGGAGCTTTTCAGGGGTGCCGCATTGGGGATGCTCGAGATTCTGATCGATACGGCGAAAATCGAGAGCCGAACTATAAGAATCGTCTCAGCCAAGGGCAAAAAGACAGAGCTGTTGCTCCTGAACTTCCTCAGCGAGATTCTCGATCTCGTGCTTTACGACGGCTTCGCGGCGCTGGATGTTCAGGTCGGGGAGGTCAGCGAGAATTTCGTTGTGGCCGAGGTCGCCGGGCAGAGGACATTGCCCGAAAACGCGATTATCAGGGAAATAAAGGGCGTCACCTATCATATGCTCTCGGTCGGCGAAACCGTCGAGGGCGGTTTCGAGGCGCGGGTTATTTTTGACCTTTAAATTGGACAAAAAATGGGCATTAAAGAAAACATCGAGGCTCTAAACTCCGAGATTGCAAAACACTGCGATTCCTGCGGACGAAACCCGAACGAGATCGTCCTCGTCGCCGCGAGCAAATATGTTGACGCGGGCGGCGTCGCAGAGGCCTATTCCGCGGGGCTCCGAAACTTCGGGGAGAACCGGATACAGGATGCCTTGACCAAGATGGACGGGCTTCCGGAGGATATTAGCTGGCATATGATCGGCCATCTGCAGGGCAACAAGGCCGCGAAGGCCGTCGGCGCTTTCGACCTGATTCACTCGGTCGATTCGCGCGAGCTCGCGGACAGAATCGCCGATATCGCCTCTGAGCGGGGGATTGTGCAGTCGATCCTTCTTGAGGTCAATGTTTCCGGCGAGGACAGCAAGTTCGGTTTCAATGTCGAGGGGGCGAGGGCCTGTTTCTCCGAGATTTACCGAGAGAAAAGCCTAAATCTATTGGGTTTTATGACAATGGCCCCCCTCACCGGCGACGAGGCGGCGATTCGCGCTACTTTTAGGGGTCTCCGCGAGCTTCGCGATTTGCTTCAAAGCGAGAATGGGATTGTGATTCCCGTCCTTTCGATGGGCATGACCAACGACTGGCGCATTGCGATCGAGGAGGGCGCGACGCATTTAAGGATCGGCTCGGCGATCTTCTTGGAGGGCAAGGCTTGAGGTCTCTCGGAATCGGAATAATCGGCGCCGGCCGCGTGGGAGGTGCTTTGGCTTCGGTGCTTTCACACCGCGGATGGCGTATTGTCGGTGTGTTCGACCTCGACGAGGCCCGGGCTCGAGAGGCGGCGAGGGCTATTTCCTGCGGGGTCTTCGAGTCGGCGGAAAGGCTTGCCGATCGTTCGGAGATTTTGTTTTTGACTGTTCCCGACGACGCTCTGGTCGGGCTTTGCGAGGATCTCGGGGACTACGGGGATTTCCGCGCGAGGTTCTTATTCAATACCAGCGGGATTTTGCCGGCCAAGGTGATGCATCTCGCCGGTCTCGATCGCTCGGTTTACAGCATCCACCCCTTCGGCGGAATCGCGGGTTTTCGCGAGGGCGAGAATCCCTTTTCGGGGCTGTTTTTCGGTTGCGAGGGTGACGAGCCCTCGCGCGAGCTTGCCGCGAAGATCGTTTCCGACCTCGAGGGGATATCTGTCGAAATCGACTGGAGTAAGAAAACGGCCTATCATCTCGCGGCCAGCCTCGTTGCGAACCACGGCTTTGCGCTGTTCGAGGTTTGCACAGATCTTCTGCGGCTTTCGGGAATTCCAGCCGATAGCGCGGCCGAGATGACCGTCAATATCGCGAAAAGAGCGATTTCCAACTTTGAAAAACTCGGTTTTAAAGACGGCCTTACCGGCCCGGTCGTTCGCCGCGACTTCACGACTATCGCCCAACATATCGCGATCGCCGGCGAAACCGGAAACCTCGAGCTTTACCTCGCCGGATTAAATAAAATCAATCGATTGCTCGCGGAAAAGAAGAAGGACTAAAACCCGGCCTCGATGTTGTCGATAAGGCGCGCCCTTCCGAGCTTCGCGGCGAGTGCTATCAGGACTTTGCCGGAAGCGGGATTTATCACCGGCGCGAGCGTTTCCCTGTCCACAATCTCGATATAGTCGATCTCGAACGGCCCCGCCGACTCGATTCTGTCGCGCATCACCCTGATTAAAGCGGCCGAGTCCTGCGCGTTGCCGTTCTCGATGCGGTCCTTCGCGAAAAGGAGTGTGCGATAAAGTGCCGGAGCGGCTTCGCGTTCGGCCGGGTTGAGGTATGAGTTTCGGCTGGACATCGCGAGGCCGTCGCGCTCGCGCACAGTTTCCGCGCCGATAATTTCGATAGGGAAATTCAGATCCTGCGCCATTCTCCGGATAATCGCAAGCTGTTGGAAATCCTTTTTGCCGAAGACTGCGAGGTCGGGCTGGACGATATTGAACAGCTTCGCGACCACAGTCGCGACGCCGTCGAAATGCCCCGGGCGCGAACGCCCGCAAAGCGGCTCTCTGAGGCCCTCGACGACAATCTTCGTCGAGTAACCCGCGGGGTAGATCAGTGAACTTTCGGGGTAGAAGATCAAATCGACGCCCTCGTTGGCACAGAGCGCTTCATCGCGGGGAAAATCGCGCGGATACGAGCCGAGGTCTTCGCCCTGCGCGAATTGCATCGGGTTCACGAAGATCGATACAACAGAGAAGTCGGTGCGCTTCTTCGCGATTTTCATCAAGGAAAGATGACCCTCGTGAAGAAAACCCATCGTAGGAACAAAGCCCACGGTCTTTCCGAGGCCCTTGATATAGGCGATTTTCTCTCGGAGAGGCGCTAAATTGTCGATAACTTCCATGATAGTTTAATAACTCTCTTCTTCCGAAGGAAAGGCGCCGTTTTTGACATCTGAGACATAATTTTCGACAGACGTAGTTATTATATTGGATAATTCAGCGTATCTTCTGACGAATTTAGGTTTAAACTCGTCGAATAGGCCAAGCAGGTCATTAACAACGAGGATCTGCCCGTCGCATTCCGCGCCGGCGCCGATCCCGATAATCGGAATCGATAGGGATTCCGAGACCTTCGCGGCAAGCTCCGCCGGCACCTTTTCGAGGACTATCGAGAAAACTCCGGCGTCCTCCAGAGCGAGCGCCGCATCGAGGACACGCTCGGCCTCGACCTCGGTTTTGCCGACAAGCCTGTAACCGCCGAATTTATTGACCGATTGCGGTGTCATTCCGAGGTGACCCATCACAGGAATTCCCGCGTCGATGATCGCCTCGATATGCCCGCGAAATGCCCTTCCGCCCTCGAGCTTGACCGCTTGAGCACCGGCTCGTATCATTTCCCCCGAGGACAAGACAGCATCGCGAACCGAGGGCTGGTAGCTCATAAAGGGCAAATCGCCCACCACGAGCGCTCGTTCGGTTCCGGCCGAGACGGCTCGGATATGCGGCAACATCGTTTCGAGGCGAAGTGTGAGAGTGCTTTTCTCGCCGAAAATAACCATATTCATTGAATCGCCGACGAGGATGATATCGACGCCGGCACGGTCGAGGAATTTTGCCGTGAAATAATCGTAGGCCGCCAGTGCGGCGATCTGCTCGCCGCGCTTTTTAAATTCGAGAATGCTACGGACATTGAGCCTGTCAGCCATAACTCACCCCCAGAGCATAGCGTCCGGATTGTAGAATTCGGTGCCGATCACAGTCCGGCCGAGGCGCTGGAAAAGGTCCTCGATGACGGCGTCGTTCTCCAGATCGAGCCGATCGGTATTGATGACTAAGAGCGGCGACTCGGTATAGTGGAAAAAGAAGTGTTCATAGGCCTCGGAGAGGTTCTCGATATATTTCTCGGGAATCTTTTTTTCATAGGGGCGCGCGCGCTTGCGGATACGTCTCATCAGCGTCGAGGGGTCGGTTTGGAGATAGACCACAAGGTTCGGGTGGGGGATCTCGGAGGCGAGGTGTCGTTCGACCTCGTCGTAGAGCCTCATCTCGAGCTCCGAAAGGTTGATATTCGCGAAAATCCTGTCCTTCTCGAAGATATAGTCCGTGACAATCGTTTCGTGGAAAAGATCGTAATTATGGAGCTGGCTGAGCTGTTTATATCGGGATAACAGAAAGAAAATCTGGGTTGTGAAGGCGTTTTGAACCGGGTTCTTATAGAAATCGGACAAGAAGGGGTTCTCGTCGAAGCGTTCGAGCACGAGCCTGCCGTTGAACCTTTGGGAAAGGGCCTTTGCGAGAGTGGTCTTGCCCGCGCCGATAACTCCCTCGATAGCTATATAGTTTGGTTTTGCCATCTTTCGTCTCGATATATTGATATTATCGTTTTGCTCTCTTCGGGCATTTCGGATAAAGCCTCGGTGAGCCTCTTTCCGGTTCTGGGATCCATCGTTTCGGGGAGGATCTCGATTATCGGAACGATGAAGAAGTCTCGCTCCAAAAGCCCCGAATGCGGGATATTCAGCTCGTCCGAATCGAAAACGACATCGCCCAGAAGCGCGATATCTATATCGATCTCCCTCGGCCCCCATCGTTTCGAGGGTGTTCGGCCGATCTCGCGCTCGACTGCCTTGACTTCCGCGAGCAGAGGCTCAGGTGGAAGGTCGGTCTCGAACGAGATGGCGGCGTTTAAAAAATCGCCTTGATCCAATCCTCCGAAGGGCCTACTCGAATAAAGCCGGCTCGCGGCGATTTCTCTGCCAAGCCCGCGGAGTCGCTCTCTCGCTTCGGCCATATATCCGGCCTTGTCGCCTAAATTCGAGCCGATCAGCAAAATAGCCCTCATATCTCGCCGTGCGAAACCTCGATCTCGACATAATCGAGATGCCCCGCAAACGGCGGGTTGTTCTTTCTAACCCGAACTCTGACGCCCTTCTGCGCGAACCTTTTCTCGACGAGATCCGCAATGCCCTCCGCGACCGTCTCGGTCAGATGGAAGGTATTGTTAGCGACGAAATCCCCGACGGCATGATAGACCGCCTCATAATCCACGGTGTTTTCGAGGTTGTCGGTGTCCGCGGCGAGCTTTGTGTCAACCGCCATCTCGACATCAACGGTGAAGCGCTTGATCAGCTCCTTTTCCGCGGCCGTAACGCCGTGATAACCGTAGAAGGACATATTTGTTATTTTAATAATCCCCATATTTAGGAATTGAAAATAGCCAAGCGGGCAATAAAAGTCAATCGAAATCGGGAATAAAAAAAACCCCTCGAAGATCGAGGGGTTTCGAGTTCAATGAAAGCGCGTTTTATTCCTCGGGGGGTTTATATTCGAGCCCGGGGGCGATGATACAGCGAACGAAGCGGCTTCCTTTGTTTTGCCCCTCCGGCCTGACGAGGATAATCCCCTCGAATTGTCTTTCACCCAACTCGGCCGAGGGGGGTAGGTCGATAATAATCGGGAACTCGCCGACCTCGCCGGGCTTGAGCTTGATCGTGGTTTTCTTCGGGAAGATTCCGAGGAACTTCTTGGGCTTGGGCCGGATCCATTTTTTGTCGAGAATCCAACCGGTTTCTTCGGTTGTGAGCGGGAAGATATCGAGCAATCTGCCCTGAATAGAATCGCCGAGGTTCGGGATATAGCTTTCGAGGAAATACTCATGCGGCAAATCGGAATCGTTTCGGATTTTGATGGTAAAGACGCCCTTGTTGATTGTGCTGTCGCCATATTGAATAGGCTGAATCGAGGGCGTGACCGTGAGGGGGTCTGTGCCCTTTGGAGGCAATGTCTTATTGAAGGGGGTTTCGATGAGCCATGTCGCTCTTGCGCCGAGTTGGAGCATAGTCGCGGCCTTGCCCCCGCCGACGGACGGTTCCACCCATGGGCTTTGCATAACAGAAAGCTCGCAAACCCAAGCGCGGTTGTAGTTAGCGTCGTTCTCCGGAATCGAGATTATAATCGGGACATCGAAGGTGTCGTAGGGTTCGACCTTGAAGTTATTTTGCGTGGGCTTCACCCAAAGGCTATCGGGCAAAGGCGAATAACCCTTCAGGCGATACTCGTCCACGACGGTTCTAATCTCATAGACCATCGGAGCGGAATTGATGTTGATAATTCGAAGGGATTGGCCGGGAGTTTGATTGTCGAATTTACGGACGAAAGTCAAGGAAGCGCCCGGTTCGATCGATATGCCGGCCCCTAAACTGGTCAGGCAAAAAAAACCTGCCAGCACTAAAAGGATTCTATAACCGCGGAAATTGAACATATTGCCTCCAAAGGATTTCATAGCACTATATCATAATCGTTTTTACAATTCAATGCAAGGACTTTTTTCAAAAGGAATAATCAAAAAATTAAAATCGAGTTTACGCGAAAGATAGCGGATGAATTGCCCTGCGAGACTTCAATGGGGTTATTTAAATCTGTGTTTCTAAATGAAAAATGTTGATAAGTCATCGCCGATAGCCGAGAAATACTAAATCCGGATTTGATATTCACACTGATTCTATGAAAAATGAGGGAAAATCCGGTTAGATTAAAGAGCGTTAAAAAAAAGTTATCGCCATCGTTCCAGATTTCGATATATTGAGATGATTAAAATTTATACGGTAGGGTCGAATGGAGTGCCAATGAAAAAGACTATCGCCGCGATTATTCTTTTCTCAGTTCAAGTGATATTCGCCTTTGCGCCGGGGGAGTTTTCCGGTTTCGGTTGGGACAAGACCAAATCTGTGAACTATCCCCCCGACGAGGCCTCTACCGACGCACTTTTCGATCTCGTCGAGAAGACCGGTGTGGCGTGGGTCGGCAGATGGAACCCCGAGACCGGCCTTCCGGAAGTCCTCTTCAGCGACGGCTATTCTTTCGAGGCCGTCGATTCGGCCGATTTAGTGGCCAAATGCTATTCCTTCATCGACGAAAACCCCGGCCTCTTCGGCCAATTGGGCCGCGATGAGCTTTGGCCGCTGTCCGTTCAGAAAAGGCTCGGCATCTGGTTTGTCCATTTCGAACAGAGGCTCGGCGGCCTCCGAGTCGAGGGCGCGACCGCGGGATTTCGAGTTAAAAACGGCAAGCTCGCCTTTTTCAAGGCCGAGCTTCTGCCCGGCCTTCGGCCAAGCTCGCCGGCTCTTAGCTCCGCCGAGGCGGCCTCCGCTCTTCGCGGGCAGTTCGACTTCGACGAATACTCGGCCGAGTCGGTCTATTTCGCCCCCGCCGGCGGAAGGCTCGCGTGGCGGATCACCGCGGAGCAATACTCTCCGCGCCACCGCTGGATCGCATATATCGACGCCTCGTCCGGCGAGATCTTAGCCGCCTATGACGATATCCGCCTTTGGATTTCAGGAAAGACGCGCGGGAATATCCATCTCCGCTATGGCCGCGAGGACCCGATCTTCGACGATCTGAGTTATCTATATATCCTCGTCGACGGATTCTTGGCCGACACAAGCGGTCTCGACGGATCGTTCTCCGCGGATATCCCCCCCGCGACCGGATGGACTATCGGCGGCAAGCTCGAAGGGATCTTCTGCAAGTCGATACCCATCGCCGACACCCCCGCGGATATCTACTTTCCCGCGGACTCCGCCGAGATGGACATAGTCTTTCAGCCGCCCGCGGCCGACCTTGACGAAATTAACGGATATTACCACATTAATAAAGTCCACAATTGGGTGAAGGCGGTCGAGCCGGAGTTTACCGGTATGGACTATCAGGTCATCTGCTATGTCCGCGAGACCGAGCCGCCCTGCCCGAACAACGCCTTCTGGGACGGCACCTCGGTTCATATGGGCGCCGGCGCCGGGAGCTACGACAACTGGGGCTATTACGCCGATGTCTATTACCACGAATACGGCCACGGCATCACCGACAAGCAGTATCCCCCGGGGATGTTGCCCTATATCGGCGAGTCCGGCGCGATCGACGAGGCGGTCTCCGACTACACCGCCTGCACTATCACCGACGAGCCGGAGATCGGCGAGGGCGGGCTTTCGCCCTATGGCAGGCTCCGCACGATGGAGAACACCCTCCAATATCCCGACGACATCGAGGATGAGGTTCACGCCGACGGCAGTATTATCGGCGGATGTTTCTGGGACCTTCGCGTCGCGCTCGGAGCGACCTACACCGACACGCTGATTCATTTCGCGAAATACGGCTTCCCCGAGCAGTTCGAGGCCTTCCTCGACGAGGTCATCCTCGCCGACGACGACGACGGCAATATTCTTAACGGCACTCCGAACTTCATGGCGATCTACGAGGCCTTTCAGGGGCACGGCATCGGGTCTTTTCATGTAAATATCTACCATCGCGCCCTTCTCGACAGCGAAAACCCCGCGGGGCCATACACTGTCCAGTGCATCGTCGCAAGCTCGCTTCCGCCCGACCCGGGCTCGGTCAAACTCGGCTATTCCACCGACGGCGGCGCGACTTGGCCGGAAATCCCCATGGCGCCCACCGGATTCGAGCGACAGTTTAGCGCGGAAATCCCCGGCACGGGCATGGACACCGAGGTTCTCTATTATATCTCCGCCTGCGACACTATCGGCATCTGCGCGACACTTCCGGCCTTATGGCCGACCGAATACTTCTCCTTCCGCGTCGGAACCGACACGACGCCGCCAACGATAAGCCATAGGCCGATCGCCGACGCCCCAATCGAGGCCGCGCCCTTCAAAATCGCCTTCCGGGCCGAGGACAACCTCGGAATAGGCCGCGCGATGGTGATCTGGCGCGTGAACGACTCCGAGCCGGAGACAGTCGATGTCCTCCCCGACAGCCTCGGCGACTGCCTCGGCGAGATTATGCCCTGCCTGCTTTCGGTCGGCGACTCGATCTTTTACAAAATTCTCGTTCTCGACGGCGCGATGGCCGCAAACTCTGTCTCCTCGCCGATCATGGGCGAACACGCCTTCGCCGTGGTTCGCTCGATTTGGCTCGATTTCGAGTTCAACTCCGGCGGCGTAAGCTCCGCGAGCGGTTGGCAATGGGGCATTCCGCGCGAGGATGTCGGCGCGCACTCCGGCGAAAAATGCTGGGGAACCGAGCTTGCCGAGGACTATCGAAACAACGCGAATTATGTCATGCGCACGGCCGATTTCAATGTCGTCGGGTGGAACTCCGCGACAATGGAGATGTGGTCTTTCTGGGGCGCGGAGCGGACCTTCGACGGCGGCTTCGTCCGCATCAGCTCCGACGGCGGTGTTCGTTGGTATGATATTCAGCCGGTCGGCGGCTATCCGCTTCCGCTCGTTGCCGCGACAGGACGGGCGGGCTTTAGCGGCTACAGCGAGGGCTGGCGCAAAGTAATCTTCGACCTGACGCCCTTCATGGCCGGCGATTTCGACCTGATGAGCTTCGAGTTCGTCTTCAAGTCCGACGAGGCCGGCACCGGCCCGGGATGGTATATCGACGATATCGCTGTGCTCGAGCGGCAGATTGTCCTTCCGCCCTACAAACTCACCGCGGAATCCGGTTGGAACGGCCGCGTTCCTCTGACTTGGGCGACTCCCGACCCTGCCTCGACTTTGCCCTACCGCGCGAGGCCCGCCGGCTTCACCGGCTACAATATCTACCGCGCCGAGCTTGGCTCGGACTTCGGCGAAACCCCGATAAACGCCATCCCAATTGCGGACACAAGCTATTTCGACACCGATGTGACGAACGAAATCCGCTATCTATACCGAGTGACGGCCGTCTATGATGATAAAGAAAGCGAGCCCACCGCCGCTGTCGAGGCTATGCCCTTCAATGCAATCGCCTCGATAACCCCCGACAGCCTGCATCTGGTCAGAACCACCGGCTCGGCGGCCTTCGACACGAGCCTTGTTATAGCGAATCTGGGAAGCGGAGGCCTCGACTTCGAGATAGCCGAGCACAACGAGGAACCCGGCGGATTCTTTACGCAAAGGCCCTCGCCGGATTTCGGGACTGAGATTCTAAGCGCACTTCGCAGTATGGCTGAGGACGGCCTTTTCGATGCGCTTTCCTCAGCGCCGCTCGTCGCGCCCTCGCCGACCGAATGGCGTTTTCTGATGCGCGACCCGAACGAGCCGCTGGCCGCCCGGGATATCCGCGATGTCTTCGGCCAACACAACGCCACCAATGTTTGGTTCAAGTTCGATTCGTGGCTTTGGATGGGCGATCCGGATGTCGATTTTGTCGGCGGCTTCGGCATCGATGTCGATCAGGATCCCTCCACCGGAAGCCCGGATTTCTTCGGCGTCGAGTATCTCGTCGCGGTGGGCGCGCTTCCCCTGCCGATGGGCGCGGTGATCTTGCGCTATAACCCCTCCAGCTCTTACGGCTGGGACTTGGCCGGAACGCCCCATTGGATAATGAAGACAGGCGATTCGCTCGGCGTCGGGATCACCAAGGCGCAGATCGGCGAACCGGCCGCGGTCTTCATCTATGCCGCGATTATCAGCGAATTCACCGGTGTTCCGGTCATTGACGATCAAGCGCCGGACGCGGGACTGCCGCCGGTCACCTACATCATGTCCGACGCATGGTGGATCTCCGAATCGCCGATCAACGGCACTGTCTTTGCCGGCGAGCCGCAATCGGTCAACCTGCATATCGATGTCCCCTCGATGGCGCTCGGCGAGCACCGCGCATGGCTAACAATCGCCACAAACGACCGCGCCAACTCGAACAAGACGGTCCCGATAACCTGCCGAATCGTTCCGGTCGGAATCGACGAGGCGAAAAGGCCGACCGATTTGACCCTGTGCGAGCCGTTTCCGAACCCCTTCAATTCGGCCTTTAGAGTCGATTTCACGACTCCCGGCGGCGAACTGGAGATCGCCCTTTTCGATATGTCTGGCAGAAGGGTCGGAACAGTCTTCTCCGGCACTGTTTCGCAAGGGCGCTATAAGATGACTATCGACGCGAGAACACTTGTCGGCGGCGCGCTTCCCTCGGGGGTTTACAGCCTCCGAATTGCCTCGGGCGAAAAGAGCGCTTCTGCAAAGGTTATTTATGTAAAGTAGGCGAACATGATCAAGATTCGGCCTGTAATGAACAAAAACGACCTCGGCGATTTCGTCCGAACGCCTTATCATATTTACAAGTATGACGAAAACTGGGTCGCCCCGCTTCGTTCGAGCGAGTTTAAAAAGCTCGACCGACAGATCAACCCTTTCTTTCAACATGCCGAGTCCGAGTTGTTCGTCGCGCGGAGAGGAAGAAGCTCCGTGGGGCGGATTGCGGCTATAATGGACCGCAGTTTCGAGGAATACCACGGCGAAAGGGTTGCCTATTGGGGATGGTTCGAGTGCGAGAACGACCGCGCGATGTCCACCGCGCTCTTCGACTCGGCTGTCGATTGGGCGCAAAAACAGGGCGCGACGCGAATCATCGGACCCTTGAGCCCCTCCGCGAACGATGTCGCCGGGCTATTAGTCGATGGCTTCGGCTCGCCGCCGGTGCTGATGATGTCCTATAACCCACCGCATTATATAGACTTAGTCGAACGTTACGGTCATACGAAGTGGAAAGACCTCTATGCATGGCTTCTCGACAAGCCGGATATTCCGGAAAGACTCGAGACAATAATTCCGAAACTTATAAACCGCGGGCGTTTCACGATTCGCAACCTGAAAAAAAGCGATTGGGACAGAGAGATAGAACGTGCGCGAGTGATCTATAACAACTTCGAGCAAGTCAACAGTATTTATTCCCCGATGACAGAGGCCGAGTTCATCGCCCTCGGAAAAGAACTGAAGATGATAGTCGATCCGGATTTAGTTTTCTTCGCCGAGGTTGACGGCGAGCCGGTCGGGCTTTCCATTACAGTTCCGGATTTCAATATCGCGCTCAAACCAGCGAATGGCAAGCTTTTCCCGACAGGGATATTTAAAATTCTAAAGGCAAAAAAATCGATTTCCTTCGCGCGTGTGATCACAATGGGTGTTGTCGAGGGCTTCCGAAATCGAGGGATAGACCTCGTTTTTTACTACAAAACATATCTCAACGGCGTGAAAAAGGGCTATAAAAGTGCCGAGCTTTCATGGGTCGATGAGGACAATCATGCTATGAATAACACTGCAATAAAACTCGGCGCGAAGAAATATAAAACTTATCGAATATATGAGTTTAAGCTGTAAATGAAAGTTCTCGTCACAGGCGGAACAGGTTTCGTCGGCTCGCATATAGTCGATCGGCTCCTCCTCGAAGGCCACGAGGTGACCGCCGCTATTCGCCCGACCTCCAACCTTCGATGGCTAAATCCAGCCGCGAAGACTGTAATCGCCCCGATGACCGATTTAAAGCCTTTGGAGGCAATACTCCCCGAGATCGATGCGGTCGTTCATTGCGCGGGGGTTGTTCGCGCGCGGCTAAGCGCCGAGTTCTTCGCGATCAATCGCGACGCGACAATCGAACTGGCCAAGCTCTGCATACAATTCGCAAAGAACTTGAAGAGTTTCGTATTCATCTCGAGCCAGGCCGCCGGCAGGCCGGGAAGGGATTGCGACTGTGTTTGCGAGTCCACCCCTGAGATGCCGATTTCGTCCTACGGCAAAAGCAAGCTCGAGGCCGAACGCGCGCTCGAGGCCCTTGGCGCGAATTTCCCGATAGTCGCGCTTCGCCCGCCGACTGTTTACGGCCCCCGCGATAGCGAGGTTTTTTTCTTCTTCAAGCTAATATCTTGCGGGGTAATGTTTTATCCGGGATCACCGCAACGGCAGTTCTCGATCGTTTATGTCGAAGACCTTGCCCGGGCGGCGGTTTTGTCGCTTAAAATCGATGGCGATTTTTCGAGGTTCTTCATAGACGACGGTGAGGTGCACACTTGGCGCGCCTTCGCCGAGGCGATCTCGCGTGCGATCCCCAAAAGCATTGTGTCGATTAGGCTTCCGGTCGCGGCATTTTACCCCGCCTCGGCAGTTGCGGCTGTTACCTCAGCCCTCACCGGCAAAACTCCGATGCTGACCTTCGAAAAATCGCGCGAGCTTTCCCAAAACTGGGTTTGCGACGGCTCGCTCTTCCGAAAAACCACGGGCTTTACTCCCGAGTTCGATATGCGAAGGGGCATCGAGGAGACGCTCGATTGGTATCGCGATAACCGCTGGCTGTAGTGGTCGCCTCAGAGTAGCTCGATCTCGGTAATCACCTGCTTGACGACCATATTCAGCTCGAAGATGATCGGAAGCTTCGCCCTCAGCTCCATCTCAAATGAAGACATATACTTATAGCTTTCCCGGTAGGCCATTTTGACAGAAGCCTTGAAGGCCTTAACTCCGAGCGGTGTTTTGGCGTATTGGAAATCCAAGCGCCGCAGATAGGCCGTTGTCGGATCGAACCACGCGGTGCCGTCGATGTGGTTCTTGCTTCGCTTCTTCGAGCGGAATTCGATCTTTCTTGCCGGCGCGCCCTCGAGCCGAACCTCGCCGAGATCGCGATAATCGTAGTCGTTGCGCGATTCCGCGGTGAATGGCATATCCTCGGTATCGAAGGACTGCCCCTCGTTTTTATCGCCCTTGTCCTTGCCCGGGAGCGAATCGCCATCGACGGACATCGAGATTATCTCGACATCGACCTCTCCCTCGCCACGCACCGTGTATCGCTTTTTCGCGACGATAGTGCCCTTGCGCTCGGTGCGTGCGGCGTCTTCGTAGGTGATAACCGTTTCGGCGGTGACATAGCTATAGTGCGAGGGCATCTCGAGCGTGTCCGCGGAGATGACCTTGTCGATGAAGGCGCTCAGGTTTTGGGCGAAGGCGGAAATCGGCAAAAACACCATTGCGAGAAGAAAGGCCTTCGCGATTCCCGAGCGCCGATATGAAATAGCGGTTCTATTTGACATATAAGATCTTGCGTTCTGCAGATTTCTCCCCGAGGCTAACTCGGACAAGATAAACACCCCCCGGAATCGAGGGCTCCGGACGCCAGTCGAAACGGCCGTTGCCATCGGATGATGTTACCGAAGCCGAGCTCACTTTCGAGCCGCGAATATCGAAGACCTCGACGAGTGCATTCGCGCCGAAACCGGCGAATTCGATCCGGCAAGCGCCGTTAAAGGGATTCGGCCGCGAGAAGATGCTTATTCTTTGCGGGAGCGTAGCGGCCTCGTCGATGCCGTGGGTTCCCTCGACCCAATGGTAATTGAAATTCGGCAGGACATTGAACACCCTTTCGACAGAGCCTGAGTTCCAGCGGATAACCACCGAATCGATGATCGTTGCTGAGCCTATTCCGAAATGCGCCACCGGCTCGGACTGCGAGCGAAGGCCGCCGTAGCCGGCGCCGATCTCGCGCATCTGGCGGATTCCGTCGGCATAAAGATAGATTCTCGTCCCGATTCCGAGCTTGTTGCCATCGGCGCTCTCGAGGCGGAAACGCGCCCAGCGGTTGGTTTCGCCGGTCAGCCCGGGTGTGTTGTTTTTATAAACCAGCTTATCCCTGTCCGCTTCGACGACGAGGTCGAGGTAGCCGTCAAGGTCGAGATCGGCATAGCCCACCGAGGAGGCCCCGCTTTGAACCAAGCCGGAAACCTCGATAACATCGGTGAAAGTGCCGTCGCCGTTGTTTCTGTAGAGAATTGTATAGTCCCCGGGGGTCATCGCTGTGACGAAGAGGTCGAGCCAACCGTCGTTGTCATAGTCGAAAAAGAGCGGAACCGAGAGCGCGAGATGATTGCCGATTCCCCGCATCGCTCGTTGATCGGTCATATAGAAATAAGGCGGGCCTTCGTTGATATAGAGCATAGACTTATCCGAGGTCGAGTATCCGAAGGCGGGCGATTGGTTGGCGACGAACAGGTCGAGATCGCCGTCGTTGTCGATATCGCCGAAACAAGCCCCCATCGAGTGGCCGAAGATTCCGCCGCCCTCGTTCAGGCCGTCCACGCCATAGAAAAAGGCGACCTCGGTGAAGCCGGTTCCGGCGTTGTTTTGCCAAAGATAATTCGGGGCATTATAGCCGTTGGCGACATATATGTCCGTCCAACCGTCGTTGTTCCAGTCGCCGAGGGCGACACCGGCCCCCCAGAGGGGAATTGTGATAGCCGGACCGATTCCCACCGAATTTGTTACGTTTGAGAAATACGCCCCCTCATTTTGGTAGAAAAGGTCGGGATAGAATGTCCACGCAGAATCGGTCGAATCATAGAGGGCGGAGTTCGCGACATATATATCGAGGTCGCCGTCCTTGTCGAAATCCAGCCAAGCCGCCGCCTCTGTTATATATGAGTTTGAGAGGTCCCCGGCCGGCGCGGTGACATCGTAATAGGAGAATCCCGTTCCGGAGTTAGCGTAAAGCTTGTCGGTCCCGATTCCGCCGCACAAGAATATATCGGGGCTTTCATTCATGTCGAAATCGCCCCAGAAGGGATATCCGATTCCGGAGATCCCCGTTCCGCCGACTATTCGGAATGAACCGGAGTCGTTTCGGTATATCTGGCTTCCGGTGGCGAGGTCGGCATCCGTGTCGCCGTCGCAATCGCAAAGCGCTACGCCCTTGTTCGTCATCGTGATTATCGAGGTGTCCAGCTCGAAGATATAATTATCCGGGACATTGTAATACCAGCCGTGCGCGCGGACGAGATAGGTGACATACCAACTACCGGTAGAGTCGGCATAGTTGGGCTTAAGCCATTGGCGCGACGAGGGTATATAAAGAAAGCTACGGTTCTCGACATCCTCCATACGGCTCAAATACAGTGTCGGCCTGAAGGGATGAACGATCTTTCTTCCGACGAAACACTCTCCGAAGGGCGGAATATAGAGCCGCGAGGGTAGCTCGATCTCTTCCCAGCCGCCGTAAGAGGTCGAATCGATGAACTGAATGAACGAGGGGATAAGCTCGCGGGTCGAGGGCGAGCGAAGGGAATCGATTTCCCAAATATGGACATCCAACGATCCACCGCCGAAGACATAGAACTCCACCGAGGCGAGGCTACATGCGTGAAGGGCTTGAATCCGCAGGCCTTCGCACATATTCTCGACCGGCGAGGAAAGCGACAGCGTTGCGAGGCCGTCGTCATACTCGAAATCGAACGGCTCCGTATGGTCGAAGGGGCGTTCGCTACATTGGCGCTCTATCGTATAGGCCGACTCGAAGGTCACCGGAACGGCCGATTTGCAAAGGGTTTGCGTTGATGCCGAGATGAAAGCGGCGGGAAAAAGCAGTGTGAAAATAACTTGCGATTTCGACATATCCTCCTCCTTTTATTCGATAATATGTAGAATATCATTAATATTTACCGGTTTATGCCCGAAGCGTTTCATCATCAAGGTGATCGAAACGATCGTCCCGATAATGAGGAATAAGTAAGCGATAAATGTGAAAAGCGGGAAACTAATATTCGCAACGAGACCGCCCTTTATGAAGCCGAGTGTCCATATTGAAAGCGAAACGGCGAACCATGTCGTGACGAGTGTGCCGATCGCGCGGTAAACCAGCGCGAGAAAGACACCCATAAGCGCGACCGCGGGAAAAACAGTTGAAAAGAACTCGCCGATCTCCGCGATTTGGTTTGTCGACATCGGATCCGCGCCGAGAAAGGCGAACGGCGCGAGGCCGTAAAATATCCCCGAGACCACGACTGCCGGCACCCAGCCGAAATCCTTCGAGAGCCTTCCGACGAAATAGCCCCTGAAAAGCACCTCCTCGGCGAAGGCGTGGTATGTTCCGGCGATGATGACGATTGCCACCGGCAAGGGTTCCATCTTGAATTGGAGGTAGCCGGCGAAGCGCGGATCGAGGGTGCGGAGGGCGATTATCGCGAAGCCGACGATGAGGCCGAGGCTGAGCGCAAGAAGGCTGTATCTTCGGGTGATGCCAAGATCCGAAAGCTTTCCGCCGGCCTGAAAGGTCGCGAAAACCGCCCAGATTATATAGGTTATGTCTATCATCGGGACGATGAAACCGACAGTGCTGGCATAAGCCTGCGGCGACTGAACCATGATTCTCACAATAAACAGCGTCGCGATTCCAACCGCCCAAAGCAAGAACGGCCCGATGCTCCAGTGCGTCGGGTTCCAACGAAAGGCTGGGGTTTTATGCGCTCCGATCGGCATTATTGATAGGTCTCCCAGAGGCGGTCGAACTCCGCCTTGTATTCTTTGGCAATGCTTTTATCCGCTATGAGAATAAGGTTTTCTTGGTTGCGATTCTCCGCCGAGTCCGACCAGTTATAGCTTCCCGTTGCCACCGATCTTTCGTCGAAGATTGCGAACTTGTGGTGCATATAGCCCTTGGAATCGTCGTATCGAACCGGTATTCCGCTGTCTTCAAGGAATTGGGTCTTGCTGTATTTGCCCGAGGCCTGCGAGTCGTCCGCGACGACCTTGATCGTCACGCCCCGAGTGTGTGCCGCAATCAGCGCCCTCGATATATCGAGGTTCGTGAATGAATATATCGCGATAAAGATGCTTTTTTTTGCAGTCGCGATCTCATCGAGAAGTATTTGCCTGCAGAAATCGGAGCCCGAGAAACATACACTGATCGAAGACGGCTCCACGGAACGGCCTCTCTCCGGCCGCGGCGCAACATCGGAGGCAACAGCGGCTGAGGCGAGCATCAGCGCAAAAGCTATGAGCGCAAGTGCTGGAGTTTTTATCTTCGGCATCAAGTCTTATGCTCCTTCTTCTGCGCCGCGGGGAAAAGTATATTATTCAAGATTAGTCGGTATCCGGGGGATTGCCTGTGGAGATTCAGGTCGGTCGGCGGATCGCCGATGAAATGTGTGTAGTCCTCAGGGTCGTGGCCCCCGAGGAAGGTCCATGTTCCCTTGCCGAAATTCCCGTGAATATACTTCGCGTGCCCGTTTTGGGTGTAGCTCCCGAGGACGATGACATGGGACTTGAGAACTTGGCTGTTGAAGGCCGAGTTCTGACCGAGGAAGTCCTGAATTATATTGGCATGATTCTGGACAAGCATCGTCGGCACCGGATCGTATTTCGCCGAGAAATCGAAAAGTGTGAAATAGCTGGCGTCCGATCCGAAGTCGCGAAACTCGGCCTCCGGCTTGATATCGATATTGGAATGCTCGTAAACCATCGGGTTCAGCTCGACCGTGAAATCTTTGAAAGCGAGGCATTCGTCGAAGTCGAGCTTGGACTGGGCGTCGATATCGATGCCGTCTCCGTCGAACTCCGCCGGAACGATATCGACATTCCGCGCGGCAAGTGCGACATCCCATGTATCGGTAGCGCTACACATCGCGAAAAGGAAGCCCCCTCCGGCGACATAGTCGCGAAGCTTCAGCGCAACCGCGAGTTTGAGATCGCTGACCTTCGAGAAGCCCAAAGAGCGAGCCATCTCCTGATTTGTAGCAACCTCTTGCTTATACCAAAGCGCGTTTCGGTAGCTCGAATAGAATTTGCCGAATTGGCCGGTGAAATCCTCGTGGTGGAGGTGAATCCAATCGAAATCGGATGTCTTCCCCGCGAGAACCTCTGCGTCCCAGATAGTTTCGTATGAAACCTCGGCGTAGGTGAGGGCCATTGTCACGGCGTCATCCCACGGCAGTTTGTTCGGGGGTGTGTAGATCGCGATCTTCGGGGCCTTTTCGAGAAGGACGACCTCCATGTTGTTTTCCTCGATCTCGGCGTAGATGCCAGCGACCGCTCCGCCGTCGATAACCTCGAAGGTGACTCCCATCAGCCTGCAAAGATCGACGATGCCCTGTTCCATCGGGCAGAGGAAGCTCCCCCCGCGATAGTTGAGAAGCCATTCGATATTTGAACCATGCTTAAGCGAGTTGTAGGTGACACCGTAGGCCTTGAGGTGGTCTTTCTGCGCGAGGTCCATCGGAATGAGCACTCTTTGTGAAAGCGCCGAGCACGCGACGAACAAGATCGTTGCAAAGACAATTATTACTTTTTTTCCGGCGGTTTTTTGGGAAGCCATTTCATCAACCAGTCCTTATTTGCGCGGCGGAATCTTTTGTTAAAATCGTCGAGCTTAAGAATCTCTATCTTTTCGTTCTCGGTGTTGCGAATAGTGACTTTCATTTTAAATGGGTCGATCTTCTCGATGAAGCATTCGTCGCCCTTCTCGCCGACCTTGTCCCCGACTTGAGGGAATTTCTCATTGATTTCACTATAAAAGAGTTGTTCGTATTCGAGGCAACAAAAAAGCCTGCCGCAAGGCCCCGAGAGCTTGCTCGGATTGACCGCGAGATTCTGGTCGCGGGCATATTGCGTCGAGATAGGGCTGAATTCTTTAAGCCACCTCGCGCAACACAGCTCAACACCGCACGGCCCGATTCCGCCGATCTTCTTGGTTTCATCGCGAACCCCGATCTGCCTGAGCTCTATTCGGGTTCTAAAGGTCGAAGCCAAATCCTTGACAAGCTCGCGGAAATCTACTCTGTGATCCGCCGTGAAGTAAAATGTCATCTTGTTGCCGTCGAACTGAAGCTCCGCATCGATCAGCTTCATATCCAGCCCTCGGAAATGAATCAGCTCCTTGCAGGAGGCGATGGCCTCGTCCTCCTCCGCGCGGTTTTTTTTGAGCTGTTCAAGTTCCTCCTCGCGGGCGCGATGCAGTATCTCCAGAGGATACTTGCGAATCGTCCTATCGATTTGATCCTGAGTGATCTTCGATTTTACCAACCCGATATCCCGCCCGCGCTCGGCTTGAACCAGAACCCATTCGCCAACCTTGAGATTCAAGTGATTGCGATCGATATAATAATCGATTCGGTCCTTCTTGAATAAAATTATATAACAATCGGGTTGATGACCCGATTCGGCTTCGTTTTTCTTGTTCGCTGTTTGATTGTTGTCCATAAGCCCATTTCGCCTATTCTATTTTTAAAACATTATCTATTTAAATATATATAATGATTCCCCCGATGCAAGGGCATTCCGACTCAAAGCACCAAAACAAAACTCAACAAGCTATACCGCGCCCCCCGGGCGTCGGCGCGCCGCGCGCGAATACACGCGCGGCGCCGGCGAGGCGGCCGGAGCGGAGATGTTGCACGAAGTGAAATATTGTTCCGGCCGCCTCGCACCGACCTTCGGTCGGGCCGACGCCCGGGAGTGTTTGTTTTATGGCCCTTCGATTCCGTGGGAATGGATACTCTGGAGGATTCCGAGGATACAGAACGATGTTATGAGGCTACTACCGCCGGAGGAGAGGAATGGTAGCGGCAGGCCTGTGACTGGCATCAGGCCGATAACCATTCCGATATTAACCAAGGTCCCGAAGAAGATTATCGAACCCAAGCCTGTTGCTAAGATTCTGGCGTATTCGTTTCGGGCCTCGTCGGCGATTTTGAGAATCCTGAAGAACAGAATGAAGAAAATCAGGAGTGTAATGAAAGAGCCGATGAATCCGAATTGCTCGCCGAGCACAGCGAATATGAAATCGGTTTGTTTTGCCGGGAGAAAGGCGAGCTTTGTTTGTGTTCCCTGAAGGAATCCTTTCCCCCAGAACTGGCCGCTTCCCACCGCGATTTTGCTTTGAATTATTTGGTATCCCGTTCCGAAGGGGTCTCTTCCGGGGTCGAGGAAGACGAGAATTCGCTCTTTTTGATAGATATGAATGCTCCGCCATATCGCCGGAGTGAGGACACCGACCACGAAATTCCCGATGCTAATCGTTAAGAAGGCGGCGAGTCTGGTTCGGGAGAACCACAGAATGAGCAAAAGCGCGACATAGAAGACTGCCCAAGGTATCCAATGGAAACTCAACACGATCGACAGAAGCGGGCTTGCGACGAAGAAAAGAGTAAGCTCATCGACACCGGCGGTGTATATCGAACAAACGAATATCGCGATGAAAACCATAGCCGTTCCCAGATCGGGTTGGATCATCACTAAGCCGAAGGGAATCGCGGTAATAAGTATGGCCCCCGAGAAGACCTTTATGGATTTAATATCCTTTTTGTGGTCGTAAAAAAACCTCGCTAAAACAAGCGCAATAGCAGGTTTTGCCAACTCCGAGGGTTGAAATGTGGCGAATCCGAAGTGCACCCAGCGCTTGACATCCCCCCCTTGGAGGATAGGCGCGAGGAGTATAACAAGCGATATAACGAAATATATCCATCCGAAGGAATAATGCAGTCGAATCGGTATTTTCCATAAACCGACCATCAGAAGGACGCCTACGACGAGGTAGATAGCTTGCTTGATCCAAAGCACGCTTGTGGGGGAGGCACTATATATCAACAGAATGCCTATCGCGGAGAGGAGAACCGCGCAAATAGCTATTGTCCAGTCAAACGAGCGCGTCAATTCAACCTCGGTTCGTAGATATTCATAAAATACCAAATATAATCACGGGCTAACGGCGCCCACGCGCCACCCGAAATACCATGTTCGATAAGGGTTAGCACGACAATCCTTGGCGACTCCGCCGGGGCATAGGCCACAAACCAAGCGTGGTCTAATCCATGCGGATTCTGTGCGGTTCCTGTTTTTCCGGCGACCTTCACATCCGGGAGTTGCGCCCAAACTCCGGTTCCTTTCGGGCCGTTAACAACTTGAACCATGCCGTCACGAACAATCCTCATCGCGACCGCGCTCGCGGGAAGCTGACCGTTTTTTTCATTCTCGACAATAAGCGGCCTGCCCATCGGCGGGCGTATCTCCTTCACCAGCTTAGGTTTATATATAGTTCCGCCGTTCGCGATCGAGCAAATATACTGTGCCATCTGTATCGGAGTGACGAGGATTTCCCCCTGCCCGATACAAAGATTCATAACAACGCCGTGTCCCCAGCCTCCGCGGCCGTAGCGATTGGCGAAGTATTGTCTCGACGGCACAAACCCCACCGCCTCGGGGGATATATCGATTCCCGTAGGCTTGCCGAAGCCGCTCGCCGAGGCAAGCTCGCTCCATTTGTCGAGCCCGAGGTGAAGCGATAATTGATAAAAGTAAACATCGCAACTTTGCTCGATCGCCTGAATTAGATTAATATCCCCGTGGCCTTGGCGGTTCCAGCAGTTGAACCAGCGGTCGCCATACCAAATGCTCCCGTGGCAGGCCTGCAGATGTGTCTTCTCGTTCGCGATTCCCTCGTCCACAGCGCCCATCGCGGTGACGAGTTTGAATATTGAGGCCGGAGGGTATGTGCCTTGAATCGCGCGGTTGAGAAGGGGGTGAGTTTCGCGGCAGTTCAGGAGGTCCCAGATACTGTCCGTTATCGTCTTGGTGAAAAGTTCCAAATCGAAGCTCGGGCGCGAGACCATCGACAGCACCTCGCCGTTTCGGGGGTCCATCGCGATGAAAACTCCGGATTCGACATTAGCCATAAGGGTTTCAGCGAGGGCCTGAAGCTCGAGGTCTATAGTCGAGATTATATCCGCGCCGGAAATGGCCTGTATATTCGGCCTTCCTTGCACAGGGCCTACCACCTCGCCGGTGACGCGCACCTCGAAGAACTCGGCGCCGTCCTTGCCCCTGAGCCAAGTATCATAACTCTTTTCGATACCGAGCTTGCCGATAAAATCGCCGGCCTTATAGTTCAACCTATATAGATCGCGAAGCTCCGGCGCGCTGATTTCGCCTATATATCCGATCGCGTGAGCGGCATGGCTTCGCCAAGGATACACCCGCTGAGGCTCGACCTCGTAAATAACCCCCGGATAATCGAGCAGATGCTCCTGAAGCTCGCTGACCGTGGTAAAATCGACCTTTCGCTTTATAGGCACCGGCGCGTAGGGCGTGATTCCGCCGCGCTGAAGTTGTTTATCAATCTCCTCGGGAGTGATCGAGAGAAGGTCCACGAGGCGCGAGATCACCTCGGGCTTTTTCGTGAACTCGAAGGGCAGAATACTGATCGTGTAGGTCGGTCGGTTATCGACCAGAACCTTCCCCTTGCGATCGAGGATCCTTCCGCGGGGCGCACGCTTCGGCACGATTCGGATACGGTTGTTCTCGCTCAGTCGATAGTAATACTCTCCGCTGATAATCTGGAGGTTGAAAACCGCCGAGATCAATATTAAAAACGCAACCGAAAGCGCGACGGAGAGGACTCGAATAGGGCGTATAGAAAACTGCCTGCTTTTCATCTCATCTAAAGCGAATCGTCCGCATCCTGCATCCTTCCGGGAAGGAAGGCACCAAACCTCATCGCGACGTAAAGCAGAATAAATCCGAGCAAAGCTGTCAGCACTGCCGAGGGCAAATCGACCCTCAGAAGCGCCCAACCGTAGTTGGACAGGAAGGGCGAAAAAAGGCGGAAGATCATACGGTCGAGGATGGAAAGCAAAAGTAAAATAGCGCCCAAGATCGCCGGTTGCGAGAGGTTAAGCGAGCTATCGGCTATCCCGAAAAGCAGAATTGCGGTTGTCTTCGCCACGAGATGCCCGCCCATCGAGGCCGGATCGAAGACATCGAGGAGAACCCCGCCAGCCAAGGCCCAGAGCATTCCTCCAACCCGCGAAGAGAAGCTCGAGTAATAGATCAAAAGGAGCAAAACAATATCGAAACCCCATTGCGACGCACCGAAGGGCGCCGCGACAGACAGCTGTAACGCGACAGCTAAATAGAGTCCTAATATCATAACGAGGTTCTTCATTGTGCCTCGGGGGGTTCAACACCGGACTCACCCTCGCCGGCGATTCCCACAAAAAGGATAAAAACCTCCTCGAGTCGGTCGAGCAAGGCCGCCGGATCGATCTCGACAGTCATGAAAAGGCCTGACTGCGGAACTGACACCCTCCCGACGCGGCCTATGAGAAGCCCCTCTGGGAAAAGGCCGCCGAGCCCCGAGGAGAGAACCGCGTCGCCCCTGCGAATATCGGCGTCCGCGGGGACATTCTCCATAATAATCTTTCCGCGGGAATTCGAGGAGACTATGCCGTTAATACGGCTTCGAGCATCGATAGCGCTGATTTTGAAATTTGGATCGTTGAGCGGCTGAATCACACAGCTTCGGTCGTTGACCGCGATGACCTTGCCGACTAAGCCATTCTCGTCGATAACCGGAAGGCCGACGATCACTCCACGATCGCTACCGGCGCCGACAACGAGAGAGCCCGGCATTCGAGGGGTTCCCCTGCCGATAACCTCGGCCAAAAGATTGCTATATTCGATCTTCTCGGAAAAACCGATTAAGCGCCGGAGCCGCTCATTCTCGCGTTGCGCCTCTTTCAGCGCTTCGACGCGGAGCTTGCTCGTCGTGAGTTCTTCCTTTAGCCTGAGATTCTCGACTCTGCGATCGCGCAGGAGATGGTATGTCCGGCTGAAGGAGGTGAACGGCAGATACAGCGAGTTCATCGCGAGCCGCGAAACACCCGCCCTGAAATCGATCGAGGTCTGGCTGAGGAGGATTCCCGCGATTATCGAAAAGGCCCAGATGCTGAGCGCCAGATGCCTTTTTATAATATCGAGGAAAGAGGCCATGGATTTTCAAATCTCGTCGTTAGTCGCAAAGGGAAGCCGACTATTCCTGATCCATGAGGTCCAAAACCTCTTGCGGGAATGTCGCATTGAGAAGTAGCTCCCGATTTTCCTTGTCCTTGAGAAGATAGGACAGCTTGCCGAGGGCGGTAAGATGTGTGTTCACAGCCGATTCGGGGACAACGATCGCGAAAAATAGGTGAACAAGGTTATGGTCGATTGACGCGAAATCGATGCCCTTCTCACTGCGGCCGAAGGCGATTGTCAGCCCCCTGACCGATTTGGAACGGGCGTGGGGAAGGGCGACCCCGAAGCCGATTCCAGTCGAAGCGAGCTCCTCTCGCTCTAAAAGCGCTTTTCTAACATCCTCGGAAGAACCTACCTTCTCGGAGTTCGCGAGCAGATCCGCGATCTCCTGAATCACATCTTGTATAGTCGTGGATTTGATATCCAATTCTATTAAATTCGTTCCACAGAACTGCGAAAGCTTCATTATAACACTCCAAATTACAGTCTTTCAGCCTCTTCAATGATCAAAATCGGGATGCCATTTATTATATTATATTCCAACTTGCATTCTTCGCAACGGAGTTTTTCTTGATTTGTATCGTAAATGAGTTTCTTCCGACAGGAAGGGCAAACGATAATTTCCATAAGTTTCTCATCCATAACACATTATCCTTTCATAATAGTTTCACGAGTGAAGATCCTATATCAATTCTATTTCGACTCAAGATTCCGCCCGTGAAAAAACTATTTGAATTGCAGAGTCCGCAATGAAAACGAACGCCCATCGAGCTATCCCCCGCTATCGAAAACGCCCATATTGCGGTATTTATCCAATCTTTTCGCGATAATCGATTCATCGAAGGTCGCGAATCTCTCCAGTTCTCGCCTTAGCTCTATGCCGAGCAGTTCCGCGGCTTTGTCGGGGTCGGTGTGCGCCCCACCCACCGGCTCGGGGATTATTCTATCGATCATCCCAAGCTCGAGGAGGTCCGGGGCCGTCAACTTCAAGGCCTCGGCGGCCTTCGGGGCCTCCGCCCTGTCGCGCCAAAGAATCGCCGCGCACCCCTCCGGCGAGATCACCGAATACCAAGCGTTTTCCATCATGAGCACAGTGTCGCCGACGCCGATTCCGAGCGCTCCTCCCGAGGCCCCCTCGCCGATAATCGTGATAATTATCGGAACCGATATCCTCGCCATCTCGAAGATATTCCGCGCTATAGCCTCCGCCTGACCGCGCTCCTCCGCGCCGATTCCCGGAAAGGCCCCCGGTGTGTCGATGAAGATGACTATCGGCAGGCGGAATTTCTCCGCGAGGCGAAAAAGCCTCAGCGCCTTTCGATAGCCCTCCGGATGCATCATCCCGAAGTTCCGCTGAATATTTTCTTTGGTGTTTCGGCCCTTCTGTTGGCCGACGAACATCACCTTATGCCCGAAGAATGTCGCGAATCCGCCGACAACGGCCGGATCGTCCCGAAAGCCCCTGTCGCCGTGAAGCTCGATGAAGTCCGTCGCGAGTTTGTTTATATAGTCCAAAGAATACGGCCTTTTGGGGTGCCGCGCCACCTGAACTCTATGCCAGCGGCTGAGGTTTCCATATACTTCCGAGCGCATAGCGTTCAGTTTGGCCTCGAGCTCGATTATCTCACGCGCGGCGTGGCCGTCTCCGGCACTCGCCTTAATCCTAAGCTCGCGAATTCTCTCCTCGAGTTCGACCAAAGGCCTCTCGAAATCGAGATGGAACTGCTGAACCTTCATATCAATCCCTCTTTCTCTCCAATGAGGCCAATTTCACGCTCACAACAAGAAAAACAAGAAGAAGCCCAATGAGGAAGAAGATCATCACCCCTCGATCGCCGACGGATAAAGCCACCGCAACCGTCGCGAAAAGAAGGCTTATCGAATAAAATATCCAATCGACAACCGAGGGCGGCAAACCCAAAGACAAAAGTAAATGATGCAAATGCTCCGAGTCGCGCTGGTAAATCTTCTTCTTCTGGGCGAGGCGCCTCGAAACGGTCACTATCATCTCGACCATAGGAAAGCCAAGCGCAAGCATCGGAACAAAAAGAACCATCGCCGTCGAGACCTTGACCGGTTGAACTATACTCGCGACCGCGAATAAGAATCCCAATGAATATGCGCCGACATTCCCGAGAATAATCCTCGCCGGCGGATAATTATAGCGCAAAAAGGCCAGATTCGCACCAAAAATCGACAAGAAAATCAAAGCCAAAAACGAGAGGTTCAAAGAGGCGGATATTGTAAAAAGCGATAGTCCGGCTATAGCGAGAACCCCCGGTGCAAGACCGTCGAGACCATCGACAAAGTTCACCGCGTTCATAACGCCGACAATCCAAAGCACAGTCACCGGAATCGATAGAGCGCCCAATTCGATTAATGTATCGAATGGGTTCGAGATGAAAGTGATTTTTACCCCGAAAAGAATCATGATCAATGCAACGGCTGTCTGAATCGCGAATTTGATCCCCGGGCCGAGGTTTTTTCGGTCGTCGATGAAGCCCATGACCGCGATTATTATCGTCCCGATAAAAATCCCCCCCGCAACCCTCCGGTAGCCGTCGAACGGCGCCGAATAAAGCAAATACGCAACTATCATCGCGATTGCAGTCGAAACGAGGATGACCACACCGCCGAGGTTCGAGGCCGGAGGCCTCGCGATCTCGGCATCCCGAGGAGCGCTGAGAGCGCCGGTCCTCCGCCCGAGTCTGACCGCGAGCGGTGTCAATATTAACACAGCCAAAATCGAGACGACCGCGGTTGTTATGTAGGCGTAGGTTAACAAGGAGTCTTTTCCATCCGAAGCGCCTTAATCACGATAGATATAAGTAAGTGTCCGAGCAAACCGAGACCCAATAGCAGGTTCAGCGGCAAAAGATACGGATAGTATTTCATGAAGTATCTGAAAAGGCTACGGTGGTGCCATGCGTAGGTTTTGATCGGTTTGAGCTTCGCAGAGGCGCCGCCCAGATGTTGCACCTTAGCCTTCGGAACGATTACGACGCGCCAGCCGGCGTCCCTCATGCGCCTCGACAGGTCGATATCCTCGACATAGAAGAAGAATCGCTCATCCAAAAGCCCCACGAAAGAAAGCGCTCTCCGGCGAAGGAGCATAAAACCGCCCGCAATAGCGTCAACATCGCAGTTGTTCTCTGGAATTCCCCGATATTGCTCGTAGCGCTTTTTAAAAACGCCCAATGAGCTTAAAAGCCAAGCCTTAGAAAAAAGCAGGTTGAAATAGGTCGGATAGTTATGACACGAGTATTGAACCGCTCCCGATGAATCAACCATAACCCCCCCGCAAACCCCCACTTCTTCGTTATTCTTCATAAAATCGAGTAAAACATCGAGCGACTGGTCAACGAACGAGGTGTCGGAGTTTAAAAGTAGGACGAACTCGCCCGTCGAGGAGCGGATCCCCTGATTGCATGCCGCCGCGAAGCCTCGGTTTCGGTTGTTTCGAATGAGTTTGACCGAAGGAAATCTTTTCTCGATGAAATCCGCGCTCGAATCCGAGCTGGCATTGTCGATAACTATTATCTCCAAGTCGGCGAGAATGGGCGAATGCTCGAGCATCGAATCGATGCATTTAGCGGTAATATCCTTTGTGTTGTAAGATAGAATGACGACCGAGAGCGTTTCCCCTCCGACGACGGAGGCTCTTAAGCTCCTGTCCTCCATCTCGGGACGCCTATTGTAAAGTCCATCCGTCAATTCGAGTCGCAGGTCGGTTGTTTGATTTTAGGCGAGAAACGCAGTTTCCATACCATGCTGAAGGCCTCCATGATAATAGCCTTCGTGAGCTTGGTTTCACCGAACATTCTGTCTGGAAACACGATCGGGAACTCTTTGATACGATAACCGGCCTTCCAAGTCTGGAACTTCGTTTCGATCTGAAAGGCGTATCCGCCGGCGGAAAGCTTGGAGGGGTCGATATGTTCCAACACCTCTCTTTTATAAACCACAAAGCCGGCCGTAGCGTCTTTTACAGGCAATCCGGTGATAACTCGGGTATAGATACTTCCGCCCCAAGACAAAAGCTTGCGGTAGAACCCCCAGTTCTCGACTCCGCCGCCCGAAACACGCCTGCTCCCGACTACCATGTCGGCCTCGCCTCCGGCAATTATCCCCGCCATCGGGCGGAGATACTCCGGTTTGTGGGAGAAATCGGCATCCATCTCGAAGATAAGTGCGAAATCGCGCTCGAGCGCCCATGTAAACCCGCGGACATAGGCCGGCCCGAGGCCCTGCCGTTTGCCGTGCAAGACAAAAACCCTCCCGGGATTGTCCCGCGAGAGTTGCTCCGCAAGCTCCGGTGTTTTGTCCCGAGACTCGTCCTCGCATATCAAAACATGAAACTCCTCGCCCTGCGCCAGAACCTCGGGGACTATCCTGCAGATATTCTCCTCTTCGTTGACCATCGGCATGACGACGAGTATCTTAGGTAGCGGACCGGCGCTGTTTGTTCTGTTTAAAGCCATATCTTGTTGTTTCATCTCCAGTCCTTAGTCGGTGGGCGAATGCCCGAAATTCATAAAGCTTTACTAATTGCCCCCAGCCCTCGATCGGCCTCCACGAGTCGATGCCGACCAATCGATAGAAGCTCTTCTATCATGTCTTTAAAACGGGTTCCCGTCCATTCTTGTCGGTTTATGAAAAATATATTATCAAGAACACGGTCAACGCCCACAATACTATATTAATAATCGAGGCGAGGTCGGTCAAGAACACTTTCGTCGGAGACTCGCCCTTGTTTTCCCTTTGAACCAGCCACAGATACCGCAGAAGACCATAGAAAACGAAGGGCAAAGACAGCCCCAAAGCGTGGTTTCCGAAGCGATGAAAGATATCCTCGGAGAAGACATAGAACGAATATGCCACCAGTGTCGCGGACACCTCGATCGCCGCGAGGTTGTCGAGAAACCTTACGGAATAATGTTCGAGCATGGGGCGACTGGTGTGTCCTGACTCCTCGGACTCGATTCTCGCGAGTTCGCTTCTTCGCTTTTCCGTCACGAGAAACAGCGCGAGAAGGCTCGTGCAAAGAAGAAGCCACGACGAGATCGGGACATCGACTGCCGCGCCGCTTGCCGCCGCGCGAATTACGAAGCCCGAGGCCACGGTCAGGATATCGAGTATCGGCTGGCGCTTGAATAAAAAAACATAGAGCAGTTGAATCCCGACATATCCGAGAGCGAAATATATAAAATTCATCCCGATAAGAAGCGAGACCCCGCCTCCGCCGACGAGGAGCACCGCCGCGATGACAGCCGCCAAGGGGATCGATATTTCACCGCTGGCAATCGGGCGTTTGCGCTTGTCGGGGTGCGCCCTGTCAGCCTCGACATCGATGATATCGTTTAAATAATAGATCCCGCTCGATAGAAGGCAGAACGCGACAAACCCGAGCGTCGCCTTGACGATCATATCGACATGCAGGAATTCGCCGGCAAAGAACACACCGGCATAGAGGAAGGTGTTCTTAAACCATTGATGTGGCCTCAGGCCGCGGATTATCGCTTTGAGTTTACGCATCGACCTCCTTTACACCTCGTTTTTCAAAAAAGAGGCTGAGGGCAAAGAGCAGAACCCACGCCAAAACCGCCGCGAGCGAGATCATGAGGGACTTTTTCACGAGCTTGCCCTCGAACTCGAAGCGAACAGCGTGATTGCCACTTGTCAGCGGCACCGCTCGGAAGGTGCCGTTTGCGCGGAGGATCGGCAGTTCCTTGTCGCCCTCAAAGGCGCGCCATTCGGGATACCAGTTGTCGCAGAGGATGAGCAGACCCTCGCGGGCCATATCGATCTTGACCTCGAACTCCTCGGGCTTCTTGCCGGAGATTATCCCAACCGAGGGGAAAAGCGTGCTGTCTTCGGCCGAGGCGGGCTGAAGCTCTACCGTCCCCTCGACCACCGCAGAGAGCGCCGGATTGAATTGATCCGAAAAAACCGCTTGGCGCGCCTCGTCGGGAGAGGCGACGCTTCGCCAATTGTAAACCGAGAACGCCCTCGGAAGGCTCATATTGTTTTTGTATATATTCAGGTTGCCCTCTTTGAAGGCGAGCTGAAATCCGTCTATCTCCCTGCCGCGGATTGCGATATAGTCGGTGTTCAGAAGCATCATCCCCGCGCGGGAGAGGAGGTTGCGGGAATTGTTATTTCGGTCGATGAACTCGTCGAAGGTGCGCAGTTGGTTGCCATGGCCGACTCCGAAGACCACCTCTTCGAGGCCGTGCGTCGCCAGATAGCTGTCCTGAAACGCCCCGGGCGTGACGAGCACTCGGAAGGGCTTCTTTGCGTATTCAGTTTTCAGGAAGTTCGTCGCCGGCGTAGCCTGAAAATACTGCTCCGGCTCGATAATCTCAACGAAGGGCCTGTCGATTCGCCAGACATCGAACAGCGAGGCGAGGCAGATAAGTGTAAGCGCGGTTCCCGCTCCGAGCCTGCCCTTCATCGATAGATAATACGCCCCCAAAGCGATCCCGAGCACGATCACCGCGAGCCACATCGCACCGGCGATCGTTCCGGCGTTGGCCTCCATCGTTGCGCGCGCGGTCTGCGGGATTCCGGAATAGACTATCGAGCTGTATAGCCCCAGAATCGCCTTGCCCGCGACTGTGAAAAGAAGCGCCTTCAGCGCAAGGGCGACCCCGATCACGGCAAGATAGACCGACAAACCGCGCTTGAAGAGCAGTTGCCGTTTTTCCGCGTCGCGAAGCGCGCAGATCATCTCCGCAGAAAGCACCACCGCGCTGAACGCCGCGAGGAAGATCAGCATCGACGGCCCGCGGAATTTCTTCACCTGCGGAATGACCGCATAAAAGAGCTTAAACAGCGGCGTTGTCGCGCCGAGAGCGAAGACTGTGCTGAAAACCCCGAGCCCCATGAAAAACCATGTTCGCGGGCTTCGTAGCAAAATCACCGCACCGAGGGCGAGGATTAAAACGATTATTCCGAAATAATCCGAGTTCAGCTTGAAGGCGTTTCTGCCCCAATAGGTATTGGTTTGGCCGATATTGATCCCCGCGAACTCCGGCACGAACAGGCCGCCGATCTCCTCCGGATGAAGCGACCAGCTCGTTGACCAAGCATAGCCGGATTCCTCGGTGCGCTGGGTTCTCTGCGAGTGCTCGCCCAAATACTTGAACGGCGGATATATCTGCAATGTCGTTATCGCGAGGCCGATGAGTATCGCGACCACAAAGACCGCGACATGCCTCGCGGGGAGTTTCAGGTTCTTCTTCGCGATAATCATGCGAATCACCCTGAAGACAAAATACGACCCGATCCCCCAAGCCGCGAAATAGGCCATCTGCATATGCGCGGACAGCACCATTAGCGAGTAGGTCAGCCCGAAGAGGAGATAGCGCCACAGGCGGCCGGACTTGAGCGCTGTCTCCAGCGCCCAAAAGGCAAGCGGCAGAAGCGTGATAACGAACATCTTGCCGTCGTGGCCGGCGTAGATATAGCTAAGAAAGAAAGGCCCGAAGGAATAGGCTAACCCGCCGAAAAAGGCCGAACCGCGGCAAAGCTTCAAACTGCGCAGAAAGCCGAACATGAAGAAGCCCGCGAGGCAGATATGCAGGACATAGCGTATCCCCAGCGCGTAGGGGAGCGGCAGGATCAGCTCGAGAATCCTCGTCGGGTAAAGGACATCGCCGTGCATCCCCTCGTGGAAGGGCATTCCGCCGTGAAGAAGATTTTCCCACAGCGGATACGAGCCGAAACTCAATATATGCTCGCGATAGAAATTGTGCGCAAAATATCCGAGGCCCATCGTGTCGGTTCCGAAGAGCATCCCCCCGCCGAAGATGAACCGCGAGAAATAGTAGGCGGTAATCCATAAGAACAAAAAGAAAAACGGCCACTCGCGTTTTGAATTGAAAACCGCCATCGCCAGCGGAAGGCCGGTCAGCGCGACCGCCGCGAAGGCAAGCCCGGAGAGGTTCGGCGTGACTATATCCCAAAGGAAATATCCGAAAACCAAGCCCAATGCCGCCAGCCCGATCCCGACCGCCCAAAGCAGAGGGCCGGAAAGAAAGGGTTTACTCGTCGATGTTTTTTTTGCGAGCTTACTCATAAATGATCTCCTTATTTCTCACTCGAACAGCTCGAGGAAAAGCTCGAAACCGCTTTGCAACCAATCGTTTTGAAGACAATCGCGGCTATCCCCAAGGAAGCCGCCTCGACAGTCAAAATCCAAATCCTGCCGGCAGTCGCGACAAGGCCGGCGACGCCCGAGGGAAAAACCGCGGTCAAAATCAAGAGCAAAACACCCTCGCGAACCCCAAGCCCGCCCGGCGAGATGAAGACCATCCACCCGATAGTGAAGGCGAGGATGAAAGCACCGCCCACGAAGGGAAAACTCGATAATTCGAGCTCGGTAATCGAGGCGGTCATCATCGCGAAGGAGAGGCCGTAGAGAATCCAGCCCAAGGCCAAGGACAAAAAGGCCACAGCCCAATCCTTGAATGAAATCTCATATCCGATAGGGTCGCGCTTCATGAGCGTGAGTGCCTTGTTTGCAAGGGCTTTCAAAATCGGCGGTATAGTCGCGATTATCCCCAAAAGCCCTATCAGCGCGAAAACCCAGCTCGGGATATTCAAAGTGAACCTCGAGAAGGCCTCCTGACCGGCCAGTAGGATTCCGAGCACCCCCGCGGTGATTATCAGCAAAACCTGAAAAACAGCCATCGCCCCGAGAGTCGATACCCTCGGGACGCCCTCCCTCTTCATGAAAACCAACAAACCCGCTATCTGAGCGACTTTGCCGGGAATATATCTGCCGAAATTCGCGAATTGCATCAAAAAGGCGAACCTCGAGAAGGGGATATTCCCGCCGAAGGCCTTGAATATGTTCTGCGTCACCTTCGAGTTCAAGAATGTCGCGATACAGCCCACGGCGATCGAGCCGAAAAGCATCGGAAGATCCAGCGACCACTCGTATCGCCGCACCTCGCCCCAATCCCGAACGACGATTCGCACGATGAAAAAGACAAGGCCCGCGATCACGAGTGTCCCGATGACCAGCTTTAAAATCCTCTTAATATCCGCGCTTTTCTCGGGCAAGGCGGCTCCGCTGAATTTATTTATCTTTGGCGCAAAGCTCCGCGGCCTCGCGATAGTAGCTAAGAACTCGTTTGGCCAAGGCCGGCACAGACCACCTCTCGACCACCCTCTCGCGGGCGGCTTTGCCCATCCGCCTCAAATCGGCCTCGGGTAGCGAAAGCAGGTCGGAAACCGCCTTTGCGAGGGCCTTCGGGTCCATCGGAGGAACCAAAACACCGACCTCGCTGTCGATAATCTCCGGAAGGCCGCCGACATTCGAGGCGACGATAGGCCTCTCGCAGGCCATAGCCTCCAGCCCCGCGACGCTGGTGGCCTCAATAAGCGACGGAATGACAATAACATCCGCCGAGGAGATTAGCGCGGGCATTGCAGAGTGCGGCCTCGCGCCCAAGAAATGCACCTTCTCCGCGACCCCCAGCTCGATACAAAGCGCTTGCAGGCTCTCTTTGAGCGGGCCGTCGCCGAGGAGATACAGATTAACATCGTGCCTTTCGAGGATCATCGGCATGGCCCTGACAATGAACTCGACACCGTTCTTCTCGAAAAGCCTTCGCGGGACGACGGCTATCTTCGATTCCGGTGAAACCCTCTCGATCGCGGGCTTTACAGGCCGAAACAGCTCGACATCCGCCGCGTTGACCAAGGCATAGACCGGCTTTTTCGGGCAAAGCCCCAACGCGACATCGCGGATCTCCTCCGAGGCCGCGAGGATGACATCCGGCTTCGAGAGCAGATATCGCAATATCGGGCGCCAGAGGCTCTTTTTCGCGAGCCGCAGGAAATGGCTCGTGTGCAATGTCGCGACGAGCGGAACGCCCTTTTTTCTAAGGCCGATCGCCGGCACTATCGAGGGGAATGTATGCACATGACAAATATCCGCCCATCCGCGCCTTTTTTTCATCGGCGCGATTCCGGCCAAGGTCGTGATAACCCATCCGGAGAGCTTTTTGTTCGGGCAATAGCGCCGCTCGACCTCGACTCCGGCCATGACCTCGCTTTTCGGAAAATCCCCCGAGCGGCTCGTGACAACATGAACGGAATGCCCCATCTCGACCATAGCCTTGGCGAGCGTGAAGGCGTGTGTCTCGAGCCCGCCGACCTCCGGCGGGAAATAAATGCAGTGCGTCAGTATATTCAAATCTCCTCGATTCTCGGGACGAACTCGGCGATCTTTTCATAGCTTAAGCCCAGCGCTTTTCTTATCTCGCTATGGATCCTGTCCGCGGCCAAGCCGTCGCCATAGAGGAAGGCGCGTCTCGCCATCGATCGATATAACTCTTTGTCTTGCAATAGGCTATCCGCGGTGCGGACAATCAGCTCCTCGTCCGTGCCGACAAGCTTGGCGACTCCGTGCTCGACGCCCTCCGGCCTCTCCGTGACCTCGCGAAGCACAACCACGGGCTTCCCGAGAGCGGGTGCCTCCTCCTGAATCCCCCCGGAGTCGGTCAAAAGGAAATCGCAGGAGGCCATAAGCATAGTGAAATCCATATAATCCAGCGGCGGAAGGAGGTGGATTCGCTCGACGCCCTCGAGCAGGCGGTGAACCGGCCCCTCGACATTTGGATTCAGATGCACCGGATAGACTATCTCGACCTCCGGGTGCGAGCGGACAATTCGAATCATCGAGCGGAGAAGCCTTTGAAACGGCTCTCCGAAGCTCTCGC
This sequence comes from bacterium UBP14_UBA6098, assembly GCA_002428525.1. Taxonomy (GTDB): domain Bacteria; phylum UBP14; class UBA6098; order UBA6098; family UBA6098; genus UBA6098. Next base: position 162,499 of record DIWU01000008.1, read on the forward strand.
GCCTGTGCGCCGTGACGACTATCAGCTTGCCCTTTCGGTTTTCGATAATCGCGCGGGCGGCGTCGTTGGAAATCGGCCGCTTTTCCGAGGTCACCCAAAGAAGCGAGTCGATGGCCGTGTTTCCGGTGATTGTCATCACAGCCTCGGGCAGATTCTCCGCCAAAAGATGGCGCTTCGCGGATGCCGTCGGGGGGAAAAGCAGTGTGCTCAGCCCGTCGAGGAGCCTGCGGTTGGCCTCCTCGGGAAAGGGGCTTAAGAGGTTGAAGGTCCGCAGGCCGGCCTCGATATGCGCCACCGGAACCTGATGGTAGAACGACACCAAACCGCCGACGAAGGAGGTCGTCGTGTCGCCCTGAACGACGGTCATCGCGATCTCGTTCTCGGAGAACACCCTCTCGAGGCCCTCGATCGCGCGGACTGTCACCGAGGAAAGCGTCTGGTTCGGGCGCATAATATCGAGGTCGTAATCGACCGACAGCTTGAACGTCCCCAGTACCTGATCGAGCATCTGCCTGTGCTGGCTCGTCGTCACGACGACAGAATTAAGCTCCTTGTCGGTCGCTATCCTCCGAATTATCGGCGCCATCTTGATAGCGTCCGCGCGTGTTCCCATCACGAGTAAAATCGACTGGCCCATTACAGAACCTCTTTCGTGAAAGCCGCCAAAAGCCCGCTCTCTCTGATCGATGTGAATTCAAATCTTTTTATAAGCTCGGAAAACTTGGCCTCGCCCTTCTTCACGCCTATCGAATGAACAAGCCGAAATAGCGGATTTATCGGCAGTTTCGGATTCTCCGCGTCGATATCCTTCGGGTGAAGATAAACTATCGCGCACCCCTTTGCCCCCTCACGTTCGACCGCCCCCGCGAAAAGCCCCGCCGGAAGAAGCCTCAAATAGAAACCTCCGAGCGGAAAGGCATACCCGGCAATCCTTCCGGCCGAGGGGGGAAACTCCATCAGATTGCGCCCCTCGATTCGGCCGATTTCCCTCGGGCCGCCCCTGAGGCCGCCGTAAAAGAGCCTCCCCGAATAGGCGCTCGAATCGTATCGGAATCCCTCAGCCTCGAGAGCGTCGAGATAACGCCCCCAGTTCGAGGCGTTGACCGAGAAATTCGGGCAACGAAAACCCAAGACCTCCTCGCCGCAGATATCCTCTATCGTTGACTTAGCGCGCTTAATTGCCTCTTCGAGCTCGCCCCCCGGCAGGGCATCGACGAGATCGTGATCCCAGCCGTGGCAGGCCAGCTCGTGTCCCTCCGAGGCTATTCTTCGAATCAGCGCGGGATAATCCCGCGCCACAACACCGAGCGCAAAGAAGGTCGCCCGCGCGCCGCTGTCGGCCATGAGCGCAAGGAGCCTGTCCGTAGAGCTTTCAATCCGATAAATCCCGGGTTTAAAGCTCTTATAATCGAACCCCGGATAATGGGCGTGATACCAATCCTCCAGATCGACTGTGAGAATATGCCTCAATTACCCGACCGAGCCTTCCTCTTCGGGCGCTTGCTCGGAATCATTGTCCTTGCTCAAACCGAAACGAACCTCTCCCCCCAAATCCTTCGCCAATTGCTCGACCCTCTCGAAAGAGGCGTCGGCGCCGCTCTCGACGGCATTCTTGTGAATCACTCTTCCGCGCCGGCCCCAAGACTGCTCCCTCGGGACGAACTCGAACTCGGCCAAGATGTCCTTGGTCTCGGTCTTTTGCGGGGTTGCTTCGACTTTTTCGACGACAGCCTCACTGGCCGGCTCGATAGCGCTCGGTGCGGCCTCCGGAGCCTCGGCAGGCTTTTCTCTGCGAGGTCTTTCCCTACGTGGCCGTTCTCTCGGGGCCTCCTCGCGCGGAGGGCGATTTTCCTCGGTCGGCCGTTCGGCCTTCTCCTCGACGATCCCTTGGCGAGGCCCCTCTTTCGGTTCGCTCCTTCGCGGAGGTCTTTTATCCTCGACGGGCCTCTCTATCGGCCTTTCGAGGGGCTGTTCCTCCCTATGCTCTCTGCGGGGCCGCTCCCTCTGGGCCTCCTCGCGCGGAGGGCGCCTGTCGTCCCTCGGCCTGTCGAGATTCTCCGGCCTTGGTCTATCTTCCCACGGCCTATCGTCTGGTCGCCTTTGTTCGAACTGGCGCGGTCTCGGCTCGTTTACCTGCTCCGGCACCTCGAGCCTCGGCGGCTCGATCGTCCTATGCTTCGACATCAGGAATTCTACACGGTCGCGCAGGTTCGCGATTGCCTCGGCCAAGAAGCCCAGCGTGAAACTGAATCCCGAGACCGAAATCAACAGCAGGAGCAAGGTCTGAAGCGGCGGATAGCCCCAGTGGAAGCCCAAGCGCGCGATTAAAATAAACAGCGCAAGCGCACCGGCTAAGACCATTGTTGCGAAACCGAAGCTTCCGAAATACAGCATCGGCTTTGCGAAGACCTTCTCCGAAAGCCATACCGCAACTAAGTCCGTCAGGCCGATGAAAACCCTGCCGGTGCCCTTGTATTTGGCCTCGCCGTGAAGCCTCGGGCGAAGCTTCACCGGAATTTCCGCAACGCGATGGCCCTTTTGCGCCGCAAGAACGACCATAAAGCGATGCCAGTCCTTGCGCAAAAACAGCTCCGCCATGACCTCCCGGCGAAGCACCTTGATCGAGTTCATGTCCTTGACATCGATTCCGAAAAGCCGCCTCGTCAAGAAGTTGTATATCTTGCTGATAAAGGGCTTCTGATACTTGCCCTGCTTGATCCCGCTGACTATTCCGAAGCCGCGGTCGAGCTTGTCCATCATCTTCTTAATGTCGAAGGGGTCATACTGCAAATCCGCGTCGAATATAGCGATTCGCTTGCCCTTACTCACCGCGAAGCCGGTCTCGATCGCGGCGGTTTTGCCCTCGTTTTGTTTATGCTTGACGAGCTTCATAAACGGATACTTTGCGGCAACCTCGAGCACCCGTTCGGCCGTTCCATCGGTCGAACCGTCATCGACAACGATAACCTCCGCGCGGAAATGCTGTTGCGAGAGGAAGTCATCGAACTCCCGCGCCAAGGGCAGGATATTCTCGACCTCGTTGTATGCCGGCACGATTACCGAAAGAGAGTAGTGCGAGGGTAGGTCCTCGTGAGTGGATCTTTCATTAAACTGCTTTCCCATTTTTCCCTGATCATTCTCCCATCAGTTTTTTCAATGTTTCCTCGATACTGCCGGAAATAACAACATTGTAAATACTTCCAGCCCGCGATTCGTCGCGGCCGATACGAAGACCGATTCCTGCGACCGCGGGAATCGCCGAAATCGGTATATCGAATGTTCTCGAAAGGTCGATCGAGGCGGTGAAATCGGACAGTGCCGAAACAGCGTGCCTCCTGAACCAACCCAAAAGGTTCAGGTCGGTTTTAACGAGCACAATATTGCCTACGCCGATCTCGACCGGCCTTGCAAAAGATAGTAGGCTCACAGCCTTGCCCTTGAGGTAATCGACAACACGCCTCGCCTGTTCGACATCGGCCTCGGTGAACTCCAACGGCAGAATAAGCAGTGTCCTGTCAAGACCCGCGAGCGCTCTCGGGAATTCCGCTTGTGGGCATTGAAGGTATTTAAGGGCAAAGCCCTCGGTCATCCCCGCGAGTTTTTTCGTGAACCCCATCGATTAAAGCCCCGGATAGATCGGGAAATCGGCGCACATCCGCGCGACCTTCTGCTTGATCTCCGCAAGCCTCGACTCGTTCTCGCGATTATCGATAGCCTCGACAATCCAACCCGCTATCTTCACCATCTCGGCAGGCCCCATTCCGCGTGTCGTGATTGCCGGCGTGCCGACGCGGATTCCGCTCGTGACGAAGGGCTTTTCCGGGTCGAAGGGAATAGTGTTTTTGTTAACCGTGATTCCGGCCTTGTCGAGGGTCTTCTCCGCGACCTTGCCGGTGATCCCCTTCGCGCGAAGATCGACCAACAGAAGATGGTTGTCCGTCCCGCCGGATACTAAGCGAAGACCGCTCTCAGAGATAGCCTTCGCAAGGGCCTGCGCGTTCTCGAGCACCCTCTTTTGGTAGGCCTTGAAATCGGGTGAAAGAGCCTCTTTGAAACAAACCGCCTTCGCCGCGATAATATGCATCAACGGGCCGCCTTGAATCCCCGGCATAACCGACTTGTCGAGCTTCTGCGCGAAGGCCTCCTTGCAAAGCGCCATCCCGCCGCGCGGGCCGCGAAGGGTCTTATGCGTTGTAGTGGTCACATAATCGCAGTAGGGGATAGGCGAGGGGTGAAGCCCCGCGGCGACGAGGCCGGCAAAGTGCGCCATATCGGCGACCAATACCGCACCGACAGAGTCGGCGATTTCTCGGAAACGCTTGAAATCCCACTGTCTCGGGTATGCGCTCGCACCGGTCATGATGAGTTTCGGGCGAGTCTCCTCGGCTATTCGCGCGATCGCGGTATAATCGAGGCGCTCTGTGTCCTGCTCAACGCCATACTGCACGATCTTGTAAAGCGTCCCGCTGAAATTGACCGGATGGCCGTGCGTCAGATGGCCGCCGTGCGATAGGTTCAGCCCCATGATCGTGTCGCCGGGAACGAGCTCGGAGAAATAGACGGCCATATTGGCCTGCGAGCCGCTGTGCGGCTGAACGTTGGCGTGATCCGCCCCGAAAAGCTCCTTCGCCCTGTCTCTTGCGATATCCTCGGCGATATCCACGAACTCGCAACCGCCGTAATAGCGCTTCTGCGGGTAGCCCTCGGCGTATTTATTCGTCAAAATCGAGCCCATAGCCTCGAGAACCGCCCGAGAGGTGTAATTTTCGCTGGCGATGAGCTCCAGCCCGTCGCGCTGGCGCTTGAGTTCTAAGCCGATTACATCGAATATCTCTTGATCCTTTTCCTTTAGAAAATCCATGATCCTCCTTAATAAGTCATTATTTTTCAATATCTTCTATCTTTGCGACCCTGCGGCGGTGCCTTTCTCCGCCCTCGAGGTCGCCGTCGAATTTCGTCGAAAGAAAAATCCTTACAGCCTCGATCGCCGAGGCCTCATCGATGAAGCTCGCGCCAAGGCAGATAATATTCGCGTTGTTATGTCTCCGCGCAAGCTCGGCCCGCTTTAAATCGCAGACCAGCGCCGCGCGAACCCCGCGAACCTTATTTGCCGCAATCGACATGCCGATTCCGCTCGTGCAAATCAAAACCCCGAAGTCGGCGCTCTTTGCGGCGACCTCGCGAGCCACCTCACGGGCATAATCGGTATAATCGACCGAATCCGGCCCGAACGGCCCACTATCGACAATCGCGAACTCCTCGCCCAAAGCCTTTATAATAGCCCCTTTGAGCGCGTAGCCGCCATGATCCGATGCTATCGATACGCTTTTTCCCATAGTCTCGAATTATAATCATAAAACAATAATAAACAATATAACTAATTGATTCGGCTTTCCAAAGTCAAGTTATTTCTGTTTAATATTAGGTTAAAGATATTTGGTGATGAGTTATATGTGTTATATGAGAGCGCTGAAGCGCACGAAGATGGGTTAAGGGCAAAAGGTAAAGGGTAAAGGGTTTTACACGAAGGGCGCGGGGCGCGCTTTCGATCAAAACCCATAACCTATGACCTCAAATCCATAATCTAAAACATAAAATGCTTGATTTGTTCGCCCTTCTCGCCGATTTCTGTCATCGCCTCGATACCGATATCGAGCTGAAGATCGCCAAACTCCGCCGTGACAAGCTTGTCGGACTCGGCCGTCTTAATCCCCTCGGGAGTCATAGGCAGATCGGAAACCAAAAGAAGCGCCCCGCGCGCAATCCCGTTCTTGTGCCCGACGAGAAACAATGTCGCGGTTTCCATGTCGATAGCAATCGCAGAAACCTTACGCAGGTAGCTCTTGAAGTCCTCATCCCACTCCCATAACCTGCGGTTTGCGGTGTAAATCACTCCGGAACGGTATTCGAGCTTTCGTTCTAATATCTTATTGGACACGAATTTATGGAGCTTAAACGATGGAAGCGCAGGCACCTCTTTAGGATAATAATCGTCGCCGGTGCCCTCGCCGCGAATTGCGGCTATCGGCAAAATAAAATGGCCGATCTCAGTCGAATGCTTAAGCCCGCCGCATTTGCCCAAAAAGAGCACCGCCTCCGGCGAACGCGCAACGAGAAGGTCCATTATCGTGGCGGCATTCGGCGAGCCGATCCCGAAATTGATCATCGAAAGGCCGTCGCTGTTGGTCGCGGACTGCATCGGATGATTTTCGCCCCAAACCTCGCAATCGAAGCGCTCACAGAATGATTTAAGATGGTGATCGAAATTTGTAAGGAGAATATAATTCCCGATCCTGTCCGGCTCCGCGCCGATATACCGCGCAAACCACCTCTTCGCGATCTCGTATTTGTTCATTTTGTATTCTTCCACAATCCATCGCCTCCCGAGCCTTTTGAAAGACCCAAAAAGCGAACATAAATGGGCATAAGAGTTTATTTTTAACAATCCAAATCAAAGATACTGCGAAACGATCGCTAATCCCTCTTTCGGACATAGCTGACGCGGAAATCCTTCGAGACCTCCTTGATCAGTTTATCGGTGAGCTTTCCATAGGCCTTGTCCGGATTCTCGGAATTGAAGCTGAAATAGCCGCCGCTGAAGCCAGCGTCTGCGATCTCGCGCTCCGCCCTGCCCGAGCCCCTCCAAAGCGTCGCGCCGCTTTCGGTGTCGCGAAGCTTGACAGTCATAATCGAGGAAACCTTCACCTCGACACCCATCGAGGTCGGCCCCGAAAAGCTGTGAATATCCGTCGAAGGCTCCGAAAAATCGATATTCCCCGTGATAAGGGTTTTAATATCATACCGTTTGCCGATCTCTGCAAGTGCTTCGGGCCCCATCGAGGTCATACCCAAGCCCTCGAGGACTTCCTCGACGGTTCCAAGCTCGATCAACTCAACTCCGGCTTGATCCTCAGAGATAGCCTCGATGAACCTCTGCGTGACATAGTGACTGAGATTTCCCTGCGAGTTCGATTCGAACTCGACCACCCCCACAACCTCGTAGGCCTTGAGATCCAGCTTTGGCGGAACCATGACCTTCGGCGCGCAACCGGCAAAGAACAGGGAAATGATCCCAATCGAAACTAAAACAACGCGTCTCACTTATCCTCCGATTGATGAGCTAAAAGATTCACCGGCGATTATTCGCCCTTATAAAGCGAGAACAGAAAAAGCCTCATCTCGGCCTCGGCGGTGTTCCCGCCCTTGGCGAGCGCCGCGACAACCGCATCGCGTTGCTTTGCGGCCTCGGCGAATGGCGAAGTCCCTTTGTCCGCAAGCGGTTGCGCCCGCTCGAAACCCGAGATCGCGCGAGTGTTCGCAATGCCGTAGTTCTTGTTCATTGTGGCCATGTAGGCCCCGATGAACTCGTTGAGGGCAATCCGATACGGCTCCGAGAACTCGAGGCGCTCGTAAACCATCTTGAGGTTGTCGCCGCAGTCCTCGAGCTGTTTCTGCATCTCGACCTTCTTCATCGACATCGGGACGAAACCGATCAGAAAGCCCACAATCAAGCAAATTAGTCCAGAGATAACGAACTTCATTTTTCCTCCTGAGTTAGAACAGCCTTATAAACTCTTAATAAACAAAAACCCTTAAATCAGCTCTCGAAGCGCTACTTAATCAGCAAAACCTTTTTCGACGCTGTTTTTCCGCCCGCTCGAGCCACAACAAAATAGCATCCGCCGGCCAAATCGACTCCGGAATTATCCCTGCCGTCCCATAGCAGATTTTGCCTTGTAAATCGGCCGGAAACACCGTCTCTGTCGGGCTTCGACAATGTCCTCACCATGGCGCCGTTTACATTGTAAATCTCCACCGAGGGCGAGTGGGGGATATCGAAACCGAAATCGAGGCCGATCCGAAGCTCTGTGTTGAAGGGATTTGGCGAGACCTCAAGCATAATTCCGCTCGGGTTCGTAACCCGCTTGATCCCGAGAACAAAATCGCTATAACAAAAACGCTCGATCATGACATCCTCCTCGCTGAGGACTGTGAAGCATAGATCCTCGTCGTCGGCGTAGGCCGAGATGTAATGATACGAACGCTCGCAGTGTATCGTAAATTCGCCTCCGGAGACCGAATAAAGCGGCGCTCCGCCTCCTCCGGCGACGAAATAGTGAATCCCGTCAACATAGCTATGTTCATAACAGTGGTCGTGCCCCGCCGCGACGACATGAACACCCAACGAGTCGTAAAGCGGCTTGAGCACCGACCGGACGATCAAATTGCTACCGTGGTTGCTTGTCGAGTAGGGCGATTCGTGTTCGTTGATTATAATCCATCGAGTCGTGGATGGGATGGAATCCGTAAGTGTTGCCAAAAGCCAGTTATATTGTTCACTGCCAACGAGATAGGAGTTATAGACATTGATCGAAATAATCGAGAGACACCCCGCATGAATCGCATACCACTCCTCGTTATTCGGCAGATCGAACAAATACTTATAAATATCATAGGGTATCTCGTGGTTGCCTATTGTCGAGATATATGGCACCCGCGCGGCGATTGTGTCCGTCGCATCGAAATAGGAGTCCCAGTCGTCGATACTCCATGCCGCGTCGCCGAGATCGCCGGTATGAATAACCAGCGCGGGATTCTTCTCGAACATCCGCTCGCAAACCGCGGTGTGAACCTCCTCATTCGTTCGGCAATCGCCGTAAATACAGAACCGCATCGGCGAGCCGGGGAGGGGCATCGTTCGGAAGGAATAAACCGGCGAGCTCTCATCGCCGGCAATAACCTTGTAAAAGACGAGCGTTCCGGGGCTATACCCCGAGATACTGAAAGAAGCCCTAATATCCAAAGACGAAATATCGACCGAGTTGTCCAACGAGCCGTCCGAGAAATAACCCGCGGAATCGTCCCAATCGATACGCGCCGAATCCCAAAGGCTCTTGCCGAATTGAACCGTCGCGCCGGCCGTCGAGGGGCAGGTTAAATACGGACCGTAATCGATTCCCCCCCATAGAGTTGCGGCTCCAACGACCAAGAATACCAGAACACGGTGTTTTGAAACTTTCATTTTCATTTCCCAATAAATTTTATAATTACTAAATATAAGCTTAGTTTATTGAATATGCAAATAAATCATTTAACTCTCCCCGGTGCGTCGGGATCACAGCCGTCGCCGGAAAGTCCGCTTTCCGCGACAGCTGTGATCGGCGACAGGCCGGTCGGCGATTAGGTTTTATTAGCGATTTTGTCCCGGCCCCTCGTCACGCGCTATGCGCGTCCGAGGCCCCGATAGGTCACTTGAGCAACACGATCCTCTTCGTGAGTGTTGCCGCCCTGTCGAGTTTGGCTCGGACGAGATAGACACCCGAGGGAATCTGTGGTTTAGGTGTCCAAATCCACTCGATTGCGGTCGAGTATTCCTGTTGCGGGGAATCGAGATGGGCGTTGTCGATTCTTCGGCCGGCGATATCGAAGATTTCTATATCGAGCGCATTTCCGGTTGGGTATGCTTGGTCGAATAATATTCGCACCGTCGAGTTGAATGGATTCGGCGCGATCGAGAGCGAGTATTCGCAGGGTTTTTGACCGAATTCCGGAAGGCCTGCGGCGAGATTGATTAGCCTGCCGACCGAATGATAGACCGGCACGAAATCTTCGCGCCTGCAATAGGCGACAATCGCCTCGTAGGCCGTGATATCGCTTGTATCGACCGGCGGATGGGGATAGCTAACCATCTCGAAGGCGTGAAGCACCATCTCATTCGTGGCCATTGAATATCTCGCGTCGGCGCTCCAAAGCTCGCCCCCTATATAGAATGTCGAGCGGTCGATTTTGTTGAGGAAAGAGCCGTCAGGATTATACGAAAGTTGCATTCCGCCGAACTGCGGATAGGCGTCCGGGCCAATAGCCGCCGCGATGAAGACGTATTCGAGAAGCTGAATCAATTCGGTGCCGGAAAACTCCATACGAACGAGCCTGCCGTTGAGTCTTTTGTTGGGGTCATAGCTCATGGGCATCGCGCGGAAAAGGTCGGCGCAGGTCACAGGGCCGGGGTTTGTTGACATACGAAGCGAGCCGCGCGCCTCCACGGAAATATCGGTTCCAAGTGCCGCGAGATAGGCGTCAGTGACGATATTCCCAAGTGGGGTATCCTCGAAGCCGGCCTCGGACATCGATGTCCAACCGACAAGGCTGGATTCGGCCGTAAAGGCAACTGTTGTGTAAGGGTCGAGGCCTATTATCGCCGATATCGTGTCCCGGTAGGCATTCAGGCGTTCCCTCGCGAGCGGGTTCTCGGGTATCGCCGAAACGATCGGTATCACATCCCAATCGACAAAACGCAAGCCGGTGCCGTCAATATATTCCATCGTTAAATGACCAATATACCTCAGATTGGAACCGGCCATCACAACCGGCGTGCTGTCTCCGCCGGAAAAGACCCATTCGGGCTCGAAAAGCGTCGAATGATCATGCCCTCCGATAACCGCGGATATATTCGGAAGCGCCGCGGATAAAAGGTCTTCGGTAATATCGAGGTGCTCGAGCGCGATCGCGCAATCCGCGCCCGAAGGAACACCGACAGCCTCGATGGCCTCGATCGGGTCTGTGACCGCAAGCGGGGATATCCACCCTGCCATGTTAACCTCTTCGGTTAGAGCACCTATCAGCGCGATATGTATGCTATCATCATCGCCATCTTTTGGAAATGCAAATATCCTATATGGTTCCAAGTCCCCCGCAAGATTTGGATAGCCCGTGGCGTCCAAATTTGCGCAAACTAACGGCACATCGATAGTCCCAAGCATCGAGTCCAAAAGCTCGGGGCCGTAATCAAATTCGTGGTTCCCAAGACAGATCGCTTTAACACCGGCATTAAGCCATAGGTCGAAAACCGCGCGGCCCATCGTGGCCTGCGTGAGCATATCGCCGGTCATCAAATCGCCGGCGTGAACCGCGAGAATATTTGGATACAGGGCTCTGAGCGAATCCATGACGGTCACTGCACGAGCGTAGCCGCCAAACGGCCCCTCGAGCGTGAGCGGATTGCGAGGGCCGTAGGACTCCATCACCGAATGGCAGTCGTTTATCGTGACGAAATGCACGACAGTCGCCCCGCAAAAAACACCGAGCGCTAAGACTAATATTATGAAAATAAAAGACTTATATTGCATACTACCTCTCCTTGAAAGCTCCAGTAATACTAATTTTTCAATAATATTACTCGTTTTCCTAATATTAACAATTATTGTCAATACCCCTCAAAATGTGTTTCTATATAATTGAAAATGCAATAAAAAATAAAATCGAATATCGAACATAACACATTGTGCAATAAAGTATTACTCTCGCAGGTTTGCGAAATAGCAAAAATCCGCGAGTTCGCATTCATTGCAACGAGGCTTCTGCGGCCGACAAAGCTTTTTCCCGAGGTCGATTATATTTAAGTGCAAATCCATCATTAGATTAGAAGGACATAACTCCGTCATTCTCCGCTGAATCTCGATCGCCGAACTGCCCTCGGGAAAAAACCCGATCCTGCAAAGTATCCTGCGAATGTGAGTATCCACCGGAAAATACCGCGCACCGGTGTGAAAAAGCAAAAACACCGCCGCGGTTTTCTCACCAATACCGTCGCGAGAGTTGAGCCATTCAAAGGCCTCCGCGGGCGGAATTCCTAAAAGAAAATCCGCCGAATAACTGCCTTCGCGCCGATAAATAGCCTCCAGCAAAGCCTTTATCCTCGGCGCGCGCTGGTGCATCATCCCCGCAGGGCGAATAGCCTCGGCGATCTCGCCGATTTCGGCCCCGGCAACCGCCGCCCAATCGCCAAAACGCGCCCAAAGGCGAGCGTAACCGAGATCGCGGTTGTTATCGTTTGTATTTTGGGAAAGAAGCCCCGCCACAAGGGCTCCTGTGGTGCCGCCCTCGCGCGGGGGCTTGTGCGCGTTGCCGGTCCGAATACCTAAAAGCCCGTGCAGTTTAACGATGTTTTCTAAAGACAGATTCGACATCCTCGGTCACCATATATTTCCCCACCGCCGAAGCGCTTATTTCTCCGGCCTCCGAGACCACCTCGCCCTCGGCGATATAGAACCGCGAACGCGCGCGGGTTAGCCTCGCTTTAACAATGTATCGCCTACCGGTCAGGACAGGCCGAACGAAGCGAACAGTAAGCTCGGCGGTCAAATACAAGCTTTTAAAGGTGCTCCAACCCGTCCATCCGAGCGCCTCGTCGAGCACAGCCGAGATAACGCCTCCGTGGGCGATACCATCGTAGCTCGAATGGTCGGGCCTCGGCGTCCATTCAGTCCTAATCTCGTCGCCAAGAACCTCGAAGGTCAAATCGAGGCCGCTTTTATTTTTAGGGCCGCAGATAAAGCAGTTGTCGTATTTCGGTATCTTTTGCCAGTTTTCCATAAAAGCAATAATAGGAATCAATGTTGAAAATGTCAAGGGAGCTAAGGTTCTAAAAACTCAAATTATTCGAATTTAAGGGTTTTCCATTTCCCCTTTTTATATATTATATTAACAGCTAATCGTGGCAAGTAGATTGCTGAAAACCATCGACCACCAAAGCGCGTCGTAGGGGTATTCGGCAAGCGGTCTCGCGATCAGAGCGAAAAGCGGTTGGAATCTCGATTCAGCGATGAAATCCATTGCGAGAAAATCGCCGGAAAGAAGAAAAACAAAGGGAACTCGGAAAAGCCAAAGCCTGCCGATATTGACCCTCAGCGCGGCGCGGGCCTTCCCGCGCCCTCGAAACGAGCCACTAACGCGGTTCACGCGACCACGAACCCCGCCCCGAAGGAGATCAGAGTGAAGACAACCGGAAAGGCGTTGCCCGTGACGGAGACTGCGGCGGTAGCGTTCTCGCCGAGTTTTCCGGGCCGGAATGCATCGACGAGGTTATGCAGTGTTTGCAGGAAGTTCGAGATCATAATCGGAACCGAGAGCCTCAGAAGATTGCCGATTATGCTTCCCCGAGTAAGGTCTTTGGGATAACCGCCCTTATTTCGCGCAGTGTCTGACATAAGAGGAGATTATATAGCTTAAAACCGGAAAAGCTTAATAAAAAAGGGCGGAAGAATTGCCCCCGCCCATCTGAACCGGATTTACGCGGGGATCAGCTCGGGGAGCCTTCCCACCACGCCTTGAACTCGTCGCTGAAGATATTGATGAGCAGTATGATCCCGAGCACAGTCCCGATCGGGAAGCTGAAAAGCATCAATATTCCAAAGATTATAGCGAGAATCCTCGCCCAGTCCTTCTTGAGGGGAAGGTGTTTTGCGATCATGAAATAGAGGATGCCGAAAATGACACTCATGACAATTCCGATTAGCCCGAAGACAATCGTGAGGCCTCCGGCGATAGCGGCCCACGAGTCGTCGCCCATAGCGAGGACGCCGGTCACGAGGCCGCCGCTGATCATTGCGATAATTGACCCGAGAGTGCCGAGTATAATTGTGATCCAAGCCATAACCTTATAGATCGTCACTACGGTTTTTGCCTTTTGCGGTAGCATTTTTTTACCTCCTTTATATATTTATGCAACAATATAACAAAATATCATCGTAATCCAAATTAATATTTTTTAGGGTGTTATAAAAATATAACAACATAAACTGTAACACCCCACAAATCATAGTATTATGAGCAGTTATAAATAAATAACTTTTTTTTAAACTTTTTAAAACTATCATCGGGTTAAATTTGAAAATAAAAAAGGGAGTGAGATAATGACGGCCAGCAAAGATTCGTTCGAGGAGAAGAGGCGATTTCCGCGCCTTAAGGTCGAGGTCGAGGTCGAATATAGAATTATCAATGAGCTTGGCGATCAGAAATCGGCCGCGGTAAACCGAAATTTTGAGATTCGTAAGACCCGCGATATAAGCCCCTTAGGGGTCTGCATCGATTCCGGAAAACTGATCGAAACGGGGGCTATTATAGAGGTGAAGTTCAGGTTTCCCGGTCAAACCTCCCGCGGAATCGGCAGGGTGGTTTGGTCGCGCGAGATAGACGGCGCAATACTTTCCGGCATCGAGTTCTTGGCCGTCGAGAACGGCAAGATCGACCAATTCGCTAACACGGTTGCGCAGTATTATTTCGAGCAGTTCGCGGCGGATAAGTCGAAGCACCTCAACTTCTTAAAAGAGATTATATTGAAATTCACCCCAAAGGGTTGATTCGGCTTAGGTTTTCCGTTCGATATTTCGCCACGGGCGAAGGGTTTCAACATACCCTTCGCCTTTTTTTCGCAAAATATTTCAGCGATTTGGCCGAAATATTGCTATTCTAAATCCTTGACTCGAAGGATAATCAGGATTATTTTTAAATAAATGGAACCAAAGGGATTCAAACAACTTGTCTCGCAGATACGCTCCGGCGTAAAGTGCAGTGGATATTACATCTTCGGCGATGAGGCCTATTTGAAGGGCGCGTTCATCGGGGAGATCCGTTCGGCTGTCTTGGCGACGGATTTTGCGGAATTCAACTTTGACGAGCTTTGGGCTGGAGATCTTCATGACCCGAAGGCCCTTTTCGACGCGGTTCTCGCCCTGCCGATGATGACTGACCGTCGTTTAGTGGTTCTGCGCGAGGTCGAAAACGGCAACAAGGATTTCCACGAGAAGCTCGCAAGTCTCGATGTGCCGGAGAGTTGCGTTTTTGTTGCCGAGGCCGCGCCGGACAAGAAGACCTCATACCACAAAACCCTACTCGCTAAGCTCTCCGCCGTCGAATGCTCGATCGAAAAAGACACCGATATGGCCGCTTGGGTGATCGAACTCGGGGCGCGCTCCGGCGTTAAGTTTTCGCTTCAGATCGCGAATTATCTCGTCGAACGGGCGGGCACGAACCTTCTCGCGCTTTCGGAGGAGATCGAGAAACTCGCTATCGCGATCGGCGAAAAACAGCCCGCGAAAAACGACATCGACGAGCTTGTCGCAACCTCCCGGAGCGCTAATATCTTTCGCCTGACGGACTGTATCTCGAGCAGGCAGTTCACCGAAGCCTTGGCTCTCGCGAGTCGGCTTTATGATTTTGGCGAATCGACGATAATGATGATTGCGTTTATTAAATACGAACTATTTAATTTACTTCAAATAAAAACGGCTTCCGGCGGTGCTGTCAAGCTTCGTTGCCCTGAGTGGAAGGCTAAGAAGTATCGGAACTGGGCGGCAAGTTGGACAATAGGTTCTCTGAGGAATTCGGTTGAAGCGCTATCGAGAATCGATATCGGTCTCAAGTCCGGCCGGCTAACCGAGCGAGAAGCATACCTACAGATTATTGCAGAATTAGCAACCTATTAATGGAGTAATATGGATAATATCAATGTTGTAAAGAGACAACTAAGCGAAGCTCAAGCATCTCGCGTGCGTTTTGATTTGGGTTTTCGCGGCATTGTCTCGCTTGCGAGCGCGCTATGTGTTTTTATCTTCGCCGCGATGCTTTCGATTTACGGAAACAGCCTGTTTGTCGCACGCGGCATAGCGCCGCTGTGTCACGGCGGGATTTGGATCGCGGTTATAGCCGTAAATTTCGGTTTAATTCGCACGGGAATCCAGCTTATCGCGTGGCGAAACGGTTGTCATTACGGGGTTATCGTCGAGGGCGAGCGGTCGGGAGGCCTTATGGAAAGCCTTTTCAATGCTGTCTCCGCGTTAATCTTTATTGGGTTGGGAATAGCGGTTCTTCTCGCCGGCGGAAGCTTTATTGACGGCCTTCGCACCGCGACGCAGATTCCCATGGCCCTGCTTTCGATCACCTTTGGCTTGAGTTCCGCTGAAAGCTCACTTTTCTATTTTTGGAAGAAGAAATCAGGATTCAATGATTTTATTCATGAAAAATCCGATAGAATATAGGTATATATTCTAATGAAAATATTTCTAAGGCTTTCAAAATCGCTTGTCCCTTATTGGTTGCCTCTAATCGGCGGAATCGTGGCGATGCTTTTATTTACGGTGAGCAATGTTTCTCTTGTTTATATGGTTTCGCCGGTTTTAAAGACGCTTTTCCGGCCGGACAGCGGAACCTTGGAATCGGTTCGTTTGGAGCGTGAATCCCAGACTCGCGAGGATAACTTTATCGAAAATATAAAGGCCGATTTTTCCTCTTTTATCGAGCCGATAATTTATAAAAGCACAAAGCTCAAGACCCTCGCTAATTTTTGTATCTTATTGGCAATTATAATGTTTTGTAAAAACTTCTTCCTGTATTGGCAGACAGTCTTGACGAATGTCGCATTGCAAAGTATAATGAACGATTATAGGAAGAGACTTTTCGAGCATATACACCGGCTTTCCCTGTCCTTTTTCGACAAGAATAAAACGGGCGAACTGATTAGCCGTATTGTTTCTGATGTCCAAACGATGCAAGATTCGATATCAGTTTCAGTGGCGGATCTGATTCGCGATCCATTGTCCTTAGTAATATACTATTTTATTCTTTTATTTATCGATTTTCGCTTAACACTTTTCATCACGATATTAATGCCTGTTATAGCTATATTAATGAATATTATAAATAAACATCTTAGGAAATATACTACAAGAAGCCAAGAGAATATGGCTGATTCTGTTACTATTCTTCAAGAAACAATATCGGGAATACGCGTAGTGAAGGCCTTCGATATGGCGGAATTCGAACTTAAGAAATTCTCGCGGTACGCCGATTTATATCTGCAAAATATGCTTAAGATGATACGTGTCCGTAAGTTAGCGGGGCCGTTTAACGAGGTTATAGCCACTACGATGGCGGTGGCGATTCTATGGTTTTCAGGCAGGAAGGTTATCGCGGGCGATGGTTTGATGGCGGAATCATTTATGCAGTATATAATTGTGCTTTTTTTAATTATGCAACCAGTGAAAAACTTTTCAAACCAGATTGCAAGGATAAATACGGGGCTTGCGGCCGCTGAGCGTGTATTTCAACTACTCGATATGCCGCCAATTATATGCGATAAAGACGAAGCAATTGATATAGAAGGGATTAGCGAGGGGATTGAGTTTAAAAATGTATCTTTCAAGTATGAAAGTTCAGACGATTTTGCGCTAAAAAAGATAGATTTAAAAATACCCAAAGGGGAGATAGTAGCCCTTGTCGGTCCTTCAGGCTCAGGGAAATCGACACTTGTCGATCTTGTTACGCGTTTTTACGATACTACAGAAGGAATAATACTTTTCGATGGGATAAATATTAAGGATATAAAAATATCATCGTTGCGCAACCTTATGGGTATTGTCACGCAAGAGGTTATACTGTTTAACGATACGGTTCGCGCAAACATCGCTTACGGCCGTAGCGATTGGCCGGAGGAGAGTATTATTGAAGCCGCAAAAGCCGCCAACGCATGGGATTTCATTTGCCGACTTCCGAACGGCCTCGATTCGCATATAGGCGATAGGGGAGTCAGGCTTTCCGGCGGGGAGCGCCAGCGCCTTGCGATTGCCCGGGCGATTTTGAGAAACCCGCCGATTTTAATCTTCGATGAAGCGACAAGTTCGCTGGATACCGAATCCGAACGACTTGTGCAAGAAGCGATCGACAGATTGATGCAGGGCAGGACCGCGATCGTTATTGCTCATAGGCTTGCGACGATAGTTCGTGCCCACAAGATTGTCGTTCTCGAGGCGGGTAGGATTGCGGAAACGGGCACACACGATGAACTTCTCGCGCTCGGGGGGGCATACAAAAATCTGTATTCGCGGCAATTCGAGCGATGAGCTGAGAGATTAATTAATCTGCAATTTTAACAAGCATTGGTTGCAATTCCTCGCGGTAATAATATACAATTAGGCTCCATCGGTGTCATGTTCTTTATTGCTTTGTGTGGTTTTACCGAGTTGTAGAAATTGACATAACGCTTGAGTTCATTGTCTCTGTGCGCGGATAAGTTGAAAATAGTTTTTTCATGCCATTGCCCCAAAACTATGCTTATTAGCCTTTTTGTTTCAGCCTTTCTCGATAGACTTTTCGAACTTCTCGAGCCGTTTGACACCGTATTGCAGACATCGAAATCGGGCGTTTGTGCTTTTGTGGATCGTGAAATCGTTCATCCGTCCTCGTTCCAAAATCTTGTAAATCGTGGGGCGAGATACATGATATTCGCGTGCGAGGTCTGACACGCCTCGATTCTCACGAAAATAAGCCGTGTAAACCTCTTTCCGTTGTATCGGCGTCAATCGAGCCAGTTTGTGAATGACCATAGGATACCTCCTGTTTTTTTCAAGATAAGCTCCCCGATTCTGTAAGCAAAGCTAATATATCTAAGAGTTAATTGATGAAATAACTACCCTCGTCGAACTGCTCGATGTAGCTCCTATATTTTGCCTCGATCTCGGGATCCGATGTGTAAAGGTGCAGGTTGGATAGGTCGTTTTCGCATGATGTATTGATGCTATACGAAAACACTGCGAGAAAGGCGAAAAGAATGAAATGCCCGAGCAAAACTATAAACGGAGTATCTTTTTCTCTAAATAATAGAATTATAAGTATAATAACTAATACAAACATCAGTATTGTCAAGAGGGATGAGAAGGCACAAAGGTTAAAAGAATATCTTACAAGCTCAAGATCGCGAGGGTCTTGAATAAGGCCGTCGAGGGATTTGAGTATTCCACTTACTTTTAGATAAACAAAAATACGAAACGCAAGTAAGATCGATAAAGGAATAATTGAGATATACCACTTTTTTAAAAAAGCCATTAGAGTCCTTGAGTATTAAAGTCGATACACAACTTTCAATTCGAGTAAAATATAAAAATAACTTTGTAAAATTAAAGCTGTTTTTCGATGAAGTAGCGAAAGAGCTCAATTAAAGTATGATGAAAAATTATTGATATTGAGCTTGTTTACCGGATTCAAATTTATAATGTTTTATTAAAGCGCAAGATGGAAGCGAATAGTCATAAGAAGCTACATCAGAGTGAAGTTCGACGAGGTAGAAATATGGGAAATACGACATTTGCAGAGATAGCGAGGCTTCGTAGAAGTGTTCGCAAGTTCGAGGACAGACCGGTCACGGATGAGGAACTTGCCGCGATCATCGAGGCGGCGCGGCTTGCGCCGAGCAGTAATAACACACAACCATGGCGATTTGTCGCGATTCGCGATTCGGAGAAAATCGAGGCCGTGGCGCGCGCCGGCGCGGCATTATTGCCGATCAACAAGGGCTGGTTATCGAAAGCGCCGTGTATTATTATCTGTTGCGCGGAGCCGAGCAAAGTTTTTCATGGGATTGTTAACCCTATGTTGTCTATCGACTTGGCAACAATCGATGTCGCAATAGCGGTTGAGCATATTGTTCTCGCGGCGGCCGAGATAGGCCTTGGAACATGCTGGATCGGATGGTTCGACGAAAAGAAAATCCGCAAGGTTGTCGATCTGCCGGCCAAATGGAAGGTGATTGCGCTTCTCGCAGTGGGTTGGCCGGAGCGGCCTTTGGAAGAAAGGGTTCCGAATCGCAAGCTGTTATCGGAGATCGCCTTCGACGGCGGGCACGATAGGCCGCTCGGTCAAAGCAAGAACCGCGAGTAATCGCGCTTATCGAGTGGGTGAACCGAGAGGGAGATCTTCGTGCCCTCCGGGCTGACGACCTCGATCGCTACCGCCTCGGAAAGGCGGGCTTTGGAGTATCCGGCAACTATGCCGGCGACCTCGACCAGCTCGTCCTGTGAGGGTTTCCTGTCGAGGGCGGCCCATGGCCCCGGAATCTCGGAAGTTGTTATTATCCAATATTTTCCGGCAAGCACGCTTAGCATTTTTTCGCTGTCGGAATCGTCGCGCGCGACAATCAATTTCAGGCCGGCGGGCAGTCTGAAATGTCTGCCGAATTTGAGTGCCTCGACCTCGAGCTTTCCAAAATCATTATTTTTCTCGATGAGGTCGATTACACGCTTAGAGAATTCGACCTCGGTTAAAAGGCAACCGCCGGCGGGCATGGGAAAATCGCTAACACCGAGGCTTTGTGCCAGTTCGAGTTGCCGATTGCGGCCTCGGCCTGAAATATCGAGAAGCTCATTATGGGAGATCCAGCCCTCGGTTTCGGGTAAAGTTAGGGGGAGGATTTTCCCCGAGAGCGGCCTAAGCATGACGCCCCGGACATCCGCGAGCTTATCGATACGGAGAAGTGTGTGCTTGAGCTGGCTCATCGGGCGCTGGCCGACCACCTCGCCGGACACGAGAAAATCGCCGTTCATTGCTTGAAGAACACGAAAAGCGCGCTTGATCATAAAGACTTTACAATCGACGCAGGGGTTTGCGCCCTTGCCGACACCGTATTGTGGATGTTTGACCATATCGATAAAGCCGTGGTCGTCCGAATCAACGATGAGGGGGATGCCTAATGTATGGGCTTGTCGCTCGATGCTGTCGATCTTTGGCGATTTTGAGGCGAAGGGATGTTGAAAATAGTACCCGACGACGAAAAAGCGGCCTGTATCGGCGATGATTCTTGCCGCGAGGATACTATCGAGGCCGCCCGATAATAGAACGAGGGCGATTTTTTTATTACTATTGCTCATATATTCAAGTATATCGACATTATTGCGGATTTCAGCAATTATTATCAGTTTTAAAGGCCTATTTCGGCGCTTCGAGCAATAACAGACTATTGCCTTGGCTATATTTCATAGAAGAAAATAACATAAACAAAATATAAATTGACATTATTATTTTTTGCAATATATTATTATTACCAATAATAAATAGAAGGGGGGCATCATGAAGAAGGGGTTTATATTACTGCTTCTGCTTTTCCTTTTAAAAGCGGGGGTTGCGATTGAGGTTCATTTCAACCGCTTACCCGGCGGACCACCGATACAATTCGAGGTTTTAGTTGAAAACGACGGTGAACCGCCGGTCGAGATAACGGATTTTCATTTCGCGGTTACGCCGCCCTGTATTGTTGTCGGGGCTGTGCCGCCGCCGGGGTGGCATAATCGCTATGCTTTGCCGAACACCTTTGTGGAGATGGGCGCCAATCCCGGAGAAGCTATGGCGCCGGGGGAGTCGGGTATGTTCGGAGTGACGCTCGAAGGAGACTGTGCCGGCGCGAGTTTCACATTTTATCTGACGAGCAGGGAGGGCGTGATTCCGGGCACCGAGCGCGAGGGGCCTATCGAAGGGCTTAGCATCGAGGAGACGAGGCTTCCCTCGAAGGATGGAATTCAAGTATTTCCCAATCCATTTAACTCCGAGTTGCGGATTATAGTCGATCGAGCGCGGAGCGCTAATCCATCGGCTCTTATCGAGATAGCGGATATTCGCGGCCGTGTAGTGGCATCGCTCGAGGTGGCCAATTCTGTAAGGTTAGAGGAGATTCGCTGGCTTCCCGAAGGATCGGTGAGTTCGGGTGTGTTCCTCGTTCGGTTGAGATCGACTGAGAATGGTCGAATGAATTCGATAGCGAAGGCTGTTTATCTAAAATAGTGTTCGCGCTTGGACGGCGCAAAACAAGATTCAATATGCCTTTGCGACGATAGAGTATTTAGTGTAATTTTTTTACGAAGCGATTTTTGTTAAGAAAAACACCTTGACATGGGCGAGTTGCCTTAATATATTCGGACAGAATTTCAATGGGGAGTCGTCCAACGGCAGGACAGCGGTCTCTGGATCCGCTAATTGGGGTTCGAATCCCTGCTCCCCAGCCAAACGGGACAAGCGCTGTCATCATTACCCTCAAACATAGATACATCAAGGCTTTGAAGAGGTTCTAACCGTTCTTGCTCTTCGTTTAGCTTTGGAGCCACTTCCAAGAAAAGCCCAAGCCCCAAATTGACCTTCCCCCGATTTGACGGACACAAAGAAAGGAAATATAATCCCTTTCTTTGTGTCCGTCAAATCGGGGGAAGGTCAGTCTATTCTGTGAAAATCTCCTAGGATAGCTCTATCTTGATGAATTTCGTAGCGCTGGACACCTTCGATACGACAGGTTATGTAGATTCGACAATTGCACTTTCAAGCGCAATAGATAAAAGTAGCAACAATATATTGAACCTATTGACTACCACGGATTCATCTTTAGTCCATATAGGCGTTGACGACTCAATATTCATTGAGTTTGCTTATCAAGAGGTCGCCGATTCATTGTGGACTCAGGATTATTATATCGAAACATCCGGCCTTGTTATAAAAGACGGGAATTATAATGATTCCGACACACTCAAAGCCAATGTGAACGTAACTTCGGACGATATAACAATAAAAGATCGCGGTTCGTCTTCGGCTATTTCCGGGGCGTTTGTTCATATCGATAACGGTAGCACACAGGAAAGCGGTTTTACCGATGGTTCTGGCGTTTTCAATCCAACCGCCGATCTCGATTACACATACGATATATATGTCTATAAGATAGGCTACAGACCGCTGAAGGTTCAACACACCAATACCGCAATTTACGATAATGAAATTTGGTATGGCGATGTTCAGATTTTGGGAGATGTCGCGGTCGAATCGGGCGACACGTTGACTATCCTTGCGGGGACGAATGTCTATGTCAAACCGACAAGCGCGGTTTGGAACTATGCGAACGATCTCGACGACATGACGGAGATATTAGCTTATGGCGGCTTTATTCAGGTTGCGGGCACCCAGGAGGACAGTGTCTATTTCCAGCCGGATTCCGGCGGCACCGGTTATTATCAATGGGCGGGAATTACAGCGGCAAACGGCGGTTCGTGTATTATAGAATACTCTAGCTTCGAGAAAGCTGTATGCGCTGTATATGCGGAAAACGGCCCCGGGAGAATAGAAATATACAATACCAATCTTCAGGATAGCGTCGGCATTTATACTGATTTCGAAGATGACAGCACAGACCCGGTGTTAATAGTCGAGAGTGTTGTCTCAAATTTAGGGATTTACGCCAATTATGCGGGTGATGGAAGCGCTATCACGAATGCGAATATCGAAAGCGAAATAGCATATCCAATATACCTTGAAAACAGCAGGGATACCGTTTTAGTTGAAGCATGCACGCTTAGCGGCGATGAATATAGCCTTGTAGCTTTGAGTTCGGATTTAAGCATTAAGAACTGCCTGTTCAAAGACGCCGACTATAATCTCGCTATACTTACTTCAAATTGCATTATAGATAGCAGTTTGATTCGTGGTAGCACAGCCGGTTTTGGGATCGGCATTTCGTATTATTCAGATGTAAAAATGACGAATTCGACTATCGATTCATGCAACATCGGAGTTTGGGTACTGGTTCCGTCCCTATATTTCTGTAAATTCGTTTTAGGTAGTAAGATGCTTTTATAAAAAAGCCATCGCAACGGACTCGACTTTCGGTTAGATTTGGGTTTTTCAAAAACAAACAACTGAAAGGAGAAGTCGCGATGGCCAAAAGACAAGATAAAGAGTTCTTTGAGATTTTTCAAGAGGCAAATATCGAGCAGAGAGACTTTTTTCGGGAGCTAATTCGGGAGGTTCTGCGTCAGGTCATGGAGGCTGAGATCGAGTCCCAGCTTGGCGCGGGGCATTATGAACGAACCGATTCTCGTCGTGGTTACCGCAACGGTTACAAGCCGCGAACACTCAACACGCGTGTCGGGACATTAGAGCTGGAAGTTCCGCAAGACCGCGACGGGCTGTATCGCACCGAGGTTTTCGAGCGTTATCACAGAAGCGAGAAAGCGCTTTGGCTGACAGTTCACGAGATGATAATCTCGGGCGTTTCGACGCGCAAGGTTGACAAGATAGCTAAGGAACTCGGCGTCTATTCGCTTTCGAGATCGACCGCCTCTCGCATGGCATCGAGTCTCGACGAAGAAGTTGGCAAATGGCTAACGAGGCCTTTGAACAAGGCATACCCCTATGTCGTTGTCGATGCGCGTTACGAAAAAGTTCGAGAGGCGGGCAGGATTGTATCTAAGAGAGTATTGATCGCAGTAGGAATTGATGATGAGGGCTATCGAGAGATTTTGGGCGTTTATGTTGCCGACTCGGAGAGCGAGAGCAGAGGATTTGGGGGCAAGATAGCGTCGAGGAGGCGCGCAGTAAGGCTGATGAGTTGATTGCAAAGCTTTATCAAGTCCGCCCCGATGTCGCCGCGTGGCTCGATGAGACAATCGAGGAAACGTTTTCGATATATGCATTTCCGGCGAGTCATCGTAGAAAGCTAAAAAGCACGAACATGCTCGAACGGGTGAACCAAGAGCTAAAGCGCAGGACGCGCG
This sequence comes from bacterium UBP14_UBA6098, assembly GCA_002428525.1. GTDB lineage: Bacteria > UBP14 > UBA6098 > UBA6098 > UBA6098 > UBA6098. Next base: position 186,630 of record DIWU01000008.1, read on the forward strand.
TAGTCAGAATTTTTCCGAATGTCCGAGCTTGTCTTCGAATGTGCGGAACGCTATGCATGGAGTATTCCGAGGAGTGGTCAACCGGAAAATGCTATTTAACAATGGAAAACCGAGCAAAACCCGAAATCGAAACTGAACCTAAAACGAATTTACAGAAAATTTAGGACTTGACT
>DIWU01000004.1:0-23762 GCA_002428525.1 bacterium UBP14_UBA6098
CTCATTGGACACCTCCTTCTGAAAGAGAATATAATCCCTTTCTTTGTGTCCGTCAAATCGGGGGAAGGACACCATACCCTTGTAAACGCCCTAATGAAACAGAAGTGGTCAAGTTTTTTAAAGACAATTTTGGCTTAACATTTAAGCCGTTAGGTAAAACATTTAGTAATGTCGGTTACGGAACTACAAGACACATAATAACAATTGATTCAATTCTACAATACCAGTTCGAAAAAGCGCTAAGCTATTCAAAAACTGAAATAAAAAAGGTTTATTGTGATGAAGAATCTGAACTCGAGCTATATAATGAGGGTGCGCTCAAAACAGTATCAGTAAATATATATGAGAGAAACAGACAGGCAAGAGCAAAGTGTATTAATAAACATGGCTCAATATGCTCGGTATGCGGGATGGATTTTGAAGAACAATATGGGGATGTTGGAAAAGGATTTATTCATGTGCATCATTTGAAACAACTTTCCGATATTGGGAAAGAATATCAACTTGATCCAATTAATGATTTGATTCCCGTTTGCCCAAATTGCCATTCAATGATCCATCGTAGAAACCCACCATTTACGATTGATGAATTGAAAATAATTATAAAAAACAAATAGCTAAAAACAATCTCCCAAACGCGCCAGAGGTGCGCGTTACTCATTGTTACCGTATTTTTTTAACAGATAAAAATCCCTCTTCCTCGCCGATTCCCTGCGCTGGCAACGGTGTGGGAGAGTGGGTAGCCGCCGGGAATTTTTTGTTTGAATTTAAAAATATGTATTGAAAGTGTGTATAATGATGTGTATATTATGTGCGGGAGGTTTAATATGGCTCGCATAAACATAACATTGCCTGACGAAATCGCTGAAAGATTAAGCGAAAAAAAGAATAAAAGCCGATTCATTGCTGAGGCTTTAAAGGAAAGGTTTATCGCTGAGGAGAATGCCAAATTAGCAAAAGAGCTTGAAGAGGGCTATAAATCCGTTACGCGCGAAGACAAAGAACTTCTTGTAGAATGGAAAAATGCGGAGTTGGATAATTGGAATTGAATAGTTTTCCGAAGAGAGGGGAAATACATTTGGTGTGTCTCGATCCTACATTAGGCTCAGAGATTAACAAAACGCGTCCTGCAATTGTAATCTCAAACGACATAAACAATGAACACGCCGACACTATTACAGTCATCCCGATTACTTCGAATTGCTCAAGGGTTTATCCTTTCGAGGTTCTCCTTCATTCCGATACTTGCGGTTTGATTAATGACTCGAAAGCAAAATGTGATCAGATAAGGACGATAGATAAAAGGAGGTTTATCAAGGCTGTTGGAAAAGCTTCCGAAGAAACTATACGGTTCATTGAGAAGGCGTTATCAATACACCTTGGATTGAGATAGATCGAGTATTTCCGAACACGGTAGCTAAGCCCGGCTCGCGCCGATTCCCTGCGCTGGCAACGGTGTGGGAGAGTGGGTAGCCGCCGGGAATTTTTTGTCTTGATTTTTACCTTCAGTTCAATAACCTTATTGGCAAATATAAACTATGAATTATTAGTTTTTAAACTCGGAAATGGTTTGAAAATCGGTTCATAGACATTAGTATTATCAAGACTTCAAGCGATTGACGATCGGAGTTAAAAGTTATGACTAATAAGCTTCCCAAAAAGCGATTTGTTAGCAAATTGCCGATTAGTATTCTGGGGCTTGGTCTTGTTTCGATGTTCATGGATATATCGTCCGAACTTGTTCACAGCCTTTTGCCGGTATTCATGGCCACAGTTCTCGGCACTTCTATTGTAACTATCGGTGTAATCGAAGGACTGGCAGAGGGAACCGCCGCGATCATGAAGGCGTTTTCGGGAGCGATTAGCGATTATTTTCGAAAGCGTAAGTTGCTTACTATTATTGGATACTCGCTGAGCGCTTTTACGAAACTGATTTTTCCTGTCGCAACGACAATTGAATGGGTGTTTGGAGCGCGTTTCGTCGATAGGATCGGCAAGGGCATTCGTGGGGCACCGCGTGATGCACTGATTGCCGATATAGTCCCGGTTGAGCTTAGAGGTGCGGCCTTCGGTTTGCGCCAATCACTCGATTCACTCGGAGCGTTTATCGGCCCTCTGCTGGCCTTTGTTTTCATGATTTGGTTTAATAATGACATCAGAGCTGTTTTATGGGTTGCTGTCCTACCGGCGTTGATTACTGTGCTTCTCCTGATAACCTTGGTTCACGAACCCAAAAACCCCGAACATGATTCTGCTTCTCGAAAAAGACTTCGATTGGCAGATGCAAAACGCTTGCCAATGTGGTATTGGTATGTTGTTGCTCTTGGTGCAATCTTTTCACTTGCCCGATTCAGCGAAGCGTTTTTAATTCTTCGAGCTCAGGATGTCGGTCTTTCTATAGGTTATGTGCCTATTATTTTAATTGTCATGAACATTATTTATGCAATATTCGCTTATCCTGCGGGCGAGGCTTCAGATCGATTTTCAGCACGAATCCTTTTAGTTTTCGGACTTATGATTCTTATAGTTGCTGATATAGTCTTGGCGATAGCGGTGTCACCATGGATTACACTCATAGGCGCCGCTTTTTGGGGCCTTCATATGGCCTTCACTCAGGGATTGTTGTCTAAACTTGTCGCCGATACCGCACCTGCAGATCTGCGCGGAACGGCCTTCGGAGTGTTTAATCTTGTAAGCGGTGTGGCGCTTTTTCTTGCGAGTTTCATTGCAGGAACATTATGGACATTATTTGGCGCCGCGGCTACATTTATTACCGGAGCGTTTTTTGCGTTAATTGCGGCTATGGGGTTGTTTTTCTACCGACCTAAAACCCAATTTTGCAAGCCAACCGTGTGATCGAAACGGCTTTTAGGGGCTTCACTATAATAAGTTAGACGACACAGCCGAAAATAAACGTTTAAAAAACTTACAAACACGGTAGCTAAGCTCGAATCGCGCCGATTGTCCGCGTTGGCAATTTTCCCTAGGAAAAATAACTACAAGCAAATCTCTATTTTGTTTTATGGGTTTAATAATTATACTTTGTAAGAATTTGGACTATTGCAAACTTAAATAACTGGAATGTGACAAACCCATGCATCAAAAAAAGATTATCGACAGGATCCATAAATTAGGGATAGACGAGCTGAAGTCGGTTACTAAGCTGAACGAGCTGAAAGGCGATTACATAAATTTAGAATGCAAACTGCCAACGGAACCTCAGCGAAGATTCTCGATGACAACAAAAAATACCTCGGCGTTCAAGTCGAGCGCTCCGGTAACGACAAATGCTACGGTGTAGCCGCGGACGCGAATCAAATCGCTGTCTTCCTTTACGGTTGCGGCGGCAGTGACGCCGAGCTTGTGATGTGGGTCAAAATCGACTGATCCGAGTGTTATCAACTTACTCTAAGTTGTATTTGAAATCAGCGATCGACATTACTAAGTTTCAGAGAGGAGACTCATGGAAAAAGTTCTCGGAATTGGCGGTTTCTTCTTCAAGGCAAAGGACCCCACGGGTTTAAGCGAATGGTATAAAAAGCATTTTGGAATCTCGGAAGTGCCGACGGACTACGGCCAAGAACCATGGCGCCAAGAGGCGGGATACACTATTTTCGCGCCTTTCCCACTAAACACCGAATACTTCGGTGACTCGAAAAACATCTGGATGATCAATTTCCGTGTGAAAAGTCTCGATGAAACTGTCGGTTATTTGAGGGCGGAAGGTATCGAGGTGGAAATCGATCCAACCGAGTATCCAAACGGCCGTTTCGCAAGACTCTATGACCCTGAGGGCAACCCGATTGAGCTTTGGGGGGAAAAATAAAACTGAGTTTTACGAAAAAGGCGGTTTTCATTAGTCCGAGTGAATAATTTGGAATAACCCGACTTGATCTTCGGGGAGCTTATGAACAAAGAAGACCTGACTAAATATTATAATAAGTTCAAATTCGGAGAGGATATATACCACCGCCTCATGGCGCATCGTGTCCGCGAGATTCTACTCGTATCGAGTTTCTACGATGCATTCATCTTCGAACAGGACGGCCGTTTCTCGGAACAGCTTTTTGGCGAATATAGTCAGCTGAACCTAACTGCGGTGCCTCGAATCACAAGCGTTCCGACCGCAGAGGAGGCACTGAGCGAGTTCCGCAAGCAGGATTTCGACATGGTGATCACTATGTTGAATGTCGGCTCACTCTCGCCCTTCGAGATGGCTCGCGAGATGAAGGTCGAACGGCCCGATGTGCCGATCTTCCTGCTACTCAATGTTCAGGCCGATGCCGCCCGGATCGACAAATCAAAGCCCGAGGCGGCCGCAATCGACGATGTTTTTCTTTGGAGCGGCGACTCGAAGGTCTTTCTCGCGATGATCAAGTTTGTTGAGGATTCCCTCAATGTTGCTCAGGACACCGAGTTGGGGCTCGTTAGAGTGATTTTATTGGTCGAGGACTCGATATTTTACTATTCTCGCTTCCTTCCGCTTCTTTGCAATGAAATGATGTTACAGGTGCAACTTCTGCTCTCCGACGAGCTTAACGATGTTCAAAAAAACTATCGAATGCGAACCCGCCCAAAGATCCTCATGGCGCACGATTACGAGCATGCGATCGAGCTGTGCGAAACATACCGGGAATACTTGCTCTGCGTGATTTCAGACATCAGATTTTCAAGAGGCGGGGAGATCGACGAGCGAGCCGGGATCGAACTGGTCAAATACCTCAAGCGCGCTAAATTCGATCTACCGCTTCTCCTTCAAAGCGCCGGAGGCGATATCGCCGACGAGGCCAAGGCTTTGGGCACGGCCTATATCGACAAGAACTCGCCCTCGTTGATTCAAGAGTTGTCCGATTTCATCCATTATAATCTCGGTTTCGGAGATTTTATTTTTCGCGATGAAACAGGAGAGGTGTTCGGCGAGGCCGCGAATCTCGCGGAATTCGAGGCGAGGCTTCACGATATTCCCGAGCGGTCGCTGATCTTTCATTCGCGCCGAAACGATTTCTCGACATGGCTTATCGCAAGAGGCGAGATTCAGGTCGCGCGCGAGATTCGACCTATTAAAATCGCCGATTTCGCCGATGTCGAGAAGGTGCGCGAATTTCTAATAAGTGTTTTTATGAGTGTCCGCGAGAAGCGACAACACGGCAAAATTGTCGATTTTAACAAGGGCAATTTAGATATTGGCCGAGAGGTAATCCGAATCTCGGAAGGCTCGATTGGCGGAAAGGGGAGAGGCATCGCCTTTCTCAACGCGCTTCTCGCGGCGGTCGAGATCGAAAACCGCTATGAGGGTATCTCGGTGAGAATCCCTCGCTCCGCATTCATCGGAACGCGCGAGTTCGACGACTTCATCAAGAATAACCACCTCCGCGGAAGATTGCTCGAAGAAAGGCGTTGCGACGAACAGATAGTTTCGAGTTTCCTCGCGGGCGAGGTCTCGGAACAACTCCGAGAGCGGCTGTCGATTTACCTCGACCATGTCCGAACTCCCTTGGCGGTGCGTTCTTCAGGCCTTCTCGAGGATTCACAGGCACAGCCGTTCGCGGGGATATACAAAACCTACATGCTCCCGAATAACAGCCCCGATAAACAAGTGCGCCTCAACCAGCTGATCGAGGCGGTGAAGCTCGTTTTCGCGTCCCTCTGCCTCAGCGAGGCGCGCTCTTACGCCGACCTCATGAACTACAGCATCGAGGAGGAGCGCATGGCTGTAATTATTCAGGAGGTCGCGGGGAAGCGCCATGGAGATTATTTCTATCCGCATATCTCCGGTGTTGCGCAGTCATACAATTACTATCCCACCTCCTATACCAAACAAGAGGACGGAGTGGCGCTTTTAGCCCTCGGTCTGGGCGAATGGGTTGTCGGGGGGAAAAACGCCTTTCGTTTCTGTCCGCGATATCCGAAGATGGAGGCCCTCTCGGCCGAGGAGTTAATTCGCGGCTCTCAGCGCGAGTTCTACGCCCTCGATATGCAAAGGCAAACCTTCGATCTGTCGAGCGGCGAGCAGGCTACACTCGCAACCCTCGATCTCGCCGAAGCGGAGAGGCACGGTGTTCTCGACAGGCTTGCCTCGGTGTGGGACTACGAGGACAAGCGCTTCCGCTCGGGCCTGAATTATCGCGGCTTGAGGGTGATCACCTTCGCCGATATTCTGAATTACGACAGCATTCCCCTTGCGAGCCTGCTCGATGAGATTCTCGATATCGGCGAACATGCCTTCGGTGTGCCGGTCGAAATCGAGTTTGCGGTCACGCTCGGCGAATCGGCGCAGGAAATGGCGACTTTATATCTCCTCCAGATACGTCCGCTCGTTTCGTTAGACAGAGACCTCAAAAACTTCACCGGCGAAATCGACAAAAACGAGGTTTTCCTCTTCTCCGAGGAGGCTATGGGTAATGGTGTCATTGAGGGCATCCGCGACATTGTCATTGTCGATCCGATGAAATTCGACCGCACGAAAACCCTCGAGATAGGGGAGGAGGTTCGCAAACTCAACCTTCGCCTCCGTGCCGAGGGCAGAGAGTATATACTCATCGGCCCCGGAAGATGGGGCTCGCGAGACCGTTTTCTCGGCATTCCCGTGAAATGGGCGGAGATCGATATGGCCAAGGTCATTGTCGAGGTCGGCCTCGAGGACTTTCAGGTCGAATCCTCTCAGGGAACGCATTTCTTCCACAATATAGTTGCGACCGGCGCCGGCTATTTCAACATACCCTTCCACGCGGAAAAGGGATATATCGATTGGGAATGGCTTCGCGCGCAAGCACCCGCCGAAATATCGGAATACTTGATTCATATCCAAAGGGCGGAACCCTTTATTGTCAATATGTTCGGACGTTCGGGCAACGCGACGATTAAACGGTGAAATGAACTGCCGCTCGAAAAGATTAGCAGAATAAATGTTCAAATAATCCTTGTAAAATTTTTCTATAAGTCCATTATATCGAAGAAAACAATCGCGCTTTTCTCCGAGGTTGATTCTCGGAAGCGACAGGTTGTAACAGTAATAATATCAGGAACTTAGCAGGAGGTTTCCATGTCATTCATCCCCTACGGCAAAAGAAAATACGAGCCGCTCGGCCCGAAGAGCAAAGCTATTATCGAACGCGCGAACAAATTCAGCGCGACGAATTATTCGCCCTATCCCTTCGTTGTCGAGTCCGCGCAGGGCGCGTATCTTTACGACCCCGACGGCAACAAGGCCCTCGATTTCCTGTCGGCGTATTCGGCGGTGCTGACCCATCGGCACAAGGGCGTTATCGACGCGGTCAAAAAGGAGATGGACTCCGGCTCGGATCTCGTTTCGCGTGCGCTTTACACAACGCGGTTCGCCGATTTCGTCGAAATTGTCCACGAGATCACCGGCTATGCCCGCGTTCTGCCCAAGAGCGACGGCGGCTCGGCCACCGATTCGGCCCTCAGCGGCCTTCTGATGCACGGCGGCGAGCGCGGAATCGCAAATCCCGAGGTCATCCTCACTAAAGATTATTTCCACGGCCGGACATGGATTTTCTCGTCCAACGCCCTCTTCGACCCGGATCAGGCGGGACGGCGCGTGCCGCGCGCCCCGGGCGTCGTCGTGGTCGATGACACCGTCGAGGCCATCGCCAACGCGATCACAAAGAACACCGTCGGCGTCTTCATCGAGCCGCACAAGGGCGAGGGCGGCCCGTTGTTCTCGAACAAGGAATATTTCCACGGCATCCGCAAGCTGACCCGCGAGAAGGGCATCTTCTTCGGCGCGGACGAGATCCAGACCGGCCTCGGCCGTTGCGGATATTACATGGCTTGGCAGGAATACGGCGAGGATGCGCGCCCCGATTTCGTCACCCTCGGCAAGGCCCTCGGCGGCGGCATCATTCCGGTGTCCGCGGTGGTCGGCAACGAGGATTTCATGCGCATCTACACCCCCGGTTGCGATGGAAGCACCTTCGGCGGCTACCCGCTGGCGTGCTCAGCGGCGGTGGCCTCGCTGGGCTACATCCGCGACGAGGGCATCTGCGAGAAGGCCCGCGAGCTGGGCGATTACTTCGTGAAAGCCCTCTCCGGCATCGACAATATCCATGTCGAAAACCGCGGCCTGCTTATTCGCGTGGAGATCAAGAACGCCGACTCGGCCAAGCCGGCCTGCCTCGAGATGCTTCTCGGAGAGGGCAGGAACCCGCGCGTCTTTATGAAGCACGGCCACACTAACGCGGAAACCCGCACGGCCTACACCCGCATCGCCCCGCCCCCCGGCGCGATGACGGAGGCGCTTATCGACGAGGCGGTCGAAAAGACCATCGCCCCGGTTCTGCGCCAGGCGTCGGAATAGGATATCTTCGAACGGTAACGAAAGGCCGCCTTCGGAAAGAGGGTGGCCTTTTTATTGCGAAAAAGAGCGCTCCCCGCGCCCTCTCTTTTTCCCCGCCAATCCCCCTTAATAAAAGGGAGATGCCCGAAGGGCAGAGGGGGATTCATCTGGCGCCCGTCCCCTTGCTCAACTCGCCCGCCTCCCTCGACGCAGTTTCCGCGAGGCCAACCCAGTTATCGAACGCCCCTTGCGCCAAAAGCAAAAGCGCGCCGGTTCTTCACAAAATCTTTTCGGGGATTCACAAAAGAGCGCGCTCTTTTACCATTCCCGACCGCTCCTTTGCTTGACAACGCCGCTCCTTCATGAAACCCCAGCGCTCTTTTGCCATTTCCCTCCGCTCTTTTCACAATTCCGACCGCTCCTTTGGCTATCCCCTCCGCTCTTTTTATTGACACCCCCGCTCTTTAATGACACCAAACCGCTCTTTTGGGGATTTTCGCCTATCTTCCGTTACAAATATTATCATAACATCTTAAAGAACAACAACATACTTCCAACCCACCATCCATACACCCCGAACCCCTTCGGAGCGCAACCTCAATCATTCATTTCAACCACCTCCCTAAGTTTTATTTTCAATCCGTAGAGGAGCACCTGAGTGTGCTCCCGTTTTCCGCGCAACCGCAGAGCGGGAGGGCACATAGGCCCTCCCCTACAGCAATCCTATTTCAAATAAACTACCCGTTTCGTAATCGTTTCGTCGTCGAAACTCGCTTGCACAAAATATATCCCTCCGGGGAAATCGGCGGCGTCCCACCCGGCGCGGTAATCGCCGGTGGGGCGGCTCGTGCTCTCGATATTCGCGATCTTGCGCCCGAGGATGTCGTAGATGTCGATCTCGACACGGGTTTCGCGCTCGACCGAATACTCGATATTCACCACCGAGTTAAACGGGTTCGGGCGAATGGCGGTGATGCCCGTAGCTTGTGGCTTTACGGCCTCCTCTATTCCGGTAGCATCGATGTAAAATTCCCAGCAGAACTGCATCGGCGTGTCCGGGTGCGTCCAGTCGGCATGGCGACCGAGATGCTTCGGGCCGTAGCCCTGCGAGACACGGTCGGCGGCCTCTTCGAGGCAAACGCGCACCGTGTCGCTGTCTGAGAAGGACAAACCCGCCTCGCCGCTGAAGTAGTTGCCCTAGGCGAATTTCGAATAAATCATTGATATTTTCTTGCTTGAATATTATATTTGATAAAAAGAAAGAAGCTTATTATGTCTAAAAGCAAATTCACCAACCTGTCTTACGCGATTTTCGACGTTGCTTTCGCAGTTCTGTTGAATCAAATCGAAATGATAATCGGGCAACCACATAACACCGATGACATGCTCGCGGAAGGGCAAGCTTCATTTGCAGAATTAAAAGCAACAAGTATAGACGCATCTATGGCAGATTATTAAGCTATCGAGTTCGACAACGACGAAGACCGCGCTTTCGAGGATCTGAAAGATGCGATGCGTAAAGCGAAGACAGCCTTTGAGGTTTTCGCCGGGCAAGGTTATTGGGCTACTCTGGATATCCCGTCGCGGATGCCGCGTTCGAGGGAGAAGGTGCGCGAGGCCGCTCGGGCGATGCTTTCGGCGTGGGACGAACATTCCATCGACCCGAAATGGGGACTGTATGGGTTCGAGAGGAGGGGGGAAGGAATGATGGGATTTAGGATTGATGATTTTGGATTTATGATTGGTGGGCGCGAAATCGACCCGATGAAAATATCAGAATTTGATAAAGGAGATTGAAATGAAAAGATGGATAGTAGGTTTATTAATGGTTATAGTAGCTGGAAGCTGTTACGCTTGGGACGCACCTGTTCAGCTTCTGCCCGATTCGATACACGTTTATGAAATACCGCAACAAACGCCACAAGAGCAATCATCCGTGTTCATGCTCGCGAGAATCGGCGATAGTTCTGCGGTTGTCAGATTTAGTAATTGCAGGCTCGATGAATATCAAATTACTTTAAGTAAAATCTCCATCCCGATCCTCGCGGTCGAAAGCGAGGGGAGAGTGATATCCCATATATGTAAAAGGCTCGTCTCCTGAAAAACACGCTCGAAGCCGCTCTCTGAATTGCTGACAGTTTCGATGGGGAACATCCAAAGCTCGGCCTCATCGAATAGAACCGCCAACTCGAAACCGTCGTATTCATCGACGATTTTATAATCGGCGATTCCGGAAAACTCCGCGACCTCACCGGGGCGTATCTTTCGGACGCCGTTCGAGGGGATCGAAAGATGCGTTGTTGGATTATCTCGGCTGAGCAGGGATAGGTTATTCTCGACCCCGAACTTCATCCTGAAACCAAAATCGTTAGGGTTTTTAATAAAATATTCGACTCGAATCTTGTTCTCGGCCTCAAAGTAAATTGTTTTCTCGATGCTCAACGGTATCCGAACTCCATCTTTGTAAATATTGCCGTTTCTGCGCAAAACAACCCTCGCTCCTGTCTTTGTGATTTCAGGGCCGAGCACAATATTATAAGGTTTATCGAAGAAATCCCCGAGCCGGGCAAAATCGCAATTGCGAAAAGCTTGCGGCGTCACATCGTCAGCGAGTATATGATCTACAAGCCATCGGCGGTTGTAGATATCATAGTGAAGGAGACGGCCGAGATCGGCCTCTTTTGCATGGACAATATCGTGAATCGAGGTCGAGCCGTCGGCTTCGAAGCCCTCGGATTCTGAGACCTTGAGATGATAACCCTCCTGTCGGCGTGACAGGGTATCTATTATATTGCGATCGCATCGCATAATATCTACCTCATATATTTTGCCGCCGTCCGAGGGTTTGATGAAAACCTGTATCTCGCCGTTTCCGAGGAATACTTCGTCATAGCCGTCGCAGTCGAGGTCGTTGCGTTCGATCCGAATAGCCTCGGAGAAGTCCGCGTTCGCGTGTCTTTCCGCTCGAATGATATTATCGAAGACTCCCCTGCGGAGATGGGGCAGATACAGCCCGCCGAAAACTCCGTGCCAGTAGGCGCAGTTGCATTGCGCGCGATAAAGCGCCTTCCTCGCCTCGGGTTCGCCGGACTCGAGAACCTTCGCGCTGGCACGCAACATGCGTTTATGCATCCACCCCGATTCCGGGTATTTTGATAGAAAGCCTCGCCAAAACCCGCCTTTGAGGAAGGGGCGCCAGTCTTCGAGCTGTCCCGAATCGCGGAGGGAATGGACCTTTGAAGCGAAACTCGAGGCGAGCTCGGCAGGCAAGGTCCATTCGCTCATCTCGAAATAGCTTATTGTCGGAAGATAAACCGAGCCCATCGGCGCGACAGAATCGCGCCATTCTCCGAAGGAGCGAAGCTTTATTACATCGCGATTTGCCAAGACCCCCTCGATGAATCGCTTCATCCAACCCTCTTCCCAAACCCATTTGTTTGTTCCCGGCCAAAGGCCGAATTTTTCGCCGTCGTCGCCAAAAACCAACAGACTTTCGCCGGATTCATCCGCCGAATTGATAAGATATTCGATAGGCTTATCGGCCTGCGCGAATGGGATTAAATACCTCAGCTCTTCGGAAACCGGAAATACCTCTGTCGTTTTCCCCGAGTCCTCTGTCGTATAATGGCCGAGAAGCTTGTCTCCCGTGACACCGACACTTTTAAAATGATAATCGTCGGCAATTGTGAACTCGACTCCCGCTTCAGCGAGGATCGAGGGGAGGTGCGGTTCCCAAATCCGCTCGGTGAGCCAAATTCCGCGGGGCTTTTCACCGAATTTGCCTTCGAGGAATCGGGCCATCGTCTCGATTTGCCCGATCGCGTCGCGCCGAGGAATAACCGCAAGTATCGGCTCATAAAAGCCGCCACCGAGGAGTTCGACCTGCCTTCGTTCGGCCATTTCGGCAACCAAATCGAAGATCTCCGGGCAATTTTCATCCCAATACTCCCAAAGCGGCCCCGAGGCGTGTATCGAAAAGCGAAATTCGGGATTTGCGTTCAGTTCCCGAAGAAGCGGCAGATAGGACTGCTCGGTAGCATACTTGAAAACACCGTCGAAATTACCGACCGGTTGGTGAAGATGAATCGCAAAGATGAAGTTAATTGTCCGCAAAATATCCCCCGAATTAAACTTTGTAACGAATAGGATCCTTGATTCCGGCCTTTTCAAAGGCGCGGCGGCGCATAACACAGCTTTGGCAAATGCCGCAGGCGACCCCCTCCGAGGAATAGCAACTCCATGTCATTCCGAAGGGGACAAGAAGCTCCGCGCCGATTTTCACAACCTCGGCTTTTGTGTTATGGATTATCGGCGCGATTATTCGACATTCTGATTCCGGTCTTCTGCCGAGGTTGATCGCCTTTTCCATAGAGGCGATGAACTCCTCCGTCGTGTCGGGATAGCCGGGGCCGTCCTCCTGCATCGCCCCAATGAAGATCGCGCGGGCGGCAACAGTTTCCGCCCAAGCCGCGGCCAAGGAGAGGAATATCCCGTTTCGAAAGGGAACATATGTGTTCGGGATTCCCGATGGGTCTTCCGTTGGAACCGGTATCCTCGGATCGGTAAGGCTCGAATGCCCGATCCATTCGAGGAAGCGGACATTCGTGATCTCTTGCCTTTTTGCCTTCAGGACCTTTCCGATTGCCGCAAAACACGATCGTTCCTTCAGCTCCGTGCGTTGGCCGTAGTCGAAATGAAGCAAAAACAGCTCATAACCCCGATTCTTGGCTATTGCCGCCGTGACCGTCGAATCGACACCGCCCGATAGAAGCACCACCGCCCGTTCAGTATGCGACATTGTAATACCCTCCTGTTCTGTTCAAGGTATTCTCCACAGCTTATGAAGTTGCGCTGAAAGCCTTATAGGCAAACTCTTTTCGAGAATCCACTCGGCGAGAAGCGACGGATCCAAATGGCCGAACACAGGTGAAAAAACAACTTGCGCACGCGTCCAAATCCCCAAGCTATCAGCCTCTGCGATCGCCCAATCGAAATCGCCCCTGTCGGCAATAACGAACTTGACGGCATCCTCGGGCGATAGATGCTGTAAATTGCCTTGCAGGAAAGTGCCGGCATGGCCGCTCGAAGGCGTTTTGTCGTCCACCGACTTGACGACCTCTTTTGGCAAGCGCGAAATATCGGCGGTGCCGTTGGTCTCGATCAGAACCCGGAACCCCGCGGAAACGAGCCTCTCTGCGAGAGCCGGGCATTCGGGCTGAAGAAGCGGCTCTCCGCCGGTTATTAAAATCCACCGCCTTTCCACCCTCGAGGCGATTTCGAGCAAGCGATCAACAGTGAAATCCTCGCCGACCGAGATCTTCGCTCTTGTATCGCACCAACTGCAGGCAAGGTTACAGCCTGTAAGCCGAACCAACAAACAGGGAAAACCGGCCGCCGGTTCCTCGCCGATTAGGGTTTCCACAAGCTCTGAGACCTTCAACATAATTATTCCTCGAAATACTCGACACTCGAACGTTCGGACTCAAACACTTCGACCGAATCGAGTTTCATCCGAGGCGACAAAGACTCTTTTAGCTTTGTGAAAATCGTTTTCGCGAGGCGTTCCGAGGAGGGATTTCCGCCCTCGAGCCAAGGATGGTCGTTGAGCAGTCTATGGTCGAGCTCCTTTAAAACACCGTGAAGAATAGCCTTTGCCTCGCGGAAATCGCAGGACAGCCCCAGCTCGTCCAAGCCCTCGGTAGAGATGGCTATACACACCCGCCAGTTATGCCCGTGGAGCTGAGAGCAGTCACCGGCGTAACCGTCAATCCTATGAGCGGCGGAGAATTCTCCGTAAACCTTAATTCTATACATAATCGACCCCTTTCTCATTCAAGATAGATTTTTATTTGCCTTTTCGCAAGTGAATAAGTCAGAAAAGATTTTGCGGCCGCTTGTGATAATGTTAGAATAAATTGACATAAACTCCACCTGTCACTATATTTACCGAAACGAAACTTAAACAAAGAAATTCGATGGCAAAAGTCCTTAAATCGAAAAAGTCCAAGGGGAAATATCAGGATTCGGAAGAGCTTCGCGAGGCTAAACAGACGCAACTGCGCGATAGGCTCATTCGCGTCCGAACCCCAAACCGCCTTTGGTCAATTCTCGAACGCCAAAACTTCTTTGTATGCGGCTATTGCGGCCAACGGATGGCGCTCTACAGCCCTCAGTCCCTAACCGGCCGAGAAGAGAACCCGATGATGTTCTACGGTTGCGGTCATCGTTGCGAGTTGAGCGGCATACATCGCTACCAGTTCATAGACAACAAGCTGATTACATTTATTTACGATCGCTTCAGAACCATTTTCCCAAACGCCGAAGGAAACCGAAAAAATGTCCAGTCTCTCGTCGCCCAGTTCGAGGAGATCGCTCGCCTCGACGTGCGGAGACGCCACCTTTTAGAGCTTCTGCCACATGCCGGCTTCAATCGAGACGATATCCTCAAGGAGATAATCGACCTCGAGAAAACTATTAAGGAGCGCCGCGATAAAACGGCCGGTTTCGATGAGAATAGACCCGAGAAAAGCACGCTTTTCGCCCCGATATTCATCGCCGAGTCGCCGGCGGAGCTTTGCACACTCGACCTTCTCTATCTTCGCGAGCTTGTTCGCGCGGCTATCCGCAGGATTCGCTTTTTCAACGAAACGCTTATTGTCCGCGTCACTCCGCTTACCGAGGAAGAATTACATATCGACGAGGAGGGGGGAGGTAAGATATTCAACCTTCACCTCCAATTCGATCCGCGATCTATCGAAATCGATAGCATCCTCAAAATGATTGACTCCGATGAAGAACAAAAACCGGAAAAAAAACCGGACAGGCCTAAATACGCCTTCGAGCGAACCGACCTCGATTTCATTATGAACGATGAGGAGCCTTCGGACGATTTTTCCGGTTTCTCTCGAAGCGCCGACAAGGTCGATCTGGAGCTTCTTATGACCGAGCCGGGTTCGATCAAAGAGAAAGAAATCCTCTCTAAAAGAGAAAAGAAAGAAGGCGAGGAATAAACTCGCCTTCGCACTTGAGATAAATCTGCAATTATCCTTGCCCGCGAAACGCTTCAGCGGATTCGGTTCAGTTTGCATCTTGTGTTTTCAACTTGAAATCTCGAAAATAATAGCTATATTATAAATGAAATTAAGAGGTCGTGGCCGTGGCCAAATGGGAGGTCCATATGGCACGGTTATTGTTTGTCTCGGTCATCGTTCTCGCGGTGACTCTTTTTGTGCCCTTCGCAAACGCTTCGATTTCGCTCATCCCAACAGGGGTCGAACAAAACTCACCCGAACAGGCATACATCTTCGTTGGGGGGAAGGCCTATTCATCTTGGGGCGAAAGAGGAATGTTCGATTCCAATTTAGCCTCCGAATACGGCGAGATCCCGATTCTATGGTCGGCCGCAGAGGGTGCAAGCGGCGACTTCATCTGGCCGGATACTCTCGATGTGCTTCGGGGATTCGATTTTCTATCGAGGCCCTCCTACGACCCCTCGATATTTGACAAATCCTTCGCTATCTCGCTCCCCGGCGATAAGTCGATTGCGATCATCAGAGGCTCGGTGACCGACCCCTACGGCATGAGTTGCACTTGGCAATACCCATATTTCACACAGCTTTTCAACGCGATGCAATTGCCATCCGGTGCGATCTATACCTTGCTCGATTCGCAGGTCGTCTCCTTCGATTGGCGGACGAGACTCGTGATAATACCCGCATTTACAACAACATCCGAGAGCCTCGGCGTATATATGGACGAGACGGCCGCGCGATACCCCGATCTCGGGACCGCCCTTGTGAGCTTCCTGTCATCCGGCGGGACAATCTATACCGAGGGCAATTCCGGCTACCTGCTCGAAGCTTACGGAATCCTTCCTTCCGGCTCTATCGACCTCGAAGACAAGATCGAGGGGTCGATATCCGGCTTCAGCTCGGTTGCCCGTGTGAACAGGGAACATCCGCTTGGGTTCTACATCCCCAATATGGGGATTTACACAGTCCTCGGCCCGACCTTCAATCTGCCCGATCTCGATACAATACTCAAAGTCGCATCGAGCTCCGATCCTACAGATATCGACAAACCTGTCGTCGGAATATACCGGCCATCCTTCGGCGGGCGAGTGATCCTAAACGCGGCGATGCCGACCACCGGAATCCTCACCTCCGGCGACGCGCGCCAATGGCAATACTCCGCGAACGCCGTTCTGTCGGCCTTTGCCGAACGGGCTATCAATGTTCGTAGCGTGTTCACAAATGTTCCCATCGACTCGCTCGATGTCGCGCCGATAGCCCTTCCGGTCGGCCGCGCGCACGAGTTCGAGATCACCCTCCGCGTCCGCAACCTCTGGAACACGCCCTTGACAGATATCACAGTCACAGAGCAGATTGTCGGCATCTTCGATTATGTCTCGACGGTCTCCGGCCCGGCGCCGACTGTCGCTTCCAACTCGATTACCTATTCCATCGCCTCGATTCCGGCCGGCGAGGAACAGATCATCGTCTATCGCCTCAGCACACCGCCCGAGGGCGACTCCCGTTGGCTGAGCATCAATAACTATATGTTCGACGATAACAACGGCTTCTGTAGGATTTCAAGTAGCACAATGAGCTTCAACGACCCGGCCGACGGCGTCCGCAGGCGCACCTACCGAAACGCGATCAAGGGGCGTTTCCTCTTCGAGGCCGATATCGTCGCCGATGCCGATCTCAACTGGAAAAATATCCTCGGCGAATATTTTCAACCCTTCAAAATCTGGTCGATCTTTGAAAACAAAGAAAGAACGCCCGGCCTGAATGTCAAATATATCCAATATATCCCGCTCGATGTCCCGATCTACTGGGTCGATCCGATGGCCATTCCGATAATACGAACCCCCGGCGGCCGCTTCGTTGACCTTCTGCGCGGATGGTTTGACGAAAACGAAAACGGAATCGTCGATCCGGGAGAGGTGATGTGGGACATGGACGGCGACGGCGACCCCGATGTTTGGGTCGATATAACGACCATGCATCCCGCGCCGGATGTTATGGAGGTTGAAAATATATATTGGTTCAATCCTTGGGCGGACGAATACGAGGATATCGACGGCGACGGAATACAACCTGTCGATATTGACGGAGACGGGATCTTTGAGGTCGATGACCCGGGCGATCTGATTCGCGCCCTTCGTTGCGAATGGTCGGAAAACCTCGACCCCTTCCCCGGTTATGGTTGGTTCGATCCCTACGCCAGCTGGGAGTTATGGATCGACCCGCCGCCGCTCGTAGGCATGGCGCTCGGTGCGGCCGAGGCCGCGGGGAGCTTGCTTGTCGATCTCGACACAATCCCCGAAATCCCCGACGAGCCATATTTCTACGATAACTGGGAGCGCTGGATGAACTTCGACGAGGTCAGCGGCGAGATCCTATGGAAGCGGCTTGTTTATGTCCATTTCGGAAGCTACGAGGGCTTCGTTTTCGCCGACGATTCGACCTTCATCCCCGATCCGCGCGCAATCGATGTCGGCCGAGTGCCATGGCCGCGCAGGGAGTATATCGCTATCCTCAACCTCGGCGGCGACGAGCCGACAATGACAGACCCCACTTGCGATTCGAGCCAATACAGCTGGATCGAATACAATACTATATGGGGCGAACCGGTGAAGAAAAAAACCCCGATCCGCGTGAGTTACACCTATTACACGCCGCTTCCGAACCCGCTCCAATTCGAGTATATTAGCACAACCTTCGAGATCACCGACCCGACCACAAGCGCGAGAATGCAATACCTCCCGAAAAACGGCGAGGCCGATCTGACCTTCTCGCTATGCGCGAGCACCGAATATAGTAAGTATTGGCTTAAAAATGTCGGTCAGGATTGGGGGGAGTTTGTTTTCGACTATTCCGGCACCGGCTCCGGCTGGACACAAACCTCGACGACGCCCGACGGCCTCGGCGACGGCGTTGTCGGCTATATGGTTCACGAAATCCCGAAGGGGATGGGCGGCTACTCAATAGACCTGCCGCGCGACGCCTTCGGTAATATCGATATTTCGAGCCTTGTCGAGGGGTTTTCGCCCTACATGGATCACGACTCGGTGGGAAACGAGATAACTGTCTATGAGCTTCCCTTCAAATGGCAGATTCTCATTCCGCAAATCCTCATTCCGCCGGCTCTCGACGATGACGATAACGAAGGAACGGACGACTGGGACGACGATTTCGGCGATCGCTTTGTCAGTCGAACCGGCTATCTTCACGATATTTATCCTCCGCTTTTCGGCGAGGACGCCGCGGACAGTTTCGCCGCCAATCCTTGGACATTATTCCCGATCGAAGGCGATCTGGCCGTCGCGCACGAGGGCTGGTGCCCCGGCGCGGACAGCTCCTATGGCGACGACCTCTGCGAGCACCTCGGCGAAACCCGCCTGACAGTCCGCGCGAAATACACAGGGAAGGGCTTCGAGGGGCCGGTCGAGATCAACAAGGGCGTTTGGTTGGTCAATGAGGAGATCTTCGGCGGATCGCCTTGGGTGCAGTGGTCGCACGCCCAGTTCGCCTTCGCGAAGGGGCACAATATCGCGCTCTCGCGTTATGCCGACCCCACCGTAATCCCGATACATCCCGACACAGTCATGCTCCAGTGGCGAGTTTCCGAGACCGAAGAGCCGGCCGTTTTCGACATCGACTACGATCCCTATCTCGACGGTAGAGGCTACGGCGATGTCTCGATCACAACGCATGTCGGCGGACGCGAGCCTTCGAGCCTTTTTGCGCCGGATCATTTCTGGAACGCGCGTATCGACCCGATCTCCGAGCCGCAGACCGTTACTGCTCTGCCATGGGCAACCTCCGCCGACACAGCGCTTTTCGAAGCCGGCTACCCAAAAACCGCGGAGGGCGCAATCTTGCAGGTTGTCATCGAAATAGACAACACAACGGGGAGCCATTGGTATCGCACCGAGGTTCAACCGGACCTTTCAGCGCTCGGAACAAGCGAGCTATTCCTTTGGTATGCCTGCTATCCGAGACCGTTCGTGCCCCAGCATGTCGAGTTCGCGCCTGACGGCACACCGACTGTCACCTCCGGCGACGATCCCCGCACCTTCACCGCCGGTTGGCGCTTCAACCCCAGCGCGGACGAGGTTTTATTCGCAGTCGGCGAGTCCGACGGTAGCGCCATGATCCCCGAGATTCAATCCTCGCGGCGCGGCTATTTTATCTTCCATATCAAGCTCGACCCGAACCTGCCGGTCGGCGTTTTCGACATTCCCTTCAGCCTGTCGGCCTATCAGCGACACTATACAGAAGCCGGCCCGGGAATCCCCGTAACGGCCGAGGTTCCGACAGCTAAATTCGCCGTCGTCAGAAGGGGAGTGGACGGCGCGATCACAACGAATGCCAAAATCCTTCGCGCGCAGGCAGATTTGACGAACCTCGAAACGGACCTGCTCGACTATGTGACAATCGAAAACCCCTCTGCCGATGTCAAATACGCCCTAAGCCGCCCGACAGCGGCGAACTGGCCGATTCTTGAGAATGTTACCGGCGCTTCGGTCAGCGGTTCCACGCTATCGATGCCGATTCCCTCTCACCTCGGTTCGCCGTGGCCGCCGTCTATCAGCCTCAACCTGTTCTGGATCGCCGCCAAGGCGATAGTCGAGCCGCCCTACGCCTCCGACGCCCTTCCGCTGGACATCGGCGCGACTCTTCGTTATGATGATTTCATGGGAATTCCGCGAGAAAAGACTTGTAGCCCGATAACGATCGCCGCACGCGGGGCCTTGATGCATCTGCAAAAGCGCGTGAGCGAGGTCAACGGAATTCCTATATCGGAGGGCGGTTATTTCGTGCTCGACCAAGGCTCAAACCAAGTGACTATCGACCTAATAGCCACTAATATCGGAAACGACATCGCCTTCAATATCGCGATCGAGGGCCTCGTAGGCGCGGACGCCGATTTCGTCTCGGCCGACAGCTCCTATCCATGGACCTTCGACGCCGAGACAAAAACCGTCAGATGGCCGAATTTCGCGCATATACCGCCGGGGGACAAGCGTTCGATTCCGGTCAAGCTCAATATCGAAAAAACCGAACAGGACGAACTCCTCGAGTTGTTTTACGCTTTTGCGACCGAGTTCTGGGACAGCCTCGACCGAAGCGGATCGACCATCGGTGTGCGTTATCGCCCCGAGGATCGCGACACTATCTTCTACGGAATAGACCTTTTCTTCCAAGATGGCGATTTAACTGCATCACAGACCGAAATCGAGATCGGAGACATTGTAAATCTCACAGCCAAAGTGAGAATTCGGGGCAACACAACCGCGAAAAATGTCATGGTCAGGTTCATGGAAAACGGCGTCGGCGTTAATAGGATTATCCCCGAGCTTAACCCGGCCGACAGCTTTGCTGTTGTATCGATGCCGTTCACGGTTTCAAACGAGTATCACGTCCTTTATGTCGTCGTCGATCCGGACAGCATTATGGGCGAGCTGGACGAGAAAAACAATGTCGCTATGCTCGAAATCTACACCGGCAAAGGTTCTCCGCTCCGCGAAGTCCAAAATTTCCCGAATCCCTTCAAGAGCTATACCGAATTCACGTATGTTCTCGCTAAGCCTATGTCGGACTTGAAGATCAAGGTATATACCGTCCGCGGAAGGCCCGTGAAAACCTTCGATTTCTGTCCGACCTCGGTCGGTTATAATTCGATCGGTTGGGACGGAAATGACGACAGGGGAGACCCAATCGCCAACGGGACATATATTTACAAGATTATCGCGCAGGATGCCGACGACCAAAAATACGAGTTCACAGAGCGAATTGTCAGAATGAGATAATTTATTTTTCGGCAGATGTAGCAAAAACGGCCTTTTCCGGAAGGCCGTTTTTTATATGATGATTTCTATTGCGAAATCTTTATGAAGAGATAAATTATCTTCATGTTAATTCTGGGGATAGACACCGCGACCATATCGAGCTCGATTGCACTTTTTGAAACGAGCTCGAATAGGGATTTAGGGGTAGTTTCTTCGCCCGGTGCCGCAAAAAACTCGGAGAGTATTATCCCCGGCATCGATAGTCTTCTTGAAAGAAACTCTCTCGATTACTCGTCGATCGACTTAATAACCGTCGCTATTGGACCCGGATCCTTCACAGGCCTTCGAGTCGGACTTTCCACAGCGAAGGGGCTTGCATACGCCCTCGCGAAGCCGATCGTTGCACTGGATAGCCTTGCTATTCGGGCTTTTTCAGCCGAAACTACCGGTGAACCCATCGCGGTTTGCCTCGATGCTAAACGAGGGGAGGTGTTTGGAGCTATTTTCAAATCATATAATAAGTTAAGTCCACCTGAGACTCTAATCGATTCAAGGATATTCACAATCCCGGAATTAAGAGCAACTTGTAACTCATTGCATGTTAAGACTATACTCACAAATATTCACTTGGATAAAACCTTTGAATCTTCGAGTTTTAAAATTATATTTTTAAACGATTCTATTTATAACTCTATATATTTATGTAAGTTAGCTTATATTATATACAATACCGATGGAGCTAATGATATTAATCAATTAACACCTAAATATTTGGTTGATTTCACTCCGGGTATTCAACGATGAACATATCTAATCTAAACCGATCATTCGAGTTTTTAAATAATAGTAGTATCTCTAAATATACTAAGAGTTTAGCTGTTATTTGCGGTTCCGGATTAGCTCAAAGCATTAATGAATACGCCGATGTTATCGAGCGATTTACATATACAGAAATCCCTAATTTTCCGATTCCCAAAGTCGGTGGACACACAGGGGAGTTGCTTGTAATTAACTTCAAAAATACCAACATATTAGCTCTTGTCTTTTCAGGTCGGGTTCATCTTTATGAAGGCTTCTGTATTAGTGATGTTTTGTTTCAAGTTAGGCTTGCTAAGTTACTGAATATCAACACGATTGTAATAACCTGCGCGTCTGGTTCATTGAACCGGAATTCTCTGCCCGGCGAGTTGGGTTTGATAACAGACCAAATCGATCTCCAAAGTTTCTCTAAAACAACCGCAGGAGTGGAACATAACCCCATTTACGATAATGAATTAGCTAATACGATTTATGAAATCGCATTAAAGTCCGGAATCCCAATTCGTAGAGGAACACTTTGCGCTGTGCTGGGTCCGAGCTACGAAACACCCGCAGAGGCAAATATAGCAAAAATTTGCGGTGCCGATTGGATGTCGATGTCCACTATAAAAGAGACTGCTGAGGCCTCCGCTTTGGGGCTAAAAGTCGTCGGCATCACAGGCGTTACAAACTATGTGAATGATTCCAATATGTCTCACGATCATGTCCTCAAATCGGCGTTAGATTCCTCAAAACATTTATGGGCATTGCTTTCCGCCACAGCAAGAGGAGGTTTATATGGAAAAGAATGACAAAAAAATACCGTGGTTCAAAAGATATAACAAAGGCCCTGTTGATCAGCCTGCACGCGAGATCCCAGACGGTTTATGGATAAAATGCGAGTCTTGCGGCGAGATTATCTATAAAAAGGAATTGTCGAAAAACCTTTGGGTATGTAGTATTTGTGGGCATCACTTCAGAATCGACGGTAAAGATTACATCGATATTCTAATCGACGAAGGAACTTTCCAAGAATTCGACTCGAATATAACCTCGAAGGACTCGTTAAACTTCATAGATTCAAAGAGATACTCGGAAAGAATTAAAGAAACAGTCATAAAAACAGGACTTAACTCGGCAATTACCACGGGGATAGGAACTATAGATTCAATTCAAGTCAGTTGCGGTTTCATGGAATTTCGCTTCATTGGCGGCTCAATGGGAAGCGCGCTCGGAGAGAAGTTTACAAGAGCGGTCGAGCGAGCGATCGAAATGGAGATTCCGTTAATCGTAGTATCCGCGAGTGGCGGCGCGAGAATGCAAGAGTCGATCCTCAGCCTCATGCAAATGGCCAAAACCGGAACCGCGCTGACAAGATTGCATAACCTCGGCTTGCCGTTCGTCTCGATACTGACGCACCCGACAACTGCGGGCGTTATGGCCAGCTATGCCAGTCTCGGCGATGTTATCATCTCCGAGCCGGGAGCGCTTCTGGGGTTCGCCGGCCCACGGGTGATCCAACAGACAATCGGCACAGAGCTTCCCGAAGGATTCCAATCGGCAGAGTTTGTTCTTGAACACGGCTTCATCGATAAGATTGTCCCGCGAAACCGCCTTAAGGCTACAGTAGCCGGTTTGCTTAGGTATATGTATGAACCAGCTGTTAAAACGGTCACATAAACAACCCATAAGATATATTATGTAAACTATATAAATCCTTAAGGGGCTTTTTTGCGTTTTGAAAACCGTAGCCTTGCTTTAGCCCCTATCGAGGCCGTCAAACTGAGGCCGTCGAACTGAGTTTTATCAAATAAAACAGAAGCCAAAAAAAAGCGCTTCTCATCAAAGCGCTCGCAAAAAATCTAT
>DIWU01000004.1:23834-38585 GCA_002428525.1 bacterium UBP14_UBA6098
AATAGGTTTTTTGAAAACCGTAGCCACGCCTTAGCCCCTATCGAGTCTGTCAAACTGTGGCCGTCGAACTGTGTCTTATCAAATAAAACAGAAGCCCAAAAAAACGCTTCCTATCAAAGCGCTCGCAAAAAATCTATCGGCAAAAAAACTATGGGCAAACTCGGCCGTCAACCGCGACAACAATATAAACATCGTCGCCGTATTCGCGAACCTCTCCTGGAACTCCGTTTGTCGCGTAGAAACTGCTTGCCCCTGAACCGCCGTCATGAAGGAGATTCGGCCCTAAATAAATAACTCCAACCCAGTTGCCGTCGGCACCGGGCCACTGCTCATAGTCATAGACGGAAAACATTGGGTCGCGATCAGGGCCGGGCCACTCATCGGCATAGTTGGGAATCAGACCCGGCGGCGGAATATTGGGAAAGACTTCTGCCGGATAACAACCATTTTCGGATTGGTATATCATCAACGATTGATAAAAGTATTTAAGATAAAGCCTCGCTTGGGCATATTTAGCCCTTCGAGTCGCATCTTGAAAGCGCGGAATCGCAAGCGCAGAAAGGATACCGATGATCACGACCACGACCATCAGCTCGATGAGTGTGAAACCGCCATGATATCGGGAATTATTGTATCTCATAATTATAATATGCTATCCGCAAAAAATATGCCATATACTGAGATGCCCTTTTTGCTTGGATTTTAGAGAAACGAAGGAGTTAAAAATCCTTGATTTTCATACGAATTCTTCAGGCAAATTGCAAAATGCAACTACTGTGAAGCCCTCTATCTATTTAATATAGGTCGCTTTACAACTATATATGCGATTCCCAAAATCGGCTCGAATGAAGTAATTGCCGGAACCGATTTCGCGGCCGGGTTCCCAGCGGCCTGTTTCCTTTGTCATAATATGTGGAAGCTCGGCAACAATTCTGCCGGTAGCGTCGTAGATACGGACAACACTTCCCGATGGCGCGTTAAAACTGCAAGCAGAATTGAAAGGATTTGGCCAGATGCCCATCTCCCAGCGCTCGGGCAATGAAAACCCCTCTTCGATACTTGTAGAGGTATTGCGTAAAATCATTACTGCATAACGATCAGCCACGAACACATACTGCCCCTCGGCATAGATCCCTTTCGAGCGGCCGCCGGTGGGGAAATTGTCGTAACCGACAAGTGAATCCCCAGCGCCAACAATCCTCATCGGAAGCACGCCTTCGCGATCGACTGCGACATAAACCCAGCCGTTCGCCGAAGTCACTCCGACAGCATCGTCGGGCGTATCGATCTCTCGAACAAGTGCCGGTGAAGCGGGATTTGAAACATCGAAAACAAGCAAGCCATCGCTCCCGGCGGCGACATAGGCGAAAGAACCGAGAACCGTCATGCCCATATAATCGAAATCGGTTGCAGTCGCGTCCCTGCCGACCTCGGTCATCATTCCGGTCTCGAGGACAACGAGGCCCTCATCCTCGTCAACAACATAGACATAATCGCGCGTCGGGTAAAAGGCGGCCGCGCCCGAGATGGGCGCATCCCAGAAGATCATCGGCTCTTCGGGGTTAATTATTTTAAGCTGTGTAACTCCGTTTGTAGTAAGAACATAGAGCAGAGTGTCAACCCTCGCGACATCCTTCGAGGTTCCGCCCACGCTGATCATCCGAATCGCATCCGGATACTCGGCAAGGCTTGTCGAGCGAAGCACTCCGAGGCCATATGTCGCCTCCGCGCTGAAAATATAATGATTATAATAGATGGCGGCATAGAAGCGGTGCGAATTGGTATAGTTAAACGTCTGAAGAGGTTCGTAGGGCGTCGGCATATTGAAACCGTCGATTCCATAAACACCGGAGGATGTAAGCAATTTCGATCCCCCACCCCAGACATATTCGATTCCGGCATGGAGATTTTCGCGGCTCACGAAGGTAATCGTCGTTGGCGATGTGCCGACGTCGAGAACCTGTAGTCCCTCCGAGGTCGAGAAATAGAGCATCCCACCATCCACAGAAATTCGAATGACACTTGTCGTGCTCATCGGATAACGGTCAATCTCGGTGATGCTCGAGGGTGTTGTGATGTCGAACGAAAGAACGCCGTAGTTGCCTGCGCCGACATATGCGACATTGTCCTGAATCGTTATACATGAAAGCGATCTTCCGGACGGCGCCGGAAAAGTCCCGGCGACGACCAATGAGGTCGGCGTTGAAACATCGAGGACGGTTATTCCGGCCAACTCGGCGGCGAGATAGACGTAATTGCCGGATTTAGCGGCCTCGCGTATTAGCGTCGAGGAACTGTAGGTTCCCCTGAGCACCGGCGCGGAGGGCGTGGAAAAATCCACGATGGCAAAACCGCCCAAACCTCTGCAAACATAGGCCAAATTGCCCTCTGTGAGGACATGCATACAGCCGCCGGTTAAGGGGTAGTTCCCGACTCTGACGGGCGAAGCGGGGTTCGAGATATCGATAATATAAATCCCAATCGCAGTTCCCGCAACAACGGCGTAATTCCCTGAAACATCGATGCCCTTGGCCGTTTCGCCAATATCGAGGGTCGCAACGAGCGATAGATCGAGCGGGTTCGAGATATCTACAATAGCGAGGCCTTTCGATCCGGCGGCGAGATAGGCGTAATTGCCGACAATCTTTATATTGTTGACTTGAGCGCCGATGAATTCCCATTCGCGAAGGCGGCAATTCAGCGAGTCGCTGACATCGAAGACGCCGAGTCCGTAGGGAAAACCGGCATAAAGGTAATTGCCGCCCGGGGCGTTCAGCGCCTCGAAACCAGACCATATACCGCTACCGGCATATTGAAGAGCCGGCTCGGAAAATGCGGTAAAAGAAAAAACGACAAAGAACAGGGCAATCGAGTATTTTCTCATTTAAAGCTCACCTCGCATAATCTTTGATATTTTATTTTCGTATATATCTTTAAGCTTCATTATTTCAACCGATTTATAGTAGGAGCCCGAGTGAATCGACAGAGATAGTCCACCTGTATATCCCAATACTTTGGCGCTTATATTATTCTTTTTCGCTAATAACATTAAGTTATCCAACTTAATGGCTTGGACAGCAATAAGATAGCGAGCTTGAGATTCCCCGAATAGGCTTCCGATTATATCGCGATCCTCGGGAATTTCGATTGATGCGCCGAGGTCGTTCCAAATACAAAGCTCTGCAAGCGCGACGCCGAGGCCGCCGTCGGAGATGTCGTGGCAGGCCTCGATCAAGCCACGGTCGCGAGCGGATAGGATGAACTTTGCGTTGGCGATTTCCCTGTCGAGATCGATCCTCGGGGGAAGGCCGAACGGATCGCCGAACAGGATTTTCTGAAGCGAGCTTCCGCCGAACTCGGGGCAGTCGCACTCCCCTATCTCGACAAGTTGAAGATCGCTCGTAATATCTTGCCTTATAATATCTTGCGGCTTATCGATAATTCCGAGCATTCCGATAACCGGTGTCGGGAAAATCGCGCCGTTCTGAGATTCATTGTAGAAACTGACATTCCCGCCTGTGACAGGGATGTTATAGGCCCTGCATGCTTCGCCCATGCCCTCCACCGCGCGGACGAATTGCCAGAAGCTTTCCGGCTTCTCGGGATTGCCGAAGTTAAGGCAGTTGGTTATTCCGATAGGCCAAGCCCCAACGGAAACGACATTCCGCGCGGACTCCGCCACGGCCTGCATCGCGCCGACATGGGGATCGAGAGCGCAGAATCTGCCGTTGCAATCCGTGGATATTGCGAGAAATTTGCTCGTTTCCTTGACACGAACGAGAGCGGCGTCTCCCCCCGGCTTGATAACGGTATTCGTCCCGACTTGATGATCGTATTGTTCGAAGACCCATCTCTTGCCGGCTATCGAGGGCATCGAGAGTAGCGCTTCGAGAAGTTCGATCGGGTCTTTATCCGTTTCGATCGCGCTGTTTCGCGTGTTGATGGCATCGAGGCCGGCGGGTCGAATATATGGCCTGTCATAAATCGGTGCCCCACCACCTAACACAAGAGTCTTCGCAGGAATGTCGCAAACAAGTTCGCCGTGCCATAAGCATTTGAAGCGATCGCCCTCGGTTACGGTGCCGATCCTTTCAATATTCAGTTCCCATTTGCGCGCGACCTCGCAAAGGCTGTCCTCGAGGCCCTTCTTGCCGATGATCAGCATTCGCTCTTGGCTTTCGGAAAGGAGGATTTCATAGGGAATCATCCCCGATTCGCGAAGTGGGACTTTGTCTAAATCGATTTTTATGCCGACTCCGCCGCCTGCGGCCATCTCGGAGCTACTGCAGGTAATCCCCGCCGCACCCATATCTTGAATAGCAACGGCGAGCCCCTTTTCGATTATCTCGAGTGTTGCCTCGAGAAGCAGTTTTTCGAGGAATGGGTCTCCGATCTGCACGCTCGAACGATCTTCGGCGGATTTGTCCGACAGCTCGACGCTCGCGAAGGTCGCGCCGTGAATCCCGTCACGGCCGGTAGTCGCGCCGAGAATAAACACCGGATTACCAACGCCCGAAGCCTTTGCGGGCATTATCTTTCCGGTATCGGCAATCCCGACTGCCATGGCGTTAACCAAGCAGTTCCCCGAATAGGCCTTGTCGAAAACGACCTCGCCCCCGACAGTCGGAACACCGAAGCAGTTGCCATAACCGGCGATGCCCTCGACAACGCCGTTGAAAAGGTGCTGTTGCTTTGGGTCGGATAACTCGCCGAAGCGAAGGCTGTCCATCGCCGCAATCGGGCGAGCGCCCATACTGAAAACATCCCGCAGAATCCCACCGACGCCCGTCGCCGCGCCCTGATAGGGCTCCAATGCCGATGGGTGATTGTGGCTTTCGATTTTGAAAATAACCGCCTTGCCCTCCCCTATATCGAGTGCGCCGGCGTTTTCTTCGCCCGCCTTCGCGAGGACATGTTCGCCCTCTCTCGGCAGACGCTTGAGATACTTGATAGAACTCTTATATGAGCAATGCTCGCTCCACATTACGGAATAAATGCCCAATTCTGAAAAGGTAGGGGTTCTCCCGAGGATCTCGATTATTTTACGGAACTCCTCTTCGGTGAGGCCGTGGCCAATCGCAAGCGCTAAATCAACAGTGGGTTCGATCATTAAAAGCCAATCGTTATAGTTTTATAGCCGGAAATATAGCCGAGTGAACTCCAAAGGTCAAGAAGTAATATTCATAAATCATGGCCTCTCATGCATGAAGCACCGCCCGTAAACCTCGATTTCCCAAGCAGAACTCCCGGGGCGTCGGTATGACCTCGATCTCGAAAGCCGACTTTCGAGATCGAGGTCATAGGCGCAAGCGCCACGCGCGAAGCGCGTCCGACGCCCCTAATCATAACAAGGAGGGCGTTTCGCCGATTCGGCGGGGCGAGAGATTAAACCTAAAAAACCTGTTGTTTTTTTTAAGAAGAGTGAGTATAATGATTGAAAATCGGTGCCCATTGGGCTTAATAGGGAACCGGGTGTGATTCCCGGACGATCCCCGTCACTGTAAGCTCGGACGAAGACCACCCAGCCACTGCAACGTCAGATCGAACGGTTAGCGTTGTGGGAAGGCGGTTCGGAGGACGATGAGCGAGTCAGGAGACCTGCCGAAGCAAACTTTACCGAAACCTCGGGGGCTGGGTCGGACGGTTCGTCCGATTTCCCCCCATAGAAAGTTCGCCTATGCCCGAAGTTCGGGGAAAACTTTGGGGGGCAATCCTTGCCTTATGGATAGCTCCCCTTTTTGGATTAGGTTTTTCGGGGATTGTTCTCGATAGCGAGACATTATTGCCGATTCCCGGGGCTTTGATAACGATCGGGCACAAGAATACCTACGCCGATCAGGGGGGTAAGTTCGAGATGAACAACCTGCCCCCCGGCGATTTTGTTATCGAGGTCGAGCATATCGCGTATCAACGAACCGAGGAAAAGATCGTTCTTCGAGAGGGTTACGACGGCTATATCTCGATCACCCTCGCGCCGAAGGTTTATAGCTCCGAGCCGGTTTATTCATTCGCGAAACGAAACGGCGACACCGCCACAAGGCCGCTTTCGCGCGACGCGATCGCTGAGATAGCCTCGATTCCGGGCGTTTCGGTCATCGAGGGCAACGGCGAGATCGGTGTGTCGGTTCGCGGCTCGCGTCCAAAGGATGTGTTGGTTGTTGTCGATGGTATTCCGCAGGCGAGAAATGAGCGAGGTTATACTGACATTGCGTCGCTAAATCTCGAGAGTATAGATAAAGTTGAACTATTTCTGGAATGCATTCCAGCCGAGTATTCAGCTCTGGCCCCCGCCGGTGTTTTGTTGATCGAAACCCGAAAATTCGATGCGAGTCGCGCTTCGATCGAGTTAAATAGAGCCTCCTTTTCCGAATCGAAACTTGCCGGCGATCTTCAATTTATGCCTCATTCCGATTTTTCTGTCGGGGTCGGTAGCTCGTTTTCCTCCGCCGAGGGGGATTTCAGCTATATGGATGCGGAAACCACGGCGGTTCGACGGAACAACTCCCGGACAACCCGCGCTCTGAGCCTCGACCTTGAACTGAATGCCAAACTCGATACTTTGGCTCTTTCGGCAAACTACACCACTCTTAAAGAAGGAATGCCCGGCGATCTTAATCACCCGACTCCTATGGCAAAACGCCTCGGAGAGAACCTCGCCTTGGCCCTGAGATGGAACAGGCCGCTCCCCTTCGGAATCAACTCGAATGTAAAATTATCAGTTTCCTCCGGGAACAACAATTTCTATATTCCGAGACCTTATGTCTATGTTCCGGTCGATGCCGAGAATATTGTCGGAAGGCGCTTCGCTCAACTATGCCTGTCGCGCTCGATTTACGGTTTTACTCCGCAACTCGGGGCGAGCTACACCCGCGAAACTTACGAGCACTTGAATTTCCTCGCTCACGATCGAGATATTGTCGCGAAACCGCGGGAGGTTTCCGCTGTTTGGGTTCAAGGGGATTTTAACCGTAAGATTCTACAAGGGAACGCTATACGAGGTTTCGCTTCATATCGTTTAGACAACTCTTCTGATAATAGCCTATCATACAATAACTTATCCTTTGAAGCCTCTATTTCTCAGGAGTTATCATATTTTATTCTCGCGGCCTCGGCAGGTTATTCAGAAGCGTTTCATTTCCCCGATTTCGTAGATGTTTATTGGCTCAGAGACGCCTTTGCCGAGGGCAATCCCGACCTCGCCCCTGAACTGGCGAAAAAGCATCACCTTCGATTATCCGCCGGCTTCCGATCCCGAATCGTTCGAATCGATTGCGAAACCGACATCTTCGATAGGTCGATCGATTCGGTTATTATATGGAAAAAGGATTTCGACGGCATATATCGCCCCAAAAACCAAGCCCGTGAGGAATCGCGCGGCAGGGAGGACCACATTAAGATCGCCTTGGCCAATTCGCTCGAACTCGAATGGTCGAATGTGATCCTGAGCAGTATCCACCGGACAAACGAGGCGATTGTCGATTCGATGTGGATCCCCTTCAAAGCGCCGTATCATCAGAAGTTATCGATGAAATACTTCAATAAATATATCTCCGGCGGGCTGTCCGGCGAATGGGTGGGCAAGCGCTACACCTTGATAGCGAACACAAAGTGGACAGCGCCATACGAGGTATGGAATGCCTATCTTGAAGTCCCGATCCCGCATGATTTATTTATCTTTTCGCTTCGACTCGAATGCAACAATATATTTGATGAAAGATATGAAATATTAATTGACTATCCCCTGCCCGGAAGAAATTGGTCGGTATTCGCTAAAATCGAATACTTATTCTAAAAGGAGACATTATGAAAAAGGCATGGATGCTAATCACACTTGTTATTATTTGCGTCATAGCATCACCCGACTATTTCGTTTTGAATAACTTCGGGGAAACGATCAGCTCCGGAACATGGCTTTCCGCACTGAATAATGACATTATCACGGTCGAGTCTATCCCGAATCAGATTCTTTCCGTCGATGGAGCTATTTGGGTTGTATCATCGGGAGCCTCGCGAATCCAGAGATTCACTCCCGACGAAACCGGCTTGACTTTATCCCGTGAGTTCGCCCTCCCCGCCGGATCAAACCCATATCTGATGTATATCTTCGGGAATATGGTTTACACAACCCTCTGGGTGAGCGGTGGGATCGGCATTATCAACACTGAATCCGGATCGGTGCTTGCGACAGATCCGTTCTGTCTCGGCCCGCAGGGGATTTTCGCCGACTCGAGCAATATCTTCGTCACGGCCGGCAATCTCGACCCGATCGATTTCACTTACGGCCCCGGACAGTTGTGGCGTTTATCGCCCGAGGGCGCGCCCATCGATTTCCTCGAAATCGGAACCAATCCCCAACAAATCATTAGAGGAGCGGACGGAAATCTCCATATAGTCTGCACTGGAGACTATTTTTCTATCGACGGTGTCGTCTATATTGTCGATCCGGTTTCTTTCACAGTAATCGATTCGGTGAATCTCGGAGGATGGCCGCAAAGGCTCGCGCTCG
The DNA here is from genome assembly GCA_002428525.1 of bacterium UBP14_UBA6098. Lineage (GTDB taxonomy): Bacteria > UBP14 > UBA6098 > UBA6098 > UBA6098 > UBA6098. Next base: position 32,341 of record DIWU01000004.1, read on the forward strand.
ATGAATATTCGGGAGTCGTCTATTCCGCAACCTCGAACTGGGATCTCATCGGAAGCGGAAGACTGCTGGCCTACGACAGCCGGACGCATTCGCTTCTGTGGAGTGCCGAATCCGCGGGCAACAGCCTCTCCGGAACAGGTATCGTCGGCTTGGCCGCCTTCGAAAACCATGTATTCCTTCCCTCGATGGACTCTTCCTTCGTTGAGATATGTAATATCGACCGCGTGACTATGATATTAACACGAGTTGCGCGATACACTACCGGCTATGGCCCAATCGATGTGGCTTTGGTCGATGAAACCGGCATCGAAGAAAATAGAACGGCAAACCCAATGGATTTGCTATCTATTTCGCCCTCGCCCTTTAACGGCGAGTGCTTCATTCGTTCCACCTTCAAGCTTGAAGAGGTAATACTTTTCGACCTATCCGGCAGAGAGATCGACCGGATTTCAATCGAGACTATTCTCGCAAACGATACAAAATGGGCGCCCGATCCGACTGTCCCTTCAGGGGTTTACCTTGTAAAGGCCGTCGGCGACGCGGGATCGAAGATCGGGCGCGTCGTTTACATCAAATAGCGCTACGACTCGAGCGAGGTGATGCCCTCACGAATCGCGAATTTCGTAAGATCCGCGAGGTTATGTATATTGAGCTTTTTCATTATATTAGCTCTGTGCGCCTCGACGGTTCTGTCGCTGACATTGAGTTTAGCCGAAATCTCGCGATTGGGAAATCCCTCGGCGAGAAGCTGTAGAACTTCGCGCTCGCGGCCGGAAAGCATCCAGATATAAGCCTTGTCCTCTTCGACATCCGATGGTTTGAGGTAGTCGAAGATTACATCGGTTGTGATCTGGCTACAGAGGAATTTTTGGCCGCTTGAAACCGTGTTGATAGCGTCGATAAGCTCTTTCAGGGCCGAATTCTTGATGAGATAGCCCCAAGCACCGGCCTCAAGCATCTCTTTAACGATTCGACGGCTCGAATGAAGCGAAAGACCGATGACCTTTGTCTTCGGAAAATCCCTCTCGATGCGGCGAGTCGCCTCGATTCCGTTCATGTCCGGCATGGTGACATCCATAATGACAATGTCCGGCTTAAGCTTAGGAATAAGCTCAAGCAAAGTGCGGCCGTCTTCGACCTGCCCGACAACCTCGAACTCAGGAACTTCATCAAGTATCTTCTTGATGCCCTCGCGAACGATGTTGTGATCGTCGGCAATTACGATTCTGATTCCCATTTTCACTCCTTTATGTTAACAGTTTGAATTGAATGAACATACAACTCCACACGAGAACCGCCTCCGGCTCGTGGTATAACCTCCACCCTTCCTCCGATTGCCCTAAAGCTATTGAAAATATTTACTAATCCGAAGCCTCCATTTTTCGTTGGCTTCTTATTTTCATATGCAAATCCCTTGCCATTATCTTCGACAATAACCCTTACGAAATCGTTATCTCTTTCGATAGTGACATCGACTCGAGTTGCACCCGAGTGTTTTATTACATTGAATAATAACTCTTTTATTGCTTGTATTATAATGATTTTCGAGTCATTATCAATAGGTTTATCCTCACCGTCGTCGATTATACTTGAGTCAATATTTTCTTTGGCGATAATCTCGTCGAATAGCTCTTGAATGGCTTCTGCCAGTGAAAGATTCAAGTCTGGCACGAGGTTAAATTCAAACATGAGCCGCCGAATCTTCTCAATTGAAGTATCTATATCTTTAGATATATCAATTAATTGAACGCCGCATTCTAATGTATTTTCGAGAGATATTAGCTTATTATTAGCTATTATAAGTAGTTGTGCGACATCGTCATGAAGATATCGTGCTATCCGAACGCGCTCGTCCTCGACAGCCTTGATTACTTTTGCAGAAATTTCCTTCATCGCTGAAGGCGAATCGCTTATCTCCGCGACAGTCAACAAGATATAATAGCCTTCATCATTTTCGAAACTACCGGCCTTTATAATAAGCGATACTTTAGCTCCATCAGCTTTCTCGAGCAACTCCACTTGCTCCGAAATGCTGTTTTTCTGATTGTATAATTGTGTTTTTTCTGTATACTTATGAACGATATCTTCGATTTTTTTATGACAATCGCTTGAATCGGAATCGAGGCCAAAAATCTTAAGAAACATGGAATTTGCAGTAACGACTTCTCCAACGCAATCGTATAAACACATACCTTCGCTGGCGAATTCCATTATTTGTTTTAGTATATTAATATTTTTTATTCCAATGCTCATAGCAATGTGTAAAGTTCACGTGTAATAAAAAAACCACTTAATGATATGTTTAAAAATCTAAATATTTATTAAAACAACACTATGTTTATTATACTGCATTTTATTTCAAATATGAATTTTTCTTTCAATTTGTATAAAACTTCTTAATTAATATATTATACGAAAGACAAATTTCAAGATTAAAGTTGAGAAGAATGAAAAAATATTTCCTGAAGAAAATGGCGGAGAAACCCTCGGAGGATGCGATGAAAATGCATCCGTTTTATCGAGGCAAGATTGAAACCGGTATCAAATGCCCCATAAGGGATTTCGAAGACTTTGCTATTTGGTACACGCCAGGCGTTGCAAAACCGTGCATTGACATTTTCGATAATCCTGATAGGGTTTATTCACATACTAATAAGGGAAACTCCGTGGCGGTTATTACCGACGGCTCGCGAGTCTTGGGTCTCGGCGATATCGGCCCTGAGGCATCTCTTCCTGTAATGGAAGGTAAAGCACTTTTATATAAATACTTAGGCGGTGTTGACGCTTGGCCGATAGCACTGGACACAAAGGACCCCGACGAGTTTGTGAAAACGGTTCTTCTCTTACAGCCGGCATTCGGAGGGATCAATCTCGAAGATATTGCTCAGCCCAAATGCTTTAAAATCCTCGAAGAACTCCGCGTAAAGGCACGCATTCCAGTATGGCACGACGATCAACAAGGCACCGCAACTGTTACAGTTGCCGCCTTAATTAATGCAGTAAAAGTAGTTAATAAAAGCCTTGAAAACATTCGTGTTGCATTTATAGGTGCCGGGGCCGCCAATGTCAGGATTGCTCATCTCAGCTTCAAAGCCGGAGTAGATCCGGCGAAAACCATTATGTGCGATATCGACGGAACACTCGGCACATTCCGCGACGATATCGAGCGTGACCCTTGGTGCGCAGATAAATGGCGACTTTGCAACATTACTAATCCTCGCTCTATTCTGGGGGGAATCCCTGAGGCGATGACTGGAGCCGATGTAGTGATCGCATTGGCAAAATCCGGTCCCGGAGTCATCCTTCCCGAATGGATTGCCTCGATGGCCGACTCCCCCATAGTTTTCGCTTGCGCAAATCCTGTTCCCGAGATTTTCCCATGGGACGCGATAGAGGCCGGCGCGCGGATCGTTGCTACCGGGCGTAGCGATTTTGTAAATCAGGTGAATAACTCTCTTGGGTTCCCGGGGATTTTCCGAGGAACCCTCGATGTTCGCGCGCGAACTATCACGGACGAGATGTGCATCGAAGCGGCGATGGCCTTGGCAAAAGTGGCTGAGGGAAAAGGACTTAGCGAGGATTACATTATTCCTAAGATGGACGACCCCGATGTTTTCCCCGAGGTCGCCACAGCAGTCGGTCTTAAGGCGATCGAGCAGAATATCGCTGGAATAAAACTATCCAGAGCCGAGCTAATCGATAAGGCAAAAGCGGTGATATCCAACTCGAGAGAAAAGGTTCATCTTCTTATGGAAAAAGGACTTATCGCACCTTTCGATATATAAAAAGGGACGCTTACGCGTCCCTTTGCATTCGATTTGTTTTTACAAAGAATTATTAGAGTTTATCGACTATCTTCTTGATCGCGACAACACATTCCTCGGGAAGTTTATCGAACCCCGCGCGCTCAGTCGATCTGCTCTCGATATACTCGATGCGGTCAACCATGCGCTCTTTGAGTTGTTGCTTGTAAGCTTCATCCTTCATATCTGGGATATAACCCTCTACAGGCCAATAAGATAGGTCTTCGGCATTCGGCCAAGCGACAAACTTGTCTTGCCCCTCGACAATAGCCTCGAGAAGGCCGAGAGTGATTTCTTTCGGAATGTCTTTGCCCATAAAGCCGCCGGTATTGAGTATGTAGCATTTAACACCCTTTTGAATCAGTGCTCTAAACTTCTCGTAATCGACGCCCAAAGGCCATGTCCTAAAAGGATTTGCGTAAGGCTCGACAACGAGTTTGTCGAGGCTAACCCCGACCACTCGCTCGGCGCTGGTTCTCTTTGTGGCAAGCGTCACGCCCATGGTGCTTCCGATAATCGGGTTCTCGAGTCTCGTCAAAGGAGGAAGCGTCGGGTCTTTCATCAGCCAGAATATTGCGTTTAATGGATCGTCGATTTTATCGACGCGGTTCGGCGACCAAAGGCGAGACTTGATCGCCCGGCCGTTGCCTTGGCGGATATCCTCAGTGACGAACTCGGTTTCGCCGTAATCGTCCAGCGCGATACCGATATTTTGTGCGGTGAGAATGAATTTGTTATCGGGATCGCCGATTTTGTAATCCGAGGTTTTGTCGAAATAGGACGGCTCAAGCGCTATCGAGCTTCCGGTCTCGAGGTTGACGATGAAGGCGTCGTCGTGAAGAACAGTGGTATTATACTTGCCGCCGTGCTTAGCGTGAGTGAGTGTTGACTTGCCCGACCCTGAAAGCCCGAAGAAGGCCGCGACGAATTTTTTGTCGTCGTATCTCTTGAGGCCGGCATGGCAGGAGGCGTAACCGTGGCGATTCGCGGTTCCCCACGCCAATGTCAGTGTTCCCTTCTTGAATTCACCGAAATATCTCATTCCGAGAATACATGCGGCATTGTGCTCGGAATCGAAGAATGCGAGGCCGAGCGGGAAATCGGGATGAGTCCAATATGGATCGGAGACTATGAGAATTTCGAGGTCGTCAATTTCCTTAGAGCGATCATACATCGCGTTATATTGGGAGTTTAGGGCTTGGAAGTTAAGCATCCAGTTTAGCAGATTGTTCTCAAATCCTTCTGGAGTAAGAAGATTGGCCTTTATAATAAAATCCTCATGGAGGCCGATATAGACCTGAGCATGAAGCATCTTCCGAAAACGCATATTATAGATGGCCTCACGGAGCACCGCGGTGTATGTTTTCTCATCGACGCTCTCCCAGCCGACTAACCTGCGAGCTTGCGCGCAACGGCCGATAACAGCTCCATCGTTGAAGACAAGGACCTTAGCGCCGCTCGGGAAGCCGTGAAACTCAGGCTCGTAAACATCCTTGTCGGTGATAATTGTGCCTTCGGAATCCATTGCGAGATAGTAGGCCTCTGCGATCGACTCGACCGGTTCGACATTATTGCCGTAAAACGCGGTTTCGATTGTAGTTCTGTAGCTATTCAGCTTGTCTCTTTTTTGTAGCGATCTTTTTACACTCATCTGGTTTCTCCTCTAAAAATAAAGTTTATCTGGAACTGGAATTCAAGGCCAAGATTATAAATTATGCGAAGTCGAAAGGCAATATATTTTTTACTAATGTTAATTTTTATTATCAGATATATATTTATCGGGGGAATGGTTGTTATTTAGTTCGCCATAAAACAATAACGCTTATTCTGTTTGATTTTGCAAAGTTATTATGATTGAATAGATTATTTTCTAACATATGGCTAAATGAGAAACCGAAACACATTAAAAATCAAGTTAATTTTTCAATGGTTCGAGTAACGCTTGTACTGCCCCCAAAAAAGCAGGAGGTTTTATATGGGGGTATTGGTTGACAAAGTTTCTTTCATACTGAAAAGCACGAACATGCTCGAACGTGTTAACTAGGAGTTGAAGCGCAGGATACTTGTTGTGAGGATCTTCCCGAATGTTCGCGCTTGCCTTCGAATGTGCGCGACGCTTTGCATGGAGTATTCCGAGGAGTGGTCGACAGGAAAACGCTATTTATCAATGGAAAACCCAACAAAACCCGAAATCGAGATCGAACCAAAAATGAATTTACAGAAAATTTAGGACTTGACTGACAGTGGTAAAAGCCTCCAATGACGGCTCAATAGTATTTAAAACTCCCGCAACAACTTTCCCTCTCCGCCCACCCGAACCCGTTCAACTCCGCGGTGACGATCGCCCTCGACGCGCCCGTAGGGGCGCACGGCCGTGCGCCCCTACAAATCGAGGTTGTTCGACATCTCCGGCAGGCGCATCGCGCAATTGCCCGACGGCGG
>DIWU01000004.1:38638-134138 GCA_002428525.1 bacterium UBP14_UBA6098
CCCTACGACTCGCGAATTTACTTGGACGCCCGATGAAACGGTCACCTCCGGCGTTTATCTCGTCCGCGCGCGCTTCGACACCCGGTCGCTGAGCGGTGGTTACCGAGCGGAGCCGAGGCAAGCCGAAGCGACCGGCGCGACGGCGGTGAAACGGGTGGTGTATCTCAAATAATCATTAAGGGCATGGCACCGAAATGCCCTATACACAGAATAGGGGTTTGTCGATAACAAACCCCTATAAACCCTCGGGCGTTGCGAGGGCGCGGTCTTTGCGGAAAAAAAGATAAAGCGTGAGAACATAGGCGACATAAACAACGAAGGTTATATAAAACGGCAACATATACCCGCGGCTCTTGATCATAAACCCGGAAATCGCCACAGAGCATGCCCATGCGAGGTTCCACGAGAGGCTCATGAGGTTTTGAATTACAGGACGGCGCTCCTCCGGCGATTTTTCCATCACGATCTGGTTCATCACCGGGTTGCTGGCGTTCATCAGCGCGCCGCGAATCCAGAAAGCCGCGACTGAGAGCCATACCACCCGTGAATGTGCGAGCACCAAAATAAACGGTAATGAGACGGCCTGCGGGATGATCATCGCGTATAGTTTCCCAAATCTGCGCACCAGTAAGGGGGAAATCAAAACCGCAACTCCCGTGATCGCCGCCGCGCCGGAGAAAATATAGCCGATAATCGTCGGCTTCAGCCCGAACTCGCTCGAGAAATATATGCTCAAAAACGGCACTGTAAAACCGGCCCCGAAGCCGATGATCAAGTTCAGGATTACGAAGCGCGAGAAGACGCGGATACTTTTTTTATCCGAAAAATCCAAGCCCCAGCGAGGCAGTTTCGGCCCTTCGCATCGGACTCCTTCGTCGAGTTTCAAGAGCGGCAGAAAGCCCGAGAAGGCCAAAATCGCCGCGCTGAAAAGGGTTATTCTCAGGGCGTGGAATTCGCTCAGTCCGAAACAATCCGAAAGCAGGTCCGGCACGAACCCGCCGAGGAGCGATCCCGCGACGCCACTGAAATTCATAAGCCCCAACGATAATGAAAACACATAGTGTCGATTCTCGGGAAGCGAATTGCTCGTCAAGCAGGGATTGAACGCGGCGTTGAAGATCATATTTCCGATGCCGGTCAAAATCGAGAGTATGATTAAAACTGCCGGAATCAGGGTGATACTCGACAGCGCATAGGAGACGATCAAGAGCGGAAGGGCGTAGAGAAGCGCCTTCCTCGGGCCGACTCGCGAGGCATAAATTCCGGCGGGAATCGCGATCAGCACCGTTGTGAATGTTCCGATCGAGGAAAGCCCACCGATAAAATCCTCCTGAAAGCCGCCCTTTTTCAAGTAAACATTGAAGAACACACCAAACACGCCGATAGCCGTCGAGAATAGCAGATGGCTTAGGATCAGAAGTTTCACATTTCTTCGGAAATTCCGAAGGTGAAATGAATAATCCCTCAGGATCGTGCGGATTTTTGTAATCGGGTTCGACATAAGCCGGAATTTTATCCTTTTTTGATCTTAATTCAAGTGGAATTAAATTAGCGAACCCTTTTACGAAGCAAGTTTCATTAGTGGAGAACGGTTTCAAAGCATAAGCTCTGATAAAAACGAACAAAGGACACCTCTTAAACATCAAAATCCGCTTGCTTCGATTTTTATTTGACTTATATTTTGGCAAAACCAAACTTGGGGAGGTCTTATGAGATTTGTTTGCATGACTGTATTGCTTCTTGTCGCGCTACTCGGGTTAACTTTCGCCGAGGAGGAGGTCGAGATGCCAAGCATGGAGCCGCGAATCGAGGATATGGATTCGTTAATCATTGTCGGTGTCGGCTATCAGGGCGACGATATTTTCGAAAGGATCATGACCCTTTGGATGGAGCTAATTCAACGTAAGGGCGAATTTGAGAACTTGGCCAGCCAAGTCGAGGCCTTCGGAGTCAGCCTCATGCCGGAAAACGCCGAAAAGCAGACCGATTTTCGCTATATCGCCGGATACGAGGTCACAAAGACCTCCAAAATCCCCGAAGGTATGGAGATTGTCACGATTCCCGCAGGGAAATACGCTATCTTCACACACAAAGGCTCGCTCGAAAATCTTCAAGCAACATATGCCTATATCCTCGGTGTTTGGCCGCAAAAAACAACAGAGTATTCACTCCGCCACGCACCGCAATTGGAGCGCTATGGCCTCAAATTCAATGCGATGAGCGAGCAGTCCGAGATCGAAATCCTCGTGCCGATAGACAAAGTCGAAACAAAATAGTCAAGCCGATTTTTTCCGCATACAGAAACCGGGGGGCGTCGGTGCGAGTATACTCGCGCCGAGGCGATCGGCGAAAACTTCCATTATATGCAAAAAATCGCTATGCCGATCGCCTCGGTCCCATCTGCGTCCCCGCAGATGGGACCGACGCCCCCCGGTGATGTTAAACTTGAAGTCGAACGATATTAACGAAATTATATATTCAAAATCTTATCGAGAATCGTTATAATAACGTTTTGTTGTCGCTTTTAAAACTTGCAGATTGGGAGTCAAGATGTCCGAAGAGCTGAACAAACCGACAGAGCCGATGAAGGTTTACAAAGACTTTATCCGTCAGGCTGTTGACGAGGACTTGGCCTCGGGCCGGTTCGACCATGTTCATACGCGTTTTCCGCCGGAGCCGAACGGGTATCTGCATATCGGCCACGCCAAGGCAATTTGCATAAGCTTCAGTATTGCAAAGGAATACGGCGGAAAATGCAATCTTCGCTTCGACGATACGAATCCCTCGAAGGAGGAGCGCGAATTTGTCGATTCTATTGTAGAAGATGTCCGTTGGTTGGGCTTCGAATGGCAGGGGCCGTTTTTCGCATCGGATTATTTCGAGCGGCTTTATGAATTGGCCGAACAGCTGATTACAAAAGGCTCTGCTTATGTTTGCGATCTCACTCCCGACGAGGTCCGCGTTTATCGCGGCACACTCACCGAACAAGGCAAGAACAGCCCCTATCGCGATCGTTCCGTCGAAGAGAATCTCGACCTCTTTCGCCGAATGAGAGCCGGCGAATTCCCCGACGGCTCACGAACGCTTCGGGCGAAGATCGATATGGCCTCCTCAAACATCAATATGCGCGATCCTGTAATGTATCGAATTCTGCATCGCGAGCACCACCGGCAGGGCGACAAATGGTGCATCTATCCAAGTTATGACTGGGCGCACGGCCTCGAGGACTCGATCGAGGGGATCACGCATTCGCTTTGCTCGCTCGAGTTCGAGGATCATCGCCCGCTTTACGACTGGTTCATCGATGAGCTGGGGGTTTACCATCCGCGGCAAATCGAGTTCGCGCGCCTCAATATGACCTTTACCGTTATGAGTAAACGAATCCTTCGCGCTCTCGTCGAGAGCGGTCTCGTCGAGGGCTGGGACGATCCGCGGATGCCCACGCTCTGCGGCCTTCGCAGGCGAGGCTACACCTCCGATTCGATTCGCGAGTTCTGCGACAAGATCGGCGTCTCGAAAGCGGATAGCATAGTCGATATCGCACTTCTCGAACACTGCATTCGAACCGAGCTGAACCTTTCGGCCAAGCGCCTGATGGCGGTGATGCACCCGATTAAACTGATAATCGACAATTATCCCGAGGGGCAAATCGAATGGCTCGACGCGGTCGATAACCCCGAGGACGAAAACTCTTCGACGCATAAAATCCCCTTCTCTCGCGAGCTTTTCATCGAGCGCGACGATTTCACCGCCAATCCCCCGAAGAACTATTTCCGCCTTTCGCCGGGAGCGGAGGTTCGCCTGAAGCACGCTTATTATGTCACTTGCACCGGTTATAAAACCGATGTAGCCGGCGAAGTGACAGAGGTGCATTGCGATTACGATCCTGAGTCGCGCGGCGGCGGCACGCCGGACGGTCGGCGAGTCAAGGGAACGCTACATTTTGTCGAGGCGAACAACGCAATGCCCTGCAGAATAAGACTTTACGACCGCCTCTTCACTCGGGCGAATATGATCGAGCTTGAACCGGGCAAGGAGGTTAACGACTACTTCAATGCCGACTCGCTCGAGTTGATCGACGCCCTCGCCGAACCGGAACTCGCAAGTCTCCCGATCGGCGGAAGAATACAGCTCCTTCGCCACGGTTATTTTATTGTGGATAAAGACTCTGAGGGCGATTTCAAGGTGCTGAATATGACGGTTTCGCTTAAAGATACTTGGGCAAAAATCCAGCAAAAGGGCGGTTAATTCCCCTATTTTAATAAATAACTGGAATTCATAGCGATTCATGAGTATAATAAATGTATGAAAGCTATGAGAAAAACAATATTCATACTACTTGCCATCTCGATGGCTTCTTGCGTCGCCCTCGCCGAGGATTCATGCGATGTCTTCGATTATTTGCAGATCGGTCAAATTCCCCAAATGATTGTCTCAGCTAAACCTTGCTACCCCGATTCGGCCTATAAGGAAAGAGTCGAAGGCGCGGTCTTAGTTGACATTATAATTGGCGAGGACGGCAAGGTCATCTCCGCGAAGGTCGCGGATTCCGAGCCACCCGAGATTTTCGATAATGTAGCCCTCGAAGCCGCACTTAATTGTGTCTTCTCCCCCATTATTTACGAGGGCAAGCCAGTAAAAGTCGCCTACAGAATCCCCTTCGTCTTCGGCCGAGATCGATACGACCTGAAACGCTGTAGTAAAGTCAAAAAATAAAGCGATCCGCTAATCCTATTTTGCTTAAATACATTAATATCTTAGCTTAAACAGTTAAGATTTAATAAAAAGCAGTTGCATTTATCGATTTAAGAATTATTTTGTCTTGTCTTAATGACCATACAGAGTTTTAACTAAAGATACTAAAACAGATTAGGGAGAAAAATGAAAATCCTTGTCCTCAATTCGGGTAGTTCTTCGGTGAAGTATCAGCTTTGGAATACAGCCGGAGAGGGTGTTCTCGCGAAGGGACTTGTTCAACGAATCGGTATCCCAAACCCTCAACACGATTATCAGCGCAACGGCGAAGATAAAATGCGCTTCGAGCCTGAGGGAATTATCGACCATACAAAGGCCATCGAGCTTGTTATCGAGGCGATCGCTCACCCCGATTACGGCGTCATTAAAAACATCTCGGAGATCGATGCTATAGGCCACCGCGTTGTTCACGGCGGCGAAGAATTTTCCGGAAGCACCCTTATGACAGATGACGCAATAGCCGCGCTCCAGCGCTGTATCCCCCTCGCACCCCTTCACAATCCCCCGAATCTGAGGGGCATCGAGGCCTGCCGTGTCAAACTGCCCGGCGTGCCTCAGGCGGGAGTTTTCGATACCGCCTTTCACCACACAATCCCAAAATATGCCTATCTTTACGCCCTCCCGATCGAGCTTTATAACAAGCATAAGATCCGCCGATACGGTTTCCACGGCACAAGCCATTTCTATGTCGCGAACAAGGCGGCCCAACTCCTCGGCAAGCCCATCGAAGAGCTGAAGATAATCACCGCGCATCTCGGAAACGGCGCTTCGATCACCGCGGTTGACGGCGGAAAGTCTGTTGACACCTCAATGGGCCTAACCCCTCTCGAGGGTTTGATCATGGGAACCCGAAGCGGTGACATGGACCCCTACATCCCGCTGTTCATCCAAAAACTCGAGAACCTCTCGCCAGACGAGACCAGCGACCTCATGAATAAAAAGAGCGGTCTGTTAGGTATCTCCGGCAAATATACAGATATGCGCGATATCCTCGAGGCTGAGAAAACCGGCGATGAGGGCGCAATTCTCGCCCTTCAGATGTATTGTTACCGTGTTAAAAAATATATCGGCGCCTACGCCGCCGCTATGGGCGGCCTCGATGTTCTCGTTTTCACCGCCGGTATCGGTGAGAACTCGGACGAGATTCGCGAAAAGGTCTGCGACGGCCTCGGATTTATGGGTATCGAAATAGACAAAAAACTGAACTTCGACGCTTGGCACATTCTCATGGACATCTCCGCGCCCAACGCCAAGATTCGGACAATAGTCGTTCCGACCGACGAGGAATTTGTTATCGCCTCCGAGACGGAGAGATTAGTTAAGGAAATTAAATAACTGTAGCCTTATGAAAGGGGGAACGAATGAAAAGACTCTTCGTCGCCGCAATCCTACTGACCTGTGGAATTCTACTCGCTCAAGGCGAGCATATTCCCGTCGGTATGGATGTCAGGGCCTACTCCATGGCCAACATCATCTCCGCCGGTTCCGCAGGGCCGGCCTCTATGCTACGCAATCCTTCCGGCATCGGCTGGATGGAGAAGGGCGCCCTCTCCTTGACGGGAAGGGTGAATCTTCTCGGTAGCGCCGGTTTCGACGAGGATATCTATGAAGATTCCGGACTCGAGGATTACTCGATGTCGCAACAGATTCACTTGAAACTCCCCGGCATCGCCTTCGCGACACCGATTCCGATCTCCGCGCCGTTCGAACTGGTCGGCGGCATCGCTTGGGGACAGTTCTTCGATTTTTCCGGCAAGATCAAGGAGAGCTACACAAGCTCGACGACTAACACCGAATACGAACAGACTTGGACGAACAAGGGCGGCTTCCACCTCCTGAATCCGACAGTCGCCGCGCGTTTCGCGAATAACTATGTCCTCGGTCTCAGCTATGGCTTTGCCTTCCTTTCCAATTCCGGCTATGAAGCCGTCGAAGAGACCTCGAACCCCAATAGCGAGGAAGAATATGAGACGACCGAGAAGGCCACCGGTTCTGTCCTGCAGATCGGCGCGCAAGGGCGTTTTATTGACAAACTCAATGTCGGCCTTAGCTTTGCCCCGGCCTTCAAGATGAAGATGGACGATCGCGAATATAAGGATGATTCCGGTAAGTATGACCTCAACGATGTCAAATACGAATTCCCGGCTTATATGGCCTTCGGCGTCGCCTTCGATGTCACGCCCGATCTCACCGTGGCGGCGGAATATCAGAATCGCCCCTACGACGACCTCGAGATCAATAATTGGGAATCCGGCATCGAGAATGGCGCTTCGATCCGCCTCGGTGTGGAGTATCGCGGTGCGGTCGATCTTCGCGCCGGCTTCTTCACCGATAAGCTGATGACCCCCTCCGAGCCCGGCGAGGACACACCTGCCGGAGCGATGGGTCTCACAGCTGGTGTCGGCCTCGGTCTCGGCCCGGTTATCCTCGACCTCGGAGCCTATTATCACACCGCGAAATGGGAATCGAACACCGGTTCAGGCACAGCCACCGAGGATTACAAGAATAACCTCCTCGGTCTCGCGGCTACGGCCACCTATGAGATAGACATCTTCGGTAAATAAGTTCCACCTTGTTCCGGTTTTCCGGGATAAAAAAAGGCCGCCCTCGGGCGGCCTTTTTTATACTTAAGTCGTTATAAATCAATCTATTTCTATCATTCGTTTAAGCGATTTCTGGGCCATTGAGATAATCTCGTCGTCGAGTTTGACCTCGAAGATCCTTTCTTTCAAGGTTCGAGCGAGTTTTGCAAGTGTTATTTGCTTCATATTCGAGCAGACAGCGTTTTCTTTGAGGGCTTTAACTTGTTTTTCGGGCATTTCGCGAGTTATTCGTTCAATCATGCCGATTTCGGTGCCCAAAAGCACAGGCTCGTTGTGATCCGCCACCCAGCGGAACATACCGCCCGTGGAAGCAACAAGATCGGCACTCTCAGCGACATCGGGAGGACATTCCGGGTGAACAATAATCTTCCATCCCGGGAATTCCTTTCGAGCTAACTCAATATCTTCTAAGGAGATAAACTGATGGACATAACAGCCTCCACCCCAAAGTATCATATTATTCTTTCGGAGCTTCCGCTGGACATAACTCCCGAGGTTTCGGTCAGGTAAAAATACAACCGGACTTTCGCCCACCGAGCGAACAACCGCGACCGCATTCGCGCTAGTGCAACATATATCGACAGAGGCTTTAACCTCCGCTGTAGTATTGACATAGGCGATAAAGACATGCTCGGGATATCGCCTTCTCATCTCGATAACATCCTCCATAGTCGCCCCTGCGGCCAATGGGCATCCCGCATTGGGCTCAGGCGTGAGCACGAGCCTGTAGGGCGAAAGGATTTTTGCTGTTTCGGCCATAAACATCACGCCGCAAAATACTATAACATCATCATTTGAGCAAGCGGCCTTTCTCGAAAGATCGAGGCTGTCGCCAATATAATCCGCCAATTGTTGAATCTCCGGCCGAGTATAATTATGCGCCAAAATAATTGCATTTGCTCGTCTTTTTTCTTCATTGACAATCTTTTGAAGCTCAGCTATCGATAGTTTAATATAGTCTTGTAATATCATGTTTTCTAATGCTTTATTTTAATCTTTTCATTTATTGCTTTAAGTAATTCTGCTTCTTGATCAATAATAATATCAATGCAAATAACAAGCACTTCTATTCTTGGATTGAAGCCAGCGAGTCTAACAGCGTCTTTTTCAGTTGTGACTAAAAAATCGGCATCGCATCTCTCGGCTTCTATTTCGATTTTTTTTATATCATTTTTTGTATATATATGATGATCTCTAAACCAGATTTTTGAGCATATTATAGCACCTGTTTGTTCAATAGTCTCAGTGAAACTTCTCGAGGAGCATATCCCAGCAAATGCAACAACTTTTTTTGCATTTAAGACTTCTTCCCTCAGTCTTATACCTTGCATATTCTTGACTGATAAAAACTTTTTATGAGCATATACTATTTTACATTCAGGTGAAAGTCTCTTTTTTATTTCATCGTAATTCTCTTTATTTTCTCCCATCAATATAATAATATCGGCTTCTTTAAGCCTCCATAAACCGTCTCTAAGGCCGCCCCACGGGAAAAACCTACCGGAAGAAAATGGATCTTCGGCCGGGAGACTTACGATATCAAGATTTCTGTAAAGCTTTATATGCTGAAATCCATCATCTAATAAAAAGATATTGTCTCCATTATCACCAAATTCCTGAATCGAGGCGTATCTATCCGGATGGACTATTACTGGAACATTCGGAATATTCTTGCTCATCAGAGCTGGCTCATCGCCCGCAAGACATGCATTTGTGGGATTATCTATGATAAACTCTCTTGAACAATTTCTTCGTCCATAACCCCTCGATAGGATAACCGGAGAATAGCCTTCTTCTACCAGTTTCTTAGCGAGCCAAATAACAAACGGTGTCTTTCCCGTTCCACCTAATGCTATATTACCTATAGAGATAACTGGAGATTTTGCAGACATTACTTTAAATATGCCAGCTCTATATAATCGCCACCTTAGATACGAAATAGCGGAATATATAAGTGATATTGGAGCAAATATCCATTTCATTTTCATGAAATATATTCTTTAATTATATCATTATATTTATCTGTAATGCCTTTCATCTCATCGACAAGGGATTTTGCCCTCTCTCCTAAAAACCTTCCGCGCTCAGGTTCATCGAGTATCGAAATTATTGCATCCGCAAGTTCTTGCCAGTCCTTGACTTCGATCGCGCCGTTGCCTTGTAGAAGTAACTCGTATGCCTCCCTATTCGACGAGTTAAAAGGGCCGAATATGACAGGCTTCGCGAAAAAGGCCGGTTCGAGCGGGTTATGACCGCCATAATCGGCCAAAGTCCCCCCAACGAAAGTCACATCGGCAACTGAATAAAAACCTAAAAGCTCACCGATAGTGTCGATCAGGTAAACATCTGCGTCATTGGGATTCGAAGCGGTAGTCCGCCTTATGGTCTTCAAGCCTTGCGCTTCAAGCTCAGTCCTCGCTGAAGCGACTGTGTTTAGATGCCTTGGAGCAACAATAAATAGTGCGTTTTGAAACTTTGCTTTCACAGCGACACATGCCTTCGCGATTGAAGAGAATTCGTTCGGTCGAGCGCTTCCGAAAACTATAGTGGGTCTCGAGAAAGTGCCTATTGGCTTGACATTCTTTGGAACTCCGGCAAACTTCAAATTACCAATCACTTTAATTTTTTCTCTTGAAACACCTGTCGATTCGAGGTTTTTAGCGTCGGCCTCCGATTTCATCAAAAAAACATCGAAGCAACTTGAAATCCTATGGAATGTTTTCGGAAATCTTAGCGCCCAAGATAAAGTAGATATGCTTATTCTACCATTAACGAGAATGGCAGGAATATTTCTTTTCTTTGCCTCTGTTAAAAAATTTGCCCAGAATTCTGTTTCTACGACAATCAATAAATCCGGCTCTACACGCCTAAAAGCATTCCAAATAAAAGGCCTGAAATCGAGCGGGAAGGCACAATACTTGTCTCGCGGCCCGCAAATCGATTTCAAGCGACGAAGCCCCATCTTCGTGACAGCGGACATAAATACATCAACCTCGGGGTCTATCTCTCGAATCATATCGCGAATAGAGGCGGAAACCCCCACCTCGCCGACACTTGAGGCGTGTATCCACACGCACCGGTTCCGCGGCCTCGGGACAAAACCGAGGCGGCAAAAAAGCCCATGCTTAAAGATAATTGCGAAGGGAATCGCAATCGGCCAAGTTAAAAGTATCGCTATTCCAAGGGCTATATTCCAAAGTCCGATCATATCTATCCTACCAAATCTCAATGAGTTAGCGAAAGATGATCGAATGCGCTTTGAATTCGTTGTGTCATTTTTGCGCTATCGTCATCACCCGGAAACATCAAATTCGAATACCTTATCGTTATATTTGCAAATGGCTTAGGTATAATAAATTCATCCCAAGTCTTAAGTATCCATTTGCGATCGACCTCGACCTCAACCGCGAAAACCGGCGCGCCGGATTTCACCGAAGCGCCGCCGACACCGTATTTTGCCTTCTCTTTAGGGCCTCTCGGTCCGTCGGGAGTGAAGGCCACTCGCCCCCCCGATCTTAATCGTTCAATTATTTGAATGAGGCCGACCATCCCGCCTCTCGAAGAGCTACCCCTGACCGTCGAAAAACCGAACACATCAAGAACAGCGGAGATAACCTCACCGTCGAAACTTCGCGAAACAAGGATAATAATCCCACGTCCCCGATAAGCGAACAACAAGGGCAACATCCTCGAATGCCAAAATGCCCATATAACGGGTCTTCTCGTATCGTCTTCGATAGATTTGTTAAAATACTTAAATTTCCACGTTTTGCCAAGTAAAAAGATCAGCGCAGGGAAAAAAGTCCTTGCGATAAACAAAATGAAACGTTGCTTTAGAGTGCGCCTATCCACGTGAGAGTAAGCTCGCGGCTTTGTCGAAGGCAGTTGGATTTCCGGCCAAGATATTATCCGAGCCTAAACTCCATTTGTTGCCGTCAAGGTCGGCGGTCTTTCCGCCGGCGCAACGGACAATCAGCTCGCCGGCGGCCATATCCCAAGGCCTCAAGCCCAATTCCCAATAAAAATCGAACCTTCCGGCCGCGGTGTAGGCCAAATCGAGGCCGGCACTCCCAGCCCTACGGATACCGCGAATAGACATCGCGACGCGGACAAAATTTTCAAGATTAGAATTACACCCCTCGCCTCTTTTATAGGGAAATCCCGTCGCGGCCATACAATCCGAGAGTTTTGCGGTTTTACTGACCTCTATTCGATCATTGCCGAGAAAGGAATTTCGCCCATCCGACCAAAACAGCTCCTTGCGAATCGGCTCATAGATAACACCCAAGCGGGTTTCGCAGTCGAGTGCGAAGGCGATGATCACAGCGAAGAAGGGAATTCCCGAGGCAAAGTTATTCGTGCCGTCCAAGGGATCGATCACCCAAAGCGGGCCATCGGCGAAAGCTTCCGGGTTGAATTCTTCGCTGAGGGCCGGCTCGTCGAAGTTCTCGCGAATTGCTTTGAGAATGAACTCCTCCGAACGAAGATCGGTTTCCGTGACAACCTCTCGGGAGGACTTCATCCTGCCCTCGATCCGACCGCCAAAGCCCTCGAGAATTATATCTCCGGCTCTTATCGCGGTTTTCTTCGCGAACTCCAGCCTTTTTGCTACTTCCAGCCTCATCTCAACAGAACCGCCTTGGAAAACGCCGATTCGCCGCCGATGCACTTTATCAGGTATGTCCCCGAGGCGGCTTCGACTCCGGAGGAAAGCCGGCCATCCCAAATAATCGCTTCGTCGAGGTTCTCCGTCTCGAACAGCCTGATCAATCTGCCGGAAACATCGTAAATCTCGATCTTTTTTGCTCCCGGAGGAGGAAATATCGAACACGAGGCGTTGAAAGGGTTGGGCGCGACGCTCAGGACCGCGTTTGTCGGAAGGTTTGGGGAGCATTCGGGGGCGGCCATAGTCACACCGAACCAATCCATCAGTCGAGAAAGCAGGAGCGGCAGGGACACAGAGCTTGCATTCCCGCCGATCGCCTCCAGACCGAATGCAAAAAGCGCGGTTCGGCCGATGCCGTTGTCGTGGATCACCGCGCAGGTGTCGCCATGATTGTTTTTTATAACAGCCTCTCCCCTTGTCGGCGAGATCGAGGTCAGCTTTCGCTGGTTATTAGCTCCAAGCGACCCAAAAATGTAGATATTTTCGAAATCGCTAAGAATCGGATTGTCGCCGATCCCGCTCAATGCCAGACCACCATTATTCGATTTATGAACCGCGCCGAAATGCTCGTCGAGGAAGCTCGAATCGATCTGCCAAGTCATGTTTTGGCCGGTCAGCAAAAGCCTTCCGCCGCCCTCGAGAAGGGATCGCATAAGTGCGATATCGCCCTCGCCGATCGCCACTCCGGCAGTATCGTCACCGGTGAACCAAAGCACGAGGTCGAACTCTTCGCTATTCACAGAGATCGGCCCATCAATATTTCTATGGGCAAAATAGGTGACCCCCAGCTCGTCGAAGGCCGCGAGATAATACTTAAGATTTCGCTCATAAACCTCAGGGCCGTCGTCAACAATAAGCACCTGCGGAAAACCTATTAGAAATCTATGCGTGTCGGCAATCTCCGAGGTAATATTCAACGCCGAGTATGATATTACGAAGTCGGTGAAATAGCTTTCGCCCTCTGTTGTGATCTCTAAAAGGAAGGGATCGCCAAAGGCGGAATCGCCGGGATGAATAGTCGGCGTGAAGGCGGTGGTCACATCGAGCGCTCGAACACCGGTCTCTTCCCCAATCGAGAGATTTCCACGAAGGTTAACTAAATCCGGCCACGCAAAAGCGCCGTCGGCAAAAACCTTTGGGACTATTATCAGCGTATCGCCAAACTCATAGAAACCGTCGTCGTCGCCGCGCTCGATAATTTCATAGGTGATATCCAACTGTGGGAAGGTGCCGGGGCCGATACCGTGCTTCGCGAAGGCATTGAAGATCGAAACACAGTTCGGCGTGCCGTTGGAGAGGTCGTCGTCGTCGTCGTCGGTAAAAAGCGCCTCCGGGACAAAGCCATCGAAGGTGTTGGGCTTGGCATATCGTGTAAAATGAATGATCGTGTCCGCTCGGGACACCCCCGCGAACCTGCGAAGCGACCATAGCGCACCGCCGAATATTCGGCCATCGGCATGAACCTCGCCAGACCAATCGTCGGGCATTTTTAGGTTGTTTTCCATAGTTCGGAACATCGACAGGCCGTAGATCGGAGTTTTAAACCCAACTCTCGCGTCGTTTAGGTTTGTGCAGGCGAAATAGTCGCTAAAACCCTCGTTCATAGCCCCCGATTGGCCCGAATACGGGAAATAAACACCCTCGTAAAACCAACCGGTCACCCCGTGCGTATATTCGTGATAGATAATATTCGCGAAGAGCGCAAAGTTGCGCATCGAAGAACCACCGGAGCCGTAGTTGGTGCCATAACCGTCCCAGAAGGCGTTCTCCGGTGTGCTGGCTATACCGGCCCTCGCCGGGACCGGATAATCGAGTGCCGTCATAGGCGGATCGAGCCGTTCGTAATACTCGTGTATATATGTCGTGTGGTAATAAAGGTTTACCTCGTCGCTGTCGGCGAAGGCCGTCGAGAATAGAAAGCTGTGCTCGGCCGGCGGCCTAAGCCAGTATTCATAGAGGCCATTCTCGCCCTCGACATCGACAACTTCGGCCCAAAGGCCGTTCAAGCGCGCCCTTAGCGGCAGACTCGAGGTCATATAGGATGATACCGAAAACTCGCCCGAGGCGTTGGAATTCACACCGGTGGTAAATCCGAGGCTGATATTGCCGAATTGATATGGGCCGGTAGCTATCGGGTCGTCGTAGAATTTCGGAAGGTAATTAATATCCGCCGATCCTACGACATCATAAAAATTCACAAGACTATAGTGGAAAAAGGGTTTGCCGTCTTTTGCAGAGATATAAAAGCGAAATTGCCGCTCAGGTGATTGATTGATGTCGATTCGCCAAGCGAGCCTCGCAATCGCGTCGCCGGCGCTGTAATCCGGCCAATAAACAAGATCGCAGGCCGTAATCGAGCCGAAGATGTCATATTCGTTCTCGATAGTCTCGATCGCCCCCTCGGGGGAAATACTCGGCAGTGCGGACTCGAAGTTGTTGAAAACATTAGCTCCGCAAAACGCCATCGCACCGGACTCGAAGACGCGAAAGTCTATTCGGCCGTCCTCGACGAGGATCCCATCGTGAAACTGTGCGAAAGTCACCCACCACCTGTTCAGGCGGTTTGCGACGGTAATCGGCAAAATCTCGTCGGATCCTATAACAAAAATGTCGGGACGGGAATCGATATAGTCGAGGCAGGCGCGAGTAATTGCAGATGAATCTTGAGAGTCGAGCTGAATCGTCTCGCGCGGATAGAACGCGGCAACAGAGTTAATGCCCTCGCGAAATACGAAGGTGCCGGTTTCTGTTTGAAAATATCTTGTTTCTCGCTCCTCGACCGGGTCGTTCGGAAGGAAATCCGGAGCTATCAAACCGAACGCGCAGACAGAAGCAAGAGCTGTGTAAATTGCCAGATTTTTCAATTATCAACCTTGTCGCTAAAGCTGTTTAATTTGTTAATTATATGAATTATTATTCGTTTCGCAAGTTTGAAGGCAACACAAAAGCATTAATATGGTCTTCAATCACGAATCGATCGATTAAATTAGTTTTTTGTTATAGTTCATTAATTGTTCGACTAAATTCGCGCGATTTTTGATAAGCCTTGAAAATACAATTAAACAATATATATTGTATTTTTATAGAAAACAGAGTAAATTAATGAATATGGCTCAAGTTTATTAATGATATGAGCTTCTATGAAGTTTGTTTTTCATGTTTCGTAGTTTTTTAAAGAAATGAGCGCCTTTGGAATGGACTCGAATCTCGAAATTATAGTTAGCATACCCTCCGATCCGATTCCGGAGGTTGTCACCGAGGCCATTGCGGCGCGTATTCGTGCTATTCCCGAGATCTACTTCGCATTTTTGCCGGAGCTGTTTATTCCGGGGCAGATGTCCGAGGCCGCGCCGGTTTTGGTTTTAGTCACCGACCTCGATGGCAAGGAACTCGAGCGGATAATAATGAAATTACATTACGAAATCGGTGAGTTGTTCGCCGACAATAACCCGATAGACATGCTTATTCTCACTGCGGATCACGAGCTTGTCCCTGCGACTATCTCGACGGGGTGTTTAATCGAGATCAACGATCAAGCGGTTTTCGAGAGGTGCAATCAATATTAACTCGATATTATATAATTAATTAGGTGCTATTATTCATGTTGTTTATTAAGAAATTGCTTTATCTATTTATTATTTTTGCTGTTTCGTCTCTAATTGCCCAAGCGGAATTCGATTTCCAATCGATTAAAGCTTACAAAACTATCTTCACGGATCACAAACCTCCTGAACATACCCGGGAGGGCGAAGCCGTCTCTCTTAATCAGCGCGATGCTACAATTGCAGTTCGATCGTTTTATCCTTATGACCCGCTTGTATTGGGCGTTGTCGTCAAGGACAGTCTCGGAGTGGAAAGGATTGCAGTCGGCGGCGAGGTCGATGTGCTGGTCGATAGATCGGTGCAAAAAATCGCCCCGGGAGAGTGGATTGTCACCTCCGGCTCAATCGGGCGGGTTATGCCGCTGGAGGACGATTTTCCGCTTCGCGCCGCTGTTCTCGGGATCTCACTCGAACCATGGAACTCTGCGGATTCTTCAGAATCGGTGCGAATCATGCTCACCCCGGGCGAAAAGATCACACCAAAAGGCCGTATCGAATCCTATAAATGAGCAAATCCCTCCGATTTTGGCTTTGGTCTTTCTTTTGCGCGATTCTCTTTTGCGGCGTATATTTTGCTATTCGAGAATATTTCGATTTGTCCCTTCGAGTTTTGTGTTCGCTGATTATAGCTATATTTATATGGATTATGGGCTTACGAGCACTGTTTGGCGGACGGCGGCCGCTTTCGAATCGCAAGCTGAAGAATCCCCTGCTCTGCTCATCTGAGGAATTCGAGATTCTTTGCGCTGAAATATACAAGCGTCGAGGCTATAAGGTCGAACTGACTCAAAAGGGTGGAGATTACGGTATCGATGCGGTCGCTAAAAAGCGCGGTTCTGTTGTTGCGATCGGAGCGAAATGCTATGCCCCCGACCGGCCGGTCGGAAACCGCTGGGTTCAGCAACTTCTCGGCGCGATGTATAAGTGCGGCGCCGACAGCGCGGTGCTAATCACCACGAGCGGATTCACCAAGAGCGCTGTCGAGCAGGCGAAAAACGCACCGATTACACTTATAGGCGGTCCAGAATTGGACGAAATCATTAGAGGTATTTGGTTTTAACTATATGAATATTATGCGTTTAACTGCACTGCTTTTCATTTTTTTTGCGATATCCACCGTTGCGATCGATTTTAAAGACGAGTTAGTCGATTGGAGCCTTATAGCGTTAAGTAGCGCGGGGGCATACACCTTTTCGCAAACAGGCCCTTTCTTCGACGAGGCCTTTGTCGATGTGGCAACAGATAAGCCATATCGCGAGGATCGCCTTTCGGGCTTGGGCTTTTATAGCGCGAGCTTTGCTGTTTCATCAGCTGTTTTTGCGCCACGAAGTGAAAGCCATAATAGAATCTCTAAGTATATACATTTCAAAGGATTCGTTCTGTCGGCTACAAGCACATCTATGTTGACAGGCATGATCAAAGATTTCGCAGGCTCTCCAAGGCCTCATGCCGATGCGGCCTTTTTGCGAGGCATCGAGGAAAGGCATATCCGCGATAGCTTTCCGAGCGGACATGCGAGTTTTGCCTTCTGTAATGCAACATATTCCAGTTTATATCTTTGGAATTATTGGGGCGATAACCGCCGAGATTACACCCTTTTAAAAACAGCGTCAAGCGCTGGTTTATTTACCGCCGCAACAGCTATAGCCTATTCGCGAGTCGATAACTTTCAACATCGCACCTCCGATATTCTCGCTGGTGCATTTTTGGGTAGTGCAACAGCATTAGGAATATTTATATTACAAGAAAAACGGATTGAAAGCAATAATAATAGAGTTCATCTCGAGACTACCCCAAATGGAGCTTTTTTAGTATGGAGGTTTTAATGCATATTCGTAACACAATGTGTATCATTCTGTTAGCCATTGCTATTTCAATTATTCTCTCATGCGCCGCGACAGTCAATCCAGATATAAAACTACACAAAGACGCCTCTGCTAAAGAGTTGAAACTCGGCAACTTACAGAGCGCACTTTCGCATATGGATTACGCCGAAGCCGCTTGCGACAATCCCCCGTGCCGCGAAGAGGTTTTGCATTGGATGATCGGCCTCGGAGCCCAACAAAACAACGATGTTTTCCGTGCAAAGGCATATGAAAAGCTCGCCTTGCACCATCTCGAGCGCTATCTGGCCGGCCAGACCGACGGCCTTGTGAGCGCAAAAACAGTCGCTAACGAATTTTACCTTTGGGCAGACAGCCTGAAAAAGGGCCGCGGCGACCTTTTCCCCTTGCCCGATGCCATGATCCTCGCGGCCTCGCTTCACCTTTTCGACAGGCCGGATAGCTCGGTCTATTTAATCGCCGAGGTGATGAAGATCGGCGTCGAGCTGAAACAAGATGCGATTCCCACACAGTTGAAAATCGCTATCGGGAGGGGAAAAGCACTAATCGACGAGCTTTCAAACAAAATGAACGAGAATTTCGAACAGGGTAAAGAAAAAATTATTTCCTCAGACCCCGAGGCGGGTATCGACGAGCTGGTCTATGCCTATCGTGCATCTGCGGCATTGGGCAAGACCGAGTTGGCGGCGAATTCTGCGGTGTTGCTCGCGGAATACTATGCCGGGATAGGCAAGGGCGATATCGCCGGCCAATGGACATCGGCGGCGCTTCGTTGGAAGGGCGAATCTATTCACGGGAAAAGCCACGCCGAGTGATGTTCGGCGGTTGAAGGCGATCTTTCGCTACATCTCACGATCTCTGATTCGATCCGAAAGATCGCGCTGTCTGCGCCATGTCCCCCCGAGCACTAACTCGACGAGCATCAGAATAAATGCGACAATGAGCATTGCGTGATGAAGCTCTCGGCCGTATCGGCGCGAGAGAATCTCGTCGGCAATATCTTTGTCGGTTGAAATCCACACGATCTTGACAGCATTCTCTACAGCCCCGCGATCGAGCTCGTCAGAATCGCTCTCGCGGGTATCGACATTGACGGCGAAGAGGTCAACAATCTTTTCTTCGGCAAGGACTTGGTAGATCCCCGGCAAAGAGGCTCCGCCGACACTCAGAATTGTGCGCCCTGCGGCGAATCTCGGGGCGAGAAAAGCCCTCGATCCGTCGGGTTGTATCAAGGCGAACGCTCCGGCGGTTGTCGCATCTATAGTCCTAACTATCTCATCTCCAACGAGATAGCCCGGATCGAATTCGGAGACATCGGCGTTAAGGTATTGAGTGAGCCTGTGCATCAACGGGACGAAAAAGCCTCCGGTGGCGATATCACCGAATGAAAGGCTTGCCGAAAAAGCGCAGATCGCTATTTTCCCGTCGCCCAACTCGGTTTCGGCGATGAGCGGGACACCGTTCGAGAGCACGATCGGAACCCGGTCGGCATCGACTATCGCGGCGACCCGCTTGAACTCGACATCCGGCAAGCCCTCTTTTTTAAACGGTGTGAAAACCGGATGCTCGAAATCCGCTCCGCCCAGAACAAAACGGCTTTTGCCGAGTGAATCCCCGATACTCGCCACCACCGAGATTGGGAAATTCTCTCCGACCACAGAGCGCCAAGATTTTGCGGGATCGGGAGAACCGCCCAACAATACCGCCAATCCTCCCCCGCGCGAAACGAAACCGTCGATTGAGGCGGCAAGGTTCGCGGACAGCTCCGGCGGATCGGACAGGATGATCACATCGCGGGTTGAAAGAAGCTCGGAACCGAGACGCGAGTAGGAGATTCGCGAAACATTGAAGAAATCGCCCTCGACCGGGGCAAGCGCGTTCGCGATGAACTTCGCTTCGTTGCCTCCGACGACTAAAACCTCGATCTTCTCGGGGATTTTGAACGAGAAAAAGCGCGAATTATCTGCGGGAAGCGCGTCCCCCTCGCATCGAAATTCCCCAAAGTGGAATCCCCCTTCATCGACCTGCGCTCGAAACTCGATCGAGGCGGCTTCACCCGGGGCAAGATCGATAGCCCTCTGCGCCACCTTTTCGCCGTCGAGATAGAGGTTTGCGACGAAGTCCTTTATCGCCCCCGAAGCGTAGCTTTTAAACTCGGGTTGAAGCGAAAAGGGAACATCCTTCTGGAGCAGGGTTCGGGGAAACTCGATAGAGGAAATCCCGATATTTCTATCGTCATCGGGCGAAAAGACCAAGGCATATAGGTTGATGCCCTCGGGGATATCCATCTCGCCGGAGCGCCGCCAGCCGTGGTTTTTATTGTCGGTCAACACGAAAATCTCGCGGTTGGGAAGCCTGCTTTTCGAGAGCAACTCGACGCCGAGGGCAATCGCGTTCCAAACATCGGTGGTTCCGCTCCGGAGGTGCAGGCTGTCCAGAGCTTGCTTCGCACCGGACATTGATTTATAAGGCTCCGGCGAGGTTGGGGCCGGCATTTCGGCGAAGGGTATCACCGCAATCTCATCACCCTCCGAGACAAGCTCGAGAATATCCTCGGCCGATTGGCGAGCCTTTGTGAAAAGATCTACTCCAGCGGCCTCTTGCCCCATCGAATAGGATGCATCGAGCAAAAGGGCTATCGAGGTTCGTTCGCGGGAACCTGTTGAAGTGGAGGCGCGAGCGCCTCTGATTGCCGGCCGCGCAAAGGCCCCGATCACAAGCAGAAGAATCAGCACACGTAAAACGAGTAGCAATATCTGCTTCAGCTTGAATCTGCGCATGCGGCGCTTCTGAATCTCCTCGATGAAGCGCAACGACGGCCATTGGCGCTCGACGAGCCGCCTTCTCGTGAGAAGGTGAATCAAAATCGGCAGAATCGCCGCCGCAAGCGCGGGCAAGAAAATATTATTTAAAAAGGTCAACATAGAGCTTCTATTTTGAGCAAATAAGATACCATTATACAAGTCTTGAATCGCCAAATCAAGCCGAATTACCCTGTAAACAGCATAGAAAGGAAACTCCATATCTTTAGCGTGGTTTATCTTAAATGGCTTGACACTCGCAATCTTCGTTTGTATTTTATCCTTCTTATTTAATTTCGAAATCTGGAGTTTGATATGGCCAATACTTTTAACGGCGGTATTCATCCGCCGGAAGAAAAAAGATACAGCGAGGACAGCGCTATTCGCGCCCTCGACCCCCCGGAATTGTTGTATATTCCTTTATCGCAACATATCGGCGCACCGGCCACAGCTGTTGTGAAAAAGGGCGATCGAGTCCTTCTCGGACAGACTATCGGCCAAGCCGCCGGTTTCGTTTCCGCGGCGGTTCACTCCTCGGTCTCCGGCAAGGTTAAGTCTGTAGAGCCATACCAGAATCCTGTCAGCGGAAAGCCCGAACCGACGGTCATTATCCAAAACGACGGACTCGACGAGCGCGCGAGCGAGCTTACCGCGCACGGCGACAACTGGGATCGAATCGAGCCTGAAGAGATCCGCAACATCGTCGCCGCGGCGGGTATAGTCGGTATGGGCGGCGCAACCTTCCCGACTCATGTCAAACTCTCGCCGCCCAAGGGCAAGATCATCGACACCGTGCTCCTCAACGGCGCGGAATGCGAGCCGTATCTGACCGCCGATCATAGACTTATGCTCGAGTTTCCGCAGGACGTTATCAACGGCCTGATCCTGATCGCCAAGGTTTTCGGTGCGGGTCGCCTTGGAATATGTATTGAAAACAACAAGCCGGACGCTATCGAGGTCATGCAGGAACGCGTCAAAGGCACGAATGTCAAAGTGTTTCCGCTTAAGGTCAAATACCCGCAGGGCGCGGAGAAGCAGATGATCTACGCTGTCACCGGCAGGGAGGTTCCCAGCGGCGGGCTCCCCTTCGATTGCGGTTGTTATGTTCAAAACGTCGGCACCGCAAAGGCGGTTTTCGACGCGGTTTCGCGCGGGATTCCTCTCTACCAGCGCATTGTCACGGTTTCCGGGCCTATTTTAAAAGAGCCGGCGAATCTCATGGTGCGAATCGGGACGCGCTACTCCGACCTGATCGCGGCCTGCGGCGGAGCCGTCGAGGATATAGTGAAGGTTATCAACGGCGGCCCGATGATGGGGCTTGCCCAATCCTCGCTCGATGTTCCTGTGACTAAGGGCACCAGCGGTGTCCTGATCTTCGGCGCGGAGGACGCCGAAGTCAAGCCGGAGTTGGCCTGTATCAATTGCGCTAAATGTGTCGATGTCTGCCCGGCCTTTCTTATGCCGACCCGTATCGCGCAGTGCGCCGAGTATAGCAATTTCGATATGGCCGAGAAACTCGGCGCTTTGGATTGTATCGAGTGCGGAAGTTGCGCCTTTGTTTGCCCGAGCGATCGCAAGCTTCTTCATTATATAAGGCGGGCAAAAACGCAGATTCGTGCTAATAAGGCGAAATAGGGTTTTCGTCCCGCGACAGAGGCGAGTTGTTTTATAACATATTGTATATCAAAGAATTATATGAACAATATAATCTATTATATTAATTGCTCTTTAAAACTACATACATATCAATAATATACACCTTGATCTCAGTCGCTTCGGCGTTCTCGCAAGGCGGGTTCTCGGCCCAACCCGAGTTCAAACTATACCCCTTTGCGAGGATCGTCGAGGGCTATTCGCAGGCGTTCGTCGCCGATCAAAGGCAAAACCCATCGCCATATTGGGATATTGGCGCCGGCTTCTCCTATGAATATCTTACTTTAGGACTATCGACGAGAAGCCATTTTCTATCGGCCTCGCGAGATGAATTCTACCATCCCGAGACGGAAAACTCCTCCGAGGGGCACACGGTGATTCTCGTCGCTCATGTCGAGGGCAAGGCCGATGTTCAGCCGGTCAAATTCGTCGCAAGTATCGACCTCGGGGCGATTTGGTTCCGCGAATACGACTTCTATCGTCGTTCGTGGAGCCGTTTTGTTCTGCCGATCATCGGCTTGGGTGTGGATTTTCGAGTGCCGCTGAAGGGCAAGATCGCAATTTGCACGGGTGTCCAATATATGGCGGCATTCGAGGGCTTTCAAGTCTCGGCGAAGGAGTATAATTCCGTTCAGGGAACTGTCGGCTTGGTTTACGACGGAGCGCTGTTGCCGTGAGGTTTTTCGCGTTTTATACGGCCTTGCTAATTGCGACAGCTTGTCTTTCGCAACCGGTCGAGCGGCCGCCGCGGCCCGGCGAGGATCAGGTGCGACAGCCCGAACGGCCGAGCCCGGTTTTAGACCGCGATTATAAGCGCATCGATCGTTCGCTGAGGCCCTCCTTCGGCGGGAATGTTTCGTATATCGTCTATCCGGCGGGGACATACTCGGCTGTTTTCGGCGGAGTTCGATACGGCGCTTGGGGGTTTGGGATCGAAGCCGGCTATATCGATTATCGGCGCGAGTTCAACGGCTCGAAGATGTCTTATGTCAGCCCGGGGGATTCCTCGATTTGCGAGAAGGGCAGTTTCTTTAGGCCCTCGGCATATTTCGAATTCGAGGTCGAAATCGAACGGTTGTCGATAGTTCCGCGCGCAAAGTTAGGCTACGCCGCCATTATCTGCCGACGGTGGTATCGCTCCGACGAAACGGATTCGATGTTCTTCGATCGCGATCGGTTTATAAACGCCCTCGGCGTCGATCTGCGATACGACCTGAACCCGGTTTCCCTTGGGCTCACAGCGGAATGGCTCGCGATCAATCCGTGGTTCTATTTTTACCCTGAAGATTTTGGATTGTTCTCCATCGGTTTTTCTATACTGTATTGACAAATAACGACTTATCTTTGTTAGGAGATGACTTGGCCGAAAAAAAGTTGATTGTCTCCTCGTCGCCTCATCTGAAGGGCGGCGCAAGCACCACCGCGATTATGTGGAATGTGGTGCTCGCCTTGCTTCCGGCGTGGGTGGTCGGGATTTACTACTACGGTCCGCGAGCTGTTTGGCTCACGCTGATTAGCATTGTTGCGGCCGCGGCTACCGAGGCTGTTATTCAGCTGATTCGAAAGGTGCCGGTGACGGCGCTTGACGGCTCGGCGGTTATCACCGGAATGCTCCTCGCTTTCAATGTTCCCCCCGGGGTTCCTTGGTGGATGGTTGTCATCGGCAGTGCAATCGGTGTCGGTATCGGAAAGCAGGTCTTCGGCGGTTTGGGTCATAATCCGCTGAACCCGGCCCTAGTCGGAAGGGCCTTCCTGATGGCGAGTTGGCCGGTTCATATGACCACCCAATGGATACTCCCCCGCGGCGGCAGTCTTTCCGGCGCGGTCGGTATCGACGCGATCACGAGCGCGACGCCGCTTTCGGTGTTGAAGCTCTCCCGCACCGCTATCCTCGATCCCTCATCGACGCCCGAAATCGTCGAAAAGGCCAGAGCCTCCGTCGAGGCGATTTACAGCGCATGGCCGCAAGCTATGATCGGCAATATCGGCGGCTGTATCGGCGAGGCAAGCGCTATCGCGATTTTAATCGGTGGACTATACCTTATAATACGAGGTTTCTCAGATTGGCGAACCCCGCTGACCTATATCGCCGGAGTCGCCCTGCTCGGATGGATATTCGGTGGTGCCGAGGGCTTGTTCACTGGTAATGTTATGTTCCAAATCTTCACCGGAGGGCTTTTCCTCGGGGCGTTCTTCATGGCCACCGATATGGTGACCACTCCGATCACGAAGAAGGGCCGATGGATATTCGGGCTTGGGTGCGCGGTTCTCACCGTTTTTATCCGCAGATGGGGCGGCTACCCAGAGGGTGTGAGCTACTCGATCTTGATTATGAACATCTTCACCCCGATAATCGATCGCCATACGAGACCCCGTGTGTTCGGGCAAAGCTCGAAAAAGGCTGGGCAGTAATATGAAAGATATTCTCAAACCCGGTTTGATTCTCATGGCATACGGCATCATTGCCGGCCTCGCGCTGGGGCTTGTGAATTCGATGACCGCACCGAAGATCGCCGCTCAGGAGGAGGCCGCGCGGATGGCCGCGATCGAGGAGGTTTTGCCGACGGCGACAGTCTTCGAGACCAAGACCGAGGGCGATTTCGAGTATATCGTTGGATACACCGAGGAAAGCAAGGCCGAGATTGCGGGTTTTGTCGTCACCGCCCTCGGCAACGGCTTCTCCTCGACGATTCGGACGGTGGTTGGGGTTAATACCGACTTTACTGTCGCGGCTATCGAGATCGTCTATCAATCGGAGACTCCCGGCCTCGGCACTAAGGCGGTCGAGCTCGACGACCCGACGAAGGAGCCTTGGTTCGAAAGGCAATTCGACGGCCTTCCCCCCTCCGATATTAATGTTGATAAGGACGGCGGAAAGCTACGCTCGATCACCGGCGCGACAATCACGAGTCGGGCGATCGCGAGGTCGGTTGCGATCACAGTCGAGAAACTTAAAACCACTGTCGGAAGCTCCCTTGAACAGGAACCGACCGAAGAGGTCATCGACTCGACGAATGACATAGAAATCGTCGAGGAAGGCGGTGTAGAATGAGCAAAAAAGTTAGCATCTTCAAGGATTTTACGAAGGGGCTTTTAGTCGAGAACCCAACTTTAGTGCTCGCCTTAGGCCTCTGCCCCACTCTCGCGGTCTCCTCCAGCGCGATTAACGGCCTCGGAATGGGTGTTGCGGCGACCTTCGTTCTCGTGATGAGCAACATCATTGTTTCGCTGATAAGGCCGCTTGTGCCGGCGAAGATCCGCATCCCGATTTTCATCGTTGTCATCGCGACCTTTGTGACAGTAGTGAAACTCGTTATGGCGGCCTACACACCCGCCCTATCCGAGGCACTGGGCATATTCATCCCCTTGATCGTAGTCAACTGTATTATTCTCGGGCGCGCCGAGGCCTTCGCCAGCAAGCACGGTGTCCTTCGGTCGGCCGCGGACGGCCTTGGGATGGGGCTCGGTTTCTCGCTCACGCTAATCTTGCTCGGTTCCTTCCGCGAACTGCTCGGCAATGGCTCGATTTTCGGAGCTAATATCATGGGCGCGAGCTACCAACCCGCTATTATGATGATCCTCCCTCCGGGGGCCTTCCTCTCGCTCGCGATGATGGTGGCCGCTTCCCGTTGGATTCTCGAAAAAACATCGAAAGGGGGAAATAGCTGATGGCTAACCTCTTGGTTATCTCGATCGGTGCGATTTTAATTAACAACTTCATCCTGTCGAGGTTTCTCGGGCTTTGCCCCTTCATCGGAGTCAGCAAAAAGACCGAGACCGCACTCGGTATGGGCATGGCTGTGATCTTCGTTATGGTCTTGGCCTCGGCTGTGACTTGGGTGATCTGGACCTACCTGCTTTGCCCGGGCGAAACCAATTTGTTCTGGATTGTCGCACGAGCTTGCGGCAGTGAGGTTTCCGCGCAGGCCTTCGATCTGCGCTTCCTCGAGACTATTGCTTTCATTCTTATCATCGCTTCCCTCGTCCAATTTGTGGAGCTGGTCTTGAAGAAGATGTCCCCTGCCCTTTACGACGCGCTGGGAATCTTCCTCCCCCTGATCACCACGAACTGCGCGATCTTGGGCGTGGCGGAACTCAACACGATGTCCCTCGGTTACGGTTTCCTCGAGTCGGTTGTGCACGGCTTTTCCGCCGGTGTCGGTTTTCTGCTCGCCCTGCTTATGATGAGCGGTGTTCGCGAACGCCTCGAGTTCGCACCGATACCGCGGTTTATGAGGGGCCTTCCGGTGGCCTTTATTACCTCGGGGCTTATGAGCATGGCCTTCTTGGGTTTCAGCGGCCTGAAGTTTTAGCCCAAACCTCGAGAAATCTATTCGCTCTTCAAAAAATCGACGCTCTGACAAATAGGGCTTGACAAAATCATCGTTCGTTTATATTCTGCAGTTCTGTCGAATTTACAATGGCGCCCTAGCTCAGTTGGTAGAGCAACGGACTGAAAATCCGTGTGTCCGCAGTTCAACTCTGCGGGGCGCCATTTAAAACAAAGCCTCTCCCCAAATACCGACATTCCCCCTTGACTTTTCGGCAAACCAAATCTAAATTTACCCCATTCGAGCCGTTCGATTATTCGGCCGCAAAATCTTCCCAGCCCTCGCCGGAGTGGCGAAATAGGTAGACGCAAGGGACTTAAAATCCCTCGATGCAATGCATCGTGCCGGTTCAAGTCCGGCCTCCGGCATTTTTACTCGGCTACGGCCACGCTACCTTCCCGAATGACAAACATTCCCCGGGCCTCCGCGGGCGCTCCCGTTCGTCGCGCCGGATATAGCTGGGTTATGTTTCTTTGCTCGGCTTCGGCCACACTACTTTCCCGAATAACAAACATTCCCCGGGCCTCCGCAGGCGCTCCCGTTCGTCGCGCCGGATTAAGTTAGATTACGTTTTTTTGCTCGGCTACGGCCTATCTTATGCTTAAAGTAATGAGATTACCTCTTACCTATAACCTATAACCTATAACCCATAACCTTCTTTATTCCATTTTCCTTTGACTTCGATTTGGAAAAATCGTATAATCTGCGACGATTTAGGAGGTAACTATGTCTATTCGTGTTCGATTCGCACCCTCGCCAACAGGCCAACCCCATGTGGGCGTTATCCGCACCGCGATCTTCGATTGGCTTTTAGCGAGACATTTTAACGGCAGATTCATCCTTCGCATCGAGGATACGGATCGCTCGCGCTATGTCGAGGGCGCAGTCGAGGAGATCATTGGGGCGTTAAAATGGCTCGGGATGGATATCGACGAGGGTCCGGAACCGATCGGCGGCGACCATGGGCCATATTTTCAAAGCGAGAGGTTAGAGCTTTATCACCGCTATGCCGACTTTCTTGTCGAAAGCGGCAAAGCCTACTGGTGCAAATGCTCCGCTGAGCGTCTCGAAGAGCTTCGCGCAGGACAGGAGGCGCAGAAGCAGGATATCAAATATGATAACTATTGCAGGGAAGCCCATCTGAAGGGCGCGCCCGGTGACGGCTTACACGTTCTTCGCTTCAAAATCCCCGAGGGCGGAACAACGACCTTCAGAGACGAGCTTCGGGGCGATATCACAGTCGAAAACTCGACGCTCGACGACTTAGTGCTTATTAAGCGCGATGGCTTTCCGACCTATCATTTTGCGAGCTGTATCGACGATCATCATATGGCGATAAGCCATGTCTTCCGCGGCGAGGAGTGGATTTCCTCGGCGCCGAAACATAAGCTGATATATGAGGCTATCGGAATCGAACCGCCAAAATTCGTGCATGTGCCGGTTATCCTCGGGACGGACAAGAAAAAGCTCTCGAAGCGCCACGGCGCGACCAATGTCCTTGAGTATAAGAACATGGGCTATCTTCCCGAAGCGCTGTTCAATTTCCTTGCGCTGATCGGCTGGAACCCCGGCGGCGACGAGGAGATTTTGCCGCGCGAAAGGCTCATCGAGGCGTTCTCTATCGAACGAATAAACACCTCGGCCGGTGTTTTCGATATTGAAAAGCTCGATTGGATGAACGGCGCATATATCCGCGCGCTGGACATAGGCGAGCTGACCGACAGGCTCAAGCCCTTCATGACCGAATGGCGATGGATCGGCGTCGAATGGGAACCTTGGGGGCGCGATTATGTCGAATCGGTGGTTGCACTGTTTCAGGAGCGGCTCAATCGCCTGACCGAGATGAGGGAAAAGGCATTTTATTTCTTCGAGGAGATAAAGGGTTTCGAGGTTTCCGATGTCGCTAAGAGTTTCAAGGGCGAGGATATTCTCGTCCGCTTGCGCGCGGTTCGGAATGCCTTGGAGGATTGCGATTTCTCCTTGGATAAGCTCGAATCGGCGGTCAGGGATACCGCCGAGACCTTGGGAGTCGGGGCAGGCAAGCTCATTCACCCGCTTCGCCTTGCCGCAAGCGGAACGACCGGCGGCCCGAGTCTTTTCGAGCTTATTAAAACGCTCGGAAAGGATAGAGTGCTTGCGCGAATCGATTTCGCCATCGCTTGGATCGAAAAGAATAGATTGGAATCGTAAATGTTGGAATCGAACGAAAAACTTGAAAAGACGCCACTCGAGGCAAAGACGACAAAAATCGACCCGAGCGAAAACTGCTATCGCCGACTTTTCGATCCGCGAACCGAGACAATGGGAATCAAGGCGGGTTCGGTTGTTCTGATGCCGGCGGAATCCGTCGGAAGGCACAGCACCGAATCCAGCGAGGAAATACTTATAGTTTTGGATGGCGAGGGCAGGTTCCATCGCGCGGGCGGGGCCGCGATCCCGATGGAAAAGGGCAGTCTCGTCTATTGCCCGCCGAACACCGAGCACGATGTCGAGAACACCGGCTCGATCCCCTTACGTTACATCTTCGTTGTAGCCCCTTTTTGTAGCCGGCTTGCGTGATTTCGCAACGCCGACCGAGAGCGGTCGGTCATCCCTTCACGACAGCGACCGGAACAAGCCTTGCAACCTTCCTTGAAAGCCCCGCCCCCTCGACGATATCTACTATCGAGTCGATATTTTTATAGGCCTCTGGCGCTTCTTCGAACATAGTCTCTCTACCGCGCCATCGGGCGAGAATTCCCTTCTCGCTAAGCTCATCCTGAATTCTTCGCCCCTTAGTGGCCTTGATAGCCGCAGTGCGGGACAGCCGTCTTCCGGCACCGTGGCAGGTGCTTCCGAAGGATTCGCGCATTGCGCCCTCAGCCCCGACGAGAATATAACTCGCGGTTCCCATATCTCCCGGTATAATAACGGGTTGGCCGAATTTTCGGTAGATTTCGGGGATCTCTATTCGCCCCGGCCCGAAGGCGCGAGTCGCGCCCTTGCGATGAACCAACAACCTCCGCTGTCGGCCATCGACGGTGTGTTCTTCAAACTTTGCGATATTATGAGCGACATCGTAGAGCAGGTGAAGCCCGAGTTTTTCCGGCGTGGAATCGAAAACCTCCGCAAAGGCCAAGCGGCAGTAATGCATAATCGCCTGCCGATTAGCCCAAGCGTAATTTGCGGCGCAAGCCATGGCGGCGAGGTAGTCCTTGCCGTCGTTCGAGGAGATAGGTGCGCCGGCCAACTGCCTATCCTGCGCGGTGATGCCGTATTCTTGCATCTTCGGGACGAGATCGCGGGCATAATCCTCGCAGACCTGATGGCCGAGGCCTCGGCTTCCCGAATGGATCATACAACACACCTGATTTTCCCTCAAACCGAAGGCCTGCGCGGTTTTCTCGTCGAAGATTCTATCGACGATCTGAACCTCGAGAAAATGGTTCCCCGAGCCGAGTGTTCCGACCTGATCGAGGCCGCGTTTCTTTGCAGTCGAGGACAACCTCGAAGGATCGGCGCCGGCGAACTTGCCCCTATCCTCCGTTCGGTCGAGGTCCTCCTGCCAACCGAGGCCCTCGGACACTGCCCATTCCGCACCGCGCGTTAAAACACTGTCCAGCTCTTTCGCGCCGGTCTTGATCTTCCCCGAGGAACCAACACCGCACGGCACGCTTTGAAAAAGCGAATCGACCAGCCTCTCGACTCGAGGGCGCAGTTCGCGCGCCTCGATATCGCTTAAAAAGAGCCGCACGCCGCAGTTTATATCATAGCCGACTCCGCCCGGCGACACTATTCCGATCTCCGGCGCCATCGCGGCGACACCCCCGATCGGAAAGCCATATCCCCAGTGAATATCGGGCATCGCGAGGCTCGCTGAAACGATTCCGGGAAGCGATGCGACATTGGCGACCTGTTTGAAGGCGTTGTCCGAAATAATGCTGTCAACGAGGCCGTCGTCGGCGAAGATGATTCCCGGCACACGCATTCCGGTCTGGAAATCGCGTTCGATAATGAACTTGAATTTTCCTATTTTTTTCAGCTGTGAGGCCATGATCCTCCTATCGAGATTTCACAAGCGCTTGTTAAAGATGGGCAAATGCGCCGAATTTGTCAAGGGCGGGCTGTGCTTGTAAAATATAATAAAAATGAATATAATATCTTAATACCATGATTGTGAGGATAAAATGACCGCACCATTCAGGAGCACCTTCGTTTTAATCAAGCCGAATGCTATTCAGCGGGGGCTTGTCGGCGAAATTATTCACCGCTTCGAAAACAAGGGCCTCAGAATCGACGCGATGAAGATGCTCTATATTACCGAGGAACTCGCGGAGGAGCATTACGCCGAGCATCGCGACAAGCCTTTCTATTCAGCGCTAATCGACTTCATCACCAGCGGGCCGGTCATTGCGATGGTGCTTTCCGGCCCGGACGCGATCGAAGCTGTTCGCTATATCGTCGGCGACACCGATCCGCTAAAGGCCCAACCCGGGACGATTCGCGGGCAATACGCTATCACGGTCGCGCGGAATATAGTCCATGCCTCGGACTCGATTCTCGCGGCGCGAAACGAGATAGCGCGCTTTTTCGGCCCCGACGAGGTTCTCAAGTATCGCTTGAACCTCGAAGAGGATATTTAAAGCTACACATATTTAATCTTAATAACTTATTATTTTATAAGCTGTTAAATAAGCTTATCTCGTAGTATTTCTTAAGGATATACCTTAAGAAATCCGGCACAATAATTGCATCAAATAACAACAAACAATAAAATATATTGAAATATAATATTACATCTCTATATTTAAAAAAAAAGGAGTTGAAATGACAAAAAACCTGTTCTCAAAGATACTCCGCGACCGCGAAGCCTTCTTCGATGAGATCCTTCGCTCGGAAAAGATCGGCTCGATTATTATCTCGATGATGTTTGGGTCTTTATTGCTTTTCGCAATTTACGGCCTTGTGATGGGGATTTACAACTCCCCCGCTCAAGCGGCCTCCACAGCGCTGAAAGTGCCGATCCTGTTTATTCTCGCGTTGATTATTTGCTATCCAGCGCTGTTTATTTTTAATATTCTGCTCGGAAGCAAGCTCAGCTTTGCGCAGTCGTTGGCGATGATCCTGACCGCCTATGTCCTCGCCGGATGTGTTCTCGCGTCCTTTGCCCCGATCGTGGCCTTTTTCATGCTCATCGGCTCGAGCTACACCTTCCTGCGATTGCTTCATGTCGCTATATTCGGGATAGCGGGTTTCACCGGAATGAGCGCGCTGAACAGCGGGTTGATCTATGCCTGCGAGGAGCACGCAGTCTATCCGAAACAAGGGGTGCGTATTTTCAAGATTTGGGTTCTGATCTTCGCCTTCGTCGGAACACAGCTCGCATGGAACCTTCGCCCCTTCCTCGGAAACCGCGATCTTGACTTTCAGCTTTTCCGCAAACAGGAAGGGAATTTTTACATACATATGCTTCGCACGACCGGCGAGTTTCTATTCGGAGAGAAAACTCCCCCTTCGAGCAAAACATATGAGGCTGAAAACTACGACTCAACCGGTGATATCGACCTGAAAATAAAAAAGGCGATACAGGAATCGGAGACCCAAGATGACAGCCAATAACGACGAGATCATGACCGTGCAGGATGTTGCCAATTACCTAAAGCTTCAGCCGCAGACAATTTATAAATGGGCGCAAGAGGGAACAATTCCCGCGGCGAAATTCGGCAAGGAATGGCGTTTCAGGCGCTCGCTCATCGACAAATGGATCGACGCCCAATTCGCAGAGTCGCAAGCGGGGAAGGATTCGGGGCAATAACTATCGATCAATGGCCTGAAGATCGGCAATTAAATGGTCGATGGGGATTCCTCGCGATTGCGCTATCGAGATAAGGGGTTCGTAAATCTCGCTCGGACAGCTTAATGTGTGAAATCCATGGCGCGCTAAAACCTTCATCGCTTCGCCGCTGAGGGCCAACACCTCGGCAAGGGTTGTTTCTTCGGTGATTTTCATATTCTCCTTGCGCGAACGCCTTTTATCTCTTATAACTATATTCATTCAAAGTTTTTATTCAAGCGGAAAAGGCAGTAATGGGATTTGCGAAACAGCTTGTTTTCGGCTTCGAGGGGAAGCGACCTTCGAGCGATTTTTGCCGATTCATCGAGTGCGCACAACCGGCGGGAATAATCCTTTTCGAGCGGAATCTCGAAGACCTCTGTGCGCTAAAAACTACGATAGCCGAGTTGAAAGGCCTCTCCCCCGGCACGCTCTTCATGATCGACGAGGAGGGCGGGGCCAAGAGCAGGCTTCGCCGCGAACACGGCTTTCCAAACCCGCCCGATCCGAGGATTGTTGCCGAGACTATGCACCCCTCCGAGGCGCGCGAGGCCTATAGAATCGCAGGGGAAGCCCTTTGCGGCCTCGGCATCGATGTCGATCTCGCACCGCTTGCGGACATCGCTCCGAAGGATCATATTCTCGGAGCAAGAGTCTTCTCGGATAAAGCTGATACTTGTTGCGAATATATCACCGCTGTTGTCGAGGGCCTCACTGCGGGAGGGGTTCGCGCATGCGCAAAGCATTTTCCCGGCTTGGGCTCGGCCGCGATAGACCCGCATCTTGCGCTGTCCTTTGCCCGAGAGGAGGAAGATTTTTCAAGGCACTTCGCGCCGTTCAGGGCGGCGGTCGAGGCGGGAGTTCATTACATTATGACAACACATCTCGTCGCGAAACAGCTCGACTCGAGTGGCGAATGCGCTACCTATTCCTCGAAGATAGTCGATTTGATCCGCTCCGATCTCGGTTTCAAGGGCGAGGTTATCAGCGACGATCTCTTTATGACCGGCGCTTCCGAATCCATATCCATCGCCGAACGCGCCATGCGATGTATCGGCGCCGGCCACGATTTAGCCCTTATCTGCAAGGAATTCCCGAATCGATTAGAGCTATTGGAGCAGATCGACTTAAGACTTTAGGGCATTGATCAACTCGAGCGTCTCTTTCAGATTGTGCGCCTCGGGGATTGTGGCGATGAAATCCTTCGAGGTAGCGCACTCGAGTGTTCCGAGCAGAATTAGCTTTGTATTCGGAAAGCCTGAGCGGATTTTGAAAAGCATAGCCTCGTAATCCTCAGCCAGAATCGATGCTCCGATCAGCATTATATCGACCGCGGTGTTCCCCTTTTTCGATTCAATTACAGCCAAATCAAGCGAGGGGAAACTCGATACGACAAAACCGGTGTTGTCCATAGCCACGCGATATAGGCGCCTAATATTCGGGTCTTTATCGATAACGAAGACGTTTTTTCTGAATGGAACCTCACAGCTTCCATCGCCGGAGATTGCCGGAAGATATATCCGAAAGGTCGAACCTACCCCCTCGACCGAATCGACTGCAATTGTCCCGCCATGGGACTCGACGATGCCATAGGAGATCGAAAGGCCCAAGCCGGTGCCCTTTCCGGGGGATTTTGTCGTGAAAAACGGCTCGAAGATGCGGTCGAGTTTATCCTCCGGGATACCGGTGCCGGTGTCCGAGATGGATATCTCGATGTAATTGCCGGCTGGAATGCGGTGCATCGTTTTCAACTTCTGTGGATCGATCTCGACCGCGGCAACCTCGACTGTAAGCTCTCCCCCGGCGGGCATC
This sequence comes from bacterium UBP14_UBA6098, assembly GCA_002428525.1. GTDB lineage: Bacteria > UBP14 > UBA6098 > UBA6098 > UBA6098 > UBA6098. The sequence continues at coordinate 72,518 of DIWU01000004.1, forward strand.
GCGTCGATCGCATTGGTACAGAGATTGAAGAGCGTTTGCTCGATTTGAACCTGATCCGCGAAAACCGGTGGCAGGTCACTCGCAACCCTGATTCTGAATGTAATGCCGGAATTGCTCTCGCTCGAGCGGAGCACCCGCATAACCTCCTCGATCTTAGCGGCTATCGAGACCGGCATGCGGTGCGGGGGTTCCTGCCTCGCGAAGGTCATCAGTTGGCTGACCAAGCCTGCGGCGCGCTCTGCTGAGGCCTCGATCACCTCGAGCATTTCGTATCGGGGATCGCTCTTGTCGGTTGAAGTCTTTATTAGCGACGCCGCTCCGAGAACCCCTACGAGAATATTGTCGAAATCGTGCGCGATTCCGGCCGAGAGTGTGCCCACGCTCTCGAGTTTTTGCGCTTGAACAAGCTCCCTTTCGAGAACCTTCTTCTCGCTGACATCGCGGACTATAGCCAAATATGTCCCATCTCCGAGGGAGATAGCGTTGATCTCCGCGGGGAAGCTGTCGCCGGTTTTCCTTACTGCGCTCAGCTCGAGCAGGCCGGGGGAATCGTCGTGCTCGAGGCGCCTGATATGCCGTCCGAGAAGCCGCGCGTTCTCCTCCTCGAAAAGCTCGAAGATGAGCATATTATTCAGCTCGAACGAGGTGTATTTCCACATCTTTGAGACACTCGGGTTTATATCGAGTATATTCCCGAATCGATCGAGCGTGATGAAGCCGTCGTTAGCGCGCTCTATGAGGCGGTATTGTTTTTCCTTGGAGGTTTTCAGCTCATGCATATTCTCGGCCAACTTCGATACCATCGAGTTGAAACTCGAAGCGAGAACACCGATAATATCCAAGCTGTCTGTTTTAACCCTAACGCTCAGGTTTCCGTCGGCCGCGGAGCGAGCCGCCGCGGATATTTGTGCTATCGGCTTTAACGACCTTCTCAGGACAAAATAGAAGAAAAACGCCGACAGCACAACAGCGAGCGACAAAAGCAAAACAATACTTAAAACATATTTTTTCAAACTGCGCATCGAGCGACTGTAATTGATCTCCGAGACTAAAACGGCGCCAAGCTCGGGGATATATTTACAGGAACCGATAACATCCTCACCTCGCCAATCATTATATATTCCTGTGTGATAGCCGAGTTCCAGCGCCTTTTCGATGCCCAAGGAAAAATTATTCGATTTCAGCGAAACACCGCCGTCGCCGATGACGAAGGCATTCCACTTGTTAACGAGATAGGTATTGATTAACGAATCTTCCGGTGATGAGAGAGCAAGAGCTTCGACAAGTTTGCCGAGTTTCACCCTCGCGGCGATGACGAGACCGGTATCTCCATCAACCGAAACCGGCGCGGAGATAGTCATAGCAGGCCCGGCAAGCGAGGGGCTGTAGTATATCTGCGAAGAATACAGGCCGTTTAGCCCGTTTTGGAAATAAGCCCTATCTTTCTTAATCTTGCGGCAGTTTTCAGGGGAAGTGGAAAAGACTATCTCGCCATTATCGGCAGAGATGAGAAACACCTCGGAAAAATCCTCGCTTCTTTCCACAAATGCTGGAATGAACCGCTTTTGGATGTTTTGGTCGCATTTATTCTCCTCGCAAAAATGAGCTAATTCCGAGATAATACAGGCTCTGTCGCCCATCCACGTGCTGATATATCGCTCTCGAATATCGAGGTTGTTTTTGACCTGATTGAAAGAGAAGATTCGGAGGTTCTTTGCGATATTTTTATAGAGAATAACGCCGGAGAAGATAACGGGGATAAGGCATCCGGCTGTAAATATAACAATGAATCTGAATGAGAGGTCTTTTCGGAAGAGGTCGATCATATCAGCTTCTTTGCATCGAGTAGATTTTTTCTAAAAAGCTCAGGTCCAAACTCGACTCGTTTTCGAGGCCCTTTTCTCTCATAAGGCTGTCCCACCGCGCTCTGTCGATCATCCCCTTGGGCAGTTCGCCGGTATGGATAAAGGGCACTATCGCGCTCATTGATTTTCTCTGGAACGACATCGAAATCTCCGGATCGAAGGCCATTATTGCTTTCAGGGCGGATTCTTGATCCTTTATTGCAACATCCCAGCCATAAATAGACGCTTCGAGAAAGGCCTCGACCGTTCGAGGCTCGTTTTCGACTAAGGCCGCACGGGTAGCGATAATCCCCTGATAATCTCCGATGCCGTAATCGTAGAGGTATATGGTTTTTGTATTAACTCCGGCGATTTCAAGCTCGATAGGCTCGTCGAAGGCGTAGCCCGCCCATATATCAACCTCGCCATTGATAAACATCTCGATCTTGTCCTGCCCCTCGACAAGCTGGACATCGTCGAGGCTCAAGCCCGAAGCGGTAATAACCCTTTGGATCGTGCGTTTCCAGTCGGAGTTCTTGCAGATTATCTTTTTGCCCTTGAAATCCGAAGGCGAGTTCAAGCCTTCACCAGCCTTGGAGATGAACACAGAAGGTTCATACTGGAAAATAGCACCGAGCACAACAAGCTCTTTTTTGTTGTTGCATGATCGCACAAACTCGTTCATGCTCAACACTGCGAAATCGATCTTTCCCGCCGCGAGGCTCTCCGAAATATCGTAGCCGTGTATGAACGGTAGAATTTCGACATCTAAGTTGAGTTGATCATAAATTCCGAAATGCTTCGCGAAGAAGTAACCGGCAAACTCGGCCTCGGGGAACCAATTTGGCATGAACCGAACAGCTTGCTTGGTTTCGAGTGGTTTCGCGGATATTGAAGGACTGCTCGATTCAAGCTTCGGCTCTTTGAAGACGAAAATAATAAAAAAGATTATAACTAATGCTATAGGAATAAGAAGAATCAATAACCGTTTGCTCAAATAACCTCCCTGCGTAGGTTGATTTGTTATATAGATTTTATCGATTTAAGTTAAAAAAGCAAGAGAGGATATTGCGTCAGGCTACGGTTTTCGCTCTTTTTGAAAAGATTCCGACGGCTGAGATCCCGATCAAGGCCGCGCCCGCGATTGCCGCCCCTATCCATCCGAGAGCGGAGAGTGTCGTGACGATAACACCGGCGATACTTACCCCGGCAAGGGCACATAACAACGACGGCCAAAAACGAAGACCAAACAGGAAGGCCGCGAGGCTACCAGTCCAAGCGCCGGTCACCGGAAGCGGCACCGCGATAAAGGCGATCAGGCCGAGCTCTTGGTATTTTTTTATCGTATCGGAGCGCTTTCTGGTGCGCGCAAAAAGCCATTGGAAAAACCGATCGAAGATTTTAACCTTCGAAAGGATTCTCGAAACCGGCCCGAGAAGCAATAGAATAAAGGGCACCGGAATCATATTTCCAAGAACGCAAAGCAGAAAGCTGTGTGGAATCGACATCTTGAAAAAACCCATTGCGACAGGGATCGCGCCGCGAAGCTCGACAATCGGCAACATCGCGATGATGAGGACGACGAGGTCCGGCGGAATGCCTTTGGCCTGTAGCCATGCGGCGACATGCTCACCCTTCGACATATGAACACTGCCGTCGCTGACATCTTGGCGCGCGTAAAGATCGGCGGAGAATAACAGCGTTATCGCTATGATTATCAATATATTATATATTTTCATTTTGAGTGTTTCCTGAAGGGGTGTGAGAGCATAAGACCGATATAATTAAGCGTCTCCACTATTGCATTTATACCGCTCGGCTGGCCGTTATAAATCGTTGGAATTGAGACATAAGCGAATTTTGCTCCGAGGCGCGCGGCTTCGAGCAGTAATTCAGTCTCTGTTTGGTATCTTCGGACTCGCAGATCGGCGCGCTCGAGAACCGAGGTCTTTATCAATCGAAAGCCGCACTGAGAATCGCGCATCGCCTCGCCTGTCCAAAGCCTCACGAAAAAGCTCGTTGTTTTATTGGAGAAGCGCCGCTGGAGAGGCATTTGGGCGATATCGTCCATTCGGTCGCCGAGGACTATATCCGCCTCGGAACGAAGCATCTCGCCGATGAACTCGCGGGTCAACTCCGGCGGGTGCTGAAGATCTGAATCGATAGTTAAAACAGCGTCATAACCGTGATCGATCGCGAACTTGAAGCCCGCGCGCAAGGCCGCACCCTTACCGGAATTTTCACTCAGGCGTAATAGATTGACACCAAAAGACTTTGCTATTTCGGAGGTTTTGTCGCGGCTACCGTCATCCACAACGAGAATGTCTCGATACTCGAATGATCTCGCGAGGCCGCCGACCAGTTCGGAAAGCGTGCTCTCGGCATTGTATGCAGGGGTTATCGCGAGGATTTTCACATTACTTACCAAGTTTTCGATAAAACCGAAGAAAAAAAATGGTCGGGGCGACTGGATTCGAACCAGCGACCACTTGGCCCCCATCCAAGTGCGCTACCAGACTGCGCTACGCCCCGATCAAATTTCCGCCGTTTGAAACGGCGGTTTCAAAATATAACTGCAATAATTGATGTTGCAAGCGGTTTTTTCAGAATGTTGAAATTAGTTTGAACTGCTTTTCATTTTGGCAAGAGCAGAGCGGGTATTATACTAATAGACAAGATAGATATACTATTATTATAATATACAACATTAACAATAATAAATAGTTCTATAATAAACCATAAAACAATATTATGTTTTATCATTCATTATAATACATATCTTATATCTTTATACTACATTATGATATAACTTGCTATATAATATATTACTGTATATTGCAAATGTTATAGCCTTATATATAAATAGATATGCCATATATTTCGAATAAAACTCCACTTCATTCCATTTTTTCGCGAAAATTATATTGTATATACTGATCGATATTATTAAATTAAAGAAATCGATTCTCAGAAGTCAAAATTTGTTGAAGGAGAGAAAATGCCGAACATGGGCGATTACAACGATGTTTACCCAAATTTCACATGGAAAAAAGCCGAAGAAGTCCTCGGATACGATGGCGGTCCGTTGAATATCGGCTGGTATTGCTCCGACAGGATTTGCGAACAGGGAAAGGGCAAAAAGCTCGCCCTTATATGGGAGGGTTTTACCGGCGAGGTCGAGAAATACACCTTCGACGAGCTTCGCCAAAACTCCAACACCTATGGCGAGTTTCTCCGCTCTATCGGCGTGGTGGAGCGCGACCGCGTATGCATCTTCATGGACAAGATTCCCGATTTATACTTCTCATTCCTCGGAATCCTGAAGATCGGCGCTATCGCCCAACCACTGTTCTCGGCCTTCGGAGAAGAGGCCCTTTTTACTCGTATGGAAAACGCCGCCTCGTCGGTGATCCTCACGACAAAAAAGCATTATCGCAAAGTGCGGAGGATTAAGGACCAGCTTCCCGCGCTCAGACATATCGTTATTGTCGATGACGATTCGGTCGGGCTCGAGGAGCGGGAGATGATCTTCAACCTCAAGGCCGCCAAGAAGATAGACAAAATCGAGATCGCTAAAACCGGCCCCGAATCGCCCTCGGTTCTGCATTATACTTCAGGAACAACCGGCCAACCGAAGGGCGCGCTTCATGTGCACGGAAGCCTTATCGCCCAACACATCACAACAAAATGGGTGCTCGACCTCCGCGACGACGATGTATATTGGTGCACTGCCGACCCGGGCTGGGTGACCGGCACGAGTTACGGTATCATCGGGCCTTGGAGTTTGGGCACGACACAGGTTGTTTACGACGGCGGCTTTGGCGCGGCCAAGTGGTATCGGATACTGCAGGATTACGGCGTATCGGTTTGGTACACTGCTCCGACGGCGATCCGCCTTCTTATGAAAGAGGGAACAGCCCTCGTGAAGCAGTTCAAATACCCGAGGCTCCGCCATATGTGCAGTGTCGGCGAGCCGCTTAACCCAGAGGGTGTGATCTGGGGGCAGGAGGCCTTCGGACTCCCCTACTTCGACACCTATTGGCAAACCGAGACCGGAGCGATAGTCATCACCAATTTCCCCGGAATGGAAATCCGTCCCGGTTCGATGGGCAAGGCATTTCCGGGGATCGAGGCTGTTGTGCTCGACCTGAAAACGCACGAGGTCATTGCCGAACCGAACAAGGTCGGTCTGATCGCGTTGAAACCGGGTTGGCCCTCGATGATGCGTGAATATTGGAACAATCCGGAGGTTTACGGGAAGAAATTCATCAACGGCTGGTATATCACCGGCGACCGCTCGAGCATCGACAAGGACGGCTATTTCTGGTTCGTCGGGCGCGACGACGATGTTATCAATACCGGCGGCCATCTGGTCGGGCCTTTCGAGATCGAATCGGCGTTGATCGAGCATGAGGCAGTCGCGGAGGCGGCCGCGGTGGGCAAACCGGATCCGGTGAATATGGAGGTAGTTAAGGCCTTTGTCGCTCTTAAGCCGGGTTTTTCGCCCTCTGACGATCTCGAGCTTTCGATAATGAATTATATTCGCAAAAGGCTTTCCCCGCTGGCGATGCCGCAGGAGATCGAGTTCGTCGATAAGCTTCCGAAGACTCGGAGCGGAAAGATCATGCGCAGACTACTTCGCGCTAAGGAGTGGGGCGAGGATTTGGGCGATACTTCGACCCTCGAAGACGATTGAGAAATATTTAGTTAAGTGTATAGTGGATAATCATATACTCGATTATATTGAATTTCAACTTTAAACGAACGGAGTAAAATGGATGAACTCGAACAGACTATTCTCGATTATGTTATCGATGAATACATCGAGGACGGCGAGGAAATCGGCGTCGAATCCCCGCTGATCTCGGCGGGCATCGTGGACAGCTTTTCTATGGTCAGCCTCAAGACCTTTCTCGAGAGGAGATACAAAATAAGCATCCCCGACGACAAGGCATCGCCCGAGGCGTTCGACAATGTGAAGAGCATCGCGCAGGTTGTTCGCGATATTTTAGGATAAACGCAACTGGCGTTTGTTCAAACGATCAAATAAACGACGACGGTAGAAAAGGCGATTGATTTTCCGGTGGAATATGAATATATTTATGTTATTACAACCTCGAAATAAACTGGAGTTAAAATGTATTTAATGATCTTCGTCCTCGAGCAAAACTCATTCCTTCCGGAAATACTCGAAAAGCTCTATCAAGCCGGCGTCACAGGAACGACCGTTCTCAATTCGGTCGGTATGGGCAGGTTATTAGTCCAATACGGCAGAACATCCCCTGTCGGCAACCTCGTGAAAGAGAAGCTTCGCAAAGGGAACTACACAAACAAAACCCTATTTGCGGTGATTCGTTCCGAGGAGATACTCGACAAGGCTATCGATGCTATATCGGAGACTGTCGGCGACCTTGAAAAACCGGACACCGGCATTCTATTCACGATCAAACTGGATCGCGTATTGGGGCTTTCCTAAGCTTCCGGTTTATTGGACTTATTTACATCTATATCAAAGCGTTAGGCTTATCTATTTTATAAATAGGAATAAGTCTTAAGGTTTATTAGTTGCGGTTTAGACATTTAACCGCCGATGTATATGTTATTTCACTGCCGTTCACTCAAAAAAAGACGAGAATTCAGGAGGGTTTAATGGCATTCAACAAAAATGCAAGGGATCATTATAACGGTGTCCTTCAGGATATCAAGGACAACGGTCTTTTCAAGGAAGAACGTTTTATTTGCAGTGCGCAAGATGCCGACATCTTCGTGGAATATCCCTCGGGCGCTCCGCAAAAAAAGGTTATCAATATGTGCGCGAATAACTACCTCGGGCTTTCGAGCCATCCGGAGGTTGTGAAAGCCGCGCACGAGGGCCTCGATTATCGCGGTTACGGCATGAGCTCGGTGCGCTTCATCTGCGGAACGCAGGATATCCATCGCGAGCTCGAAGCGAACATCTCAAAATTCCTCGAAACCGAGGACACGATTCTCTTCTCGAGCTGTATGGACGCGAACGCCGGTGTTTTCGAGTCCGTCTTCAACGATCAGGATGTGCTCATCGCAGACCGGCTCGTTCATGCCTCGATCATCGACGGAATGCGCCTTTGCTCGGCGCTGAACGAGAGTTTTAAGCACTCCGATATGGAGCACCTCGAGAAGAAGTTACAGACCTATCAAGACAAGAGGTTCCGTTGCATCGTCACCGACGGTGTTTTCTCGATGGACGGCGACATAGCCAAGCTTGACGAGATATGCCGTCTCGCCGAGCAATACGACGCGATGGTCTTCGTCGATGATTCCCACGCCTCGGGGTTCTTGGGCAAGCACGGCAAGGGAACGCACGAGCTTAAGGGCGTCCTCGGCAAGATCGACATCATCACGACGACGCTGGGCAAAGCGCTCGGCGGCGCCTCGGGCGGATGTGTTTCGGGAAGAAAGGAAATCGTCGAGATGTGCCGCCAAAAGGCGCGACCGTATCTCTTCTCGAACGCCCTTCCGCCGGTGATTGTCACTGCGGCGAACAAGGTTATCGAGCTTGTTATGTCCACCACCGAGCGCCGGGACAAGCTCGAGGAGAACACCAAGTTTTGGCGCAAGGGTCTGCAAACTGCCGGCTTCGATCTGGTCGAGGGCGAAACGCCCATCGTCCCGATCATGCTTTACAATGCGAAGCTCAGCCAAGATATTTCGCGCGATCTCTACCAGCGCGGAATTTATGCTATCGGCTTCTTCTTCCCGGTTGTGCCGCAGGGCAAGGCGAGAATCCGCACGCAGATCTCCGCCGCCCACGAACGCCATCACCTCGAAAAGGCACTCGCGGCCTTCACCGAGGTCGGTAAAAAATACGATATTCTCGGCAAGGGAAAAAAGGAAATCACCGAGATGTATGGCCTTTAGGTTTTCCAAAACCTGTCTTCACAAGGCGGCTTCGGCCGCCTTTTTATTGCTTGATCGAATTTAGCTGTGACTTATATTGTATCAGTCATCAACCCCTATCTTGAGGATTGCAATGAAGATTGGCATTACGTGCTCGATGCAGGAAGAGATAAACCTCCTTTTAGCCGATTTGGAGCGCTCTGAAAGCAGTGTTATTGGAAAAAGGGAGTATTCATCGGGGCGGCTTTACGGCACGGAGGCGGTGCTGGTCTTCTCTCGCTGGGGAAAGGTGGCCTCGGCCTCTACGGCGACAACACTCATCGACCGTTTCGGTGTCGAGGCGATCGTCTTCACCGGTGTAGCGGGGGCGGCCTCCCCCCTGCTTTCAATAGGCGATATCGTTGTTTCAACAGCGCTGGTCCAGCACGATTTGGACGCCAGCGCACTTCCGGCGTTTGCGAAGTTCGAGATCCCCCTTCTCGGGATTTCGCGGATTTTAGCGGATAAGGGGCTAATCGAATCTATGGCCGAATCGGCCTCGCAATATATTTCAAGCGATCTTTTGCCGGAGATCGGTGAAAGAACACTCTCCGAGTTCGGGATTTTCGCGCCTAAGATAGAGCTCGGCCTTATCGCCAGCGGCGACCGTTTTATCGCGGATAAAGGCTTGATCAACTCGCTATGCGAACAGCTCGGAGACCTGCTCTGTGTCGAGATGGAGGGTGCGGCTGTGGCACAAGTATGCTATGAGCACGGAGTTCCCTTCGTTGTCGCGAGGGCAATCTCCGATAAGGCGGATCATTCGGCTGTGATTGATTTTCCGCGCTTTATAAATAAGGTAGCCTGTTACTATTCTCGCGGAATTATTCGGGGGCTGATCTCGAAGTTAGGCTCTTTAAGCTAATCGCGATTCGGCATATTGAAGTAATAATGCAGGCCGCCCTGAACCATAATCGACGCCTGCCCGGTATCTCGATAATATATTATCGACTCGATAGTTGCGGAAATTCTGTCAAAGACTAAAATCTCGAAGCCAAAACCGAAACCTGTTGTCCAAGTTTCATCGGTCTCATGCGTTGTATTGTAATTCCAAGTTGTGTCGTCGATGTAATCCCAATAGACATACTCGGAACGATAGTATTCATAGCTGAGGCCGGTCGAGAGGTAGAACGAGGTGTATTTGTTTCTCGAAAGGTGATATTGAAGCTCGATACCGGGCATTGCCCAACGATCTCCCCAGTCGTTGTCGGAGTAATAGCCGACGGTCAACTGTGCGGCGTATCTGGAGTCGAGAACCAGCTTGTAGGACATCCCGACACCGGAGTAATAGCCGGCGGCAAGCCCCAATCCCTGAAGGACTCGAGGGTTTTCCGGGCTATCGAGGCCGGCGAATGAAACTGCGGCAAGAATACAAACGATGATAATCGACTGTTTCATCATACGCCCTTTCTTTGAATTAAGCTTAGAATATTATATCTACATTTGCCGTGCATGTCAATGATGCGTTCGAGAATATCAAAACTGATTTAAGAATCTATGGCATAATATTTGCTACAATGCATTCGCGTGTTTGATGAAGACTTGTAAGCGGATTGAATTTATAGGAATCAGCGTTTTTAACACAATTCTCGAGAAAGGAAGACAATGAAAGTCCTCTTCACAATCTTACTCACCATGGCGTTTGCGATGGTCGCCTTTGGGGAAACAGCGCTTGATGCAAACACCGAGACAGCCGCAAATAAAGCACTCCAAGAGCAGGCCGAACCGGTCGCCGAGCCCGAGACCCCTGCCGAGGTCGCCCCGAGCGGTTGCCCAATGAACAAAGCCGCCGCGGCCGGCGAGCATAAATGCACAAAGGCTGAGGGCAAGGATGAGCATAAATGCCAGCACGCCGAGGGCGCGGAGCATAAATGCACAAAGGCTGAGGGCGCGGAGCATAAATGCCAGCACGCTGAGGGCAAGGGCGAGCATAAATGCACTAAGGCCGAGGGCGCGGAGCATAAATGTCAGCATATGACCGAAGCCGAGAAAAAGGCCTGTTGCGCTGAGGGCAAAGATAAAGACAAGGCCGATTCCAAGAAAAGCTCGAAGAAAACGGCGAAAGCCTGCGGTAGCTCCTCGAAATAGGGGGCTAAAAATCTACGGCAACCCCCGCGCTGATCGTCAGAAGGTTGGTTCGGGACTGCGAGACATCGTAGAGAACTTGGCCGTTTGAGTCGCGGTGAATCGAGCCCTCTTTGAGGTATTCGGCTTGGCCGCCCATAGCATAGATTGCGCGGATATCGATATAGACCGCATTGGGAGAGTTCTCGCTCTCCCTTTTGCTTTTAGGCTTGGCCGATTTGTCGAAGGCTTTTATCAGAAGGCCTCCCCCGCCGCCATAGGAATGTGTAACATCGTCGAAGTTGGTCGAGCTGGCGATCTCCTCGTCGTCGCGAATATTCTCGATGCGAGTGTCCGTCCAGAGATAATTCAAACCGACACGCCCCTCTATGTATGGCGTCACGAACGGGAACGGGGCGTAAATCCTCGGGGCGAGCTGGAAGAATAAGAAGTTGTTGTTCGTCGTCACCTCGACGAAGACATCGGGAATTGTCGTGGAAAACGGCTCGGTGCGTTTTTCGGTGCCATAACCTTGAAGCCCGAACGCCCCCATCAGTGCGAAGTAGGGGTTGAATTTAGCGCCGAAATCGAAATTCACTCCGAATCCAAGGCGGTCGATATTATCCTGAAACTCGTTTTGCGGAAGTCCGAGCGCCAGAGAAAAGCCGCCGGTTCCGGTGACAGCCATCGAGGTCACCGCTGTGATAAGTATCGAGATTAGCAATAAGTTCTTCATCTTGTCCTCCATTGTAAGTTCGATAAAAATAACCCCCCGCAAAATTTAGTCAAGAAAAAATATCTTTATCGCGTTAGGCCTTTTTGTGTTGCGAACATCCGTTCATATCCATATCTTTAACGCCGTGAACCCGCTGAACAGAAATATCCTCGTTTCATTAGATATCGAGACAACCGGCCTCGATCCGCAAACGGATCGAATCACCGAGATCGCCGCTCTGAAACTCGTCAACGGCGAGGTGGCGGAAAGATTCGTCACATTGGTCAACCCGAAGGTGCCGATTCCGTTCGCGATATCGAGGTTGACGGGGATAACCGACGATATGGTCGCCGGTGCGCCGGGCGAAAAAGAGGCTATCGAGAAATTCTTCGAGTTCATCGGCAACGATGAGATCCTCGGTCAAAATATCGATTTCGATATTGGGTTCATCACCGCTCGAGCGAGGGCGCTCGGCTTGCGAGTGACTCCAATGCGCGTTATCGATACCGTCCCGATCGCTATGACGCTCTACCCGCGGGCGCTGGGACACAACCTTTCCACGCTGGCGGGATTGTTCAGGGTTTCCCATGAATCCGCGCATCGCGCCGAGAGCGACGCACTGGCGACTGCCGAGGTCGCAAAAGGCCTTTGGCAAAAGCTCCTTAGCCTCGACGATCGCACCTCGGAGCTGTTGTCGATGTTGGTCATGTCGAGCGGCGATGCAAAGCTAACGACATGGCTGACCGCCGCGCAACCGTTTTTTCGGACTGGAAAAGCCGCGCCGCCGGAGATCGACAGGGCGTTCGTCGCCGATTTCGACAATATTGTCGGGAATCCCGCCGATCCGGCGCAGAGCCGAATGAATGAAAACGATATTATCGGTTTTTTGGGGCCGGAATCACCGTTGAAGGATCATATCGAGGGCTTTGCCGTTCGTGAGATGCAAATCGAGATGGCGCAGGCTGTCCTCGACTCGCTCGAATACGATATCTTTCTGATGGCCGAGGCCGGCACCGGCACCGGCAAATCCTTCGCCTATCTACTCCCCTCGATTGCCTTCGCCGCGAAGAAGGGGCAAAAGGTCGTCATCTCGACGCGAACGAAAAACCTTCAAGAACAGCTTTTCTTCAAGGACATCCCCTCCTTGCGTTCGGCTCTGCCCTTCGATTTCCGTGGAATTCTCCTCAAAGGCCGCGGAAACTATCTGTGTATCTCGCGTTTCAATAGGCTTTTAGAAGATTATACCTCGCTCGGCTACGAGGACAGGGCGATGATCGCCCGTCTGCTTGTTTGGTCGGCGGAAACGATCTCGGGCGATATCGCGGAGGTCAGCTCTTTTTATATGAATAAAAACGCCGCTCTTTGGTCGAGAATCCGCAGTGAGGCGGTGTCCTGCACGGGCAAGAAATGCCCTTTCAGGGGGAAGTGTTTTCTAAATCGCGTCCGTTCCGCGACTGTCGATGCGCAGATCGTTATTGTCAATCACTCCCTGCTATTGGCAGAGATGGGCGACACCTCGGTTATCGGCGAATACGAACACGCGATAATCGACGAGGCGCACGATATCGAGGAGGTTGCCGCCGAGTTTTTTGGCGCGCATGTGAATTCGTGGAACCTCACTACCGCTCTCGACGAGCTTCATGTTGACCGCCTTTCGAAACAGGGCTTGCTTTGCTCGATCGCCGAGTTTTTGGATAAGGATAACAAAGCCTCCGACGAGTTCGCAAACCGTTATCAGGCATGTGTCTCGGAGGTTATCGCCCTGCGGAGGGAGACCGATGTTTTTTATACCGCGCTTACGAATCAGCTAAATTGGAAATATCAATGGCGCGAGGCACCCTATTCCTTGAGAATCCGATTCTTCCCGGGCGAGGATGTTTTCGATTCGATGAAGGACGAGATTGCAAAGCTCGCGGTTCGGGTCAAGCACCTTGTCGATAATTTGGGTCTGCTCCTCGCCTCTTTGGAGGAGAGCGATGACGACGGCGTCGATGCCCTATACCATGAGACCTTGGGACAGATGACCCGCCTTTCCGAGGTGGCCGATGCCCTCGAATACATGTCCGATCCTGTCGATCCCGACTCGGTTTATTGGTGGGAATCGCCGCAAAGACAGGATTCCATTGACTGCGCGGTTTGCTGGGCGCCGCTCGATGTCGCCGAGAGGATGTTTGAGGTTTTTCATTCGCAGAAAAAATCGATTGTTTTCACGAGCGCGACTATGTCTGTCGCTGACAGCTTCGACTTCGTGAAGGGGCGGCTCGGGTTGAACTTCGTCGATCCCGATAGAGTGAGCACGCTCAGGCTCGGGAGTCCCTATGATTTTGCGGCACAGCTTCTCGCGATATTTCCCGAGTTTTTGCCCGACCCGAGCGCGCGGGAATATATCCCTAAGCTCTCGGAATTGATCGAACGAGTTAGCGCCGAAACACGCGCCGGCTCGCTTGCGCTATTCACGAGTTATAGCTCGCTTAAGCAAGCGTTTTCGCTTATTGCGCCTCAGCTCGAGGATGAGGGGATTCTTGTTATGGCTCAAGGTATCTCCGGCGGGCGAAGCCAGCTGACACGCCAGTTTATCGCTGACAAAGAGTCGCTTTTGCTCGGGACTCAATCCTTTTGGCAGGGTGTCGATGTTCGCGGAAACGCTTTACAAATCCTTTATATCACCAAGCTCCCCTTCGCGGTTCCAACCGATCCCTATGTCGCCGGTCAATGCGAAAGGATACAGCGCGGCGGCGGCGATCCATTTTCCTACTACACTGTTCCTCAGGCGGTTATCAAGTTCCGGCAGGGCGCCGGAAGGCTTATCCGCGGCGAGGAAGATGTCGGTGTTCTGCTTATCTGCGACAAGCGGCTTTTAACTCGATCCTATGGAAATATCTTCCTGCGCTCGCTTCCCGTCGAGGTTCAAAGGGTTTCGAGTATCGGTGATGTCATTTCGAAAATAGCTCGCTTTTTATAGCGAATACATGATATAAATAAAAATTAAAATATATTGACAGGCGTAAATTCATCGTTATAATAAGCGAAAAGTGAAGGCTTGGCAAGATGTATAAAGTATTGCGCTTTTTTTTCGCAATGAAAGTATTTTTGGCGTTTCACTTGCATAGTTAGGTTAAAGAAACTTTATTGAAACGAATGAATATTTTACTGAAGAAATAAAGAATTAGATTCTAAAAACTGTGATGGTGGTTTCCACCTCGAGGCCCCCCGCGCCTTATATTGAAAGGAGATTTTCACAAATGAAGATGAGCAGAGAACGCAAGATTGCGCGGTTCGATGAAAAGTATCGCCATAAGGGCGGTTTCGACAAGTTTAAGGAACTCGTGGATGGCCTCGCCACTCTCGAGGAGATAGGCGAGCACTTCGGGTTCAGCCGCCAAAACACCGCCGGCTTGTATAGAAGCTTCTTCGGCGAGCCCTATAATAAGGTTCAGCATAAGAGAAAGAACCGCAAGGCTAAAGAGGCAAAACGCCGTAGCACCGACCTCGAAGCCCGTTTGGACGAGTATAACAAGCTCGGCAAAGAGCGCAGTGCGAAAAAAACCTTCTATACCAAGATCGTCAAGGAATACGCCGACAAACTCGGGATCGAGTCCGACCTGAACGCCAAGCGCAACAGCTCGGTTAAGATGGTCCTCAACGGTATGACGGTGAATATCTCTGGAACCAACACAGAGACGATCTACCATATCCCCCGCAAGCGCAGACCAAGCATCTACTATCGGTTTGCGATCACGAACAGACCGGTGGATTTCTGCATCTTTGTTCTCGATCTCGGCGAGGAAGAGGAAGAGGAAAGATATACATTCTATATCATCCCCTTCGAGGAAATCAAAGACCTCACACTCATCACGCTGAAGGACAGATACTCGGATTACCGCAAAAAGCGCAACGGCGACCCGCCGAGCAAATACGCAAAATATCGCAACGCTTGGCACCAGTTTAAAGTTTAACGAGTTGCCGAGCCGAGTTGCAATCGTCAGGGCGGAGGAATACGACAGTAAAATCCTCCGCCCTAAAATAAAACTGCTCATCGATCGGCTGGGCGGTTTGGATAGTTTTTTCACCAAAGGCGAAAAGGTCCTTTTGAAGCCGAATCTTCTCGCCGCGAGAACCCCCGACCGCGCGGTGACAACCCATCCGGCGGTAGTCGAGGCTATCGGCGAGGAGTTCATCGATTTCGGTCTCAAGATCGCGATAGGCGATTCCCCCGCCGGCGCGCACAAGGGCGTGCGACGGGTTTTCCAAAACACCGGAATGATCGATGTTGCCGAGAGGCTCGGAGTGCCATGGATAAACTTCGAAGCCGCAGGCGCTTTCACTGTTCGAAGGCCGGACGGGCTCGTCCTTCACCTCACAAACGCGATACGCGATTTCGACAAGGTTGTCAGTGTATCGAAGCTCAAGACGCACGCATACACGCATTACACCGGAGCGATCAAGAACCTTTTCGGGACAGTCCCGGGCTTCCGCAAGACGGCTTTTCACAAGAGCCATCCCCTCACCCGCGATTTCGCAAAGGTAATTGTCTCGGTTTATGCCGAGGTTGGCGCGACGCTTCATATTATGGACGCGATTGTCGGCATGGAGGGAAACGGCCCCTCGAGCGGCAATCTTCGAGAGGTTGGTCTTTTGCTCGCCTCCTCCGATGGCGTCGCCCTCGACAGGGTCGCGGAGAGGATTATAGGCGTGGCAAAACCCTCAGACAGTGCGATCACAACGCTTGCGGCAATGCGGGGCCTCGGCGAGGGGGATATAGATAAAATCGAGGTTTTGGGCGGAGAGCTTGCCGAGTTCATTCTGCAAAGGCCGTTCGACCTACCATCGAGGATGCCGCAACAGCTTCTTTCCACCTTTGTGCCATCATGGTTCATTCGCGAACTGGCCAAGGTCATTTGGATTCGGCCTCGCGCAATAGACGAGAAATGCATTCGTTGCGGATTTTGCGTCGAGTGTTGCCCTGTCGATGCGATGGTGATCGAGGGTGGCGCGGCACCGAGAATCGATTACTCGAAATGTATTTCGTGTTTGTGTTGCAACGAGGTTTGCCCGGAGAAGGCGATCGAGCTTGTTAAAAGCCCGATCGCGAGACTCTTTCACCGATAAACGACGTCAAAGGCGCTCCCGCTCAACCTGTTATTGAAATAGAGCTTTAAAAAAGGTATATTTAGCGCCATGTGGAAGATAATTCTTGAAATTAAACCAAAGCAACTCGCGCGGCTTATCTTCAGCAAAAACCTCGAACAGACGGCAAAGCTGATCGTGGGCTTGATTGTTGTTGCGATCTTTCTTTCAGGCACCTACCTTCTTTTCGAAAAGGTTTTTTCCTATCTTCTTACAGTCCAAGATATCGGTATTCTATTGATCGACAGGATCATTGGCATCGCGTTTTTGGCCTTTTTAATAATGTTGACAATGTCGAACCTAATCAGCGCTATCGGTTCACTTTATCGCTCGCCGGAGGCCTCATTCTTATTAGCATCTCCGCTTCGATATAGTCAAGTATTCTGGATAAAATTCACCGATAATATCTTTTATTCGAGCTGGGCGACTTTGGTGATAACGATTCCTGCGATTAGCGCTTACGGCGTCGTGCACCGCTTGCCGTTCCTCGAGTATTCGGTTGTATCCTCAGTGGTTTTGTTATGCTTTTTGATAATCCCCGGAGTTTTGGGAAGCGGTATCTCATTGGCTATCTTTCCCTTATCGAGAAAGTTCGGCTCGAAACGAATCCTCATTTTTCTCGGCGCTCTTGGGCTGATTGGGATGTTTTTCTTTGTTCGCGCACGTTTTGGCCGAATCGTGTTTTCAGCGCAGGGCGATCTCGCGCTTTTGAATTACTATTTACAGGATCTTGCCACAAATGACAACCCTTGGCTTCCGAGTGTTTGGATAGTTGAAATCCTTCGCGGTGTTCGCATGAATCGCACCGTGGATGTTCTTTTCTATCTTTCACTCTTTGTTTCAACAGCGTCCGTATCTTTGATTCTTCTCGATGTCGCCGCAAATCGCATATACTACAAGGCCTATATAACTGCCTCTGAAATTCTCGGAGAGAGAAAGAAAAAATCTTCATACAAAAGGTTCTATGGTTTGTCTTGGAGACTTTTTTCTGTTTTCCCTACAGATATGCGGGCGTTGTTTGTCAAGGATATTAAGCTCTTCATTCGGGAACCGAATCAATGGACTCAGTTTGTTATACTTCTCGTTCTTGTGATATTTTATCTGTTTAATCTCCGCAAGGTTCCCTTGAATATCGAAGGTCTCTATTGGAGAACTTTGATCAGTTTTGTTAATTATGCATTCTGCGGCTACATTCTTGCAACCCTTTCCGTCAGATTTGTGTATCCCTCTATCTCAATGGAGGGAAAATCTTTCTGGAGTATTTCAAGTTCACCTGTTAAATTTAAAAGACTTTTTTGGGAAAAATTCTGGATAGCTTTCATAATATTTTTCATTATCACAGAATTAGTAGCAATTGTATCGAGTGCTCTTCTTGCTCAATCACAAGTGATGACATTGCTAACCGGTTTCGGTATCTTCTTAATGAGCATATCTTTAACTTCAATAGCCACCGGTCTTGGTAGCATTTTCCCGAGCTTTTCCGAACCAAATCCCGGGAAAATTGCATCGAGCGGCGGTGGAATGATTTGCGCTTTAGTTAGCCTTATTTATGTTGCTCTATCAACACTTTCTCTTGCCTATCCCGTATATCATTACATGAATTATTTAATTGGCCAAAGGATTGATTTCCCAACTTATGAGGTTTTATTGGGAGCATCTGTTATACTAATAATCAACTTGGCTTCGACTATCATACCACTACGCTTAGGCTTACGAGCAATGAATGAATTGGATTTTTAAGCATTTATTATTATTTTTTTATAACTTTCATACCTTAATAAAATTGCTTCCAATAAATCGTTTATTCCCTCACAATTTTGTGCGCTTATTAATATAGCTTCTGGATAGTTAGACTGGAGATTTAATGTTTTAAATTCATCAATTTTATCTATCTTATTGAATACAAGAATATTAGGCTTATCCTTAGCACCTAATCTCTCGATTTCTTTATTAACAATCTCGATATGATCCTCGACTGTTTCGTGGCTGGCATCCGTAACTATTAGAAGAAGATCGGCTTCTATCGCTTCTGCCAATGTGCTTCTGAAGCTTTCGATTAGGTGGTGAGGAAGTTTTTGAATGAATCCAACAGTATCTGTAAATAGAATAGTCTGTCCATCTCGATATCTAAAAATTCGAGTCTTCGGATCAAGTGTCGCAAATAAACGGTTTTCAACATATGCATCAGCATTAGTTATCTTATTGATTAGTGTTGATTTACCAGCGTTTGTATAACCTAATATCGCAACTCGGAACTTATTTTTTCTGGCATTCCGCTGGACTTTTCTTTGCATATCAATTTTCTTGAGTTTATCTTTCAAGCTTGTTATTTTTTGCCGTATTGCTCTTCGATCAATCTCGAGTTGTGTTTCTCCGGGACCTCGAGTCCCTATTGATCCACCGTATTGTCTTGACAAATGTCCCCACATGCCAGAAAGTCTCGGAAGCATATACTCCATTTGTGCAAGCTCGACTTGAGTTTTCGCCGCAACTGTTCTTGCTCTTTGAGCAAAAATATCAAGTATTAAACCACTTCTGTCTAATATTTTAACATCTTTCCCTAAGGCTTCACCGATATATCTTGCTTGACTTGGTTTTAATTCATCATCAAATACAATTGTAAATACATCATATTTTTCAACAGCTTCTTTTAACTCTTCAAATTTACCTTTTCCTACGTATGTTGCAGGATGAGGGTTCTTAAGGGTTTGGACAATTTTTGTAACTACAATACCGCCAGCAGTATCGACAAGATTTTCTAATTCATTCAAAGATTCTTCAAATCGCAGAATATCTTCTTGAAAGCTTCTTACACTAACAACTATTACTTTTTCACACATTTCTCACCTTACTATCAACTATATTTCCCAATAAAAGCCATTTTTGAGCATCATATATTTTGACATAAACTATCGGGTCTTCAACATCTATATTAGTTTTAAAAGAAACCTTTCTTCCTGCACGATCAGTCCCAATATACTCACTATTTTTTCTGAGATTTCGACCTTCGACAAGAACTTCTACTGTTTTTCCAATTTGCTCTTTGCTAAATTTATTTGAATATTCTTGTCCAATATTAATTATTTCTTTCAATCTTTCAATCTTTATACTTTCAGGAACAGAATCATGCATCTTTGCGGCTTTAGTTCCTGGCCTAACAGAGTATCTAAAAGAAAATGAAGATGAATACTTAATTTCATGATAGATCGAAACTGTATCATTGAAATCTGCATCGCTTTCTCCGGGAAAACCTGTTATAATATCTGTTGAAAGTGCAACATTATTCATTTTATTTTTAATTTTGCTAACTAATAATTTATATTCTTCAATAGTATAACCCCTATTCATTTTCTTTAATATTTTATTAGAGCCTGATTGTATCGGAAGATGAATAGACTCACATACAATCTGTATATTTGTTATTGCCTCTATTATTTTATCTGACATATCTTTAGGATGATTAGTCAAATATCTCAATCTTAATAATTCAGTATTTTCGTATATTTTATAAAGTAAATCAGCGAAGTCAACATTATTTTTCTGATCGTAATAGCTATTAACATTTTGTCCTAGAAGAGTTATCTCTTTGACACCCAGATAGATATTATTCTTTATTTCATCTAATATATCATCATAAGGCCGTGATATTAGTTTACCACGAACATATGGAACTATACAATAACTACAATAATTTTCGCATCCTCTTGTAATAGATATAAATGCTTTAATTTGATCTTTCTTTGTTTTCGCTCTAAGTTCACATCCTGTAATTCTATCTTCAATTAATAAAACTTGTTTTTTCCTCTTTTCACTTACTATCTCTGGTATTCTATCAATTTCTCCAGGCCCGACAGCGAATCTGATTTTATTATATTTTTTAAGTAAGTCAGCTCCCTTTTCTTTCGCAACACATCCTATTATACCTACAATTTTTTCTGGATATGTTCCAGCAATTGTTAATAGTCTCCCTATAGCACGTTCTTCGGCGTTTTGTCTTACTGCACAAGTATTTACTATAACCAATTGAGCATCTTCAAGTTCTGCGGATTCCCATCCGTCTTTTTCTAACAAATTCTCGACTGCCAATGAATCGTATTCATTCATCTGGCATCCATAAGTTATAATATGATATGTTCTATATAACAATTAGTTACTCCATTCTTATAATCTATAGGTTTAACTATTACAATATTATTCTTTATTATTGAATTACTTACAAAATTTACACTCAAATAATTACCGGTTATACCTTCGCAAATACTATTAACTATTCTCTCAATAATCACTGTCTGGTCAATACCTATCTGCGTGTTTATAAACTTATTCCTAAGAACAAGATCAAGTGAAGATAGTCTTTCCATTCGCTCTCGCTTAATAGATTCATTAACATGAGGTTCCATAGCAAAAGCCTTTGTTCCGGCTCTCTTCGAGTATCGAAAGATATGAAGATACGAGATTGGTAACGACTCCAATACGTTGTATGTCTCAGAAAAATCTTCTTCAGTCTCACCCGGAAAACCTACTATTATATCCGTTCCAATACCAATATTTTTCACATTAGAGTATATTTTATATATTTTTTCATAATATTGATCTCGAGTATATGATCTATTCATATTATGAAGTATATTATCACTTCCCGATTGTAAAGGAACATGTAAATGAGGTGCAATTTTTGAGGAAGTCGCAATATATTCAATCATTTCGTCCGAAATTTCGTTAGGCTCGATACTGCTCAGCCGAATGCGGAAGATATCCGTTTCTTCAGCTATCATTTTGCATAGACCAAGAATATCCTTATTCGAGTGTCTATATCTCCCGATATGAACCCCTGTTAACACAACTTCCTTTATTCCATGATCCGAAAGAAGATTTACTTTGTCAATAATATTCGATGGCGATAAGCTAACCTCACGGCCCCTAACATAAGGCACAATACAGTAAGAACAAAATTGATTACATCCATCCTGAATCTTAACGAAACCGCGTGTTCTATTATCATAATTATGTGCATTTATATTGCAATCTATATTTGTATTATTCTGACACAAATCATAACTATAATCGGAATTTAGATACTTGACGATCTCTTCTTTGTCGTTACTGGGAAAGACTTTATCTATCGATAATTCACGAATCTTTATCTGATCAATATTTTGAGCGCTACAACCGGTCAATATGAGCTTTTTTGCGCCGAATTCTCGTTTTGCTCGCCGCAGATATTGACGCACCTTATAATCCGCGCGCGATGTGACAGTGCACCCACATATAATTACAATATCGAATGGAGGCAAATCGACAACATCGTAACCAGCGCTAATCAACCCGCTCTCAATCTCCCCCGCCTCGCATTGAGTGAGTTTACATCCGAATGCTTTAACCTTAATTCTCATATTTTTCATTTTGGACTTGCATAAATCAGGAAATGATATATATATATCCCTATGACTTCAAGTTCAAAGCCTATATATTTTTTTTCTGATGTTCACCTCGGTGTCGGTGATCAAGATGCTCTTAAGAACTTTAAGCTGAAGTCATTGCTCGACTTAGCCGCCACAAACAACGCTGAGTGTTTTATTCTCGGCGACCTTTTCGATTTTTGGTTCGAGTTTTTCTCGGGGATCCCTAATTGTTACAAAAATACGCTTAATATATTATGCAATGCTGTTTCAAAAGGCACCAAGATTACTTTTATTGGTGGAAATCACGACTATTGGGTAGGAAAAAACTTCATTAAAAAGTCCGGTTGCCAAGTCTTGAAGAAACCTTTTTTAGGAACTATAGCAAATACAAGGATTTACGCCGGTCATGGCGACGGTCTCGCCAAATCCGATTGGGCTTATCGGCTCATTCTTAAGCCATTTCTTCGATGTCCGGCATCAATCCTCCTTTTTAAGCTCTTCCCGCGGAAAATCGGCCAGAGAATCGCATGCGGCGTCTCTAATGGAAGCCGAATCTACACAAAGAACAGAAATCTGAAATTCGAGGCCGAATACCTCGATACCGCGCAAAAAATCGCAAAAAATGGAATCGAATTCGTCATTGTGGGACATACCCACGAACCCGCGCGAATCGTCCGTCTCGAAAACACAACCTATGTCAACCTCGGCGATTTCTTCTCGCAATTCACCTATGCCGTCCTCGATAAAGGCAAAATTAGAATCGACACAATCTGAATAGGGGCGTCGGCGCCACCTGCCAAAGCAGGTGGCCGCGGCGTGTTCGCGACGGAAATCCATCAAATTCAAAAAGTTTATCCGCGAACACGACGGCCGTCGAGGCCATGAGAAATCGCTAACCTAACTGAGTTATAACTATGGCCTCGACGGACCGACGCCCCGGGGTTTGACGAAAGCGGAGATTAATTTCGGAGGATGCTTCTAAAAAAAGCCTCGTAATTGTCGATCGTTTTCTGAATTGTGAAGCGCGAGTGTGCGGCTTCAAGGCCGTTTGCGATCCTCTCTCGCTTGATATTTCCATCATCTACGAGGAGGATTATCTTTCGCGCAAGCTCTTCGACATTGCCATCTTCGAACCAAAGGCCGTTCTTTTCGTTGTCGATAACATCGATGATGCCCTGTGATCTCGTTCCGATTACCGGAACCCCAAGGCCCATAGCCTCGACAAGAACCAGCCCGAAACCGTCCATAGTCGAGGGGAGCACGAAAACATCGAAGATTCGGTAATAATCGACAACCTCCTCGCGAGGAACGATTCCGGCATAGATGATGCGGTTTTTGATTCCAAACTCCTTGGCGAAGGCGTCCATAGCGCCGACCTCGATGCCTACGAACATCAGGGTATAGCTTTCAGGAAGAAACCTGCATGCCGCAATAAGCTGGGCTTGATTTTTAAACCTTGAAATACAGCCGACGATCACTTCGTTCTTTTCGATCTGATATTTTTCGCGAAGGGTTGCTGTCTTCGACTCGCTTGCGCGCTCAAAAAAGTCGGGGGTCATTCCGTTGAAAATCACCTCGAGATGGCTTTCAGGATAGCCATTTTTAACGAAGGTTTTCTTCAAGCTTTCGCTAACAACAACGATTTTTTCTGTGTTTCCGATATAAAACTTCCGTTGTAGCCAGCCTCCACTACTCATCGGAAGTTGGCGGCGTGTATGAACGACCTTAAGATCAAGCTCGAATAGTCTGTTTGCAAAAATCGAGATATACCTATCTGCGCTCGATTGGGCGTTGATTATCGAAATTCCATTTTCGCGGACTAAATCGCGAATCGCCCGTATCGAGGCGAGGTCGAACTTGCCTTTAAAAGGCACCGGAACTCGTTTCGCGGATGAACTCCCGAGCATACTATAAAGAAGGGAGTCTGCGGGGCATGCGACAAAGATTCTATGACCTCGCTTCGCTAAACCCTCGGCGAGATAGAATGTCGATTGGGTCGCTCCGGTAAGTGTGCCTTCGCAAGTGGTGAAAAGTATAGCTAATCTCTCGGCCTCATTGTTCATTTTGAATTTTTATCCGTAGTAACTCCGTGCAATTTTAATCCAGCCCACCGATTTCGATGAAGGATTGCCGAAAATATACTCGTTTTATTCGATAGAGCAAGTGCATTGTTATAAGAATAGGGCGACAAAAGCCCTATGGCGGTCAAAGAAAACCCCGCATAAGCGGGGCTCTCAAAAGCTCCAATGAATAATCGTCTTATTCGGCCGGAGGCGGAGGAGGGACAGAACCTGTCACGGTCGGCTTGCAAAGACCCATCTTGGGGCCGTATTTGCCGAGAACCGGAACAAACTTAGCCTTGCCGCCGATAGCATTGATCAGGCCGATAATCCAAAGGACCAGCACTCCAAGGCCGGCGATCGCACCGATAATCGGGACGATGCAGGTGAACGAGAGAACCGAGGAGATAACCGAAAGTCCAATCGCGACGATGACTAAGATTATCGCCTGTTCTGTATGGAACATCGAATAGCGATTTTCGCGCTGGGCGAGCAATGGGATCAAGAAGAGGATATAGGCCAAAATGCCCATCGTCTTCCCCTCTTCGACCTCAGCCTGTGTAAATTCATACCCGTTCTCAAATTCCATTATTCCTCCCAATTTTAATTTTTCACATATTTAATTAAACTATTTTTAGGCGATTGTCAATATCATAATCGCTTTTCGGATCATAGGTCGAGCTCCTTACGGCCTAAATATTGAGGATCTCCTCTTCCTTTTTCTTCTTGAGATCATCAATTTTATTGGAGTATTCATCGGTCAAATCTTGAATCTCGTCGGAGCCGCGCTTTGCGATGTCCTCGGGGATTCCGCCATCCTTCTGGCCCTTCTTGATCTGCTCGACAGCGTCTCTGCGAATATTCCGCACCGCAACCTTGCCCTCCTCGGAGATCTTGGAGGCTACCTTCGTAAGATCGATTCTGCGTTCTTTCGTAAGTGGGGGAATCGACAGACGAATGACATTGCCGTCGGTTTGCGGCGGAAGGTTGATATCAGAGGCGTTTATCGCGCGGACAATCGGATCGACTGCGTTTTTGTCCCAAGGCTGAATGACTATGAGCCTCGCTTCGGGAATCGCGATGGAAGCGATTTGATTAATCGGCATTTCAGTGCCGTAGTAGTCAACCTTAATTCCTTCGAGAATAGCCGCGGAGGCCTTGCCGGTGCGAAGTTTGGACAAATCCTTCGCTATGGCCTCGATAGCCTTTTGCATTCGGTCTTTCGCATCTTTGACAATACTATCGAGCATATCGATACTCCTTTTTTCCGCCGATAATCGTTCCAACCGCTTCACCGGCAAGAACCCGTGCGAGGTTCCCGCCGAAGCCGAGGTTGAATACGAGAATCGGAATATCGTTTTCCGCACAAAGTGTAATTGCCGTATGATCCATCACGCGAAGGTTCTTCTCGATGACATCCAAATATGTGATTTGATCGAACTTTTTCGCGGAAGGGTTCTTAACCGGGTCGCTATCGAAAACACCATCCACCTTAGTGCCTTTAAGGACGACCTCCGCGCCGATCTCGACGGCTCTAAGCGCGGCCGCAGTATCGGTCGTGAAGTAGGGATTTCCCGTTCCGCCGGCGAGGATTATCACCCTCCCCTTTTCGAGGTGGTGAATTGCTCTTCGGCGAATATACGGCTCGGCGACTTGATCCATCTTGATCGCCGACAGGACGCGCGTATGGATCCCCTTCTTTTCGAGGACAACCTGAAGGGCGAGGGCGTTGATAGCAGTAGCGAGCATGCCCATATAATCGCCTGCGGCGCGATCGAAGCCGAGTTCCGTTCCAGCGAGGCCGCGGAAGATATTTCCGCCACCGACGACTAAGCCTATCTCCGCACCGGTATCATGGGCGGTGGCGATCTCGTCCGCTATCTCGGAAATCCTCTGCGAGCCGATGCCATAGGTTTCTTTGCCCTGCAGGCCTTCGCCGGAGATTTTCAGCAATACTCTTTTGAACTTCAGCATAATAATAAAAAAATCGGGGTTTATTCCCCGATTTTAAAACGCGCGAATTGGCCGAGTTGGATATTTTCGCCAAGTTTTGCTATAAGCTCCTGCAAGATCGTTTCGATCTTTTTATCGGGTTCCTTGATAGAAAACTGGCGAAGCAGAACAGTCTGATCGTAGAACTTCTCGAGTTTGCCCTCAACAATCTTCTCAACAAAGGCCTCGGGTTTACCGGTGGCAAGGGCTTGGTCTTTGTAGATGGCCTTTTCCCTATCGAGAACTGCGGGGTCGATCTGATCGACAGAGACAGCGAGAGGATCCTCGGCGGCAATCTGCATCGCGACATCGTTGCAGAAATTGATGAAATCAGCCGTCCTTGCGACGAAATCGGTTTCGCAGAAAACCTCGAGCAGAACACCGAGTTTCGAGCCGGGGTGAATATAGGCGTGGACTCTACCGTCGTTAGCCTCTCTGCCGAGTTTCTTCGCGGCCTTCGCGATTCCGGCCTTGCGGAGATTGTCAACCGCCTTCTCGATATCGCCTTCGGCTTCGACGAGGGCGTTTTTACAGTCCATCATTCCGGCTCCGGTCATCTTCCGAAGCTCTTGAACCTTCTTTGCATCGATATTACTGCTCATTTTTAGCCTTCCTAACTGCCTTGGGAACTTCCTTTTTATGTGCATTGACCGGCATATCTTCTTCTTCGACAACAACATTCGAGTCGTTGCTTTCCATCTCCGCGATGCGAGCCTCCTCGTCGATCCTCTCTAAGAGCTGGCTTCCGGACATGCCGTCGCGTGCGGCGTCGGCGATCGCTCCGGCGATCAGCTTGATCGATTTAATAGCGTCGTCGTTGGCAGGAATGGGATAATCGATAACATCGGGATCGGTGTTTGTGTCACAGATCGCGACGATCGGCAGATGAAGCTTTTTCGCCTCATTAATTGGGATATCTTCTTTTTTGGCATCGACGATGAAGAGAAGGTCGGGCAATTTATCCATATTGCGGATACCGCCGAGAACCTTTGTCAATCTTTCGTAGTCCTTCTCGAGCTCGAGAACCTCTTTTTTTGTAAGCTTATCGAATGTTCCGTCCTCGCGGTTTCTCTCGATCTGCTTCATTCGATCGACCGAGGTTCTTATTGTGCGGAAATTCGTGAGCATTCCGCCGAGCCAGCGCTCGGAGACATAATACATGCCGCACCTTTCGGCCTCTTCCCTCATGATATTTTTTGCTTGCTTTTTCGTGCCGACAAAAAGCACCGAACCGCCGTTGGAGACGGTGCGTCGAACTACTTCATAGGCCTCGAGCAGGCAATAGAGGGTTTTTTTCAGGTCGATAAGGTGGATACCGTTTTTTTCGCCGAAGATGAATTTCTGCATCTTAGGGTGCCAACGGGAGGTTTGGTGTCCGAAATGGGCACCGGCGTCAAGCAGGTCCTCCAAAGTGACATTTGGTAACATTTTAAACTCCTTGGGGTTAAACGACGGCCGGGAGTCTTAATTCCGTTGCCCTATTCGGGACCCCACCGGAGGCTCGCGGCCTATTTTACAATAAACTATCTCTTCGAGAATTGGAAGCGTTTGCGCGCCTTGGGTCTTCCATATTTCTTACGTTCAACGCCTCGCGGATCGCGAGTGAGGAAGCCCTCTCTTTTAAGTGCGGTCCTAAGCTCGGGATTATATTTCACAAGCGCTCTGGCAAGACCGAGCCTGATTGCGCCGGCCTGTCCCCTGACTCCGCCGCCCTTGGTCATACACTCGATTGTCACCGTTTCTTCCATCTGGACTTTGCGAAGCGGCTCGATCATATGAATCACGAGATCCTCGCGGCAGAAGAAATCGGAGGGAGATTTTCCGTTCACTGTTTGCGATTTCTTCGTTTCGGGCTTGATCCAGACGCGTGCGACGGCGTCTTTTCTTTTTCCGGTAGCATAGATTCCGTTTTTCAACGAAGCTCCTTTATTCGATTGTAAGCACTTCGGGTTGTTGGGCGACATGCGGGTGATCGGCGCCGGAATAGACATGGAGCTTTTTGAAAAGCCGTCTTCCGAGCCTATTTCTGGGCAACATCCCCTTCACCGCATGTTCGACGATTTTTTCGGGGTTTTTATCGAGAACTTCAGCCCATTTCTTTTCGCGAAGCCCGCCGGGGTACCCTGTGAAGCTCTTGTGGACATTGAGTTCGAGCTTCTTGCCGGTGAACTGGATTTTTTCGGCATTGACAACAATGACATGGTCGCCGGTGTCGAGGTGGGGCGTATAGATCGGCTTTTCTTTGCCTCGAATAACGCGTGCCACCTTGGCGGCCATCCTGCCGAGAATAAGGCCTTCGGCGTCGAGAACCCACCATTTATGGTTAATTTCGTTCTGTTTCGGCGTAGGCGATTTCATCTTGACCTCTTCTTTTAGTCGCTAAATTAATTTCGGCGAACGAGTTTCTCCCCCCGTTCGCAAAACAAGCCACAATTTACTCAATAAACCCGATAAGTCAAGTTAAAAAATTTATTAAATTTGCGTTTTGTTTAGAGCGAGCGTGGTTTTGGGGGATGGATTCTTTGTCCGAAAGCTATTCTATATAAAGATTTCGACCCTCACAGAGCCGCTTTAAATACAGTATTCTATTGCTAATCCACGATTCGAGGTTTATATTTTTGTCGTATGCGAATAACGAACCTCACATGGGCTGTTCTGATTTTCGGAATTGTGTCGGCCGTCTTCATCTCGACGATGGAGCCGACGGTCGGCCTTATCGACTCGGGCGAGCTCGCGCTGGCCTGTTCCGAGCCGGGGATCGCGCACCCGACAGGCTATCCCCTGTATTGTCTTTTAGGCAGATGCCTGCAAATCCAGACCGGTCTCGAGCCGGTTATAACGACTAACCTCCTTTCCGCTTTAGCGGGCGGCGCGGCGGCGGCGGCGGTATTCCTCGTCGCCAATCTCATTATTTCGATGGCGCTGAGGCGTGAAGGATGGCCTTGTTTACTTATATCCGCGGGAACGGCCTTCGCCTTTGCCTTTTCAAAGACATTTTGGCCGGTAGCCACGGTGACCGAGGTTTACGCCTTGGAAACAGCTTTCACCTTCACGAGTTTCTACATGCTCCTTCGATGGTTTCAGCGCGGCGAGTCCCGGTTGCTTTTCGCGAGCGGACTGCTATTCGGGTTGTCCTTCGGGATACATATGCTGACACTGCTATTCGCCCCGGCCGCTCTTATTATAGTAATGTATAGGCGAAAAGGCCTCGGGCTTCGCCCCGTATTAGCCGCACTTGGGTTCTTCGCACTCGGATTGACTATTTATTTGTATCTGCCGATCCGCGCGGCATGCTCACCGACGATGAACTTCGGCGATCCCTCGAGCCTCGAGCGCTTCATTCGGCATGTCACGGCATGGCAATACCGCGTTTGGATGTTCAGCCGCCCCTTGTCGGAGATATTACTCAGCCTTAAGAATTTCGCGATACAGCTTAAGGACGACGCGACCTTTGCCTCGATTCCGTTCGCGATAGTGGGCGGTGTTTTCTTATTTAAAAGGGTTCGCGCGCTTCTTTGGGCGCTTTTGTCGATAATCATCTTCGATGTTGTATATTCGATGAACTACAGCATTCCCGATATCGAGCCCTATTTTATTCCGGCGATAGTTTCATGGTTTATTCTCACCGGTTGCGGTGTTATTTTCCTCGCGAACCTGAAGAAACCGCTCGGCCTTATCCTGCCGATTGCATTCTGTTTCTTAGGTCTCGCCGCGGCGCCGGCTCGCTGGAAGGAGATGGATAGGTCGGATTATTATCTCGTCGAGGAGGTCGCGGAGAATATCCTCGCGCTGGCGCCCCGAGGAGCGATTATTTACTTTAACAATTGGGACTATTACGCCCCGGCGAAATATCTCCACCTCGCGAGGGGGTATCGGCCCGATGTCGTCCTCCTCGATTTCGAGCTGATGCGTAGGTCTTGGTATTTGGAACAGATACTCGAAAGGTATCCCGAAATATTCGCGGAGTCGAGACCGCAGATCGATCATTTTTATTCCAAGGTCAAAGATTTCGAGAAAAAACGCCCCTTTTCCGCGAACGAGCTTGAAAAAGCGTGGCGCGAGATGCATTATAGTATAGTGAGGAAGGCCTTACCCAAGCGGCCGGTCTGCGGCACCTTTTTCGGGGGCGAGATGGAGCGGCTTTTCGAGTCTGTGCCGAAGGGTGGATGCGGTGTGCTTGTGGAGCTGATGAACAATAGGTTCATCCCCCCCTCTGCGGTGGAATTGTCCAATTTTGTCGCAAACAGGGAACGCCTGACCCCCCGAGAGGTGGTAGTGACGAGTATATATCAAAGGGCGTGGCTTTCGGCGGCGATGCTCTTTTATTCGCAGGGATTTAAAGACCGCTCGGCGGAATTCCTTCGGGCGGATATCGAGTTTTTTGAAACAAACTGGAACTCGTATAAAAACCTCGCGGTGATTTTAATCGAGCGGGAGCGATACGAAGAGGCCCTCGAGGTTTTCCGAAAAGGGGAACCCTATATTCCGGCGGGATCATATCCGCAGATGATTTACGACGACCTCGAAAAGCGGATTCGCGAGCGCGACTCGCTGAAACAAGTAAAATTGGAAGCAAAATGAAGGTTCCATTTGTAAAGATGAGCGGTAGCGGCAACGATTTCGTCCTCATCGACTGCCGTGACGGGAAGAATCGACTCGAAAGATCATCCTTTGTCGTGGCGGTTTCCAATCGAAAGACCGGAGTCGGTTGCGACGGCGTCCTTTTCGTCGATGATTCGCAAAAGGCGGATTTCACGATGCACTATTTCAACTCCGACGGCGGCGAGGTCGAGTTCTGCGGAAACGGCGCCAGATGTATCGCGCATTTCGCGCATCACAGGCTCGGGTTGGATTCCGGGCTGATGTTCGAATCCAACGCGGGGATGATCAGCGCAAATGTCGAAGGCGATTCAGTCGAGGTCCTTATGCCGGCCTCGGGCGAGGTTCTCGGGCCGAAACATATAGATATCGGCTCGGAGCGAATGGAGTATTACTTTGTGAATACCGGTGTCCCGCATGTTGTAATTCTTTGGGAAGACATCGCCGAAGCGCCGGTGTTTCAACTCGGAACCGCCCTGCGGCGCCATGCGGCCTTTCAGCCGGCGGGGACTAATGTGAACTTCATGTCGAAATGCGAAGGCCCCGAGGCCGAGATCGAGATTCGCACCTTCGAGCGCGGAGTAGAGGATGAGACTCTCGCCTGCGGCACCGGCGCCGTCGCTTGCGCGCTCGTTGCATTGAAGCGCGGGGAGTTCGCTCTGCCGATTCGAGTCAAGGTCGCCCTTCCCGATATATTGACAATCGATAAACGCGGCCCGCGTTGCACGCTTTCCGGTCTCGTATCCGAGGTGTTCGGTGGCGAGTTCTCTTTCCGAGGTTAGCGAGTGAGAAGCCTCCTTCTCGGACGATACATCGATGGCGATTCACCGGCCCATCGTCTCGATCCGCGCGCGAAAATCGTTTTTTTAATATCGCTGGTCGCCGCGCTTTTCATTGGATCGACAATTGAGGTTCAGCTTCTGGCCTTGGCCTGTATCGCGCTTTTGACAGTTGTCTCGGCGATACCATTCCGTGCGGTTTTGAGTTTGTTGAAAACCGCGGCCTTTTTCGTTTTTTTCACTGTCCTTGTCCATGTCCTCTTCACGGATTCTTTGGAGGAAACCTCTTCTATTTTTGGGATCGGCACTTCCGCCGAGGGGCTTAATCGAGGTCTTTTTTATGGAACACGGCTTCTTTCCATGTTATGGATCGCCGCGTTGGTCAGCTGGACGACAGCGCCGATTGCCTTCGCGGACGCCGCGGAAAGGATGCTGAAGCCTCTCGCGCGATTGAGGTTGCCGGTGCGCGAGGTTTCGACGACGATCTTGCTCGCGTTAAGGTTCATTCCAACCCTGACGGTGGATGCTCGCGAGCTTAAATTCGCCCAAAGATCCCGCGGCGCGGCCTTTGGGCAAGGATCGCCCATAGCGAGAGTGAGATCTGTGATCCCGCTGATTGTGCCGCTTTTTGTAGGGGCGTTGCGCAGGGCCGAGACGACTGCGGTCGCCCTCACGGTTCGGGGTTTTTCGAGCGATTCGGACAGAACGAGCCTTTATCCGTTGAGGTTCAAGTTTGCCGATATTTTGGTGCTCGCTGTTTCAATTATCGGGCTTTCGGTCGGTGTTTACTGGAAATTCGTTCGTTAACAATCTCTTTATCCACCTTCGAAAGTCAGACGGCCATTATTTGCTTGATTTTTTGTTAAATAAATTGAATATTTCTGCATCGAAAGGTTTTACCATCGCTATTTTAGCGGTTTTCGCGAGTTTAGCGAGTTTTAATCGAGGCTTTTATGAGGATGTTCGAGAAGCGTTTGCCGAAGAGGGAGTTCAAGCTTAGCTCCCATCTGGAAACAGAGCCGGACGAATCTGTTCCCGAGGATGTTAAGTTTGTGCATTTTTCAAAGCCCGACCGCTCGCACTACCCGAGGATACTGGATTTTTGGCCGGTTTTCGTAGTGGTGGGCATCCTGACGGTAGCGACAATACTTGTTTTACGGTGGTTGTCATAGTGGGAGCGACACGAAAATTAGCGTTTGTAGCGGCATTGCTTTCATCGATAGCCGTTTCGGCCTTCGCCCAGCTCGTCAGCGTGGAACAAGGCGCCAATCAGATAAAGCTCACGGACAGCCTTGCGATTCCGATCGCGCAAGACACCCTCGAGCACGGTATCTCGAGGTATTCGGTTTTCAACGACAGAGCGGAAGGTTCGCGCAGTGTAGCGCTCACCTCTACCCTGCCGGAAATCCTTTCGAGACGGGGTTTTTCGAGTTTATCGAGGTTTAGCTCGTTCTCGCCATCGTTCTATCTCGACGGCGAGGAGATATTCTTCAGTCGCTTTGGCTCTGCGGATTTTTCCC
Organism: bacterium UBP14_UBA6098; assembly: GCA_002428525.1. Taxonomy (GTDB): domain Bacteria; phylum UBP14; class UBA6098; order UBA6098; family UBA6098; genus UBA6098. Next base: position 105,535 of record DIWU01000004.1, read on the forward strand.
CGCTCCCACTCGAGATGATCAACTCGGTCGATTTCAATTTGCCGCTTTTTTCGGCCGGCCTCGGAGGAGAACCCTTGTTCGCTTCGGCCGATTTCGCCGCGAGCGATTCGAATATCTCGAGCGATTATACAAGGATCTCGGCGCATTGGGGTATTAATCGCAGGCAAAGGCTTTCCGGGGTTATGCTTAAGAGGCTTGGCAGAATCGGTTGGATCGGCCTCACCAGTTCGGAGACCAAGGGCGACAACCCCCTTTATTCCGGCGATTTTAAGGATTTCGACTATTCACCGATCGCCTATTTGAAATATGGGCGTTTCGATTTCGCCGGCCTTGCCGTGAGAACAGAGAAGACGGCTAATATCGAATCCCCGGGCGGGATTTTCGAGGAATCGAGTTCAAAACTGGAGAGCAATCGCCGAATCGTCGATGGAAAGATCGGCTATTCCCAGCCGAATACAAGGCTCGAGCTTCGCTTCGATCATCAGGATGAGGTTCGCCGATACCGAGGCTCGACCGACAGCTTGGGCTTCGACAATTCCTTCTATATCGACGGCGTTAGCCTCAAGACGGATTTCTCCGGCTTCAAGTTTGTGAATTTGGATATGAGCTTAGGCTCTCGCGCATTCAAGTTGGACAAAAACAGCGCAACCTCGGAGTTTTGGAGGGATTATCGCGGCTCTGTTTCGGCGGATATCTCGATATCCAAGGTTTTTTCTGCTCTGCTCGCATTTCGAGGCGAGAAGGACATATTAGGCGATACGGGCTATTCATTCGGTGGCGGCATGCGGATTTCCACGGGCAATAACCTTCTGCGAGCCAACGCGATTTACTCGGACGCTCTCGCCCCGCTTCAAAACTACCTCTCCCCTTTTGAGGGCGACGATTTCCTCACTGAGGGCGAAAGCCCCGAAACGATCCACTTCCGCCGGCTCGCGCTCGAGGGGGTTCATCGGGTGAAGAACACCGGCGCGGAGTTGTCATGGAGCTACAATTTGCCGACAGGTCTATCGCTCGATCTAAGAGGGGGCTATTATATCTCGGAGAATCCGTCGCTTTGGGTTCTCCGCGAAACGACCCCTTTGACGGTCGAGTGGGCTGTTCAAAACTACAACGAACGTCTCGTCGTTATTCCGGCAAGCGCCGAATTCAGGTATTCTCCGGATAATTCGTTCGAGATATCATGCAAGTATAGCTTTTCCACTGTCGATTCGGATTCGGGGAGCGCGGTTTTGGGGATGCCGGAACACCGTGTTCTCTTGCACCTTCAGGAGGGCAGGGAATACTTGGATAATTTAGCCCGGCTGACTTTGGGTCTCGAGGGCGAGGCGATACTCGGGCTTCGGGATTTCACCGGCAATGAGATCGACCCATACGCCTTCATCAGAGCCGAGGCTCGATTCGATTATCTTTCCTTCAGCTTGTTTGCTTTTGGCGAATTTTTGCTCGTCCAATCAGGTGAAACTTGGGAAAACCTCGACTACTCCCCTGATCGTTTTCTTTATGGGACAAGCTTAAGCGCTATCCCGAGTTGGTCGATACGAGGCGGCCTCGAGTGGTTCTTCATCGACTGATATTTCGCCAGTTAACGAGAATCGACCGAACTTCATTGACATCGCCGAGGATATATCTATTTTATTGCCTATGAAACGCCTCGGGATAATCGCTTTTCTTCTGTTATCGATGACCGCCTTCGGGCAGTATTACTTCGGCAAAAACAAGATCCAATATCGCGATTACGACTGGCAGAGGCTTCGCACAGAGCATTTCGATATTTACTTTTTCGGGGATGAAGAAGAGCTTGCCCGTATCACAGCCTACGAGGTCGAGAACTATTGGAAGGACCATATTGCAAGCTTTCGATTCGTCCCGAGATCGCGAATTCCGGTCATTGTTTACCCCACTCCGAACCTCTTTCAGGAAACCAATACTATCTCGTGGATACTTCCCGAGGGGGTCGGCGGATTTACTGAGTATTACAAGGGAAGGGTAGTCCTCCCCTTCAACGGCGACTATAACGACTTTCGGCATACGCTGAAACACGAGCTTGTCCACGCCTTTATTTTGCACAAAAACACCTTTGTCCACGACGCTCATGAGCTGTTCTTTTTAAATTTTCTTCCACTCTGGTTCGAGGAGGGATTAGCGGAGCATTTCTCGGAACGCAGTTCGCCCGAGATGGAGATGGTTATTCGCTCCGGCGCGCTCGAAGGGTCTCTTGTGCCGCTTGAAAATATATACTCGATCTCCGGCTCGTTTTTAATGTATAAAGAGGCGCAGAGCTTTCTCGAATGGTTGTCGGAGGAGTATAGTTCCGCTCGTATTCCCGCGCTTATAAACGATTTGCACGACTTCAAGTATTTTGAAGACCTCTTCGAGGCGCACTTTGGGATGAGTATCCAGAAGGCCGGTCAAAGGTGGATGGACGCTGTTCAAAAAAGATATTGGCCTATGATCACCGAGGGGCAACTTCCGCATCTGGCCGGCAGGCCGGTCACCGGCAAAGGCGACGGAATGAACCTCGCCGCGCAAAGCTACTGCCCTAAGGGCGACACGATTCCGGAAATCCTCCTCCAATCAACGCGTATGGATTACCCCGCTATCTATCGCCTTCGGGGGAATGATTTCGAGGCCGTCCTTCGCGGTGGGTTCACCGATAAAATCGAGGATATGCACCTCTTCGATAATTCCTTCTCTATCTCGAAAAACGGCGTGCTCGCGATGAGCGCCAAGTCACAGGGCGGCGATGTTTTGACCTTTGTCGATATTGAATCCGGCGAGATTTTACACAGGAAGAAATTCGAGTCGATACCGGGGATTAACAGCCCGCAGATCGATTCTGCCGGTTTTCGAGTGTTGTTTTCCGGCACCGATCTCAAGGGCTTCGCGGATATCTATTTGTATTTCGTCGAGGAGGATTCCCTCGTTCGTCTGACTCGGGACACCTACGGCGATTTCAATCCCGTGTTTTGCCGGGATTGGGTTATCTTCGACAGCGATCGGAATAAAATCGGCACAAAATCGATCTGCCGAATTGGACAAAAGGGCGGAACAATCGAGTTCTTGGATGGAATTGACGGCTCGCAGGTTAGTATCACAGAGGATGGCTCGGTTTTGTTCTCGTCGAATCGAACGAACTCGATAAACAATATCTGGGAGTTTTTCCCTGATTCCATGATTGCCTACAGAAGAACTAATATCCTCACCGGCCTATTCGAGCCGGCGGCATGGCGCGGCGATAGCATCTTGGCGACGGTTTTCACAAAGAATTCCTATCAGATCGTTGTCTTGCCGAAAGATAGCCTTTACGAAACAGCCTCTCTCGAATGGAAAGAATGGCACGAGATATGGAAACCCCGCCAACTGAGCACAGAGCTTGCTCGGTCGGGGATTGGACACGACACAAAGTTCTCCTTCGATGTTGCGCAAGGCTCGATCTCGACGAGCACCTCGATGGAATCCGGCGGTGGAATCGAGGGCCTTTTTTCCGATATGCTCGGTGACAAACAGGTTTATTTCATGGTTTATGACGAAGGGCAAACACTCAGCGACCTCCTTAAAAACCTCAATATTGTGGCTGTTTATTACGACGCCTCCGACAGGCCTATATGGGGCGGCGGCGCTTATCATTATTATAATGAAGGCTTTAATATCTACGACTGGGGCTTCTCCGAGGAAAGCGCCGGAATTCTCGGTTCGTTATCGTATCCCTTAAACCGGTTCATGCGATTCGATGTGACGGCATACCTCGAATATCTCAAGAAGAATTTTTACACCGATGTCGAACCGGATCGCGAGGGGGCCTACTCGACATTGAAGCTCTCTCTCATCAAGGATAATTCCCATTGGGGCGCAACCGGCCCGATCGAGGGATTTCGCGGAAACGCGACTATCGGCGGCTCGCTTAGGTTGAAAGATCTCGAGAGCTCGAGTAGCCTCGCCAGCGCCGACCTCCGCTATTACCTCCGTCTCACTAAAAGGTCATGTCTGGCCGCGAGACTTGTCGGAAGAACCTCCGGCGGCGCGGAGCCGCAGAGGTTCTGGATGGGCGGAACATGGGACTTTCGCGGCTACCCCTTCTACAGCTTCTATGGGCGAAACATGGTTCTTTCGAGCACCGAGTTGCGCTTTCCGCTCCTCGACCAATTTCGCCTACGCTTTCCCTTCCTCGATATCAACCTCCGGGGGATAAACAGCGCGATCTTCGCGGATTTTGGGCAGGCGTGGGAAGACGAATGGAAGGAGCCGTTTGGGAGCACCGGTCTCGGCCTGCGAATGAATCTCGGAAATATCACCTGCCTTCGTTTCGATGTCGCTTGGCGGACGAACTTTCACGACGGTTTCCAGAAGCCCTATTACGATGTCTTCTTCGGTTGGGATTTTTGATTTTTATGTTGGATCGGATTCTTCGTTTGGCTAAGTGGGCAGGTTTGAAATCGAGGGTTTTATTCCCTGAAATGATTCTTGTCTTACAACAAATGTTGGAAAGCGATGAATGATAAGATCGGAATAACTACTACAATACCTCAAGAGGTGATTTGGGCCGCCGGCAAAACACCGGTGGATTTGAACAATCTTTTTTTGGCCTCGGAACTCCGCGATAGCTTTTTGAACCGCGCCTATCGTGACGGTTATCCACGCACTACTTGCGCTTGGATCGCCGGGATATATGGCGCGGTAGTCGATTCGGAAAACATCGACACCGTTATTTTCGTCACCGAGGGCGACTGTTCGAATACTCACGCTTTAGCGGAAACCCTTGAGATTAAAGGCATAGAGGTCATTCCATTCGCCTATCCATACAACGGCGATTCGCATCTTTTGCGCTCGGAAATCGAAGCGCTCGCGAGGCATCTCGATACCGATATGTTCGAGGTCGAGGAATGGTTCGAAAAGCTCAAAAGGCCGAGGCAACTTGCCGCTCAGGTCGATTATCTCACTTGGGCGGAAAATCGAATATCGTCGCTCGAAAATCATCTCTGTCTGGTCACCAGTTCAGACTTTAACGGAGATATCGAAAAATATTGCGAAAGCGCGCGGGTTTTAATCGATGAGTCAAGTGAAAGAATACCATTTACAGTAAAGGCCAGATTGGCATATATCGGAGTCCCCCCTATTTTTCCCGAGTTATTCGATTTTATTGACAGCTCAGGCGCGAGGGTCGTTTTCAATGAGGTTCAGCGGCAGTTCGCCCTTCCATTCTTCGATGTCGATATGATATCTGCATACGCTTCATATACTTACCCCACTAAGGTTTTCCGTAGAATTGAAGACATTATCCGCGAGATAAAACTCAGGCGCATCGACGGTGTAATCCATTATACCCAAAGCTTTTGCTTCCGGCAAATCGAGGATCTCCTCTTCAGAAAGTTCATCGATGTCCCAATCTTAACCATAGAGGGTGAAAGCCAATTCGATCTCGACGAACGAACTCGAATTCGGATTGAATCATTCATACAAATGTTAGCTGATAGACAATGAAAATAATAGCATTAGATCTAGGTTCACGTTCAGTAAAAATAGCTATTTCTGATGGCTTTTTAAATGATTATAATATTTACGATACCTCTTCTTTCTTTAGTGATTGTGGAAAACCCGGGATCGATGGCTTCAAACTCGATTTCGAAAAATTCGGCCTCGAGAAAGACGCTCGAGTCTTTGCGACTGGTTATGGAAGAAACGCTTTATCGATAGCTTCAGCGACCGTCCTGCCTGAAATCCAAGCGCACGCCCTCGGTGCTATTGAGCAAACCGGCCTAAAAGATACTGCTGTAGTCGATCTTGGTGGCCAAGACAGCAAGATTATCTGGCTCGAAGACGGCCGTATTCGCGATTTCTTCATGAATGATCGTTGCGCCGCTAGCGCTGGAAGATATATTGAAAACATGGCATCTGTTCTTGGATTAACGCTTGAAGAAATATCGAACTATTACGAATTACCGGAGCGGCTTACAACGACTTGTGCAGTTTTCGGAGAAAGCGAGATTGTCTCGAAACTCGCGCGCGGGGCCGATAAATATCGCCTCGCCGCTGGCGTCAATCTCCAGATTGTCAATAAAATTTCGGCCAAGTTAGCGAACTCGCCGGTTCCAAATATTGTGCTTGTTGGTGGTGTCGCAAAAAACACCGCTATCGCTAAACTCCTCGCGCAAACCACCGGTGTTCCTGTTGTTATTCCTAAATATCCTCAATTCAACGCTGTTATCGGCCTTATTAACCATTCCGCGTCTTTTTAATTTTTTTACTTGACTGATCCCCTATGCGAATCTATATTATAATTGCCGGGGTGGCCGTTTGGTCTGAGATTATACCCGTGGAACCTGATCCGGACAATACCGGCGTAGGAAGTCGCAGGTTCCGTTAGGAACTTTTTTATTAGGAGGTATCATGCTATCTGCATGGCAACAAAAGTGTTACGATAATTTACTTAATGTTCGTCGTAAAGCACCTTTGGTTCATAACATCACAAATTTCGTTGTGATGAACTCATCTGCAAATATACTGCTCTCTATTGGCGCGCAACCGGTTATGGCTCATGCACTTAGCGAAGTCGAAGATATGGTTAAACTATCTAGTGCACTTGTCATTAACATCGGAACGCTGGATGAAACTTGGGTTTCTGCAATGATTAAAGCAGGTCTTGCCGCGAATAGCCTTGGAATACCTATAGTTTTCGATCCTGTTGGAGCCGGTGCAACAAAGTTTCGAACTGATAAATCTTTGGAAATACTCGATCTTCTGAGAATCTCCGTTCTTCGTGGCAATGCTTCTGAGATCAGTGCTATTGCGGGATTCGATGGAGCAATGGGTGTCGATTCTATTCATAATGTCGATAATTTTATAGATATATCTCGCGATATTTCTAATAAATATTCCTGTGTTGTTGGAATCTCCGGCGAACGAGACCTTATCTCGGATAGCAGAAGAGTAGCTCGTGTCGCAAACGGCCATTCTATAATGACTCGCGTAACTGGAACCGGTTGCGGATTAAGCGCTACGACCGGGGCATTTATTGCGGCCAATGAAGATCCCTTTGAAGCTGTTGTTTCAGCTTTTTCATACTATTCGCTTGCAGGAGAATTAGCATATAAGATTGCACAGCATCCGGGTAGTTTCGAGAGCGCATTTATTGATGCACTTGAATATATTAACATAGACGATTTTATAAATGCAAATATTCAGGTGGAAGAGTGAAACATAATATAGATTATTCCCTTTATCTTGTTACCAATCGTGAAATGTGTGAAGGCAGGAATTTTCTTGAAATTATTTCTGAGGCAATCAGGGGTGGCGTGACTGTGGTTCAATTGCGTGAGAAGTCGATGGATACTTGTGAGTTTCTTCGTAACGCATTGTCTATCAAAAAGTTATTGTCGCTAAGCGACATACCTCTGATAATAAACGACAGGATAGATATTGCTCTTGCCGCTAGTGCCGATGGAGTTCATATCGGTCAAAACGATATGCCTCTTGAAATCGCTCGAAGGATTCTCGGAGACGACTTTATAATCGGAGTTTCTGTTAACGATATTGACAGCGCAGTCGCGGCCGAGAAGGGAGGTGCCGATTATATAGCTGTCAGCCCAATTTGGTCAACGCCTACGAAAACGGACACTCCACACGAGATAGGCCTATCGATGACGGCAAAAATTGTCAATGCAGTTAAAATTCCTGTTGTTGGAATAGGAAATATTAAGTATAATAATTGCGCTAAAGTGCTGGAGACAGGATGTGCGGGTATAGCAGTTGTTTCAGCAATAATGGCGGCGGAAAACCCATATTTAGCATCAACAGAGTTAAAAAAAGCTATCAAAGGATATATATAAAATGTTAAAGATTTCCCCTTGTGGTTTTAACTGCAACGAGTGCGAAGAATATCTTGCCACTCAAGCTAATGACCCTGAACAACTTAGTGAAGTCGCAAAGAAATGGTCGCGCTATTATGGTGGCGGGATCAATCCTGAAAAATGTGTCTGCGATGGTTGTGTAGGAGAAGGTAGATTGAGCACCGCTCACGCCGCAACATGTGAACTCCGTAAATGCGCAATAGAGCGAGGTTTCCCGACATGTGCACATTGTGATGATTACAAATGTGCACTGCTTGAGCAGTTTATCTCTTTTGCGCCGGAAATTTGTAATAAATTAGCGATAATACGCGATGGATTAGATGAATAGATACTTCTTCTTTAGAAATAATTTAATTATTCATAATTATCTCTTTGTATAACAAAGAGATAGTTATTATTTCATATATACTATCTTTGTCGATCGATTTGAATCAACTTCACATATAAGATAAACTCCTGAAAGGATATTCTCCCCAGGAGTCCAGCTTATCGTTTCTTGACAGACTTCAATTTTTTCTATAATCCTACCAGAAAGGTCAATAATCACAAGCTTCTTGCCTATTTCAAAACCTTTTATTCTTATTTTAGAATTAAATGGATTTGGAAATGCTTGTATAATATAACTCTCGGGGATAATTGGGACTTCATTAACAGAAAACTCATTACTTAAAAAATTCATGCAACCCCTAAAAATAGAAGTTTTGTTATTAGGGAAGAATCCATCTTCTATTCCTCCAAAAAGAATTGAAGACAATATTGATCTATATCTTGGCAAGTCACGAAACATTACACGCCCAGTTGCAGAAATAGGCTCAGGTAAAGTAGATTGGCTCGAAAGAGCTACATATGTGCTTTCATCAATAGGGTTGAATTCATCGATATAATTATCCGCCAATGAATTGATTGCATATTCAGCATTAACTGTAAGATAAAACCATCGTGCTTCACCAGAGAGATTTATTACGTTTCCAATTGGATTAGAAGGTCTTCCATCAGAACTGTAAATCGACCCAAAGAGATTGTAAAAATTCCTCGCAGAAGTTCCTCCTTCATAATAATCAATTCCTGCGTCAGGAGCTATCCATAGAATTCTTCCATCGGCTTCAAGCCAATTTGATAGAATGTTTAAATCGCTTTCAGGAATAATTCCATGCGAATCACTATCTCGCACAGGTGTCACTAATATTACAAATCTAAAATCATCAAGACGATATTCTGACAAACTGGGATTTTCTGATGTTCTTATGAAAGAATATCCTGTTGATTCTAAAAGATCGGCAATTATATCGTCTTCACCAATGCTATCAATGCCCGAAATAAAGGGTTTCACCCCAGAATCATAATCGATAAGTAAAACTTCAGGTGAGGGCAAAATATCGAGAATAATTTGCACTGTTGTATCGTTTGATATATTAATAAAAATTGTTTTTGTCGCATAACCATCAGCCGAGGCACTTAAAGTGTAATATCCATCTGAAATATTTGAAATAGAATAATAACCAGTAATATCAGTAGTATCAACGAAATCTGATATTTCCACTATAGCGTTTTCAATAGGGCTAATTGGATCCCCAGTCCCAACAATTCCATCGATAGTCCTTGACATTGAATCAGTGATTGTCCTCCAAAAAACGGTGTCCGATACGAAATTTGCAGGAGTCTCGCTATCATAAGCAGACACAACAACACTAACAACGCTGTTCCATCCGAAATCGATTGGAGGATCGTAAAGAATCGAAAATCCTCCGTCAATAGTATCTATAGTAGATAACCAAGTAACGCCTAGCCCATTTACGAGTATCTCTATAGTTCCTTCATCAACACCTGTCCCTGCGTCTTTAACTTCACAATAAACATTAGTTTCGCGAGGTATTCCTGAGCTTCCATTTGAGGGATTCCAAGCAGTGACATATGGAGATATCGTATCCTCACCAAGAGGAATCAACCATTTTAAAGCAATTTGATAATCGCTTGGAACAGCAACAGCAGAAACATCTCTCATATTAATCCAAGTTGACGGTGTCGAATCAGAATGATGAAATGATATCTCGAAAGAACCGCTTTCAGGTATTGAATCGGACGACCAATTAACTATGCTGTATGGCATATTTTGAAAACAAAGTGACCATATATGCGATGAAACTCTTGAATTACGTATATCAGTTGACAAAGCATTAATGAAAGTCGCGGATATTGGGAAATAAGTTGATGTATCATCTTCTGAAATAAATAGCGGTATATCGTTAAGAATATCGTACCCATCTGTTGCGCCTTCGGCTATACCATAACTTCTTTTAAAAACTGTAGTATCTGCTGTTTCGATATTAATATTCATTACCCACGAAGTTTGAGATAACGCAGAAAATATAAATACTAACATTACTAAAAGAACTTTGTTCATTTGTGTACCTCTTTTGATTAAATATTTATTGTTCTATGCGATAGTTTTTAATATATAGAAATCTATCTAAAGGTTTTACCCATTCGGAAAAATCACCATAATTAGAAAAATCTCTTTGTATCACATGATTAAAAGCATTTGCTTGGGCCTCGAGCATATCTGCGTGGTGAAGAATACATGCTTCTAAAGTCATTGGTGGTATCGGGGATCCCATTGCAGTTTCCCCATGATGTGAAAGAATTAAATGCGATATTTCATCTGAAATATTTTCAGGAAATCCATTTATTTTTTTAATTGCATTCTGTATTCTGTTGTTTCCAAGTATTATATGGCCTATCAGTCTTCCATTGATTGTATAATCGAAGAATGAATCGACACTTATCTCATCAATTTTTCCAATATCATGTAATATGGCACTTGTTAACAATAGATCGATTCTACAAATTGGAAAAAAACTAGCTGTTATCTCGCAAATTTTTGTTACATTGAGACTATGTTCAGCTAATCCTCCAATATATGCGCCATGCCAAAGTTTTCCGGCTGGTGCAGTTAAAAACTTCAATTCTACTTCAGGATCAGTATAAATAACTTTAAGTAACTCACTTAACCACTTGTCGGATATCTTATTAATCATAATATTTAATGCTTCTCTTAATTCATCCTGTGTAAGAGAACCTTGAGGCAATAATTGAATTTCAGAAGCTTCTGTTTCTGTTGGCGGTCTCATCTCGTAAATTATAACTTGTGGTTTGTTGCGATATTCTGAAATTACTGCTTGTATATAAATTATATTTAAATTCGCAATTTGTTTATATATATTATTAGAATCGATTCCCCAATAGACAGCGGGGAGACGACCCGAAGAATCCCCTAATTCAAGTGAAAGATAGCTTTCACCATTGCTTTTAGTTCTCAAGTCGCATTGCCTTAATGCAAAAACTCCATTAAATATCTCATCTTTAATGTATTCTTTCAGTCTTTTTTCAGACATAATTTCTCCCATATAAATTGAGTATTTTCTCTATAATATTAGTTGTGCTTAAACCATCAATAAAAGATATTGTTCGGACCTTACCGCCCTGAGAGATAACATAATCAGCTCCTACTATATTTTTTATTTCCCAATCCGCACCTTTAACCAAGATATCGGGAGAAATCGCAATTATAAGGTTTAATGGTGTGTCCTCATCAAAAATAACGACATGATCAACAGACTTTAATTCTTCAAGGACTGCCTTGCGATCTTCTTGAGAGTTTATAGGTCTCTGGGCACCCTTGATCCTTCGTATGCTTTCGTCGGAATTAAGACCGACTACTAATATATCACCTAATTCTTTTGCCTTTTTAAGATAGTCAACATGTCCCCTATGAATCAGATCGAAGCAACCATTTGTAAAAACAATTTTCTTTCCTTGTTTTTTTTCTTCCAATAAGTCAGTTATATTTTTGTAATATTTATAGGTATTCATTTATATTATTTCTCAGTGTTCAAGATATTTTTTAATATATCAGCCGGTTTCGCCGCGGCCGTGCCTACCTCTGCTACCACCAATCCCGCGGCATTATTGGCTATTATTGCCGATTCCATTAGGCTTGCACCTGCTGAAAGAGCCGCGGTTGCAACAGCAATAACTGTATCGCCTGCCCCGGTGACATCGAATACTTCTCGAGCCGCTGTTTTCATATGCTCTACTTTATCACCGGGCTTAAATAAACTCATACCGCGTTCCCCTGTAGTGATCAGAGCCGCTTTAGCACCTGTTTTTTCAAGTAGTTTCCAGCCAGCCTCTTCAAGTCCTTTCTCAGTATCTGTAGGGATACCAGTCGCGCGGGCAGTTTCGTGATGGTTTGGTTTAATCAAATCTACACGTGAGTAATATTCCCAGTGATGTTCTTTGGGATCGACAGATACGAGACTATCTTTTTTTCTACAAAATTCAACTATTCGTGCAACGAGCTCTGAGGTTATCACACCTTTTCCATAATCCGAGATAATTATCGCATCTACTTTTTCCAAAATATCTGTAATAATTCTAATAATATTATTAAATTCTATTGCTGAAATACTATTGGAATATTCTTTATCAATTCGACAAATTTGTTGGTTACGGGCAATGACACGAGTTTTAACTGTTGTAGGCCTTATATTAGATTTTATTACTAAAGATGTGTCGAGACCGAGTTCTTTCGAGTGGCGTAAAAACTCCTCTCCTTCGGCATCGTCGCCTATTATCGATACTAAATGCGGCCTTGCCCCAAGAACAGACAGATTGTCCGCAACATTTGCGGCGCCTCCGATTCGCATCTCCTCCTTTCGTAAAGTGACGATTGGAACCGGTGCTTCAGGGGAAATTCTATCGACATCGCCCCAAAAATATCGATCGAGCATGACATCGCCAATGACTGCGATATTGAGCCTCTTGATCCTATCGAATATTTCACTATATCTATCTTTACTACATGACATTTTCATTCTCATTTATTATCGGTTTAAACTTGTCGATCACAGATTCGAAATCCACAACATCCTCGAAATCACGGTAAACACTTGCGAATCTTATATATGCAACCCTATCGAGGTTGAAAAGACGAGCCATGATCATCTCCCCTATTTCTGAGGATTGGACATCGGGGTTGTTCCGTTCAAACAATTCCGCCTCGATATTATTCGCGATTGAGTCAATTTCCTCCATATTTACCGGCCTCTTACGGCAGGCGAGTTTAACGCCGGTAATTATTTTATCGCGATCGAAAGGTTCCCGTCGGCCGTCCTTCTTGACAATTGTAATTTGACTATCCTCAACAAACTCGTATGTTGTAAAACGATTCCCACAGGATAGACATTCGCGACGACGGCGGACAGCATAGCCATCGCGGACTGCGCGCGAGTCGATGACCTTGTCTGAATCACTATTACATATCGGGCATTTCATAACATTATATTATAACTTAATTTCTAGTCCGCTTCAAGGTCTTTCAAATCGTATTTTTCGATTTTACGATATAGCGTGCTGACATCTATTCCGAGGATCTCCGCGGCGCGCGCCTTCTTCCAATCATTCATGGAAAGAACCCAATATATATAGGCCTTTTCCATAGTCTCAATCGTCGGAAGGTGCTCATCCGAGATCGAGTGAAGCGGATGCCTCTGTTGCTCGGTCGGAGTGGCCGATCTCAATGATTCGGGAAGATGTTTTGCATTGATTATGTTTCCCTCGGCCATAAGTGAGGCTCGTTCGAGGGCGTTTTCCAACTCGCGCACATTCCCCTTCCATGGGGCATTTTCGATGATTTGCGCGGCTGATTCATCGATTATCTTCGGCAACTCCTCGGTGCGTGCGGCGATTGTTTTTAATATATGATTCGCGATCGGCAAGATATCCTCGCGGCGCTCTCTGAGCGGCGGAATATGGATATGGAAAACATTGAGGCGATAATATAGGTCGTCGCGGAAGGTGCCGTCCAAGACCATCGCCTCGAGATTGGAGTTGGTTGCGGCGATAAGACGGACATCGATCTTTGTGGGTTGAGTCGCACCAACCGCTATGATCTCGCGCTCTTCGAGGGCTCGCAGTAGTTTAATCTGAATAGCCGGAGAGGTAGTTCCGACCTCGTCGAGGAGGAAGGTGCCGCCGGTAGCGGCCTCGAGCAGGCCGATCTTGTCCTTGATCGCGCCGGTAAAAGACCCTTTTTTATGGCCGAACAGCTCGCTCTCGAGCAGTTGCTCGGGAACTGCACCGCAGTTGATCGCGAGGAAAGGGCCGTCGCGCCGTGACGAGATCGAGTGGATCGCTTTGGCGACCACTTCTTTGCCGGTGCCGGATTCACCGGTGACGAGAACCGAGCTATCGCTCGGAGCGATCTTTTTCACAAGATCTTTAAGCTCACGCCCAGCCTTAGAGACTGCTATAAAATCGTCGATAGTCCCTCCGGAGCGGATCTTCTGTTTCAAGATTCGGTTCTCATCTCGAAGGCGCTTGTTTTCGAAGGCCCGCGAGATCGCATACTTTATTTGGCTGATCTCGAAGGGCTTGGTGATATAATCGTAAGCGCCCTCCCTGAGAGCCTCCACCGCGGTTTGAAGACTGGCGTATGCGGTCATCATTATCACAGTGATGCTCGGATACATCGAGCGAGCCTTTTTCAGCAGTTCGATTCCGGAGCCGCCCGGCATCTTGATGTCCGAGATTACAACATCGAACTCGGTCTCGGCGAGGATATTGGTCGCGCCGCGAAAACTGCCCACGGTTTGGACCTCATAGCCCTCTCGGGAAAGCATGATATCGAGGAATTCCTGCATCGACTCTTCGTCATCGACGATTAGAATCCTCCCCTTTTTGTCATTTTCATTCATTGTATAACTCCGTCTTTGATTCTTTCGATCTCCTCCACCCAAGAACTCGCGTTGGCGAGCGTCCAAGCGGTTTCGCGCGAATCGCCCCTTTCATGAAAACCGATATGGAGCATCGGCAATCGCCCTAGCTTGCCGGCAAACTTTCGTGTCGTCCCGACAAATTTAATATCTCGTAAAGGGATCATCAACCTTTTATCGATTCCCCACATCCAGAAATGAAGCTCGTTTTTAGTTAAAACTAAAAGGCCGTTACCGCGGAGAGTTCCCTCGATTCCGGGAAAAGCGGCGCAATTGGCACCGTTCGCGGTGAGTAAAACCTCGGCCTCGGGATTGGCGGATTTCCATGCGTCGGCGGTTCGGGAGGCTTGGCGAACAACAACCCATATTATCAGGGCGAAAATCGCGACACCAAAGGCAATGCCTAAAACAATAAACAACCCGACAGTCATCCCAACTCCTTAGAACTCGCCTCCGAGGCTCAAATGGTGATATGGTTTCGCCGCAAAATCGCGGAAATCATAGCGCCACGCGATATCGTAGCTCAGGAGAAGCCACCACACCCAAGCTCTCGCGCCGACACCAAGGCCGATCTTGACATCGTCGAGGCGACCATCGCTCCAACCCCTGAACTCTGCGAGATCGGTTCCGGTGACGGCCCCAACATCGGCGAAAATCGCCCCGTTTATCCCTCCGATTTCGATCGGCGGCATCCCGAGCTTCATATATTGAACGAAGGGATAACGAAACTCGAGATTCGTAATCGCGTAGGTCTGCCCCTCATAGGCGAAATATTTATGTCCTCGAAGCGGAAGGATCATTCGGGAGTAGTAGATATCGGCGATCGAATAGATATCGCTGTCCGCAACTCGCCAGTTCAGCCATGCCTCGCTACCGCCGAGGCGATAATTCGGGGTTCGGTCTCCGCGAGCGGCGCCGCCGGCAACCCGAAGGGCAAGGGAGTAGCCGTTGCCGAAATGCTTGTATTTTCGATAATCGAAGCGGCCGGCGACAAAAGACATGGCGCTGTTCTCGCTTCCCGGGACTGCTTCGAGGGCGATTTTTGAACGCGAACCCGCGAGCGGGCCGGTATCGCCCCAAAGCGAATTGTCCCTAACCGCCGAGAGGGAAAGCCTGACATCGAAGGGGTTTTCATCCTCCGGCCACGGCTGGCCACTTGGGATGCCCACAAACTCGCGATAGATATAGATCCCCTCGGTAGCGGCTTCGATCCGCTCGAACTGGCTGAGGGGATACTTCGCAAAAAAACCGCCTCCGACAACTCGATCGGCGAAGATTCTGTCGTTGTTATCCCAGAAATAGTCGCGGTAATGGAACATCGACAAGCCAAAATCGGTGCGGCGGGCGAGATAGGAGTAGCTCGCGTAAATCGTCGAGTTCTCGATATCGTCGAACAGGTCGAAAACCGTTGTTATCCGGTGGTTTCCGAGGATATCGCTGAAGCTGAGATAGGTCTGACCGAGGAAACCGTAGTAGGTATCGTAACCGACAACCCCAGAGACGAGATCGACCGAGAACTGCGGCCTGTAGGGCTTCGCGGGGGAATCGTGAGGCTCAGGGGTGGCAAAACCGGGGGATTCATCGATGAAATCGAAATTGCGCAGGTCTCCCCTAACCTGCGGTAACCTTGTGGGCGGTTCTTGATCCTGATCGACAAAGCAGATCGAATCCCTGCCGGCGACAAAGGGCGTTTCGATCAACGAGTCCAGCGCCTGCGGGTTTTCGAGGTAGTAAAGATCGAAACCGCCGTCGTAGAAGGCCGAGAACACGAGCTTTTTGCTGTCGGTGTCCCAGCTCGGGGCGAAGGCTCCGGATAGGAGGTCGGTGTAGGGCCGATGTTCGCCGCCGATCTCGGCGATCCAAATATTGCGAACACCGTTTCGCTCGCTCGTATAGGCGATTTTGCCGCCGTCTGGCGAGAAGGCCGGATGGTCGTTGCCCGAGCCGTTTCGCGTGAGCGGGGTAAACTGTCGCGTCTCAATTTCGTAGAGCCAGATGTTGTATTTGCCATAGGGGAACTGCTCGTCAATGCCGGTTTCGACCGGCCTGTCGCTTGAAAAGGCGATCAGCTTGCCATTCGGCGAAACCGAGGGCATCCGGTCGTCCCACCTGTCGGCGGTAATCTCTTGGGGCTGTGAACCGTCGAATCTGGCGATAAAAAGATCGGAGCGGTCGCCGATCAGGGCCGAGAAAACAAGCGCAGTGTCACCGGGAAAGAAATTCGGCGACGAAATCTCGCGGATATCGTTCCATGACATCGTCAGATGAATCTTCCAATCGGAAGAGCGATAGACGACCAACTCGTCGTTTTCGCCCCGCTTTCGCGAGAAGGCGAGATAATCGCCTTGCCGGGACCATCCGGGCTTGCTTCGGAATGGGTGAAAGCTTTCCGCCGAGCCGCCGCGCTCGCCCTTGGCTATTCGGCGCCGCTTTCCTGTGATGACATCGATCGCGTAGAGGTCGATATAGTCGTCGTCATTGGAAAGATAGGCGACTGTATGGCCGTTCGGGGAAAAGGCGGGCATGACGTTGAAATAGGATCGGTCTTTTTCATGCTCGGTTATTCTCGTGGCTATATCCTGCGGCCTTTTGCGAAGGCCATACTCGGGGAAATACTCGCTTTTCTTAGTTTCGAGCCAGTCCTCGTAAAGTTGCTTCTGATCTTTTCCGATAGCGGACTTGAGGGCGGCATCGGCGGAGATATGAAATTGCCCCTTGCCGATAATCTCCCCAAGCTTACGGCGGCCGTACCTTTTGGCGATATAATTCACGACACTGGCGCCTTCTTTGTAGGCCAAAAAGCCCGAAAGATAATTCAGGGGAACGACATAGTCGTTAAGGATCGCGTCGCGGAGATACATATCGCTCTCGACATCCCAACAAATCGAGACCCATTCGCTGATCCCCTCGGCGAGCCAAAGCGGCATCTCGAAGATACGATTCGATGAGACGGGGTTGATCGGCCCGCGTCCGAGAATCTTGTCGAAGACCACGCCGTGAGCCATCTCGTGAATTAGGACATGACGGAAATCTTCATAACTGCCACTGAAGGGCAGAACAACGCGCGTTTTGAAGGATTCGGTGAAACCTCCGGTGCCCTCCCCGAGGATAGACATGATGATATTCGTCTGTTGAAACTCCCCCGGCGTGGGATAGATTATCACCGGTAGCGGTTTCTCGACTCCGTGGCCGAGGTCGTCCGAGACTCGCATGTAGGCCTGTTCGAGGACTTCGGCGGCGAGACGGGCCAAGTCTTCAAACCCGTCGATATAATAGACGGTGAAATGACCGCTCTCGAAAAAAAGCCAATCCTGCGAGCTGTATTGGACTTTATTTCTGCCGAAGCTTTCGTCCGCGAGGGCCGAATGCGCGAGGAGAAACAGCGCGAGTATTAGAAAGGTTCGTTTCAATGCACCTGCGATTTATTCCAGTTCCGTTATTCTCTCTTTCGAGAACAAGAAATCCTTCAACTCGTGAGACAGCGGTTCGTCGCGTCTGCGAAGCCATTCGAGGAGCATAGCGGCGTGTTCTTTTTCCTCGTCGCGATTGTGTGCGAGTACCTCGCGAAGCTCGTCGTCCTTTGCGGCCTCGACGCGCTGATTATACCAATCGACGGCCTCGAGCTCTTCGATGAGGGATTTCACCGCGCGGTGATAGTCCTTGGCCTCATCGGTCAGGTTTCTCTCATGATATTCGTCCGACATTCCGGCTCCTTTCGTAAAGATACATCAATCCGAAGGCAATGCATCATTGCCTCTGTAATTTAGTTAATATATATTATTCGCATCTGTTTTTCCATAGATAAACCAGATTTCGAGATTTTGAATTTAGTGGGGCTTTATCGGCTTTTTCGCTGAGACTTGAGCGGCTTGTTCGGGATTAAGCAAACTCGTCGAGGCGAGCGAGCGCGGAGGGATTGTATCTCTCGATGACTTCACGAAGCGAGGCCTCGAAGCGCCTCGCTTCATCTGTTTCGCCGATTCTGAAAAGAAGCCTGATAAGCTCGATTCCGCAATCGATCTCGCCCTCCCAATCGCCGGCCTTTTGCGCGATTCGATAGGCCTTTTCTATCCTTTTTCGAGCAGATTTCGACTTGCCCTCTTCCGCGTCGTCGAGGGCGAGACCGAGTTCAGCGTCCGAGATACGATGCGGATCATTAATGCTTAAGCCGATCTTCAGGCTTTCCCGATGGAGCTTTCGCGCGCGACTAATATCTCCGACCTCGCGATCGACATCACCGAGATTCGAAAGACAGAGGGCCTTTCCCCTTTTGTCGCCGATCTTTTCAAAGATATCGAGGGCAATTCTATAGTTTTCAGCTTCATGATCCCGATCGCCCTTTTGGCGGAGGATTAAAGCGAGATTGACCGCATTGATCGCGGCTCCGCGAAGATTGCCGAGGCGATCGTCTATCTCGCCCGATCTTCGCAGATATTCCTCGGCCTCGGAAAGCGCGCCGGTTTGTGCCTCGAGCCAAGCGAGATTCCCGAGAAGATTTGCCGCGCCGGCGGAGTCGGGATTGTCGGAAACCATATCGAGACCCTTTAGATACAGCTTCTTAGCCTTGTCGAGCTCGCCGAGATCGGAAAGAAGGGTGCCGTAATTCGTGATTGCCTGAAGATATCGCTCGGTTTCTTTGCCCATTTTTTTAAACCTGCGGATAAGCAGGTCGTAAAGCCCCTTCGCAACCTCGAACCGGCCAAGCTCGTGGTTCGCGAGGGCGAGGCGGTTGATCGCATCGCTTTCGAGGGCGGCGAGATGAGCCTTTCGGGCCAACTCCCGCGCGCGCGTGCTCAACTCGATAACCTTCTCCAAATTGCCGTCATACCAGTGTAGTCGCCCCGCATATTCTAAAGCGGCCAAAAGCTCGCTTTCCTTGTGCCATCGGCGGACATCGGCGTCGGGAGTCGCAAAGGCCTTGCCGTAAAAATATAGGGCTTCTCGATTTGCGAATCTGCGCTCCTGCTTTCTACCCGCTAAGATATTATAGGAAAAGGCTTTATCGCCTATCTCGCCGACCGAGTAGTGATGAGCCAGTGTTTCATAAAAATCCTCGGTTTCGCCAGAATAGATCTTCTCTATCATTTTCGCGACGCCCGTGTGCATCTCGCGACGCACGCTTAAAAAAAGCGAATTATACGCCGCAAAAAGAACCGATGATGAGACGAATTTGAGATTATCACCGGACCGAGTCAGAAACCCGGAGGATAAAAGATCGGCGATACCCTTATCGGCCAAGGCCTTATCGGCGAGCTCCTTTAAAAGCCGTTCCGGAAACTCCATCCCGAGCACCGAGGCGAGGCGGATTATCTCCCGCGCGTCGGGCGGAAGGTTGTCTATTCTCGCGGTTAGGACATTGCCGATGCCCTTTGGAAGGATTTTTGAAAGCTCGCCATCTAAAACCGCAATCCCGTTTTTAATACGGATTTTGCCCATCTCGCGAAGAAGCTTGGCCAGTTCGACAATATGGCCGACATTGCCCTTTGTTTCTTGGAAAATCCTATCGGCAAAATCACCGGAGATCTTCTCCTCTCCGAGCACCGATCTCAATATCTCCTTCGTATGTTGAATCGTCAAGGGGAGCAACTCGATTCCGCCTTCGAAGGTTCCGAGCATCCATTGCGGGGGCCGTCTGACCGCGGCTACAATCGACACGGCGCCGGAAGCCACGAGCGACGCGACTATCCGTTGTGTCGAGGGATCGAGATAGTCGGCGTTATCGATAACTATATAACGGCCTTCTTTTTGTCCGGCAATCAGACGAACTATTATGCTTTCGAGGATGTCACTCTTTTCAGATCGTGAGAGATACTCGGTTTTTGGGTTATCCGGAATTTTTATGCCGAGAATTCCTGAAAGTAAGGGCAAAAAGTCCGAGCTATCAGGGACAAGTTTCTCGAGATTTTTTTTAGGATCGGAGCTAAGAAGACCTCTTATATAGGCTTGAATCGGGGCATAGGGGATATTTTCGAGCCATTGAGCGCCCTCGAAGGAAACGAAATCGCGTTCCAGAGAATCGAGAAGCTCGCGCAGATGGCTTAGGATCAGTGTTTTTCCAGACCCCGCCTCGCCGACGACGAGGACATTCCCCCCCCTTTCGGCGAACTGGACAAGCCGGCGCCATATCATCTCGCGGCCGACAAGCTTCGGGGCATCTTCCCCCGAGACATTCTCTTTTCGGCCCAAGACGACCCTCGCCTCGAAAAGCTCGCTTTTTCCCTTTAAACGAAGCATAATCGGCTCGGAGAAATTGAAGGCGTCCTTGGCTTTATCGAAGGTTTCTGTCCCGACAACAATCTCGCCGGCGCTCGCGGAGGATTCGAGGCGCGAGGCGATATTGACCGCGTCTCCGATAACAGTATATTCACGGTGTTGGTCGTTTCCGACGACACCCGCTACGACAGAGCCGGTATTGATCCCTATCGATACAGATAATCCCTCGAATTCCGCGATCTTCGACATAATCTCGATCGAGGCCGCTACCGCTCGCGCCGGATCGTCCTCGTGAAAAACCGGTGCCCCAAAGAGGATCATCGCGGCATCGCCCATGTATTTATCAATCGATCCGCCGTATTTGTCAACGGGTTCGAGGATGCTCGCGAAGATTTTATTCAGAAAAAGGATTACCTCTTCGGCGTCGCGACCCTCGCAAAATGGAGTGAATCCGGTAATATCGACGAAAACGACCGTGACGATTCGGCGCTCGCCGACACGGTCGAGGTTTTCGGGATTCCGTGAAACCCGCTCGAAGACCTGTTTAGGGATAAAGGAGCGGATTGCCCTTGAAACGAGGGGATCTTGGAATAGAGATAGTTCACCCTTTTTCATTTTAGAACCCGAATAGGGGGCGATAATTCCCCCTATTTTACAGCATCGTCAACAAGATTGATTGGTTGGCCGTCGCTATAGATCACCCAGACATCAATGGTCTTGTCGTTATCGATATTGCCTTCGGCCCTAAGGCTGAAATGAGTGAACTGGTTTTCGAGAACCTTCATTTTGTAATAGGTTCCCTTGGCCGGAACATCGAGACTGTCCAAATACCATGTGTATTTAGAGTTCCGCGCATGGTAGCTGTTTTGCTTGATCTGCGCGTCGCGAAGCATCTGTTGCGCCTCGCGTTGGCGAAGCCTAACACTCTCGACTGAGACATCGTCGAACTTCGGGCCGCTGACCAAGGGTAAACCGTATTCCCAAAACAAGTAAACCGCCGCGGCTATTAGAATTAAAACAAACACTGTTTTCATATTGTCCTCCTGCCTCTATAAAATACTCTTGTTGACAATATTTCGCAAGGCCATTTTTCCGGTAAATCAAATCAGGCGAACTACTCGAGGCCATACTTCTTCAAACGCCTGTATAGTGTGCGAAGACTGATCCCCAGCTCTTCGGCCGCGCGCGGCTTGTTATTTGCATTCCGCTCGATGGCCTCAAAAATTCGCTTTCGTTCGGCTTCATTGAGGTCGATTTGGGATGAGTTGTTCAGTTCGCTACGCAGGGCCTCGATCTGTAAGCGAATATCGATTATTTCAGAATAGATCATCGCGAGGGCCTTTTCCAAACCGAGCGATTCCGCCCTGTCCGGTATCGCCGGAAGGGTTCTTCCGATCATCTCGTGCTCCTCGAAATACGGTTCGAGATCGGAGGTCGAAATCGAGGCCTCCGAGGACAAAAGGATGGCGTTCTCGATCAGATTTCTCAGCTCGCGGACATTGCCCGGCCAGTGGTAATCCATCATCTTGGCGATTGCGGCCTCGCTGAATCCGCGATCGCGGATCCCCCTTTTCTCGGCTAAATCGCGCGCGAATTTGTATATTAAAATCGGGATATCCTCCGGCCTCTCGCGAAGCGGGGGAATTTTAACCTTGACCGCAGAGAGCCTATAGTAAAGGTCCTGCCGAAAGCTATGGGATTGAGTCTCGTTCAGGAGGTCCTTGTTTGTGGCGCATATCATGCGAACATCAGTCTTAATAGTCTCAGAACCGCCGACACGCATAAAATCGCCTGTTTCGAGAACTCGAAGGAGTTTGGCTTGAACCGGTAGGGGCAACTCGGCTATCTCGTCGAGAAAAAGCGTTCCGCCGTTAGCCTGTTCGAAGAATCCACGGTGCATCGAGTTTGCGCCGGTGAACGATCCGCGCTCGTGGCCGAAAAGCTCGCTCTCGAGCGTTCCGCTCGCGATCGCCGCGGCGTTGATCGGCAGGAAGACTGCCTTAGACCGTCCACTATGCCTATGTATTCCGCGCGCAACAAGTTCTTTTCCGGTTCCGGATTCGCCTACAATAAGAACCGGCAGGTCGGTCGAAGCAACCCTGAGTATCAACTCGGCCACGGCCTTTATCTCCGGGGATTTCCCGAGAAGGTCGCATTCCGCCATCAGCCGTTTCACCCTTATAAGCTTTTCGATACGCTGTGCTATCTGTTCTTGGTCGTTAGTGTTTGCAATCGAGAGGTCGATCAGAGAAAGTGCTACACGATCCGAAATATCGTGCTCTCCGATCATCGCGATGCCCATAAGCGGGTTCTTTCGCGACGCACGTCGAATAATAGCGTCGATCGGAAGAGAATAATCGGCGACACAAATTGCGAGAACCTCGAATTCGCGGTCATTCAGTATTCTAAATATCTGAGACTCGTCGAGAGCTACTTCGTCCGCATCGGTCGGGAGGATCGGACATCGGCCGTCCCGATTGAGTATGAGAATCCTGCCCCTCATTTTCCGAAGAGCAAGGAAACATCGCTAAAAGTGATGTAAATCATCAGGGCTATTATGAAGAGAAAGCCGAGCTGTTGGATGATTATTCGAGTCTTGAAAGATAAGGTTTTGCGCCGCAATGCCTCGATCCCGATCAGAACCAGCTGACCTCCGTCGAGAGCCGGCAGGGGCAGAAGGTTCAATATCCCGAGGTTGACCGAGAGGGCCGCGAGGAAGAACAAAAATGAAGCCCAGCCGGCCTTTGCGCTTGCACCGGCCATACGCGCGATCAATATCGGGCCGCCGATATCGCCCTTCTCGACTCCCGAGGAGAAAATCTTTTTAAAGAAGAGAACCATCGATCCGAGGACCTCGTAAAGGAGCGAAAAGGAGGCCGGAATCGCCTTGAAGAAACCCAAAGGCTCGAACACAATATTCGGCTGAATCCCGATGAGTCCGATGACCGCCTCTCCGGAATCGCTGGAAATCTTTTCGGGCTTTGGGATGACTTTGACCGCAAGCGCGGAACCCGCTCTAACCAGCGAAAGCTCGACAGCCTCTCCCGGCCGCGCGTGGATTATCTCCGAGAGGTCGTTCCAAGAGGCGACCGGAGCACCGTCAATCGCGACAATACTGTCCAGCGGTTCGAGGCCGGCCGAATCCGCCGGAGCACCTTCGACTATCCCCCCGATAACAGCGGTCTCGGACATCGAGCCCATGCCGTGAAAAGCGATAACCGCCCAAAACAAAATCAACGCCAGAACAAAGTTCATCAACGGGCCGGCAAGCATAATCGAGGCGCGAATCCACTTTGGTTTCGCGGAGAGTTCGTATGGGAGGGGCGGTTTGTCCGCCCTCTCGGCATCCTCGCCCGCAAGTTTGACATAACCGCCAAATGGAATCGCCCCAATCGAATAGAGGGTCTCTCCCACTCTTTTTTTGAATATCGCAGGAGGAAAACCGAGAGAGAACTTTTCCACTCGAACCCCGCCAAGCTTCGACATAGCGAAATGCCCGAATTCATGGACAAAGACGATTACACTAATAACTATTATAGTAGAAACCAAGGTTGTCATAAGCCGTCCGATATAAATACCATTGAATTAATCTTTTTAAAATATATAATAAAAAGATATTATTTCAATTCACAAAACGATGTCAGTTAAGATTTTTCGATCCAAGCCCGAGAATTATCCAGAAAAAGTAGCGCTCTGCGGCGGTAGTGTCCTCGACAAAAAGCTTCTAATGGGCACTCAAAAGAAGCGTTGCGAATGGGTTTACGACAACCTCCGAAGCGGGATAATAATAAATACCGCAATCGATTACGGCGAGGTCGTCGGCCAGATCACCGCTTTACCTATCTCCAATTCCCCCGTCGAGCTTCGCGGAGGCGATCTGTGGTATATTCCATGTATCTGGATGAGGCCGCGCGCCGCCTCCTCGAGGCTCAGCGAACAGCTCGTCACGAGCATGGTCGATGACCTCGCCGGAAAGACCGATGGGATAATCACGCTTTCAAGCGAGCTATGGATGAATCATCGCAGTTTTCTCGAAAGATTCGGTTTTTTCGAGATGGGAAAATTCTGTCGGGTTGGCACAAATGTCGATATAATGGCGCTTCCGCTCAACGGCTCGGAGATATCAATTGAAATCATCGAGCGAAACCCGCCGCGGGGAATCGCGCCGCGCCTCGATTTTTTCTATAGCCCGCATTGCCCGGTTCACACCGAGACCGCATATAGGCTGACAAAGGAGCATAAAAGCCTCGAACACCGCGTTCAGCTTGTAGTTCACAACACGAACGACAGGTCGGCGATCGAGCGCTACGGCTTTAGCTGGGCGCTTCTATTGAATGGCGAATGCGACATTCTCGAAAGATTCCTCGCCGGACAAACCCTCGAGTCCCTGCTCGACAGCTCGCTTTAAGCTTCGTTACTTCAATAGGACAATCTTCGCCGCAGTATTGTTTGCGCGAATCTTCGCGAAATAAACACCCGAGGGGAGTTCCGCTCCATTGGCGGTTCGGCCGTCCCAAAGGCGTTCGCCCGAAACACCGCATTCGAGCGAGTTTACCACTCGCCCCGAAAGGTCGAAAATATCGATAGCACTGGAATAGCCCGGTGTTCTTATAATACACCTCGAATTGAAGGGGTTGGGCGAAACCGAGATCGCCATCTCAGATGGAAGATCGCGCTCGGCAACCTCCATCGAAGAATAAATCGTTTGAGCAGTCCCCGCATTGGTCTGAAAATCCACAAGGTTCGAGCCGGCGACTACCGCCACAGCCCATGTAAACTCGCTCCCCGGTGAAAGCGGAATCGGCCCGCGTGAAACGATCACCGACCAATCGCCGGCAGGCGTTCCGTTCGTCGCATTGAAGGCGCCGGACATGAAATTGAATTTGACCGTATCGACCCAACCCATGCCCTCGGGGTAAACATAGTCGGCGTTTTTCACAACACTCGCCTGCGAGATTCCCGAAAGCCCGACAATCCCGACATAGCCGGTGAATCGCGGGGTCGAGCTTTCGTCCCACATATAGACCCATTGGTTCGCCGGCTCGGCCTTCGCGCGATCGAACCAAGTCAACACAGAGCTGACATAGGCCGCATTGATATCGAAGTCGAGATAGAACCCGAGATAGACCGCCGGGTAGCTCACCGATCCGCGATTTCGGACTGTGAACCGCATAATTGTGAAATTCTCGTTCGGTGCGGAATTTAATGACGTGCTCTTCTGCTGAACTCGAAGCCCGGTTCCGGGGACTGCGTAGCTCGTGTAGTAGGTTGTCTCGGCGGAACTTACCTCGGGAGCGAGTAGGGCGATCGGGAGAAACTCGCTCGAGTTGCCGTTTTCGCCGGTGTAAACAGTGTCGTAGGCGGTCGCGAGGAAGAAGCCGCCGCCGTAAAGGGTATTGGTGTCGCCGTATTCGAAGCCCTGACCCATAAGGGAAACCTCCGACGCGGCGGGATCATAGTATCCGAACGATCCGAAATTCGTTACGCTCGTAGCGATTGTGGGCGTGTTGTGATCGGCGAAATTGCGTTGATACACGCCTATGTTGACCTTCACTGTATCGACGAAGGTGAATGCACCGGTGGTCGTAGTGAGTTGGATCTCCGCGGAAAAGGCCGGCGGTGTTCCGATCGCGGCGGCGATTGTGATCGGATCGGCGGAGTTATTGGCCGTCGCGCCGGTGGCGATTGTTCCGAGAGAGGATAGCGCATCGATAACCGAGACATGGGGATTTGAAATAGCCACAGCCGTCACGGTGACCCCTGTCGCGGACGCTCCGCGGTTGAGAACATCGATCTTCAGACGGACCGTTTCCCCCGCGTCGAAAACACCGGAGCCATTGCCAACCGGTGTTGCGTCGTCGATAAGGTGACCGACGACAGCTAAAAGCGGGATAGTCGGTAGCGGTGTGGCGGCGATCAGGTTTCCGCAATGCAGTTTTCCGGCGCCGAAAAGATTGTCGTGGCCGGTAGCGCCCATATCTGTTGCTGTTGCACGAAGCAATGAATCGACCTTCTCGGGGGAAAGCGAAGGGTTTTTCGAGAGAACAAGCGCCATTGCCCCCGCCACGATCGGACACGACGCGCTGGTGCCGCTGAAGAAATTATTGTAATTAGAGTCTCCGTTGTAGGAGGTAGTCTTAACTCCCCTTCCCGGAGCGGCGATCTCAGGCTTCATCAAACCCGGCGTATAGGGGAAATCCGTGTATGTCTCCGTATTCCATGATGTTGGGCCGCGGGAAGAAAAATCGGCGGTATCGGTGGCGGCGAAATTTAATGCCCCCACCGCAAAGATCGCGGTGTTGGAGCTTGCGCCGGTTTGCCATGGCGAGGGGCAGTCGGCGGGTGCGCTAATATCGCGGGGTATAGGATAATGGCCGCCGGCGGATCGTCCGTTTCCGGCGGAGGTCGCCGCGATAACACCCGCGTCGAGGACGTCCTCGAAAACTCCGCGGTAGTAGTCTTTCACAGAATTCGATGGGTCTTCCCAGCCGAGTGAAATCGATAGGACATGCGCGCCCATCTCGACGGCATACTGCGTCGCATAGGTGACATCCGAGGGAACACCGCTTCCGCCGGAGTCAATAACTTTGAGCGCCATGATAATCGCCTCGGGCGCGACACCGGTCTGACTCGCGGCGGTGCCGTCTCCGGCAACAAGGCCGGCGCAGGAGGTTCCATGACTGTTGTCATCCCAAGGATCGCCGTCGGTATTGACGAAATCGAAGCCGTGAATGTCGTCGTTATAACCGTTCATATCGTCGTCGATGCCGTTGCCGGCGATCTCGCGCGGGTTGATCCACATATGATCGGCGAGGTCGAGATGCGTATATCGGACACCCGAGTCGAGAACCGCGACGATAACCATATTGCCTGTGTATCCGGCCGACCACGCCGCCGGAGCGTTAACCTGATTCATTGCGGTGGTCACTTCCATTGCGTCGGCCGGCTCTGCGGGGCGGTTTCGCCAAAGATCGTCCTCGATTTTTTCGATAATTATTGAGGGGGAATTGTCGATAATCATCTCGATTCCGGGGATCTGACAGATTCGTTCGATTGCCGAAGGCCTCGCCTCGAAGAAAATCGCGCCTCCGAGCCATATCGCCTCGACATCGCGGACAAGGCCGCTTTTTTCGAGAGAATATATCTCCCCTAAAACCGGCGCTTGATAAATCGCAGAAATCTGCTTGAGCGCCGGGATTGCATAGGCTCGCCTTTCGGCCATCGGAAGCCCTCGGGCGTAAGCGGAGATGCCTTCGATTCCCGGTCGTTCGACCTTGATCAGAACGGGCAGATACTCGTTGCCGGCTACTGAAATGGATTTTGCGATCAAGTTGTCATCGATCGAAACGGCCGAGGCGATCGAGATCCCCAAAAAGGCGAGAAGAATGAAAATATGCCGCAACTTTAACTCCTTAATATGTTTGCGATTATAAATTATATATTTGACGCGCGATAATGCAAATAAAAAAACAACGCCCGCTTTTTGATTTTTGGGCTTGACATCGCGAATAGTGATATTTATTATTGCGGGCAGAAATTTAGAAAAATTCCGGCGTAGCTCAGTTGGTAGAGCAGGTGGCTGTTAACCACCGGGCCGGGGGTTCAAGTCCCTCCGCCGGAGTTTTTTATTCCGATAAATCCCCATTTTTTCCCTTGTGCCGAAATCCGCTTCGACGAATGAAAGCTGGAGCGTGCAAACTTTCCCTAATCGTCCCATTGTAGAAACCCCCCTATTGGATTTTTAGAATTCCGGTCTTGCGCCGGCCCGTATTCC
>DIWU01000012.1 GCA_002428525.1 bacterium UBP14_UBA6098
TCTAATCGGGGCGAGAGAGTAATTAGCGATTTAGAATCAAGAAAAAAGCTGGTAGTGGAGCATTTAATAAATCAGCGTTTAGTATAAAACTATTGCATAAAACTAATAATACCTTTAATTATCACCCAATCGCCTTCAGATTGATCTCCTCGACCTCCTCGCGCTCAATGCCGATGTAAAGACGGGTGATTGCAGGTGATGAATGCTTGTAGCGTTCCTGTATCAACTCAATAGGTGTCCCGAATTCCTTGCGCTGGATATATCCTCATGTCTTGCGAAGGCTGTGGCTTCCATAATGGCCCTTCAGGTTTATACTATCCGCCCACTTCTGAACAAGACGATTGAGGCTTCGGACTTCGAGTGACTGCCCTTTTTGTGATAGAAACAGCGGAGCAGAGTCTTGTAAAGCTTGTTTTCGTTGCTTCAAGTATAGGTCGATAGCCTCCCGAGTCGCAAAATTCATCGTGATATAGTTCGCCTTGCCCGTCTTTTGCTCTGTAATGGCTTTTGTCTGCCCGACTGTAAGCTCACTCACATCTCCAACCTTTATCGACAGCAGATCCGACGCGCGCAATGCCCAGTTTATTCCGCAGATAAACAGACAATGATTGCGCAGACTTTTCTCGTTCCTGAGGATCTTCTTAACATTCTCGATATCTTTAAGTTTTCTGATAGGTTCGACAGGATTTTTGGGTTTTATTTGGCCTTTTATAAATACCCCCTTTATAATATTATACTAATATAAGTGCAATTTGTAAAGGCTATAATTTCCATTTGAGCAGATGAAAATGCCATAACTCATTGAATAATATATGAGTAGAAGGAAAATGAGAATGTAACCTAATAGATATAAAGTGGCATTATTGCAGTCGGTAAAAGGAAGTTATATATTTTATAGCTTTCGCTACACTCGAAGCCAAGCCATTGAGTTCAGTGAGGCTCTCACGAAAGTATCCTACGCTTATCCTCTATAGTGCCGTTTTCGAATCTATCTCTGGCGGTTTCTGAGAACGAAAACAAGGCTTCTGCATTTTCAAGCCAGATGTCCTGACGGTGTTCGTTATCTTTCAACAATTCCGCAAAGCGATCTCGTTCCCGTTCGATTTCTGCTTTCTTGGTATTAAATTGCTCCGATGTTACCTCGCCGGCAAGCCGCATATCAAAAAGACGGTCGAGCTTATTAAGGCAATCGTTATAATTTCTTGGCCCAGTAAATCTTGAACAATATCGAATTCAGCTTTGGTTATGATAGGTTCGTGATTGCCGGGATATATTGTATCTTTTTCTTCAAAGTATCCGTAATTATATGGGTTTAGAAATATTAGGTAGAACTTGCCTCGGGGTAGTAACTTGCTGTCGCTCGATATTAAATACATGTCAATGGCTTTTCTGTATAGCTACATAAGTGTGCATTTCTCTTTAATAAGGATTTTCCATAGCTGTTTTACAATCTCGAATCGCTCGGGGTCTTTATAAATAGGTGTCAGATCGGACAATCTATATTTATTATTCAGATATCCGATAGGGGTTTTGTGCGGAAATCATCCATTTTCTATTCTGGTTCTGACGCCACGCCTTGAAATAATGCTTAAGCCCCGGATATAATGGTTTACTATTCCCGCATCGATAGACATAAGCAATATATTGTCCGAAGGCAAATATTCTCGTTGATATGTAACAATATGACGGATTATCGAATTTTGAAGCTTCCATGATAACTGCCCGCTATAAATATGATTTCGTTTTAACCTATCAATCGCCCAACAAAGAATACCATCGGCGCAATGCAACTTGTATTTGAAATAATACGCATTAAAATAGTATCATCATACCTCCTACAATGAAAAGGTTTTGCTGATGCCAAACCCCTAAAATCGCAGTCGGCCATGCAGACCAAACAGGTTATATCTCTCAAATAACCCGTAGATTGCAATAAAATATTTGGGAATAAAAACAAATAGCGGCGGGGGGATTCGAACCCTCGACACGCGGATTATGATTCCGCTGCTCTGACCGACTGAGCTACGCCGCCATGTTTTCAAAACCGACACCCGACCAAAAAGCCGGTTTTTCGCAAGCCGAGCCCCTCGCAAGTCCGCGATTCACGCGACAACCTACCATATTAACAACATTTTCGAAAATGTCAACCGCGATTATTCCTTCGAAGCATTTTTTGCCCGGATATGCCAAACATAATCGGCAAAGCCGGTTATCTCACAAATCCTCAACCGCCCCCAACAACCGCAAAACTAATGCAGATCGATCTCTTCTCCGTCCCGAAGATCCAAGCCCTCGTTCCCCGGCTCGCGGAGGTCGATCTCCGAGCCCGCGGCGTCGCGGCGGAGGTCGATTTCGTCGGCGGTGTTCTTTGTGACCACCTCGTTGAAGGTCGTGTTCACGCTCCCGCCGATCGCCGGCGAGCCTGTGCCGATAAATGTAATCTTCCCCGCGCCGCAGTTGAAAGTCGCGTTGTTGAGCCATTCGCCGTGGACAAAGAGGTTCCCGGCCCCGCCGTTTAGCGTGCCTTCGATAGTGACATTTCGGCAAACACAAGAACCGTCGGCGGTGTTCACAGTCGGAAAGCGGCCGTAAGCCGGCGAGGCCGGAATCAGCGCGTCCGAGGTCGAGGTCGGCGGTGTGCATTGCCCCCAATTTTCCGGGTTGCTCCAGTCTGTGCTGAAATAGCCAGTCCAAACACCCGCGCTTTCAATATTGTAAACCGAAACCGTCACACTCGCACAGGTCGTGTTCCCGCAAGTGTTTTCCCATCTGGCGAAATAGGTCGTCGAAACCGTCGGCGACGGAATAGTGAGCGGATTGCCCGTGCCGATTGATGTTCCGCCGCAAGAGCCCGTGAACCATCGAACCGTCGTGCCAAGCCCACCGACCGCCGAAAGGCTAATATTCCCCGCATCGTTCGCGCAAAAAGCCGTTCTGTCGGAGACCGCCGCAGTCGGCGCTTCAGGATAGGGGTTAACCGTCACTGCAACGCTTCCGCAACCGGTTGACCAGTTCCCCGAAACGGAGTTTCGCGCGCGGATATAATAGGTTCCGCTCGCGGTGGCCGTGTATGTCGGCCCCGAGCCGAGGTCGGTTCTCGTCCCGCAGGATGTCCCCTGCCAATACCAGACAACATCGGAGGGGGGAGTTCCGCTCACTGTAAGCGTTTGCGGGCCGCAGGGATTGGCCGTCGAGGTTGGGTTCGGCGGGTTTGCAGGCGTAGTGTTCTGAGTGATCCTCAGATTGAAATCGAAATCATCGAAATACAAGAATATCAACCCCACATCGTTGCAATCGACCATCAAATAATATGTCCCGACCGAGGCAAGCAACTCTTGGCCGTAAATCCCGTGCGTCCCGCTTCCCGATTGAGTGCTATAGGCCAAACAGCTCGCACCCGCGGGGCAGGTCGTCGAGAGTGCGAGACCGGTTCCATCGACGGAGAAGATATGCGGCAAATCACTCAGCGGCTCGAGCTCGATATCGACGCGCACATCCTCGTAAACATTTATCTTGTAGATAATGTCCTCGCCGTCGTCGTAACTTCCGAGACAGGTCGAGCGGTAGTCGTCGCCGCGGTCGATCGTCGTTTGTTCGGCGTCGAGATAGGGCAGGTCGCCGGGGAGGTTGATATTGATCGGCAGTGCGCAAATCGCGCCGGCGCTTGCCTCGGCAATTGTCAGGCTAAAATCGGGGATACACCTGCTCGCCGACGAGTCCGTATCGACCATCAAATAATAGGTCCCGGCCGCGAGCGAGGCGGTGTAGATCCCCTGTTCCCCCAAGAAAACATTAGTGCTGTAGTCGATGCAACCTCCCGTGGGCGGGCATTCGTCTTCCAGCAGAATTCCCGCGCCGGTTGTGCCGTAGAGCATCCCGCCGGTATTGAGAATTATATCGACTATCACCGCCGAGGTGACATTCAGCCGATAGATGATATCCTCGCCCGTGTCGAAATCGAAAAGCAGGCCGTCGAGGCAGGTGCCGGTGTAATTGTTGACCCTCCCGCAGGTGAACTGCTGGGTCGCCGTGTAGGGCATATCCGCCGGCAAATTAACGACAATCGGGTTCGAGCAATTAATCGGCGAGGTTATCTTCAGGTTGAAATCGGGGATCGAAGCGCTGTAGGCCGGGTCGGAATCGACCATGATATAATATGTTCCGGCCGAAAGCGAGATCCCCGTCACCGAATGCGCCCCGGTTCCGATATTAGTGCTCTGCGCGATGCAGGAACCGTCCGGCGGACACGAGTTGTCGAGGCAGAACGCCGTCCCCGCGGTGCCGTGCGGATCGAGCTCGATATCGAGTATCATCGGCCGGTCGATATTCAAACGATAGATTATATCCTCCCCTCCGGCGAAAGACCCGAGACAGCCGCCGGAGTAGTCGTTACTGCGGCCGGTTGTCAATTGGTTCCGATCGAGATAGGTCAGATCGTCGGGAAGCTCGAGGATAATAGGCGTCGTGCAATCGTTGCCGACATTGCAGTCAACCCATGTCACATCGAGGTCCCAGCCGCCGTAACACCAGCCGTCCTCCTCGATCTTGAACCGCCATGTCTCCGCCGGGCCGCCGCAAACCGAGGCGGGCTTGTAATCGTGGGGGTTATACGGCCCGCAAACCTCCGTCCATTCATAGCCGCGATCGGGCATACAATCATGCACCGAACAATCGGCTCGCGTCGGGAAATATACATAGAGGTCGTAATCGTCATCGTCATCGGTGTCGTCGATAGTCATTCGGAACTGCACATACCTCGCGCCCGCGGGGATAGTGACGCTCGTGCACCCCACACCGCTCGCGTATCCCGACGTTGACCAGCTTCCGCTCAACAAAAGAAGCGGCGAGGCCATTATAACAAATAGTATCAGTTTCGATTTCATTAGGTTCAACATAATAAGCTCCCCGAAGGGCTATCTCGGGTTGCCGTTTTTGTCGAATTTGTCGGCGTCGATAAAGGACTTCGCTTTATACTCGACAGCGCGCCGATTCAATTCTTCGTAGGGTGTCGCGGCCTCGTCGATACGTTTGCCCGAGAGCCTGAAGCTGAATTCGGCCTCCGGCTCGCCGTCGATAAGGCGCACGATCAAAACGCTTCCAGCCATCTTGCACATAAGGTTCGCCATGGCCTGCGGGCTGACGAAGGGAATTATCGTGTTTTCCGCAACAGAGTTGTAAAACAGCCACAGATCCGAGGCCTCCGGCTCGCGGGCGAGATCGATCTCGAAATAGCCGTTGTCGAGCTTGCCCTCCCCGACGACATCCACGCGAATCCCGATCCCCTCGGCCATCCATGTCGAATATTGCTTGCCCCCGATCTGAATCACCGGATCGATATAGTTCGCGTCGATCTTTCCGGGCTTTGCGGCGGAGTTTTTGTAGATACGAACCCCGTCGCAGTCGGCGGCCTCGATATAGGTTTCATAATCGTTCCAAAGCCCGCCGCTGATCGAGCCTATCACCGTCAAATCGCCGGTGATATTGACATTGCCGACGAAATAGCCAGCCCAGCTTCCGGCTCCGGTGGCGTAGCCGTAAATCCCGAAGGGATAACCGGTTCCGTAAACCCCACGGTCGATTCCGCCGAGATAGCCGTAATTCGTAGCGTCGTATTGGCCGTAGGCGCCGTAGTTCAGGCTTCCGAGCGTTCCGAAGCGCGTGGTGGAAAGCGGATTATACTGCCCGACAACTCCCGTTGTTCCGCGCCCGAGGACCCCCTCCGTCGAACCGGCGAGCCAGCCGAGCGACACGGAGCCGTTTCGACCGTAAACACCGTAGTTCGCGCCCCCCAAATAGCCATACTTATCCGCGCTGTATTGGCCGAAAACCGCCGTCGAGACACCGGCGCCGTCAACATGGAGCTTGTTCCCCGGAGCGGTTATTCCGATACCGACATTGCCGGCCGGAAGCGAATACATATCGCTTCCCGAGACCTGCCAATCCGCGTCGATACCGCCGCCCGAACCGAAATCCGCCCAATCGCCGCCCAGATTCTTGAACTGAAGCGTGCCGAAATAATCGCGAAGACCGTAACCGCTTACACCGTCGGCATCGCCCCAGTTGAGATAAGCGTATTGGATCATGCCGATATTCCCCGACACATCGAGCTTATGATCGGGCGTGATATCCCCGATCCCGACATTCCCGGTGACGAGGGAATACATATTCGCGCCGGATATCTGCCAGTCGCCGTCGGCGCCGGTGCTACCGTCGAGGGCGATCTCGATATTACCGCCGGTTTGAGTGAGGTTAACGCCCTCGCCCGCTACGAAAACCGCGCTGTCACCGAGCCAGAGCGAACCCTCCGCTTTCAGCTTCACGAAGCCGAGATTGTCGCCGTCGAGGAATTCAGGGGGAATCCCCTCGATCGAATCCCAGTGGACATAGCCCGCGCTGTCCGCCCAAACCGTTCGCCCGATCCAGCCGATCGAGTCGATATAACCGATACTGTCGATATAGGAGATGAAATCGACATAGCTGATCGAGTCTATCCAGCGCACCGAGTCGATCCGCGCCACCGAATCTATGAACGAGATATAGCTGATAAAGCTTATAGAATCGATATAACTCACCGAATCGATGAATGCGATATGGCTGATAAAGGTCACAGAATCTATCGAGTGTATCGAGTCGATGTGCGTCACATTGTAGATGTAAGTTATTGAATCGACTATACTTATGCTGTCGATGAAATGCACCGAGTCAACATGGGTCACCGAACTCGCCCAAGCCGTGTCGAGATAGGCCTCGATGAAGTTCACGAGCGTGTCGTAGTTCACCGAGCCGCCGACCACACTGTCGGCTATGCCTGCGCGAAAGGCATACGGCACGGTGATTAGCGGCTTTCGGGGTGTGATAACCTCCGACGCCACGGTCATCTCGAGATAGAGTATCGCGCCGTTGAAAATCGATTCCGGAAGCGCTTCGGTGAAACCGAGCTGTTCGGCGAAAAGCCCGTTATTAAAGACGATAGTCCGCGATTCACTCCACAGCGGCGTCCCGCCCGAAGGGCTGTCCCAAATCTTGAATATCACCGGAAACTCGCCGTCCATCGGGTCGCCGTCGTCGTCGGTGAACTTCCCCTGAAAATACATACTCGCAGGCACCGCGAAGGCCGCCGACACAATAACAGCGATTACTGCGATTATTAACAAAGACCTCTTCATAATATCCCCCGATCCCTTACGGTAGATAGCTTTTCGCCCAAACTCTTGTTGTTATTATATTTGCGCCATAGGCACAGGGGGCCATCGGCGTGAGAAGTTGAAACCAAAGATAAACGAATCCGTTGATGGGAACATCGTAACCGCCGGGCCCGAAGATCGTCGGCGACGACCATGTGACAATATCCTTGATAAAATCCATCGTGGGGCTGTAAACCACCGGCGGATCGTCGTTTTCGGTGAATCTCGCCCGATAGGAAAAACGGTTCCTTTCCGGCGAAACGCCAAGGATCCATCCGAGCGAGTTCTCGATATATTGGAGGCCGAACCTGATATGGCAATTCCCGCAGTTCGTTATATAGACGAACTCCTCTTCTTCCATCGAGACAAACTCGAAGATATCGGCCTCGCCGGCGTCCCAAAACCTCTCGACAGTTGTGAAGCAAAGGTCGATATTCTCGAAAAGGTCGTTCCAGAATCCGTAATTGCCCCCCTCGATCGCATCCCTTCCGGAGACCGGGCCGATCGCGGTTTGCCCTACAGTGGCGCCGCGTTTGACCTCGCCCAAGCTGTCGAAAACCTCCGCGGATGGGGCGATAGTCCACCAAAAACATCGATCGGCCAAGGCAACAGAAAAAACCAGCGCGATAAGAATGATCGGAAAAGCCCTATTTGCCGCCATAACACCGCCCTCGAATAGGTGACATTTTACTCGAAATCGCGCGCGAAAACGCGAATCGCATTGAACGGCTCGAAATCGCTTTGTCCTGCCGTTCTTCCATATTAATACAATTAAGTATATTTAGGGGTTTTTGTCAAGGGCAAAAACTGCTATGTTTATTCAACGGGCTTTCACTCGAACCCGAAGTGAAGCTGTGTAGCAATATGCCGATTTTGTCGGCCTTCGAGCGGATTCGATAGTGTGTTTTTTAAAAACTTATTCCGGCGATTCAGAATAAATGCCCTTGACATTCGAGCTTATATTGGTATTATGATACCAATATACCAATATAAAAACAAGCACGAGAGAAAAATGAGCAGAATAATCAACATCTCCGACGCCGCACTTATAGCCTTCCATGCCTTGGCAATGATTGCCGAATCCGATGGATATATCTCCAATAATAAAATTGCAACCTCAATGGGTATTTCAAAAAATCACTTATCGAAAGTATTGCAGATATTACATAAAAACGGCTTAATAAAATCAGCGCACGGCCCGACCGGAGGCTACTGTTTGGCGATGTTTCCGGAGGAGATATCCTTTAAACAAGTTCTTGAGCTGATCGACGGCCCATTTCCGAATTCGCCGTGTTTATTGGCTTCTTCGA
The DNA here is from genome assembly GCA_002428525.1 of bacterium UBP14_UBA6098. Taxonomy (GTDB): domain Bacteria; phylum UBP14; class UBA6098; order UBA6098; family UBA6098; genus UBA6098. The sequence goes on from DIWU01000012.1 coordinate 8,495, forward strand.
TCTGTTACAGAAAAAGATGCATCTTCGGAGGCTTAATCTCTTCTGTCAATATATACATAGCAGATACTCTCAGAAATATTAAACTGTCCGATTTTCGGACAAAGGAGGGCTATTATGGCAAATGAACCGCTCAAGATGTTCTGTTATCAATGTTCGCGCACAGCGATGGGCACAGGCTGTACTGTGCAGGGGGTTTGCGGCAAGGTCCCGACCGTCGCGAGGCTTCAGGATAATCTTCTCCTCGCCTCCAAGGGCATGTCCGCCTATCTCTATCACGCCCGCGAACTTGGCTACACCGACGATGTCGTCGATTCCTTCCTCGAAAGGGCCTTTTATGCGACATTCACCAATGTCAATTTCGACGCCGGCGATTTAGTCAAACTCGCGCTCGAGGCCGGCGAGATGAATGTCCGCACGATGCGCATGCTCAAGAAGGCGCATATCGAGACCTACGGCGAACCGAGCCCCGCGGTTGTCCAGACAGGAACTCGCGCCGGCAAAGGGATACTCGTTACCGGCCACGGCCTGAAGGCACTCGAAGAGCTTCTCAAACAGACCGAAGGCACCGGAATCAATATCTATACGCACTCCGAGATGCTCCCCGCGCACGGCTACCCCGGCTTGAAAAAATACAAGCACCTCGCCGGAAACCTCGGCAAGGCATGGTTCGACCAAAAAACGCTCTTCGCGCAATACCCCGTTGCGATTCTCGTCACCTCAAACTGCATCATGCCGCCGAAAGAGGAATATATCGACCGGCTCTTCACTACCGGCCCGGTTCGTATGCCCGGCGCGAGGCATATCGATGGCTACGACTTCAGCGAGATCATCGAGAAGGCCAAATCGCTCCCCGGCCTGCCGGAGAAGCAGGGCGAATATACACTGACCACGGGCTTTTCCGCCGCGACTGTCCTGCCCTTGGCCGGCAAGATCAAAGAGCTTGTCGAAGCCGGTAAGATACGCCATTTCTTCCTCGTCGCAGGCTGTGACGCGCCGCACCCGAAATCGATCTACTATCGCGAGTTCGTCGAGAAACTGCCAAAGGACACGGTCGTGCTGACACTCGCTTGCGGCAAGTTCCGCTTCAACGACCTCGACCTCGGCGATATCGAGGGAATCCCCCGCCTCATCGACCTCGGTCAATGCAACGATAGCATTGTCGCCGTGGATATCGCGATCGCGCTCGCCGGGCTGTTCGGCGTCGGTGTGAACGACCTCCCGCTGTCGCTGAATATAAGCTGGATGGAGCAAAAGGCCGTGGCGGTTTTCTGGAGCCTGCTGGCCTTGGGCATCAGGGGGATCACCCTCGGGCCGATCATGCCCGCGTGGGTCAACGACGAAATTGCGAAGGTCCTGACCGAGCAATACGGCGTCCGCCTAATCGACACCCCCGAGGCCGACATCGCGCGGATGATGGGGGAGTAGGGTATTATAGGTTATAGGTTCTGGGTCATTGGTTATGGGTTTTACACGAGGGTGTAAGGAAAACGCCGGGGATATTTTCCTAAAAAGGGCATTTGCCTAACGGCCTTAAAGTATTACCTTAAACCTAACACCTTTAACTTGACTGGCAAAAAGGGTAAAAGGTAATAAGGTGAAGGGTGAAAGGTGAAGGGTAAAGGGTAAAGGGTTTTACACGAGGGCGTAAGGAAAACGCCTGATTGCCTCCCTCAGTCATTGCGAGGAGCGTAGCGACGAAGCAATCTGTTTATGGGTTAATATGTTAGATATATTAGCGTTGTTTACAGTTTATGGGATAGAATTATTCGATAAGTTTTTCCATTGGTGTCAAGTTCTTTATTGCATTATGTGTTTTAAGCGAGTTGTAGAAATTCAGGAAACGCTTGAGTTCAGTGATTCTGAGGGCCGAAGAATTAAATTATGTTTGTTCATGCCATTGCTCCAAAACTATGCTTATTAGCCTCTTTGTTTCAGCCTTCCTCGATAGACTTTTCGATCTTCTCGAGCCGTTGGACACCGTATTCGATACAATGAAACCTTGCGTTTGTAAATTTGTGAATCGAAAAATAGTGCTGACAACCTATCGCCAGAATCTTTTAAATCGTCGGCTGAGATACATGATATTCGCGCGCGAGGCCTGACACGCCTCGATTCTCACGGAAATAAGCCGTGTAAACCTCCATCAGTTGCATCGGCGTCAACCGCGTCCGTTTGTGAATGACCATGGGATACCTCCTGTTTTTATTAAGGTAAGCATCCCGACAATGTAAACGACCCTAAGATATTGCAATCATTGGACGCACATCGGGTTCATTCCGCATTTCAGAGGGGGAACATTATACGGTTTTAAGCTCAAATGATACTAACATGGTTTGATTAAGTCAGCAACAAATGGAGGAAGCCAAGAAGAAAAATACACACAAATTCAACATCAAGCGGTTGAATAAGCTTGACATTTAGTAAAAATTTAATTAATTTCAAGGTTATTTATGAGAGAGAATAACAGAAAAGATATTTTCTCTTATATTCATTTGTCATCGATATTTAATGGCGCTCATGGTCCGGTGTTCCTTCGAGACGGGAAACTTATTCAGGATGTTCGCGGTGTTTTCAACGCGAGTCTGAAGTTGGCCGGAATTGAGGATTTTCGTTTTCACGATTTGCGGCACACATTCGCATCGCATTTTGTGATGAATGGATTTCCGATACAAGCGCTACAGCAGGTTTTAGGAAACAGTTCTTTGGCAATGACGATGCGTTACGCAGATTTGGCAGATCATTGCATTAAGGACACCCTCGAAGGTTATAGTTCAAAAATGCGGGGTGGCACAGATTTTGCATAAGGGGTTTTGAAAGAAATCCCGATAGGTTGCAGACTTAGGTTTTTCTAAGCTTGCCGGAGTGGTGGAACAGGTAGACGCGCTGGACTCAAAATCCGAATTTTACCCTTTTATAGACTTCCCTTAATTACATTCATTTGCGCCGATAAGCCTACCTAATTAAGGCTTTTTTGTGTTTCATGTATTCTCATCTATTACGCTGTATATGCACACTTTTAGGTATTGATATGGCACAAATATGGCACAAATTCAGAAATTAGATTTGAACATCCCATAATGTTACTTTTGCTATAAAAAGTTACATTTCCTCTTTACCTATAACCTCTTACTATTTATAGTATTATCCCATATATCTATCGAGCTTCCGTTTTTTCGTATTGAATATATGCTACTTTATATGTATATTATTGTAATACGTAACTTATTATAGAGAGGGAGAATGAAGTCAAAAAATCCTGTCGAACCTATCAGAAAACTTAAAGATATCGAGAATGTTAAGAAGATCCTCAGGAACGAGAAAAGTCTGCGCAATCATTGTCTGTTTATCTGCGGAATAAACTGGGCATTGAGGGCTTCAGATTTGTTGGTTATAAAATTGAGTGATGTTCGTGAGCTTGAAATCGGCCAGACAAGAGCGATAACCGAGCGTAAAACAGGCAAAACGAACTACATCACCATGAATTCTGCAACACGAGAGGCTATTGCAGACTTCTGAAAAACAGATTATTT
>DIWU01000033.1 GCA_002428525.1 bacterium UBP14_UBA6098
CCCTCGCTCACCACCCCCACTTCTCCGACCGCATTGAACGGCGTCGCGCGGTAGTGCCACTTCCCCGGATGGGGCACATTGTCGCGGAAAGGCAAGATTTCTTCCTCTTCGAGATCGTATTCCGTGATGAATGCCCAAGCCCCGGTCCCCTCGAGCTCGCGCTCCAAAACGCACTTCGGGCAGTCGAAAATCCTCGTGAAGATAATTTCAGTCGTCAGGGGCAGTGCGATCAAATTCACCTCGAACCCCGCCATCGGCCCGGGCCACGGCACTCCCTCGACCCCCGGCTCCGGCTCGCCAGACCCCTCAGTCCAAATCATGGACTTGGGCACAAGGCCGATCTCCAGCATCCGCGGGTCGTCGTCGCCCCAGAGCGAGATCGCGCGGTGGCGAAGCCTGCTGAACATCTTCTCGCCGCGCCGACGAACCTCGTTTTTGAGAACCGTCGCCGCCTTTTTCTCGGCCTCCTCGTCGCGGATCTCGTCTTCGGCGATGTTCGTGTATTCGCCCGAAAGCGTGCGAAGCGCTTCGAAAAGCACCGCCGGAAGCGTGACGCTCGGAAGCTCGACTCCGATCGAGTCGTAGCCGGTGAGCATCGCGCGAACCATGATCTGAACGCCCTGACGCGTGCGCGGAAGCTCGCCGTAAATGTCGAAACGCTCGTTGAGATACTCCTTGTCGCTGTCGGTCGCCAAAACCATCTCGCCGCGGATGTAATCCTGGCAAGAAACATACTGCGACTTCAACTCCTCGAACTTGGCGCTAAGCTCGACATTCTTCGCATCGACATCGGCGTTCTCCTCGACCTGCACGCTATATGCCGCGTCGAATTCGTCGGCATAACCCTGCATCTCGGTGATCTCGGCAGGCGTGTAAAGCAAATCCGTGCCGTGATCGCCGATACCGTTCGCCAGCGTATGCGCCCGTTCCGAGTGCTGTGCGTCGGTATCCTCGGTAAAACTGTTATTGTTATATGGCAAAATGCCCTCCTTTGAAAGAGAATCTTAATGAAATGAAACATTCTTCGGCCTGAAAGGGCTATCCGCCGCGGAACTGAGTAAATTTTGCGGGGGAAGATCCTCGCGCGGTCAAAATTATGCATAAACGACACACGCAGTGATGTAATCGAGTGTCGTTTGCGCCATTGCGCCCGTCGTTTATATTGACGCGGCGGTCGTTTACTATCATGTGGCCGTCGATTAACTTGACGCGGCGGTCGTTTATTGATATGCGGCGGTCGATTATATTGACGCAAGCGTCGTTTACTATCAGGTAAGCGTCGATGATATTGACGCGCCTGTCGTTTGATATATATTTGCCCTTTTTTGGGCAAAAACCAAATAAAACCGCAAGATCATTCAGACCGACGAACAAACGAATTTGTGATTTATCTTGTTAAAGAACAACAACTTCCGGCGTTCGGCCGGTTATTTTTTGGGTTAGGGTTGAATTCCATTAATTCCGACAATCTATATAAACCCGCCCGCGGGACAACATGAATTAAATCTATGGAAAGAACGAATTCCAAAGTGCTATTTTATCAATTATCTTTTGAATCTCAAAGCCTTCCGATTATACTTTCCCAATCGCTTTCACGCCAGCGGAGATTGCCGGTATTGAAGAGGTAGCCGCTGTCATGCGAAAATCGACCAATCCCCGAAAACTTAATTTGCCCTTGGATACTTTTCTCTTTTTTTATTCTTTCGAGGTCGTTGGCGTTTATTTCCCCGTTCCAAGCGTTAATAGTGCCGTGTAACCGACCCACACTTAACTCGTATCTCGGGTTTGATAAGAGATTTTCCTTCTCAACAAATCCAGCCACATAAGCGACAATAGGCTTAAAATCCGGTAGTTTCGTGAAGATATCCCCTGCTTGAGATTCGTCAATAGCGCCCTCCTCGATGCCCTTTTTCAGAACCTTATCTTTGAAAACGCTTATCACCTTGAAAAAGGCGAAGAGATGGTCTCTTCCGGTATGGACCTTTGTCATCAAATGAATATCGGAGTGGTTGAACTGGTCGCCGGGAATATCGAGCCAAATTCCGTTCCACTTTGTTGCTTTGATGCTAACTTTCAGTTTGGCTGGTCTGAATTTGCCGGATGAATCCTTGACTTTCTCGATGTCTGATGGAAGGTATTCTTCGAGTGTCCCGCTTTCATGTCCTAATGTAATGTCAATTTCCCACTTGGCCTTCAAGAAATTCTTCACCGCTATTTCACCGAGATAACCTCTGGTCATGTCCGCCCAAAGCTGGCCTAAATCTCTCTGGCGCGAGCTTCCATAATCGGTGGCAGCTGTATTCCCAAGGATTTTGAGAGCATCGACGCACATCCTTGTGTAATCGGAAAGATCAATTTTGACAATATTGGGAAGGAATCGCTCATATAGCCAGCTTTCGTAGCATTTTTCCGCAACTTCACCACCTTCTTTAGCTTTATTAACAATCAGTTCGGCAGCTTCGATTTCGACACCTGTCAGTGCAATTATTTGCGCGATTGCGGTTTCCTTGTTCATCGACTACCAGCTTTCAAATAGCGATTTGTTGTTATTAATGTTCGGCTCGACAGAATTATATGAAACTCCTGCTATGGTTTTAAGAATGCTCTCGAAGATTATCTGTGCGAGTTTCGGGGGAACAGCCATTCCGATTTGCCTCCTCACGCTTTCTTTAGAACCATGAAACACGAAATCATCGGGAAAGGTTTGAAGTCTTGCTCTCTCTCTGTTTGTAAGGGCTCTATTTTCGGAATAATGATAGACATGGGTTCCGCCACCGCCACTACCTGTAATCGTGTATGAGGGTTTGTCGGGGTCGAGTCTTTTATAAATTTGGCTAAGCTTAGCGGCTTTGACATTTAGCTTGAGATGTTCGGGCAAATCGGCGTCCCAGCAGTTTTCGCCGGGTTTTATATATTTTAGCCTTTCGACAACTTGTTTAGATTGTCTTGTTTGCTCGTTATTAGGGGCATTTTTTTCTATAGGAGGATTCTCAATTGCTGATTTTGCAGAAACTGGATTCAATATAGTTATGGGCTTGGGGACTTTAAACCAAAGGCCGGACGTCTTTGCGAAACCGACCATTATTATACGGTGTCTTGACTGTGGCACTCCGTATTCTTCGGCTTTATAGAGGTTTGCGATGATGTTATATCCATCACCGGCATTCTCTAAATCTCTTAGGATTTGTGAAAAAGCAACTCCATTATTTGCCGAAGTTAGACCGTTCACATTTTCGGCAACAAAACAAAGTGGTTTCATCGAATTAAGAATCTTTAATCCGTAGCTGTAGAGGCCGCCAAAACCACCATTAAAACCTTTTTGTTCGCCAACAATACTAAAATCGTTGCAGGGGAATCCATAAGCAAAAATATCGATTTGCGGAAGTGATTCGAAAACAAGCTCAGAAACATCTTGGCAAATTACAAATTTACCATCATTTGGACAAATATTATTCTTATATGTTTTGCAGGAATCTGCATCGTAGTCGGTTGCCCATGCATGTGTTATACGGTATTCATCTCCATCTTTTTGTAACTCCGTTTTGATTGCCCCAAGCGATAAACCCCCTGGCCCACAAAATAACTCCCCATATTTATAGTTTTTGATCATTTTATTATTTTCTGTTATCTCTTTCTTTCTATTTCTCTAAGAATAGTATAAATATCGTCAAATAATATTGCAAGCACTAGGTTTCATCTCCCCGGCTCCGGTTTGGTTTGGGGTTTGGTTATGGGTTTTCGGTCGAGGCCCTGCGGGTTTCCTCGTTTAACTCGGTCACATGCCTCGACCCTACGGTTTCCGTCAATTTTATTCGCGGGTTGAGCGTGTGCGGTGTATTTCATTCTATAGTTTTTCATAATAAGCTTAAACCCAATTTAAATTGCCTTTTGAAAAAGTGCAAGTGGTTTTTCAAAAAAGTTCTCATATCCCCAGCTCCGGTTTGGTTTGGGGTTTGGTTATGGGTTTTCGGTCGAGGCCCTGCGGGTTTCCTCGTTTAACTCGGTCACACGCCTCGACCCTACGGTCCGTTAATTCCGATTCGTCGATTGTAGGGGCGATGCGTGCGTCGCCCGTAAGGTTGTCCTCGGCGGGTCCGGGTGTTGCTTTATATTGCCTTGCGTTCGTCATCGTAAATGTTAATTTATATTGCGGTTTGCCGGAGCGCAAGAGAAATTTTTCATGAAACCACAGTTTTTTTACGGGCAAGGGCAGAGGGCGTTTCGGAGGGCCGGGGGCGGCGCGCTGGCGCGGGGGCGGTCTTGGGGTTGCGGAGGGGATTTTTGTGGGGCGAAAGAATTGCTGTTAGCGCCAGACTGACGAATCGCAAAAATCGTGACAGCGCGCGGGGGGATGGGCGAAGGAAGCGCAATCAACCTCACTCGGAATGGCGCGTTCCTACGCGCTTCGTGTAACTGCCTTTACCCTTCACCTTTTACCCTTTACCCATCTTCGTTTGGTCATTCGGATTTAGTCATTAAAAAAAGGGCGCACCGCAGTGCGCCCCTACGGGATGGATTCCCGCTTTCGCGGGAATGACGCTAACATGGATTGGCGATTAAATTACGCCATCGGGTAATGCCTATAACCTAAAACCCAAAACCCATAACCTTCTCTCACTCCAGCGCTTTCAGAGCGTCCTCGGTGTCGGCCTTTTCGAGGGCATCGAGAAGATTGTCGAGGTCGCCGTCCAAAACCTGCGGAAGATTGTAGGCCGAGTAGCCGATTCGGTGGTCGGTGACGCGGTTTTGCGGATAGTTGTATGTGCGAATCTTGTCCGAACGGTCACCGGAGCCGACCTGAAGCCTGCGCTCGTTCGCGCGCTCCGCGGCAAGCTCCTCTTGTTGTTTGGCGTAGATTCGGCTTCGGAGAACCATCAGCGCCTTGGCCTTGTTCTTATGCTGGGATTTTTCGTCTTGGCATGTGACGACAATTCCCGTCGGGATATGTGTGATCCTAATCGCGCTCTCGGTTTTGTTGACATGCTGGCCGCCGGCGCCCGAGGAACGGTAGGTATCGATTCGAATATCCTCTTCGCTTATCTCGATATCGACATCCTCGACCGCGGGGAGAACCGCGACCGAGGCCGCACTAGTGTGAATTCTGCCGCCGGATTCGGTTTCCGGAACGCGCTGAACCCGGTGAACGCCCGACTCGAACCTCATCGAACGATAGGCCGCGTCGCCCTTGAGCTGAAATACGATTTCCTTATAGCCGCCAAGCTCGGTTGGGTTGGAGTCGAGTATGCTCATCTTCAAGCCCTTAAGCTCAGCGAAACGCATATACATCCGAAAAAGGCTTCCGGCAAAAAGCGCCGCCTCCTCGCCACCGGTGCCGGCGCGAATCTCGACGATAACATCGGAGCCGTCGTTGGGGTCCGGCGGGATGAGCGCGAGCGTGAGTTTATGCTCCAATCGGCCCATCTCATGGCGAAGCTTGGGCAGTTCGTCACGGGCGATCTCGACGAGTAACTCGTCGCTATCGCTTGCGATAATCGCTTCGTGTTCGGAAATATGCGCGAGAGTCCGCTCGTATTCCTCGATAAGCGGCAAGGTGGATTCTATCTCTCTGAACTCCCTGCCGACCTTTGCGGCGGTGCGTGCGTCGGAAAGCACCTCCGGTTTTGAAAGCTCTTTGGCGAGGAAGTCGTAGCGGGAACGCAGGTTCTTGAGTTTATCGATTAACATCGCAAGGCTCTTTCGGAATAATTCCTTCGCCGCCGACAGCCGATTTCAGGGCAAAAAGCGCCACTTCGACCATATCGTCCGAGGGCTCGGAGGTTGAAATCCTCTGCATAAGAAGCCCCGGCCAAACCGCGAAACGCGCCCAGCGGTAGCGCTCGGAAAGCGCCGCTGAAATCTTTAAAACTTCATAGCAAAGGCCGGCTAAAAGCGGCCACAGCGCAAGATGAATGAGAAAGCGTAAAAATATCCCCGGAATGAAGCCGAGAAGCCCCGCTATTATCGAATCGGCAACCGCGAAAAAGAGGATCGACACGACGGCGACAATAAGAAGGAAGCTGGTTCCACAACGCGGATGAAAGGTGAGGTAGCGCTGAGCATTCTCGACCGAGAGCGCGTCGCCGTTCTCGAAGGCGAAAATCGACTTATGCTCGGCACCGTGGTATTTGAACAGCCGTTTGACATCGGGGAGAAAGCTGATCGAAATGAGATAGACCATGAAGATTGCCATTCGCACAGTGCCCGCCACGAGGTTGAAAAGGAAGGCCTCACGCTCGAGGCCGAAGAGTCGCGCGATAAAAAGCGGCAGGAACACGAATAGCCCGACGCCGATTACGAAGCTGAGGAGCATTGTCGGCCAGGTTTTGGACTTTTTATAATCGGTTACGCCGCGGGATTCGGCGTCGTCTTGCATTGCAATATCGGCCGACCAGTTCAGAGTTGCCATGCCGACCGACAGCATCTCGATCAGATTCAGCGCGCCGCGGATTATCGGCAGGTCGAGGAGGAAATTGCGTTTCGCCCAAGGGACAATCTTCTCGACCTTGGCCTCGATCTCGCCGCTTTTGCGGCGGACAGCGGTGGCGATAGTCGAGCCGCAACGCATCATCACGCCCTCGATTACCGCCTGCCCGCCGACGCGGGTAATATTTTCATTCTTGACGGACATTCGTGTAAATATACACGAACGAGGTTGCGATGTCAAGCGCGATTAATAAGGGAGTTTGTAACATATTGTGTGTATT
>DIWU01000024.1 GCA_002428525.1 bacterium UBP14_UBA6098
GCAAGACCGGCCCCTACGGAGATTCGGGCGAATCGCTCACGCCGTAAGGCAACAAAAAGATTGCTTCGTCGGGCGATGCCCTCCTCGCAATGACGGAGGCGAATTTGGCATTAGGGCATTTGGCATTGATTTGACATTTGAGAATTTAGGCATTTTCGTTTAATCCCCCCGGCGCTAACGCGCCGACCCCCTTTGACATGGGGGTCTGGATTCCCGCTTTCGCGGGAATGACAGTCAACAATCGCCTCATTCTGCATTATACATTATACATTCGTGTAACACCTTTTGCCTTTTGCCCTTTTGCCTTTTGCCCTTTGCCTTTTGCCTTAAATAAAAAATCCCCGGAGTTGACCCGGGGATTTTAGGGAGCCTTTTTTTTCGCCTTAGTTTCCTCTTGCGAAGTTCGAGGGGAAGGGAGAGAGGAAACCGGTGGGAGGCGGAGAGTAGGGAGGTGTGAGGATTCCTGATGAGACTAAATTTTCTTCTTTATCGTAGTAAAGGGCGAGAACCTCGCCGGGCAAGTCTGTCGCCCGTTGGAACTCGACCCTGCGCACCGGGTCGTTGACTGTTCTGCCGGCCTCGGTGCCGGCGCGGGAGTCGCATTTCGTCCGTGCGGCCGAGGGTGCGGCGCTTTCGCAGGCCATATCCCTCAGCTCATATCTCGGCGGCTCGTATTCCTTGAATATCGCCGCGCCGATCACGCCGACATTGCGGACATCGCCGATCCGGTCGGCAAGCGAAAAGCGAGCCTCGTTGAAGGTGAACCGTTCGACATGCTGAAAGCTGTCTTTCCTGCGGAAGCCCTTGATCTCGACCTCGCCGTAGGGTTCGATGACATAGCCCGAGCCCTCCCAGTCGCCCTTCGAGCGGTCGATGGCATTCAGGCCGTCAACGGTGGGCACTGCGAGGATCCTTCCGTCAGTGCGGTTTGTGATGACCACCGAGTATTCACTGCCAAGGGGCGCGGAGAAGATAGTGTTGCCGTCGCGGCGGGCGGAGCGGATTCTGCCTTCGTCGGTAATAACCTTGATCGTGGCGCTTTTCCCGCGGAACTCCACGACATCAGCCAAGGCGATGCCGGTGATCGCGAGAAGCATTGCGATGATGACTGCTTTTTTCATTTTCCCTCATTAAAGATTAGAACCTGTAAGACATTCCAAGCCATATACTTGTGAGCGAGTAGCCTCCGTCGAGGCGGGTGCCCTCGACATCCCAGTCCGAGAAGCGCATAGCGAGGTCGAGGCTGACCAGATCGCCTGCGAGATAGCCCAAGCCGCCACTGATAGTGTTTCGCGAGCGGTTATCGCCGTCACCGAGATAGGCGATAGGCTCTTGGGAGAAGCCGCCGCGAAGCTTCAGCGAGGCCATGGGGATAGTCGCCTCGCCGCCGGCCGACCAACGGAGTGTCGCGCGGTAGGAGTCGTCCATCAGGCGGTTTTGGTTCAAAATCCAAGCCGGTTCGTCGTATTCGGTCTGGCGCCAATCGACATATTCGGCGTCGCCGGCGAAGAGGAGCCAGTCGGTCGGGCGAAGCGCGAGGCCAGCCCCGAAGCGCCACGGCAGAAGGATCTCGAAGCTTTCGACGATATTGTAGTCTTCCTGATAGGTCTCCCAGCCGGTTGTCAGCGAGTCGAAGCGTTGGATGCCCTCTTCGTCGATGATAATCGAGGTCGGCGTCGAGATATAGGCACCGATCTGGACGATTTTGTTGGGAACCAGTGTCATTCCGAAGCGCGCGCCGACGCCGCAGTAGCTATTCGTGATATCGTCGGAGAAGATCTTGCGCTCGACGCTGTCCGGCCAATCGGTTCCGCCGGGGTTGCGAACATCGTTGAACCAGCTGTATCTCTCGCCGCCGGAGTAGATATCGAGCGAGGCTCCGAGCGCCATCGACGGCGCGACCTGAACGCCTCCGCCGAGCGAGAATTTCCCGAGGCCGCCCTTGACGGACTCGTCAATATCGTATAGTAGGCCGTCGGAACCTGTGGCCTGCGCGCGAATTCGGCGGTCGAAGGAGTTCGTGCGGGTGAAGCCGATTCCGAAGGCCATTCCGCCGCGCGAGGTCGGCACCGGAATGACTCCGCCCAAGTTTTGAAGCTTGACATAGCTATCCGAGCCGGTTCCGGCGGCGGCGCCGTCGAGGGCGCCTTCGTAGGAGAGGGCGTCGTATTGGAGCGCGCCGGCCATCTCGAAGCGATAGATATAGGCGAGGTTCGCGGGGTTATAGAACAGCGCGGAATAGTCCTCGGAGCAGGCTATCCCCGCGCCTCCCATGCCGGCGGAACGAATCCCCATCGGCAGATGCCTGTCGGTGCTCGGGATGAAGTCCGCCGTGTCTCCGATCGCGAGGGTCTGGCCGAAGATCATTGCCGGCAAGGCCACCAGTATCATCGATACTAAAAGCTTTCTCATCGGTTTCTCCTTTACAATCCGCGGCGACGCGGCGCGCGGTCGTTGTTATCCTCGTCTTGTTCCTCCTCCTGCTCGCCTTGTGGGGCCGGTGCTGGGCGCGTTTCGGGCGCGCTCTCGGGCGGCGAGATTCGGTCGATGATACTCTCCAGCGATTCGTTCAGGCCCCTCCTGCGGTCGAAGCGCTCGCGACGCTCGGGTGTCACCGGCTCCGGGTCGTAATGATCCCACCAGTAATACTGGTCGAGCCACCACGGGAAACGGTAGTAATAATGCCATGGCGAGCACCATCTGCAGGGGTCGCGATAGACCGAGCGGTAGTAATGCTCCTCCTCCCAGCGCTCGGCCGTGCCCTCCTCGGAGGGCCTCGTGAGAACTTGGGTGTAGCATCCGCCGAGCACGAGCGCGGTGAGGATGAGCAGAATTGAATTTAACATTACTTTTTTCATATTACCTCCTTCGGGGATAGATAAAGCATAGGCCGTGCCAAAATATAACATGATAATATTCATAGAGATAGATGAATTGATCGCAGAGGTTTTTGCACACAAACGCGCAGGATTGCACAGAAAATGTGCATTTCAAATGCTGTTTTGGAGGGTGGTTTTTACAGTGGGTAGATGAAACTCAGCCGAACCTCGCGGGAGAAGGTCGATTCGGTTTCGCTGTTCAGAAGGCAGTCCGCGGCGATGAACTCGATCTCGAAATCCGGCCGGATAGACCATTTGCCGGAGATATTCAGGTAGCCCCTGCCGAGGCCGTAAACGCCGTCTTTTTTATAATCGTTGATTCCGCCGATATACTCGACCGAGACGGCGAACATACCGCCGAGGTTTTTATCGAGGCCGATGTAGGCGTCAAAGCCTCTGCCTTCGCCTTCGGTTTCGAGGGAATAGTTAATTCCGGCGTGCAGGCCGAAATTCCCGCCGAAGCTCGCCCAATTCTTGCTTGCGACGAGGAAGAATCCCGGGGATTTCAGCGAATAGCGGTCGCGACCGCCGTCCCATCTGCCGAGGCCTTGATCCTCGAAACCGAGGACGACAGCGGGGGCTTTTTGAGTTTCGTGAAACGGGCGAATCTTCGCGATGAAGCTCGGCCTCGGGTAGGCGATCGCTTCGCCGCGCCCGAGGACATTATAGGCGCCGTAGCTGACTCCGGCCTGAAACCGCCCCCAAAGCCCGATGGAGAATCCGCCGACAGTGCTTCCGCCCTCGCCGAGGTGAAGCTCGCCCATCCATGAGCGGTCGGGCAGAAGGCCGGCGTTCGGGCGAAAGACGATGCGCCGCGGTTGGTAGTATTCCGGGTGCGTTCCCTGCGCAAGGGCGCCGAGGGCGAGGAGCATTATCAGCAGAGCGGTTTTCTTCATGGCGGTTCCTCGTATTAATTTGAATATAATTTACAGAAAACCGCTCGAATAAGCAAGGTGGATTTAACCTCGAAAAACGAAAAGCCCGCGCCGAGGCGCGGGCTTGGGCTTTGCGATTGATAGCGGCTATTTTACCGTGACGAATCCTAACTCATCGACAATCTTCTGGCCCTCGGGGCCGGTGACGAAGTCGAGGAATTTTTGGGCGTCCGCGGAGGCCTTGCCGGGGGTAAACATATGAAGCGACCGGACAATCGGGTAGGTTTTGTCCCTCGCGCTGTCCTTGGTCGGGGTTATATTGTTGATCTTCAAGGTCTTAACCTCGTCGGTGATATACCCGAGGCCGACATAACCGATGGAGAAGGGCGTTGACGAGACGCTTGTCAGCACTGCCTGATTCGAGGCCAACTTCAGCGCGTCGTCGCGGACCGAGCCGTTCTCCAGAACCTTTTCCTTGAAGACCTCGAAGGTTCCGGAGGAGACATCGCGCGAGATCGCGACTATACCCTTGTTTGCGCCCCCGAGATCCTTCCAGTTCTTGATCTTGCCGGAGAAGATATCCTTCAGCTGGGGCATGGTCAGGCCGGCGAGGGCGATATCCTTATGGACGACGATAGCGATGCCGTCCCATGCGACGATATTGTCGGTCGGGGTGACGCCCTTCGCGCGGGCGCTGGCGATCTCCTTGGACTTGATCTCGCGGGAGGACATGGCGATATTGCAGGTGCCGTCGATGAGGGCCGCTATCCCGACGCCTGAGCCGCCGCCGCGGACAGTCACTTCGATGCTCGGGTTTTTATCCATGAAGGCCTCGGCGCAAGCCTGCGCAATCGGAAGCACGGTGGTCGAGCCGGTGATCACAATCTGTTCGCCCTTCGCGAGGGCGCCGGTGCAGAGGGTTAGGGCGATTAAGACGATAATCGAGAGATTTTTCAAAGACATTTTTTCTCCTTTAGAATGGGTTGGATTTGAAATCCCATCGCAGTTGAAGCGAGATATCGGTTTCGGGTTTTTTGAAGCCGGTGTCGCCGTCGGCGAGGTCCTTGTTTTCGTAGGATTTCTGTGTCCAGTTGAGTGTGACGCGCGTTGTCGGTTTTCCGCCGGAGTCGCGGGTCAGGAAGTAGTTGAAGCCAGCGGTCAAGCGCGAGTAAGAGTTGTTCTCGAAGTCCTCGCCGGTCTTCGGATCCCAGAAGTCGTATCTGAAGACGAGTTGGAGGTCATCGAGGGCTTCGACCGGCATAGTTAATGTCGGCATGATCATAAAACCTGAGGCGTTGAACTTCGCTGTCGAATCGCTCGGGTAGAGGTCTTGCCAACTTTTATTGATATATTGCCCCCAGATATCGACGAACTTGTAGGAGAGCCTGAGCACGCCCGAGACCTCCATGCGGGGCATATCTTTGAGGGTGGTGTCGATAGTCGAGTCGGCGAGCATCGCGCCGATGAGGGTGTCCTCCTCCATGCCGTAACGAACCGAGCCGCCGAGCGTCACGCCGGGGATCGGTATCACGCGGGCGTTCGCGGTGAACAGCGGATAGAGGTCGGTCTTGGTGCCGGGCTTGTTGTAGCCCTCGCCGTTATACATACCGACCTGATACTCGCCCCATCCCGCGGGAAGAAAACCCGCCAGTGCAAGGCCTATATCCGATGAGCCGACGACGGATTCCTTGTCGTCGAGGGCCTTCTCGATTGTCACATAATCCCAGTCGTAGATGGTTCCGAAATAGTTTTTTATAATTCCCGCTTCGAGCTTCAAATCCTTCACCGGCATGACGAAATCGAGATAGCCGTATTTGAGCTTGAGGCCGGCGCCGTGCGATGCGGTGGCGTCGGAGAACATATCGACGGTGAAGCGGGTGCTGACCGAGTTGGAGAACTTGTAGTAGTAGGTGAAATACCCGCGCGCCAGCTGAAACGAGTTGTCGGTCGGGTTTTCGTCCTTGATATAGCGCGTGAAGCGCGCCCAGCCGGTGCCGGCGATCTGCGCCTGACCCGGCTCCTGCGCGAAGGCTCCGAGTGCGATCGCAAGAAGAGCCAGACAAACAAACAATCCTCTCATTTTTCCTCCTCTTTGGAAATGGTTTAATCCTTTAAACGAGGAGGATTATATTTACGGAAAGTTAAGGGAATATTGTGCGGAAATAAAGATCGTGTTAAGAGGCCGAGGCCGGAAGGGTGATCGTGAAAACGCATCCGCCCTCGTCCGGGCATTCGAGCGCGAGCGAGCCGCTATGCAGGGAGACTATATTTTTCACTATCGCAAGGCCGAGGCCGGTTCCGCCGAGCTGGTGCGAATGCGCCTTATCGACGGTATAGAACCGCTCGAAGATCTTTCCGCGATCCTCGGGCGGGATCCCGATTCCGTTGTCTTTAACCGAGAGGGCGACGCCTTCTGGCTTCGAGGCGAGAGAGATTATCACCTCGCCGCCGGAGCGGCTGTATTTTATCGCGTTGTCGAGCAGGTTCGCGATAGCTATCTCGAGAAGGCTTGCCTCGCCGAGGACAAGCGGGGTTTCGTCGAGGGCTGTTTTAATAGTGATCCCGTTCGAGGCCGCCCGGTTTTCGAACATCGGGAGGATTCCGCCTAATAACCCGGAAAGCGAAACGGTATCGAATTTTTGAACCGCGCCGCTTTCGACCTTTGAAAGTGTAAGCAGGTCCTCGACGATCGCGATCATTCGGCCGGTGTGGCGCGAGATGACCTCGACGAAGCGCGACTGTTCGTCGGTCAGTTCCTCGCGCTCGAGGGTTTCGGCATAGCCCTTAATCAGTGTCAGCGGGGTTTTCAGCTCGTGGGAGACATTGGCCACGAAATCGGCCTTTGTTCGACGGATTCGCGCCTCCTCGCCGATATCGCGGATCACGAGTATTGTGGATTCGCCGGCCTCAAAGGGGATCAGCCTCGCCTCGAAGATACCGCCGTCGCGGTCGAACTCGACCGGGCCTTTTTCCTTTCGTTCGATGAGGTTTATTATCTCGGGGATTCTTATCGAGGACAGGGCGTCGAGGCCGACGGCAACTCCGAGACCTAAAAGAGCGCTCGCCACATTGTTCATTGCGGCGATCCTATCGCCCTCGATGAGCACAATCCCCTCGCGAAGGCCGTCGATTATTCGGGCGAGCTGTTCTTTCCCCCTTCGGAGGTCGTCGAATGAGGCCTCGATCGCGCCGGCCATGCGATTTATCGACCGTTCGAGGCCGCTGAACTCGCTGTCTTCGGTCTCCGGGGCGCGCGCCTCGAACTCGCCCTTGGAGATTCGGTCGGCGGCGAAAGAGAGGTTGTCTATCTTCTTGATAATCGAGGACTTGGAGAAAATCGTGATAATAAAGGCCGCGATGATCAGCCCGAGCGTTAGCGGGATTATCTTGCGGGTATGGCGGTTTTTGAAGCTCATTAGGGAGGTTAGGGGCTTGCTCGCGCGGATGATAAAATCGCCGGAGGCCGTTCTTGCCGCCGAATACACCAGATGCTCGCGAAGTGTTGCGCTATAGCGAATCGAGCTTCCCTCGCCGGAGCCGATCGCGGAGACTATCTCCGGCCGGGTGGAATGGTCGTCCATTTCTGCGGGGTCTTTCTCGCTGTCGGCCAAGACCTTGCCGCGACTGTCGATGATTGTAAAGCGAATCTCTTTTGGGAAGGAATGGGTGTTAATTAGCGAATCGAGAGCGCTTTGTGAAACCGAGTCGGGAAGTATCGAGGCGAGAAGGCGAACCTCGCGGATGAGGGTTTTCTGCGTCTCCTCGGCGAAGAGTTTGAAGGCCGAATCGACCGAGATGAATCCCGAGACCCCAATCGCTAAAAGAAGTGCGAGTAGAATCAGCGCGAAGAACCTCGATATTATGCTCTTTCTCAATTTGCCGCCCTTTTAATCCGGATCGATATCCCTCAGCCGATAGCCAACCGAGCGGATCGTTTCTATCGGCTCGCCGGCGGGTTGCAGTTTCTTGCGTATATTGAGGATATGGACATCGATAGTCCTATCGATGACGAACTGCCTGTCCTCGCCGAGATAGTCGAGGATTCGCGCGCGGGTGAGGACTCGGCCCTTGTTCTTCATAAGTAGCTCGAGAATCTTGAACTCGGTCGCGGTTAACTCGACCGCTGTGCCCTCGAGCTTGACCTCGAAGCGGTCGGGGAAAAGCTCGATTGTGCCGCACTTTAAGGGGCCGCCGCCGGATTGGGGCTGAGTTCTTCGAAGGAGGCTCTTCACCCGCGCGACAAGCTCGCGCGGCGAGAACGGCTTTTTAATATAGTCGTCCGCGCCGAGTTCCAGCCCGAGGACGATATCGGCCTCGGTGCCCTTCGCGGTCACCATAATGATCGGCAGGTCTTTGAATTTCGACTGCGAGCGGACAACCTTGCATATCTCGAGGCCGTCGATATCGGGGAGCATGAGGTCGAGAAGCGCGAGGTCGAATTTGCCCTCGGAAAGCTCGCCTAAAAAATCGGCGCCCTTGGCAAAGCCCTCGACCTCCCAGCCCTCGCGGCCAAGATGCAGGGCGATCAGCCCCCGCAGGTCCGCCTCGTCCTCGACAATAGCTATCTTCATCATAATGCCGGCCTTTCGGCTTCGTGGTGGCGAACATCCTCGCCATTGATACAATATATGAATTCCTCGGCCAGATTTGTAGCCTCATCGGCGATCCGCTCGAGATTTTTTGCGATCATAATCAGCCGCATGCAACGCTCGATGGTCGAGATATCGGCGGCCATGAAGGTGACCAGCTCGCGGAGGATTTGCTCGTAAAGCTCATCGACCAGATCGTCCTCTTTGAGTGTTCGATAGGCCGTTTCCGGGTCTCCGCTGACGAAGGCGTCGAGGGATTTGCGAATCATTCCGGCGGCGATTTGCCCCATGCGCGGCGTGTCGATCAGCGGCTTCACCGCGGGGCGCTCGATCAAATACATCGCGTATTTCGAGATATTGACCGCCTGATCGCCGATGCGTTCGAGGTCTTTGTTCGCCTTGATTATCGAGATGACGACGCGCAAATTTCCGGCCTTCGGCGCAAAGCGCGCGATTATCTCGACCGCCTTGGCCTCGATTTCAAGCTCGGCGCGGTTGCAACGCGGCTCGTCGATCTCGAGAATCTCCCTCGCGAGGGAGGAGTTACGCTCGGTCAGCACGCGGATAGACTTCGACACCATCTCCTCGACTCTGCCGGCCTGCTTCGCAAAATCCCGTTTAAGCTCGATTATAGCTTGATCTAACATAGTTTTTCCCCTATCCGAACTTGCCGTTCAGGTAACACTCGGTGAGTCGATTTTTCGGATTAGTGAAAAGCTCCTTCGTCGGGCCGAAATCGACCATCTCGCCGAGCATCATAAATCCGGAGTATTCCGCGACGCGCGCGGCCTGCGCGACATTGTGCGTGACGATAATCACAGTCAGCTTTCCGACGAACTCCTGAAGCAGGCACTCGATCTTATCCGCGGAGATCGGGTCGAGTGCCGAGGTCGGCTCGTCGAGGAGAAGCACCTCCGGTTCGGCGGCGAGCGCGCGCGCGATGCAGAGCCTCTGCTGTTGGCCGCCGGAAAGCTCCATCGCGCTTCGATTCAGCCGGTCTGAGACCTCGTCGAGGAGATTCACCGCAGAGAGGGCCGACTCGACCCTTCGCGAAAGCTCCGCGCCCTTTGCCAGCTTATGGATTCGGATGCCGTAGGCGATATTGTCGAAGATCGTCATCGGGAAGGGGTTCGGCTTTTGAAAGACCATACCGATGCGCCGGCGGAGTCTGTAGATATCAGCGCCGGAGTCGTAGATATTCTCGCCGTCGAACAGAATTTTGCCGCGCGTTTTGACCCCCGCGATCAGGTCGTTCATACGGTTTATCGAACGAAGCAGTGTCGATTTCCCGCAACCGGAGGGCCCCATCACCGCGGTGATCTTTCTCTCGGGGAAGCGGAGGTTGACATCCTTCACGGCGGGTTTATCGCTGTAGCATAGGCTGAAATTCTCGACCTCGATTGTTCCGCTGGGGTTCACCAGACTCTCCTTTTTCGAATTTTATATCGCCAGAAAATCCCGAATCCGCTGAGGGAAAGGACGATTATCATCAGAATTAGCGCCGACCCGAAGGCGATCGGTAGCTGTTTTTCGGGATACAGCCCCTCGGTGACGAGGCCGTAAATATGGAACGGCAGAGCCATGACCTCGTCGAAGGGCGAGGCGGGAAGGCGGCGCGTGTAGAAGGTCGCGGCGGTGAAGATGATCGGGGCGGTCTCGCCTACCGCGCGGCCCATCGCGAGGATCGCGCCGGTGATAATTCCGCCGACCGCGTTCGGCAGGACGACCTTGAGCGTTGTCCGCCAGCGGGTTGCACCCAAGGAGAGCGAGGCCTCGCGAAATGTCATGGGGACGGTCTTCAGCGCCTCCTCCGAGACGGAGATTATTATCGGAAGCGACATCGCTCCCAAGGTCAGCGCGCCGGAAAGCACAGAAACTCCGAGGCCGAGCGCCTTCACAAAGAACGCGAACCCGAAAAGCCCGAAAACGATCGAGGGCATTCCGGCGAGGGTGTTAACGCCGATTCGAACCAGCGAGACGAAGCGCCCCGGCCGCGAGAATTCGGTGAGATATACCGCGGCCAAGACGCCGATCGGGAGAGCGGAGAGCATCGCGCCAAGACCGAGAAGGAATGTTCCTACTATCGCCGGAAAAACCCCGCCCTCGGTCATGCCCTTCTTCGGCGGCTGTGTGATGAATTCCCAAGAGAGGACTTTAATCCCGCGAGACGACATGAAGAAGATGATCGCCGCCAAAGCGAGGAGGATTATCAACGCCGCCGCTGTAAACACAGCGAATCCTCGGCGCTGGGTTTTCAATCTATTTGTCGAGGTTGGCTCTGGCATATTTATTCGCTAAAATGTTGATTCCCAAAGTGATAACAAAAAGAACCGCGCCGATCGCAAACAGCGAATGATAATGCGGGCTTCCGACCGGCGTCTCGCCCATCTCGGCGGCGATCGTGAAGGTTATCGGCCGGACAGGCGCGAAGGGTGAGGCGGTGATCTGCGCGGCGCCGCCGGCGACCATCAGCACAGTCATCGTCTCGCCGATAGCCCTTCCGAAGCTGAGCAAAACCCCCGCGATAATCCCGCTCTTCGCGGCGGGAAACACAACACGCATAAGGGTTTCCCAGCGCGTCGCGCCGAGGGCGTGCGAGGCCTCGATGAGGGCTTTCGGCACCGAGGACAGGGCGTCCTCCGAGACGCTGACTACAATCGGGACGGCCATCAGCCCCAAGGTCAACCCCGCGACCGCCGCGCACTGACCTATCGGCAAGCTAAAGACCTTCTGCGCGAAGGGTGCGAGCACAGCCAGCCCGAAGAGGCCATAGACCACCGAGGGGATACTGCCCAATAGCTCGACTATCGGCTTGAAGACCTCGCGAACCCACGCCGGTGCAACTCCGGCGAAGTAGAGCGCGGTGCATATTCCTAAGGGCAGGGCGAAGAGCATCGCGATGACCGTGACTAAAAGAGAGCCCCACAAAAGCGGGAGTAGCCCGAACAATGGCGGCTCGTCCACCGGCCGCCAATAGCGCCCGAGAAGAAAATCATATAGCGAGTAGTCCCGAAAGAAGGGAAAGGCCTCGGCAAACAGCATAACAGTGATTGCCGCGAGAAGAAACAGCGAGAAGCCGGCGATTATTCCAAGTGACCATTTTGCCATAACGCGCTGAATTTAAGCATTTTCTTTCAGCGAATATTAAGGCGGTGTTAAGATTTGGTTAAGAAGAAACCCTCATATAGTTCTTCAATTCTTCAAACTTATTCAAAAAAAACAAATTTCCTTTTGACAAAGGTATATCTACCGTAGTATTTTTGAATCTCATATTTTAAAACTGAGTTCACGAGTTCGGAGTTGATTCAATGAAGAAAAATCTTAAAAAACGGGTGTTCGAAATTCTCGAAATGGCCGGCAAGGGCGACAGGGCGAGCCGAGTTTGGGATGTCTTTATTATGACTCTAATAACAGTGAATGTCCTCTTATCAATTCTTCATCGCCTTGAAGCGGACAGTCGCACTGCGGCCCTCGGGGTCGAGGACAGTGAGGCGATGATCTCCGGCGGGCAGTTCGATCGGCAGATTGTGCTCCATCGCGGTCGCGCCGATGAAGCGCTCGTCGAGATACCAATATAGCTCGGCCTCCGCGGTCGAGACCGCCGCGCGAAGGATGACCTTTTCATAGGCGCCGCCGACCCCGCGAGGGATATAGAGCGATGAGCCGTCCTTCGGATAAACTACATTAACACTTCTCGAGCCCTCGAAAACAGGGCATTTGCTGTTGTGCGGCGGCAATGCTTGAAAGGCCTGCCCCCGCTCGGCGAGAAACTGCACGACCTCCGGCGGATACACAATCCGCGATTCCTCGCGATATTTGATTCCCTCCCAGCAACGCGAACATACCTGAAAGCGTCCCGATTCATCGAGAAATATCTTGCGGTGGTAAGGGCAGATCTCGAGGTTTCGGTTCTGCCAGCGCGGCGCGAGGGCTTCGATCGTTCCCTCGCAGTATGGGCCGGCCGGAAAGCCACTTTCGGGGCAGAGCGTCACTTTCTCGAGATCGTCCATCGGCGCGGCGAACCAGCCCTCGTCGCTCCGCGGGAGCGAGTTGAAAACAGTGAAAAGCAATGTCCCCGCGCAACTTGCGCCCGAAAGGTTCGGATTGCTCGCGCCGTCGAAATTCCCCGCCCAGATCCCGATTGTCCATTCCGGCGAGACCCCGACCGCCCAGCCGTCGCGGTTGCCATAGCTGGTGCCGGTTTTCCACGCTATCGGTCGGCGGTTCTCGAACTGATGCCAGTAGAACTCCGCGCCCGGGCGGTCGAGCTCGCGGAGCATTTCAAGAGTAAGATAAGAGGCGCCTCTACCGATGAGCCGTTTTTCCGGCCTTTCGCCCTCGAAGACCGAGATCCCGCGAAAATCGCCGAGGTTGCCGAGTCCGGCAAACATAGCGGTGATCTCCCATAGCCTGCCCTCGGCGCCGCCGATAATCAGCGGAAGGCCGTATTCGCGGGGGCTTCGGAAAAGTGTGGTCATTCCGGCGGACTTCAGGAAGTCGTAAAACTCGTCGATTCCATAGGAATACAGCAGGCGCACCGCGGGGACATTGAGCGACTTGACCAGCGCGCTCTTCGCGGAGACTATTCCGCGATAGGCCTTGTCGGAGTTCATCGGCGAGAAGGCGCCATAGAAGGTCGGGATGTCTTTAAGTTGCGACTGGGGCAGGATCTGCGCCTCGTCGATTGCGAGGGCGTAGAGGAAGGGCTTCAGGATCGAGCCCGTAGAGCGCGGCGCCGTCACGCCGTCAACTTGGCCGGAGCAGAGCGAATCGCCGAAGTCCTGCGAGCCGATATAGGCGCGGACATAGCCGGTCTTCGTTTCCGCGACGAGTATCGCGAGGTTCTTTATTCCGTAGTCGCCGAGCATCTTCGAATGTTCCTTCGCGAGCCTCTCGAGGCGCGCTTGGAGCTCGAAATCGATCGTGGTCTCGACCTCGGTTCCGTGGCGAGTATTGGCGATTCGGCGGCATAGATGCGGCGCGTGGGAATCGAAGGGCAGGCGAGTCTCGGGGAGTTCCTCGAGAAGCGACAGTTCGAGCGTTTCCTCGTCGATAATCCCCCTTCGGAACATCTTTTTTAAAAGCGCGTCGCGTTTTTTTCGCAGTAAATCTCTATTTCTGAAGGGATTCGCCAGAGCCGGGTCGTTCGGGAGGACAGCGAACATCGCGGCCTCGGCCCATGTCAGCTGGGAGGGCTCGATACCGTAGTATTTGAGGCTTGCCGCTCGGTAGCCGAGAATGTTGCCGCCGTAGGGCGCGTGGCAGAGATACAGCCGGAGTATCTCGGTTTTCGAATAACGCGTTTCGATCTTGAGGGCGTGGTAGGCCTCGATGATTTTCGCTAAGATTGTTCTCGGCTTCGGCGAGGCGAGCCTTGCGACCTGCATCGAGATTGTGCTTGCGCCGCTAAGCTTTCCGCGCCTGAGTATTGCTCGAATGGTAGCTCGAACAATTGCTATCGGGTCCACACCCGGGTGAAGATAGAATCTCCTATCTTCATACAAGATAACAGCTTGGGCGAGCTTATCGGGGAGCGGCCTATCGTCGGGGGGGAGGCACCACTGCTCTGCGCCGTTCAGGAAGATCGAGAGCGGGCGGCCGTTTGCGGCTGTGACCACAGTGCTGTAGTCCTCCGGAAAAAGCGGTCTCGGAAGCGGTGTCGCAATCCAGCCGATAATTAAAATAAGGGCGAACGAAGCGAGCAAAAGCCCGATTCGCCGCCCTTTCGTGATTTTTAACCATTTCGCGCGAAGGCTCACTTCAGAACTTCGACATCCCTTCCCGCAACGCGCGCCTGATAGCGGTCGTCATACATGACCTCGACCTGCGTCGGCGGAAGGCGAAAACTGCCGACAGTGACAGTGTTCAGCTTGAGGAGAAAGTCCGCTTGGCTGTTACCGCGCAGATCGAAGAACCACATCGCGCGGTCGTCGCGGATATCGAGATACTCCTCTGTCGAAAGCCGATAGTCCTTCGCCCAATCGGGGTAGTTTTCGCCGGAGAGCCTTATATTCTCGATCTCCCAGCCCGAGGGCAAGACCTGTGTCAGCGCCAGTTCGGAAAGCTCGATGCCAGAGGGGTTTGCGACTCGAATATGCTCCCAGAAAATCCTGTTCTGCGTAAGGCGCGAGGGCTCAATCGGGGTGCCATCCTCGTCGAGCCAATGGATGGAGAGCGAGAGGTTTTTGCTCATTGTCCCGAGCGTGTCCAGCGCGGGGATCCCGAACCAGCTCAGGGTTCCGAAGCCCTTGCCCGAGGTGACCTCGACTGAAAGCTCCTTTCCGAAGCCGTTTTCGATCTCGACAGTGAAGGAGCTTTTCGTGTTATCGATCGGGATCTTCTTGCCGTCGGGCAGAATAATTTTGCCCTCCAAGGGCCCGGCCTTCTTGAGGTATTCGCGGAGGAAGATCGAGGCCGACCTGAGCGCGAAGGCGGTTTCCTGCGTGGAAAGCCAGCGGTCGGAGGCAAGCTCCTTTGCGATATCGTTGAACATCAAGAAGGCCTCGCCCTCCCTGCCGAACTGCACGAGACCATCGAGCACAATCGCCTTATCGCGAAGCGACGAGCCGAAGGTCCAGCTCATCTCGCGATACTCTCGAACATCGGTGCCCGTCGAGGCGACGATCTCGCGCGCGGTTTTGTCCGCGCCGGTGGCGAGATAAGCGCTGGCCAAAAGCCATCTCGAGGGATTGTCCATTTTCGAGAGATAGTTTTGGCGCATAAGGTTCATCGCGCCGCTTTGCGGCGAGCCGGCCTTGGCAAGGACATAGAGGCGATAGGCCTGAATCATCAGATTCTCCGGATCGCCGCGGGAGCGGTCGCGCTCGAACTTCAGCCAATTGTCGAGCATGTCCTGCGGGACGAAATAGCCGCGCGCTTTGGCCTCGAGCATAAAATGCCCGGCGTAGGTCGAAACCCAGTCATTGGACTCGCTCGCATTCGGCCAGTATCCGAAACCGCCGGAGTAAAGCTGGAACTTGCGCAGGCCGTCGATCGCGGCGTTGATGTTCTTGTCGATCTGCCCCTTTCGCCTCTCGGACAGGTTCGAGACCTCGGGCAGATAGAGTTGCGGAAAGGCCGCGGAAACTGTCTGCTCGATACAGCCGTAGGGATAGGAGATCAGCCAGTTCAGCCTTCCGCCTTGATTTATATCGGCGACGCGGTTGACAGTGAAGCGCGCGTTGTTCGTGCCGGCGATTCCGTCGGCGGGAATAGTGAATTTGGCGCTTTCGCCGGCGGAAAGGGGCTTAGTGGTCGAGGCGTGCGTCCATGGATTCGAGGGGCGAACCGCGATCTCGGTCTCGTCGGAGATGCTGTAGCCGCCGGATTTTGCGGAGATCTTGATCTTCGCGACGCCGATAGCGTTTTCGGCCTTTAGCCGGAAGACGATATCCCTTTCGGCGATATCGGGCAGATCGAGCGAGAGCTTGTTTTGGCCGATAACCTTAACCGGCCCCTCGACAGAGACCTCGACAGCGGCTTGCCCGACGCCATTTTCCATCGCGAAGACAGAGACTGGCAGGGCAACCTCATCACCGGGGGCGAGGACACGCGGTAGGGTCGGAAGCACCATCAGGGGCGCCTTCACCGGAACCGCAAGCTCCGAACTGCCGAAGCGCGGGCCCTTCGCCGCGACGACCATAATGCGCACCGAGCCGACATACTCCGGCATAGTGAACTCGACCTTGGCCTGACCCTTGGAACTCGACTTGCCGACACCGCTGAAGAGTGCGACCGGCTTGAACCTTAGCGCTTTGACCGGCGAGCGCTGAAGCTCGTATTCCGCGAGGCCGCCGCCGACGGAGAATTTCTTGTGGATATCCCCCCAATTCGCGCCGATGACATAGGAATAAATATCGAAGGTTCGAACAATAAGCGCCATGCGCCGATAGAAAAAGCCCCATGGGTCGGGCGTTTGGAAATGCGTGAGGTCCAAGAGGCCCTCATCGACGACCGCGATTGTGTATTGGAAGGGCGATTTGTCCTTCGAGGCGATTTCCACTGTGAATTTCTTCCCCGGCTCGAGCTTTTCGGGGGCCTCGATTTCGAGTTCGATGCGCGATTCTTCGAGCTCGACCGGCAGGGGAACAATGCCGTAAAGGCGCATCGGAAGGTCGTTTGCGGTGTTGGCATGGGGCTGAATCGCAGTGACGAAGGCATAGGCCGTCGGAACCATATCGCGTGTGATAGGCACCTCGAATACCGTTTCCTCGGAATCGAGTTTCTGCCATTTGGAATAGACGAGCTTCTTCCCGGCCTCAACGGAGAGTAAAGCGCGCCCCGATTCCGGCGTCTGGACGATCACAGTCGCGACATCGCCCGGGCGGTATTTTTCCTTGTCGGCCTTGATTACCAAAAGGTCGGCGTCGCCGCCGGAGGGCTCATAGCCCCAATGGCGGGCGTTCACGAAGACCCCGGCGACATGGCCGCCGGTTCGGTCGGTGACCTCGACGAAGACCGCGCCGTAGCTGTCGGGCTTCCATTCGATAATCGCGGGCAGAGACCCCGAGACGACAGTGCCCTCCGCAGTAAGTTCAGTCGCGATATCGCTCTTGAAGTGTTTGCGGAAATCGACCTCGTTCTCGAAATCGAACCACCAATAGCGCTGGCTCTTGTAAATCCTGTATTCGAGGGTGTTTCCACCGATAGTCCTGCCCTCGCGGTCGAGGAGGATAACGCTGAAATTCGCCACCGAGCCTACTCGGACAAAGTCCGGCGCATCGATTCCGACATAGCGGTTGTAGTATTCGAAGGGAACCTTTTGCGAAACGGGCACCGCCCTGCCGCCCTTCTCGAAGACCTCGGCGGAGACCTCCGCGATCAGCGCCGAGGGCACCGAATGGACCTCGGGGATGTCCCACTTGATTTGGGATTTACCGTCCGAGTCGAGCTTGACTCTCTGCGAGTGCAGGTTTATCGGGCTGAACTCGAGGGCCTCGTTCGAGAAATAGAAGTCGCTGAATCTGTCGAAGCTGACCTCGAAGGGGCGAATAGACAGCGAGACATCGGCATCGAGGCCGCCGGCCGGGTTTCCGAATAGGTAATTCGCCTGAAGTTCGGCGCGGAGCAGGGGGTCGGTTCGAGTGAGCCTCTTCGGGTCGCATTCGAGCTTGGTCTTAATCCTATATGGCACAACAGTTTCGATTCGAAGCGGATGGGAGAAGCTCCTATCGCCGAAGGAAAGCTCTGCGCGCCAAAAACCGGTCGGCGCGGTTTCCTCGGTGGAGACCGCGAAATAGTAGAAGCCGTCCTCGGCCTCGCGGGAGATTCGCTCGAGCACCTTCTTTCCGAGGGGATCGAACAGCACGAGGGTGACAGGGTGGTTCTTCGGGAAACTGCCGTCGGCGTTGCGGAGCAGTGCCGAGAGGTGTATCGTGTCTCCCGGGCGGTGGACACCGCGTTCGGTGAAGATATAGGCGCGGGTGTCCTCGGCGGGGCTTGTCGAGCCGCCGACATCGAAGACCGAGGTGTTAAGCTCCATATCGCGGGTGATGAGCACTGTCCTGTTGCCCCGATACTCGCCCTCGACGGCGAAGGCCTGCGCCGTGTCGAACTCGCAGTAACCGCGCGAGTCGGTCGTTTTAAGCGCGATAACTTGATTCACATAGCTTTTCAGTGTGATACTCGCGCCGGCGATAGGCTCGGTTGAAATCAGATCGACTGCGAAGACACCGATCTTATCGCCGGAGTTTTTAACTATTAAGCCGAGGTCTGTGAAGATTATCGCCGCGCCGGTTCTGCCGGATTCCCAGAAATAGCTGTTCTTGCGCCACCACGGCCAATCCTCGGGAAGGCTCGTCAATATATCGTTCTCCTCGAAGGACAGCTCGACCACAAATGCCCCGCGATCGGGTTCCTTGACGAGTTTGGACAGGTCGAGGCGCGACTTGAGCCATTTATCGCGGACATCGCCGATCTCGAGCGTGTCCGTGGCGACCACCTCGCCGACTCGGTAGAGGTCGGCATAACCCCAGTTTCTGCGCGAGCGGTCGCTGAAGTAGTTTTCCTGCATGAAGAAGGCGAGGTTGTTCTCGTAAACCTTCTGAACCGTGACGAAAACCCTGCGAACATTGACCGTGTTGAAATCAATCGATTTTTTGTTCGAGGAGGGCAGGAAGATGCCGTTCGAGGCGAAGTTGACCTGCGGAAGTATCGAGGGGAACTCGACGGTTTGGGAAAAATTCTCGGAAACCCTCGTGCCCCATCTGCTTCTCAGGCCGGCGAGAACAACTATTTCGTAGGACGTGCCGCGGGTGAAGTCCCCACGAAGCGCGATAGTTTTGCCCTTGGCGGTTGCCCTGAACTCAAGCGCCGGCTCGACGCGGATAAAGCCGCGAATATCCTCGCCGCGCGCCAGCTCGTCGGAGAGATCGATCTCGACTCCGACCTCGCTACCGAACTCGACGATCTCCATGCCTGTGACGACGAAGTTGACCTTCGAGGGCAGAATATACTCGTTTTTGAAATCGGAGGACAGCTTCAGCCGCTTGGCGGAAACCTCGAGAACAAAGCGCTTGTCCTGATCGGTTCGAGTGATCTTCTCCGAGCGGAAGCTGTAGCCGCCCTCCGAATCGGGGGTAATCTCCAACTCGACTTTGCGCTTGCCCTCCCAAAGTTCGACCGATTTGAGCACATCCTCGGGCGTCGTTGTTAGATTGAAGTTCAGCCTTCCCGCAAAGACGAAATCTGTTGGGTTGGACTCGTCGAGTAGCTCGAAATCGGCCTTTATCGAGGAGATCTCGAGGCCGCCGGTTTCGAACTCGATCTCGATTCGCTCGAGCTTATGCTCTTCGCCCGGGAAAAGCGCGGTCAGGTCGAGATAGCCCTCGAACTTCGTCTCGACGGGAAGCTGTTTCGCGGGTTTGAGAATTAATGTCCTCCGATCGGCCCAGCTCGTCACGCCCTCGATCGAGGGGTCGAACTTGAAGACCTCCTTTTTCAGCGAGAGGCCGACCTGCGAGGCCTCGGCGCGGTCATCGACGAAGCGGACTCCGATCTCGCCGTCGGGCGAGATAAAGCCCGCGGTCTTATGGCTTATTATTTTTGCCTCGCTTGAAAACAGAGCGGGTTTGCCCTCCTTGGCGCAACCGGCCACCAGCAAAGCGATAGCGGCGAAAAGTAACACCGAAGAAATAATTCTTTTCATTTTCCCCTCCATAAGCTAACCTAAAGCCTGCCCTTAAGTTGCGCGATTCTCGCGTAGGCCTCTTCGATCCGCGAGCGCGGGATTCGGCCGTCCTCGACGAGGTTCTCGATAATCGCAATCGCGCTTGGAGCGATATTCGAGATATAATTTCCCGAGTTGTTCGAGAAGATGATCATATCGACGCCGGCGTTGACCGCCAGCTCGAGCGCCTCCTCGAGGCCGAAGAACTCCTCGATCGCGCCCATCATCATATCGTCCGAGACGACAACGCCCTCCCATCCGAGGCTGTCGCGCAGAATCCCGCCGATAATCGCCTCCGATAGTGTCGCCGGATAGGCCGGATCGAGGTTTGTGTTCGAGATATGCGCGGTCATGATCATATCGGTGAAGCCGCCCGCGATGAGTCGCGAGTAAGGCTCGAGCTCTATATCCGACCACGAGTCCGTGACATCGGCCATACCCCAATGGGTGTCGTCCTCGGAGCTTCCATGTCCCGGGAAGTGCTTTATCGCCGTGAGAATTCCCTTGCTGTTGTGCTCGGCGACGACGATCGAGGCGTTCGGAGTGACAATATCCGGGTCGGCGGAGAAGCTTCGTTCCCATCTGCCGATAGCCGGCGAGGTCGGGTTGATATTCAAATCGACCACAGGGGCGAAGTTCAGGTTTATTCCCATCTCGTCGAGCGTCGAGGCGCAAAGCGCCGCCCAATAACGCGTTGTGTCGGCGTTATTCACATCGCCCAAGTGCTTGGCCGAGACCGAGGGCGGAAAGCCGTAGCTCTCCTTCAGCCTCGAGATGAAGCCGCCCTCCTGATCGATAGCGACGAAGAGGGGGATCGTGTCGAGGGCATGAAGCGCCGAGACCAGCGCGGAAAGCTGTGTCGGCGACTGTATATTCCGCGGCCGCGAGCTCGAGGGGCTGTCGTATTCGTAAAGGATCACTCCGCCGATATGTCTTTCTGTGACATCCGCGACGATATGATTCGTGTCGGCCAGCTCTGTGCCGCGGAAGCCGACGATGAGCATCTGCGCGATTTTAAACCTAAGCTCGGTGTCAATATCGTCCGGTTCTGAGGGAGATTTGTCACAACCTGCAGAAAATATCACTAATATTGCGACTGCCGATAAAAGCAAAAAATATCTGTGCATAGAACCTCTCAACAAAACAGGTTTCTTGAAGAATAAGTCGAAAACCGATCGAGCGCAACTAAATATCAGCCCAAAATAAAAATATTGTGGAGTTAAAGAGATTATCCGCCGACGCGAAACCCGCCGGTCGGCGCGAAACGGCTTCTGCCGGAGACCTCGGTCATCCCCGGCTCGAAGATAAACAGCCGGCCGTTATGGTCGAGCTGAATCTCATAACCGGCGAGCGAATGATCGCCGCCCACGCTGGGGTCTTTCGGCTCGGCCACATAAACGAAGGGGGAGTCAACATCTATCGAATAAATGAAAAGCGGCGAGCCGCTCAAGGGACTAAAGGCGATCTCGGAAACCCCCGTGTCACCGATATCGTAGGCCGGGCCGAAAAAAAAGCCGTGCTCGTTGTAATACATTTCGTTGCATTCCCAAAGGAGCTTAAGGGCGAGCTTGGCCTCGGTCAGCTTGGCCTTGCGGACCGCCTTTCTGTAGGAAACAAGGGACATGCTCGCGAGTATGCCTACGATCACGACGACAATCATAAGCTCGACCAGCGAGAAACCGGATCTCTTCGACGATTTTATATTTTCGCCCATACTCTTTCGACTGTTTACTTGGCGGGGGCAAATCAAATAATAATTCATCGAAAAACTAAAAACAAGTGTTTTTTAGACTCCGAAGACTACAAGGAGCCGCCTCGACATAATCTTTCTTGCAAAACATAAAAAATAGCTATATTTTAGTCGAGTAACGCCAATTCAAAAGGAGAAATATGGGTCGAACAATAGTTGAAAAGATTCTTACCGCACATTCAAAAGACAAGGTCGCCCCCGGCGAGACTATTTGGCTCGACCTCGATGTCCGTAGCGCCCGCGATTTCGGCGGCGCCAATGTCATCGGCCATCTGAGGCGCGAATACGCCGGCCAGCGTATGCTTGCCGATACGAAAAAGACCTTCTTTACTCAGGACTGCGTCTCGCCCGCGAACACAATCCCCTACGCCGAGAACCAGCATATAATAAGGCAATTCGCCCGAGAACAGGGCGCGGTTCTCTATGATGTCGGCCAAGGCATCGGCACGCATGTGCTCATCGAAAACGGCGATGTCCGCCCGGGGATGACCGCTGTCGGCACGGATTCTCACTATAACATCCTCGGGGCGATAGCCGCCTTCGGTCAGGGCATGGGCGACCGCGATATCGCCTTCTCGATGAAGTCCGGCAAGACATGGTTCGAGGTTCCACCGACAGTGCGGGTCAATCTCGTTGGAATTCCCGAGCGCCGCGAGGTGACGGCTAAGGATGTCGCATTGCGCCTTCTGCAGGAATTCGGCGCGAGCGGGCTTTTAGGCTCGGTCGTCGAGCTTTACGGCGACTTCATCGACCGGGCCGGCCTCGACGAGCGAATCACAATCGCAAGCCTCGGAACCGAGATGGGGCTTATCAGCATAATGATCCCGACGAACTCGACACTTATAAACGAGCTCAAGCGTTGGTCAACCGGCGAATTCGAGAGTATCTCCGCCGATCCCGACGCGGCCTATTCCGCCGAATACACTATCGATATCCGCGAGCTTGAGCAGTTGGTGGCGGCGCCCTTCGCCCCGCACAATGTCCACCCGAGGCGGGAATTTGCGGGCAAAAAGGTCGAGAGCGTCTTCGTCGGAAGTTGCACCGGCGGACGAATCTCCGACCTCGTTATGCTCGACAGCCAGATCAAAAACGGCGTCGCCGAGGATATTATCCTTCGCGTCGTTCCGGCCACGAAGAGAACCCTCAAACTCGCGGTGGATTCAGGGCTTTACGAAACACTCTCGATCTCGGGCGCGATTATCAGCCACGCGGCCTGCGCCGGTTGCGCCAGCGGCCAGATCGGAATGACAGGCGAGGGCGAGGTTCAAGTTTCGACAGGAAATCGAAACTTCAAGGGGAAACAGGGCGCCGGCGAGACCTTCCTTACAAGCTCGCTTGTTGCCGGCGAGGTAGCGGCTAAGGGAACCTTGTAGGAGGCCTTTGAACCAATTATCATGGATTATCGCCTTTCTGCCCGGCCTTCTATGGCTTTGGTTCGTATATAAAAAAGACCGATACGAACCCGAACCGGTCATTTGGGTCATAATCGTTTTCTTTGCGGGCGCTCTCGTCACAATCCCCACCGCCCTTATCGAGAAGTCGCTGTCATCATCGATGGGGCTTCATATGATCGGCAGTTCGGCCGACGCGGCAAAGGCGAGCTGGATTGTGGCGGGTATTGTCGAGGAGGCGGCCAAGCTCGCGGTGGTCATTATCATAATGTGGAAACGCGACGGCTTCAACGAGCCGATGGACGGCCTTGTCTATGCCGCCGCGGCCTCGCTCGGTTTTGCCTCCGCCGAGAGTATAGTTAGAATCAAGCATTACGGCGCGATGGTCGTCCTCTTTCGCGGGCCGATGGCGGTGTTGGGGCATATGCTTTTCTCATCGATGTGGGGTTATGCCCTCGGAAGGGCCAAATTCGAGCCGCAACGGCGTTTGTCGCTTTTGGCGAAGGGTTTCGTGCTCGCCGCATTCTTCCATGGCCTATATAATTTCTTAATTTTCACGAGGGTGATAGCATCGATCGCACTCTATATTCTCACCGCCTTGCTTTGGAATATGCTCGCCCGTATGGTTGACGACGCCGAGAAGAGAAGCCCCTTCGCCCCGACCACGGAGAAGAAAAAATATGGACTGGAGGAATTTTGATATACACCGTGACGCTTAACCCCGCGCTCGACAGGACTATGTGGATCGAGAGTTTCGGGTTCGACGACACCAAACGTATTCTTCGCGAGGAGAGATACCCCGGCGGAAAGGGCATCGATGTCTCGCGAATGATCCGCACACTGAATGGAAACTCGGTAGCGATAGGGTTTCTTGGCGGATGGACCGGAATGGAGATCGAGGGCAGACTCCTTAACGAGGGTATCCCGCACGACTTCATCCGCGTCGGCGGCGAGACCCGCACCAATGTGATAATCCATTCAAACAAGGACGACCGCGAGCTGAAGGTCAACGCCCCCGGACCGGATATAGACCCGCGCGAGCTTGGGCTTCTCATAGATAAAGTCCGCTCGTTGAGGCCAGCGCCGACTATCGCGGTCATCTCGGGGAGTATTCCCCCCGGCCTTTCGCCGAGTATTTACGCACAACTGACGATGACATTCGAGAACCTCGGCGCGAAAGTGATACTCGATACCGACGGCGAACCGCTTGTGAGGGGCCTCGCCGCGACGCCCTTTATGATAAAACCCAATGTCCACGAGCTTTCGAGGCTCATCGGGAGGGAGTTCTCCGGCCTCGACGATATGATCGATTCGGCGAGGGCGCTTCTCGGAGGTGAACTGGAGGTTGTGGTCGTGTCCGCCGGGCCCGACGGGGTCTATGCCATCACAAAGGGCGGCGGTTTCCATTGTTATCCCCCGCGAATCGAGGTTGTGAACACGGTCGGCTCCGGCGACAGCACGGTCGCGGGGATCGCCTTCGCCCTCGAGCGCGGAGACAGCCTCCAAGAGGCGGTTCGCCTCGGCGTCGCCTGCGGAACCGCCACCGCAATGGCCGAGGGAACGGCACAAGGCTCGCTGAGGGTCATCGATCAATTAATACCACATATTCGAATCGAGGAGTTTTAGCGAATCTCATGAGATTTGCCTTTCTTGTAATCCTTTTGGCCTTTTCCGCCTTCTTCTCCGGCTCGGAGTCGGCCTTCTTCTCCCTGTCGAGGTTCGATGTCCAGCGAATGGCGCTCAAACGCGAACGTTGGGCGGAAAAGGTCGCCACCCTGCTCTCGCGACCGGGGAGATTGCTCATAACAATACTGTCCGGCAATATGATCGTCAATGTCACTGCCACTACGCTGATGACCGGCATCCTAATCCAGCTGATCGGCGAGGGCGCGGTGCCGATAGTCGTCGCTATCATGACAGTCTTGATCCTCATCTTCGGTGAGATAACACCGAAGGTCGTCGCGGTCGAGCACAACGAGCTCTGGGCAAGGACCAGCGCGAGCTGTTTAATGGCTCTCGAGATTCTCCTTTCGCCGTTCGTTTTGATTCTCACATTCATCCAAAGCGCTGTTCTCGGCAAGGAAAAGAACGACGATCTCCGCCTCGACGAGGTCGATATCGAAAGCGCGATCGAGCTGGCGCATAAGCAGGGAGCGGTCGAGGGCGAATATAAAGAACTGCTTCTGCATTTCCTGTCCCTCGATCGTGTCGAGATCTCTGAGATAATGACCCCGCGCTCTCAGGTCGCAATATGCACCTATAACTGCACGAAAACGGAGATATTAAACTCTATGCGCGAATACGACGCCTCCGTCTGTATCCTCACCGGTAAAGGCGGCGAAAGGCCGAGGCTGGCGGATAAAATCCGCCTTTCTTCATACAATGATAACGAAAAACCGTGGATGGGGTTGCCGGATGCCTATTTAGTCAATGACTCAAAGTCTATCGTCGATTTCTTTTACGATGTCAGATCGAATCGACTCGGCAGTTTCGTCGTGCTCGACGAATACGGCGATATTTGCGGGATCGTCGATTTTGAACGAGTCCTTCTCGAGGTTTACGGCAAACCGATTCTCGGAGAGAGAGACGGGGGCGAAGTATATAAAAGACTTGGAGAGTGTTACCTCGTCAACGGCGACGCCGCCCTTCAGGATATTAACAAGAAATTCGGGGTAGAGCTTAAAAGCGCACATTATAAAACGATCGGCGGCCTTGTGACCGAGAAATGCGGGGAGATCCCCTGCTCCGGAACCAAGGTCGAGTTCGACGGGCTGGAGATAAGGATAATTAAAAGCAGTAATAAAAAAATAGACCTTTTGGGAATAAAGAAAAGTCGATGATAGTAGGCCTTACGATAATTTTAGCCGGTCTTCTCGGAGCCGCGTTTTTTGCCGGCACCGAAACCTCGCTTATAGCCCTGTTCCGTAAAAGGCAAATATTAAAACACCTTCCAGCCAGCGTGAGCAAATGGATCGAGAATCCGGAAGACCTTTTTTCAGTCACGCTTATAGGGACAAATATATCGATCATCTTAACAAGCTCTGTAACTACAAAGCTATTAATCAAGCACTTCGGCGATGTGGGAGAAATATACTCGATGGTTGCAGTGTCGATAGTCGGGTTGATTTTATGCGAGGTTCTTCCAAAGAGCATAGCGCTCAGGAGGCCCGAGGCCTTTTCCGCAAAGGCAATTGTCCCGCTCGATATAGCCGCAATAGTCTTAAAACCGGCATCGAAGATAACAAACGCCATTTCGAGATGGATCTCCCGGGTTATTCATAGAATCGTGAAACCGTCAAAACCGGCGAACTGGGACGATTTCGAGCTTGTATCGCAGAAAGGCTCTCTCGATATAAGCAAAAGCAAAGAAGAGATGATACGCCTCCTCTTCGAGGCCTCGTCTATGAGCGCCTTCGACCTGATGACCCCCCGCTCGGAGTTCACTGTGATAAAAAACGGCGAAGCAGAGCCCTATAAAACCACCTCTCCAATCGCCGTCGAGGATGATCGGGGAACTATCGTCGGCCTTCTGAAGCCAGAAGCCTCGAAGGCCGACCCCGAAACGGCCTTCTTCCCTGAAAATACTCCAATATTGCGGCTTTTTGCCTCGATGTTCGATTCGAAGATCGAAGCGGCCCTCGTGATCAACGAATACGGCGAAGTCACGGGTATGATCGACCGCGGCAGAATAGCCGCTTTCCTTTGCGGTATCAATGAAACCCATCTTCGCGAGAACCCGAACAAAGACGGAATCTTCATATTTCAAGCCTCAACTGAGATCGCCGAGATAGAGGAGACCCTCGGAGTCGATATCCCAAAAGGCCCCTATAAAAGCCTCGCCGGCTTCATCGAAGAGATCCGCCACTGTATTCCACCCGCAGGATCAAAATTCGTTTGGAATAACCTCATCTTTACAATAATCGACGCAAGCCCCAAGCAAATACTGCTTGTCCGCATCGAAAGACTTAACCGATAGCAAAACCTTCGGGGCGTCGGGATTTTCTCGGCCTTCGGAAAGCTCGCTTTCCGAAGGCCGAGAAAATCGCCGTTCGGCCGGCATGGGAATTTCTATATGGCGGTATGATCCTTCGCCGGCCGGACGGCCCGCGCATGCGCGGCCGACGCCCCGGTCGGAGGGGAAATTTATCTACAATTCTAAGTGCTTATAAAATCGAAATAATTTCTGGGATTTTTTGGATAAGCGGAAAATGAACTATATCTTTTTTCCGCTTTGAATTTTAAGGGCGTTTTCCAATTGATCGTGAGTGATAGCGCCCATATCGATGAGTAGTTCGCCTAACCTGCGCCTGTCGCCCGCGCTCTGTGCATTGAGGGCTTCGAGAACTCGATCGGCGGAGCATAGGCCGGCCTGTCTGAGTATTTGCCCGAGCAGTTTATGATCCTTTTTCCCGGTCCTGATTCTGCGGCGCATAATATAGACACGGTAAAGCAGACCCATAGCGGAGAGGAACATCACAATAGTGGAAAGGTATGAATAATTCGACGGAAAGGAATACGATACGCTTATAACCTGAAAAGCGCTGACAGCGACGATAATAATCAACCAAGCGATCATGATGCCTCCTTTTAATATGCTGATAATATAGATATTTTTGATGAAAAAAAAATCAAAATTATAGCCCCTATGAAATCCTTTGAGTTTTCGTTGTAAATTAACCCGATTTGGCGCTTGTAATTGCTCTTCGGGGTTTATAGTTTTAGTTGCTGTATGAGGAAGGCCTTGCGGGTGGGTTTACCTTTTTGTATTTTATATCTGAAAGGATATTATGAAGAATATAACAATTTTGGGCTCTGCGGGCTCTATCGGGACACAGGCCCTCGAAATAGTCTCACATCTGCCGAAGATGTTCTCTGTTTACGGCCTCGCGACCTATAACGAGGCTGAAACCCTTGCTGCTCAAACAAAGCGCTTCCGACCGAGTGTTGTGGCCTTGGCCGACAAGTCCTCGGTTTCGACCTATCGCGGCCTTGTCGGGGGCGAGGTTCCGGAAATACTCGCCGGGCCGGAGGGTGTCGCCGAACTCGCCTCGCGCGAGGGCGTGGATATCGTCGTGAACGCAATTGTCGGTTCAGCGGGGCTTATCCCCTCGATTGCCGCGGTGCGTCCCGGAGTAAGGCTCTGCACCGCAAACAAAGAATCGCTCGTCATCGCAGGGCATATTCTCATGCCGCTCGTTCGCGAGAAGCGCGCGGAGCTTGTCCCGATCGACAGCGAACACTCGGCGCTCCTTCAAGCCTCTCTCGCCGGAACCGGTAGCGAGATACGCAGGCTCATTATCACCGCATCGGGAGGGCCGTTTTGGAATAAAGATATCGACCTCGATTCGGTCACTTTGGAGCAAGCGCTTAAACACCCGAGATGGCTCATGGGCCCGAAGATATCGATCGATTCGGCGACTATGATGAACAAAGGCCTCGAGGTCATCGAAGCGCGATGGCTTTTCGATATTCCCTCGAATAGAATCGATGTCGTGGTTCATCCCCAAAGCATTGTGCACAGCATAGTCGAGTTCGTTGACGGCTCGCAAATCGCGCAAATGAGCCGCCCCGATATGCGCCTTCCGATACAATACGCCCTGACCTTCCCCGAGCGCTTCGATTCGCCGGTCGAGATACTGAACCTCTCTCAAGTTGGGACACTGACCTTCGAAGCGCCCGACCTCGAGCGCTTTCCCGCCCTGTCCGCGGCATACAGCGTCCTCGATTCGGGCGGCACC
This sequence comes from bacterium UBP14_UBA6098, assembly GCA_002428525.1. Taxonomy (GTDB): domain Bacteria; phylum UBP14; class UBA6098; order UBA6098; family UBA6098; genus UBA6098. The sequence goes on from DIWU01000024.1 coordinate 28,390, forward strand.
GCCCCCTGTGTCCTCAATGCCGCCAATGAGGCCGCAGTTCAGCTTTTTATCGAAAGAAAAATCCGTTTTTCGGATATCTTCCGAATAGTGAACCGCGCCCTGTCCGCACACGACAACTCGCTGAAACCCACTATCGACGCGGTTTTGGCGATTGACAGGGAGGTTCGCGAACGAACCCTTCGCGAGCATAGTTGAGATTTGGCCGAAAAAAACGATATTTCCTAGCAATTTTTCTCCGTATGTCAATTAATCATATTGTTTAAGAATGTAGAATTCTGCACACGCTAATCGATTGACTTACATAACAATATGAGTTTATCAACACCCTTGAAATAGCCAACTTTTCTATTTTGTAATCCAATTCGGCATAATCATATTTGTGACGAAAATCACAATATCGGTTTCGAGGCTATAACTTCCTGATAGATAATAAGATATAAAGAATTTAAAACTTTCCGAAAATTTTTTTTGAAAACTTTGTTGAGATAATTCATATCGCAAATATATTTATATTTGTCTTCGGGAGGATGAAGAAGGCGTCTTTGAAAACGAGGTGACGAGAACGGCCGAAGCCGCTTCGGACCATGTCCGAAAGGAATCGCCGCTCGAGAAACTCGACCCGAAGCCGCTCGTGGGAGTCGCCCACCGGCGCAATTGAAAACGGACTAAGGAACCCAGTGCCATTAAGCAAACTGCACGAGAACACAGCGAATTAAGGCCCTTCGGGGCGCGGAGGCGAAGGCCGCCGCGGGAAAGTCTTTATTCGTAAGTTCCGATGGATTACCGTCGGCGTGCCGCGAGCGAATAACGCGCTCAAAATCGGTCAAGACTCGAAATCGACGCCCTCAGGGGCGATCGGAAGAAAAATCCGTGACGAAAAGTCGATACGGGACAACCGAGCGGCAACCAGTGCTCGAACCGATCCGCTTTTCGGAGCGAAAACGGTGTTTGCGCAAAAACGGCCGGCCGAAAGACCGCCGCGGCGAACCGCTTTACCGATCAGCCTGCATGGCTTGCCGGTTTTGCGGAAGCAATCGGGAAAGCCCCCTTCATAGAAGGGAGAACGGAGCGATCCGTTCGAGGAAACGCGCGAAACCCGAATGCCCATGCCGGGAATCTCCCCCTCGGGGGCGATTATGCGCAGACCTAGGGCCTGAAAGGGCCGGCTCGCAAGCCTTCGGGCTATAAACGAACCAACCCTCAGCCGATAGGGGAACCTTGAGGAAACACTACCCCTCGGGGAAAATGAGGGCGAAAGCCCCGTCTTGTGACCATTGAGGCGCCCCTTCCGGGCAAAATCTCAGCGGAAACCGTGAAAACGGTCTCCAGCGATGGATGAGCGCGGAGGTTTTTGCGAGATCGCGATTTGACTACTACGAAAATTAGCGGCAATACAAAATCGCAAAAATCGCCGAAAAATCGAAGTGCAGAACGCTACAACTTAGCCTCTCTTCGGGATTTTCTCGAATAGGAGGAAAAGTTGGACGCAAAGCCCAGAAAATTCGACATTAATGCCGGATTTTTAGACATATGGACCGAAAAATCCTGCCCACGAGCATAAAGAGGTCGTCTTCGGACGGCCTCTTTTTTTGTCCCTCGGCAAATCTCGCCTTCTGGAAAGCGAGTTTTCCAGAAAGTAAATATCCCCGGCCGGCCGATAAGTGACAGTGTCGATTAGCGTATCTTTCCGCGGTTGACACCCGTAGTTTTTTAAAAAGTAAAATCGCATCGCAATAAATTCCGCTTTATTTTAGCCGCCGAGTTCTTATATTTCCAAATATGAGAATCAATGTTACAATTTTGGCTATTGCCTTTCTGGCGGCGCTTTCATGCGAGCGCTCTCCGGTGCCGACACCTCCCTCGAACGACGGTGACGAGGATTCGACCTCACATCTTATTGTCGATGTCAAGGATGGCGACACGATCGAACTCGATGATGGACAAGTAGTTAGGCTTGTTGGAATCGATACGCCGGAGATGAATTACGGCGGCAGTCCGGAGCCATGCGCGGTCGAGGCCAAAAACTACTGTGAACTCAATGCTCTTAACAAGCGATGTTATTTAGTTTACAATATTCCTATCGGCGATTCGCTCGACATCTATGGCCGAACCTTGGCTTTTGTCCATATTCTACCCGATAGTTTATGTCTGAATATCGAGGTTACTCGCGCCGGATGGAGCCCCGATTGGGACTCTTATCCAGTCAGATCGGACTATGAAGAACTTTTCGAACAGGCGGAGGCCGAGGCTGTCGCCGCCGGACGCGGGATTTGGGACTCAGAGCACAACTGCGAATGAGGTTGAAATATGCTTGACAAAATCGGAATTGAATCAGTAACCGAAGCAGTAGAAAAAGAGATCGGCGGAAGAGCTGTAAAACCCTCTGTTTCCACATCGTGGCGCGGATCCGAAATGGCGCGCAGGGATCATTGCCCTTTCGTCAAATTACCCAGAGACCTTGCCCCGCTTATCGATCACACACTCCTCAAACCAACCGCAGTGGAGACCGATATCGCAAAACTTTGCGCAGAGGCCGATGAATCCGGCTTCGCGAGTATATGTGTAAACCCTTGTTGGATAATACGTTGCGCCGAACTCCTTCAAGGTTCGCCGGTCATGATCTGCACGGTTATCGGCTTCCCGCTCGGCGCAAACCTCACATCGGCTAAGGCCTTCGAGGCGGAGAAGTGCATCGAAGCGGGTGCGGACGAACTGGATATGGTCGTCAATATCGGCCGCCTGAAGGCCGGCGAATGGCGGTCGGTGCACTCGGATATCTCCGATGTGGTCGAGGTCGCGGGCGGGATTCCGGTGAAGGTCATCCTCGAGACATCCCTGCTCGAGCCGGCAGAAATCGTCGCCGGTTGCACGATCGCAAGGCTCGCGGGAGCCTCCTTCGTAAAGACGAGCACAGGATTTGCGACCGGAGGGGCATCGGTGGAGGCGGTATCCCTCATGGCCTCGGTTGTCGGCAATAGCCTCGGAATAAAGGCCTCAGGCGGGATTGGCGACTTCGAGACCGCAATGGCGATGATCCGCGCCGGCGCCTCGCGTATCGGCTCGAGCCGCTCGGTCGGGATTATCGGCGGATGAAGATAAAACTCCTCCATATCGGAAAACCGGGCGCACCCTTCGAGGCGATTGTTCGGGAATATTCCCGAAAGATCTCGCTTTACGCCGATTTCGAGCTGATTTCCGTGAAACAAGCGCGCCACCTTCCAATCGACTCGACAGTCAAGACCGAATCGGAGAGACTGCTCGCAAATACCGAAAACAGGGACTTTGTCGTCGCGCTGAGCGAGGAGGGCAAACAAAAGAACTCCCTCGATTTCGCAGAATTCCTCGCGAAAACCGAGCAATCCGCCCGACCGATAGCCTTCCTCATCGGCGGCGCTTACGGCCTCTCCGCGGAGGCAAAGGCTCGCGCGAACTTAGTGCTGTCGATGTCTCAGCTCACATTTCAGCACGACATCGCCCTCGTCGTCGCGCTCGAACAGATCTACCGCGCGATGACGATTCTGCGGGGCGAAGAATATCATAAACAGGGGATTTGAGGGCTATTTCCCGACGCAAAAACCCTCGAGGACACGCTCGATTATGTCGCGATTTTCAACCCTGCCGACCGATTCGCGCAGAAATTGAACAGCTGAGGAAATCTCAGCGAAGGCCGCATCTGAAAGCTCCATTTTGCAGGCCTCTCGAGCCCCTTCGAGACAGGCTTTAGCGGCTTCGAGAAGTTCTATCTGCCAAAGGCCGGCCCACACCGCCTCCTCCGAGGGCACCGCCAAACTCGCGGAAATCTTTTCCTTAAGCGAATCGAGACCCTCGCCGGTAAGGGCCGAGACCTCGATGGCATCTTGAATCCTCCGCACTCGACCGAGGTCGATCTTGTTGACGACAACCAGCCTTCGAGTGTCTTCGATCGCCTCGAGAGCGCGGTTTTCTTCGGGGCTAAAGGGTTCACTGCCATCGATTACAAAGAGGACTAAATCCGCCGCGAAAAGACGGGCGCGCGCCTTAGTGACACCGATGTTTTCGACCTCGTCGGCGCATTCGCGGAGCCCGGCGGTGTCAACTAAGCTCGCCTCGAACCTTCCGAAACGAATATTTGTCTCGACGATATCTCGCGTTGTGCCCGGAAGATGGTGCACTATGCTCGATTCGGCGCCGGAAAGGGCGTTTGCCAGAGTGGATTTGCCGACATTCGGCGTGCCCGCGATTACTATCTGCGCACCCTTGGCGAGTTTCCTGCCTTTTCGGGCGTTTTCGATTAAGGCTGAAAGCTCCCGCTCGGTGCTATCGAGGCTATTAGCGAGTTTCTCGATCGAGATATCCTCGAAGTGCTCGGGGAACTCGGTTTGTGCGACACCCGCGAACTCGATCTCCTCGAGCTTCGACAAAAACCTTTCGATTCGGCGGTTCAGTTCACCGGAAAGCGCCTTCCCCGCGGCTTTTGCGGAATATAAATCTATAGCGCCGATCATAGCATCGACCGCACCGGCCTCGGAGAGCGACATCTTGCCGTTCAAAACCGCGCGAAGCGTGAACTCCCCCGGCGCCGCCGCTCGGGCGCCGTTCTCGACGAGCCTTCGGAGTAGCTCCTCGAGAAGGAAGGGGCTTCCGTGAATCGTGAACTCGATCAGATCCTCGCCGGTGTAGGACTTTGGCGCGCGCCAAACCGTGACGACTCCGCCGTCGGTGAGACCGTTGCCGAAATCTATCGATACGACCTTCGCGCTTCCGCCGGGAAGGGCCGCTAAATCTAAACTCCCTCGAATAGCCGAGCTCGAAATCTCCGTGGCGTGATTTCCCGAAATCCGGACAATCCCAAGCGCGCCGCGTCCGAGCGGTGTCGAGATCGCGACGATAGTATCTTCGCGCGGAAGATCGAAAATGCCCATGATTAGACTTTGGCCAAACCGCTTTCCCTATTGGATTTGAACTCAACCCAAAGGGTCTGAGCGAGCGAGAAGATATTGAAGCAAAGCCAATAAAGCACAAGCCCCGAGGGCATATTCCTGAACATAAACAGGAATAAAAGCGGCATCATATAGACCATCGCCTTTTGTTTCGGGTCTTTGACGGTCATCTTTTGCTGAATGAACATCGTCAGCGTCATCAGAATCGGCAGTATATAATAGGGGTCTTTCGCGGAAAGGTCCTGAAGCCATAGGCCGAAGGGCGCCCCGCGAAGCGCGAAGGAGTTCTGAAGCATCGCGAACAGCGCGAAGAAAATCGGCATCTGCGGAAGAAGCGGAAGGCATCCGCCGAGGGGGTTGATCTTCTCTTTTTGGTAAAGCTTCATCGTCTCTTCGTTGAGCCGCTTGACATCGGTGGAATACCTCTCGCGAAGCTCGGCAATCTTCGGCTCGAGGTCCTTCATCTTCTTCATACTCTCCATCTGCTTGCGGGACAAGGGATAGAGCATGATTTTTATTAATATGCTAAAAACGATAATGACAAGGCCATAATTGTGAAGCAGGCTGTATAGGATGTCGAAAATCCAGATGAAGAATTTCGTTATCGGGGAAAGCCACGACCAGCCGAGGTTTACCACCTTCTCGAAGCTTCGCGAGTATGCCTTGAGAGTTTTAAGGTCGCGCGGGCCGATATAAACAAGGTCGTGCCGGCTGTAGGGCGCTTCGCCGCCGGGCATGCTCAGCCCGACGCCGATCACCGGAATCTGCCTGTCCGAGCCGTCGAATTTGCGCGAGGAATACCATACACCGTCGCCGCGAACACCCGAGGCAACACCCTCTTTCGGGGCGATAATCACCGCGAAGTATTTGTTCAGCGTCGCGACAAAGCCTGTAGAGCCGTCGTGGGAGAAGCGCGGAAGATCGGACTTTCCGAACTTTTCGGTGGAGTAGCTGTCGCCCATCAGATAACCCGCGCGATAACTCGTCGAGACATTGGTCTTCACCTCCGGATCCGAGGGTTCGAGACCCTTGCGCCACCAGAGAACCGTCTCGTCCAAAGGCTCGAAAGCGCTGTCGCCCGTGAAGAGCGCTGTATGTTCGAAGGAATATTCGTCGAATTTAAAATGATACCTGCGCTGAAGCAAGCCGCCCTCGGGCAGGTTCACTGTAAATGTGACCGCGCCCTCTTCGTCGGCCTCGGTTAAAATAAGAGAGTCTCTATCCGGCAAGAAATCGAGGCCTGAAGATGAAATGATCTCCTTGCCGCGATAGCCGACAACCTCGAGGTTCGGGCCGATGATCTCGCTGTGGCAAAAATCGTATGGTTCACCGGCGACATCGGGGAACTCGAGGCTCGTGAATGAGACAATATCGCCGCCGCGGCTCGAAAGAACGATCTCGTATTTCTCGGTGCGAACCTTGACGAGCCTGTCAGGCACACTATCCTCTTCGGCCTCCGACTCGACATCCCCACCAATACTGTGCAGGGGGAGCAATGTGTCCGCGGAACCTTTTATTTCAAGTCGGCTGAGGTTCTCTTCGTGAACCACGGCAGTCGAGCGCGTCAAATCGCTCTCGGCATGGCCAAGCGTGTCCGCCTCGGCGACCGGTTTCTTGCCCCCGCCGATTAACTTAGTGTAATAGGGAGTAAGGACCAAAATGGCCGCAATTATAATAATTCCAATAACAGTCCTCTTGTCCATCATTCTCCCTTGACCGGCGGAACGGGGTCGTATCCGCCTAAATTAAACGGGTGACATCGTGAGATCCTACGAATCGCGAGAAATAGGCCGTAAAAAGCGCCGTGCCGCTCGATCGCCTCGATCGCGTATTGGCTACAGCTCGGGTAAAACCTACACGAGGGCGGCAGAACCGCGCCGAGCGTTAACTGGTAGAGCTTGATCGGAGCTATAAGCGGCCACCTTAAAACATACGAAACCTTGGACATTAGCGCAGACCTCCAGCAAGCTCGCGAAGCTCGGCAAGAATCGCCTTTTCGCGCGGCTCTCTACCGCGGACTATCAACAAATAGTGTTTATTGTCGGGGAAAAGCCCCGATTCGAGGCGAATAAACTCGCTCATAACACGGCGGAGCCGGTTACGCTTCACGGCGTTGCCGACCTTTTTCGGAATCGCGAAAGCGAAGCCCCTTCGCTCCTTCTCGCCAACAATTTTGAGCGCGATATCACAGCCGGAGATGAAGAGGCCCTTTTTACGGAATTCGTCGAATGACCGACGACCGTTGATTCGAAGTTCCAGCGGAAGTGCCAATCTACTGCTTTTTCTCGCCCTTTATAGTCACTTCGACGCAAAGGCGGTGTCTGCCCTTCTTGCGCCTTCTCGACAGAACATCCTTGCCATTGTCGGATTCCATTCTCGAGCGGAAGCCGTGTTTTCTGAGCCGTTTGATAACGCTTCTTTTAGTTATTCGCATATAGTTCCCTTTCAGTATTCTCGATAGATATTAAAGTTAGTATTATATCCCAAAATCGCCGTATGTCAATATACAAATAACCCACTCGGCGAACGGCGAAGATTATACTTATTGAATAAATCGTTTCTCTAATTATTTTTATTTTTTCAAACAAATTTTTCAGGAGCAAAAATGGCCAATGACGAGCTTCTCCTCCGCGACGAGAATATTCCTGTTGACGACATAGCCCTTCAGACAGCGCTCGGCGGGGCATTCGGCGCATATCGGGAGTTTTTAACGGCGATCGAGCGCCTTGGGCTTTCCCACGAATGGCGATACTACAAAGACGGCGGGGCTTGGCTTTGCAAGATAACCTTCAAGAAAACGGCTATTATCTGGATGTCGGTTCACAGCGGCTTCTTCAGGGCGACCGTCTATTTTAATCCGAAAACAATCCCCGGAGTTTTTGACCTCGATATCGACGAGGCGCTGAAAAATGCCGCGCGCGATTATGAGGGCAAGAGCTTTATTCCGATAGTCTTCGAGATAAGCTCATCGGATATATTAGCTGATCTGGCCGCGGTAGTCGAGTATAAAAAGAGCCTGAAGTGAGCGCCGGCTGTTCCATGCTCGAATACAGAGGCCTTACCTCGCTTAAAGGGGGCGCGATAGCGGACGCGCTGAAAAGATTCTATTCCGCCTATCCCTTTTGAGAGCGAAATCCAACGAAACGAATGGCTCAAATCTTGGGGGGATTACGACAGCGAAACCTTCGAAAGCCCCGAGACGGTCGGTAGTGAGGGATTCGCGAGCCTTTTCAAGGGCGATTTCGTCGGCTTTGTTTCGTGGGATCCGCGCGGAGCGCCGGATAAGGTGATTGTTGGCCACAACGGGATATTGCTTGAATTCCACGGCCGAGGTTTCGGGGCTATGCAACTCAGAAAGATGATTGAAATTTTTATTGAAAAAGGCTAGAAAACCGCCTTAGTCACTACGGGCGCGAACGATTTTTTCGCGCCGGCGCGGTGGATGTATCTTTCCCTCGGTTTCAGGGAAACAGAGAGGGTTTTGCAGAACGATTTCGCCGTCGTGAGATACGAGATGACATTATAAATGTTGGGTCTAAGGAGTTATTGAATAAGTATCTTCCTCGCTAAAATGTCAACAATCTCGTTATGGCGAGGTATTTCGGTCTTTAACTTTTCCCGAATAAAAATTGAATGTCTTCGTCCTTCTCGCAACAAAGAAGTTTCGTTCTTTTCAGGATGTTATTTCCGTTCCAGCGCGGCCTTCACAAGCTCGCGGAAAAGCGGCTCTGGTTCTTCGAGCTTGCTTACGAGTTCCGGGTGGTATTGCGTCCCGAAGAAGAAGGGGTGATCGGGGATCTCCATAACCTGCATGATCTTGCCGTCGGGGGTAGTGCCGGAAAATACCAGCCCGGCCTTTTCCAGCCTCTCGACATATTCCGGGTTGACCTCGTAACGGTGGCGGAACCTCTCGCGGATATTGGCCTTGCCGTAAAGCTCCGCCGCGCGCGAGCCGGCCTTGAGCGAAACATCCTGCCCGCCGAGGCGCATTGTGCCGCCCTTGCGGTCGATATTGCCCTGCCCGGGGAGGAAACAGACAACCGGTGTCTTGCAAATTCCGCCGTCCTCGGCCACCTCGATAGTGCCCGCGGAGTCGATCTTGCAGACATTGCGCGCGAACTCGACCACCGCAAGTTGCATTCCGTAGCAAATCCCCAAGAACGGCAGGCCGCTTTCCCTGCAAAAGCGGATAACCTCGATCTTTCCCTCGATCCCGCGCGAGCCGAAGCCCCCCGGAACTATCACGCCGTCTATGCCCTTCAAAACCTTCTCGGCCGAGGCTTTGCCGTTTTCGATGAGAGTGGTTTCGATCCAATGGACATTGACCTTGGCGTCGCTGAACGCTCCGGCGTGGATCAGCGCCTCGATGATCGAGGCGTAGGAGTCCTGCAGTTTTGTGTATTTCCCGCAGATCGCGATATTCGCCTCGCGCGCGGGGGATTTGATCTTATCTACCATCGCCCGCCATTTGTTGATCTTCGGCGGGGAGTAAATCGCGAGGTTCTTGTGTAAAATCTCGGTCAGGCCCTCCTCGTCGTAAAGGAGCGGAACCTCGTAAACGGTATCGACATCGACGCCCGAGATCACCGACTCGACCGGCACATTGCAGAAACCGGCTATCTTCGCCTTGATCGAGGGCTCGAGCGGCCGCTCCGACCGGCCGATAATCACATCGGGGAAGATACCGCGCTCGTTCAGCAGTTTCACCGACTGTTGCGTCGGCTTGGATTTCTGCTCGTGAACATTGTTGGGAATGGGGATATAGGTCAGATGGACGAAGAAGATGTTCTGCTTGCCGAGCTCCTGCGCGAGCTGGCGAACCGCCTCGATATAAAGCTCGTTCTCCATATCGCCGATAGTCCCGCCGATCTCGATGAGGCAGATATCCGCGCGCTCCTCCTCGGCGATCTTTTTGAAGCGCGATTTTATCTCGTCGGTGACATGCGGAATGAGCTGAACTGTTTTGCCGAGGAAATCGCCCCTGCGCTCGCGGTCGAGGATGGCCTGATAGACCTTGCCCATCGTGAGGTTCCAGTCGAACTTGCAGGTGACTCCGATGAAGCGCTCGTAGTGGCCGAAGTCCATATCGCACTCGCCGCCGTCGTCGAGGACGAAGACCTCGCCGTGCTCGATCGGGTTCATCGTGCCGGGGTCGGTGTTCAGGTAGCCGTCGCATTTGATCGGCACCACGCGTAGTTTGCTCCCGAGGAGATGGCCGATAGAGGCCGTGGTTATGCCTTTGCCGAGGCCGGAAAGAACTCCGCCGGTCACAACGATGAATTTTGTCTTCTGCGCCATTTCGCACTCCCGAATGATGTTTGAGCTAATATTATAAATAATTTGCCAAATGCAAGCGAAAAAGAACGAGGTCGCTATCGCAGGTAGTTTTAGGTCACGATTTATCGGAAGAATTTGCATTATCCCCGAATCGGCAGTATATTTAAACGCTGTAAGGGAGTGAGTAGCAGTCGATAAGTGCCTCGAAATCGACCTCGGATCCAAAATTTTTCGTTGAGGTTGCCCGGAGTGAAAGTTGGAAGGGTGATTTCCGAGTTATGAAAACCTACGACGCGATAATTATCGGCGCGGGTGCGGCCGGCCTTATGTGCGCGGTCGAGGCGGGCAAAAGGAACCGCTCTGTGCTTTTGATCGATCATTCGGCCAGTATCGCCAAAAAGCTGGCGATCTCCGGCGGAGGGCGATGCAACTTCACAAATAGGTTCATTTCGAGCGAAAACTTCATCTCCGGCGATCCCCGTTTCTGCGAAACCGCCATCGAGGGCTTCACGCCGGACGATTTCATCTCGCTTTTGAAGAAACATAGGATTAAATTCCACGAAAAGAGTCTCGGCCAGCTGTTTTGCGACGGCGGCTCGGCGCAGATTATCTCGATGCTCGCCGTCGAGTGCAGGCGCGCCAATATCGAGTTCGCCCTCAATTGCGATATTCTGGAGGTTTCAAAAAACGAGCGCTTCGAGGTCGCGACCAGCCGTGAGAATTTCGCCGCAAACTCCCTTGTTGTCGCAACCGGCGGCCTGTCCTTCCCAAAGACCGGCGCCTCGGACCTCGGCCACAGGATAGCCAAGCGGTTCGGCATCGGCGTGACCCCGACAAAACCGGCCTTAGTCCCCTTGCTCTTCGGCGCCGGGGACAGAGCGATCTTCGCGGGGCTTAGCGGTGTATCACTTCCCGCTGTTGTGTCATTCGGCGAACAGCGCTTTCAGGATAACATTCTATTCACACACAAGGGCCTGAGCGGCCCCGCGGCCCTTCAGATTTCGTCGTATTGGGAGAAGGGCGCGCCGATCTCGATAGATTTCCTGCCCGAAATCGACCTGCTCGGGCTTTTTACAAAGAATCAAAGCAGAAAGATCGAGCTGAAGAATTTCCTCGCTACACTAATGCCTAAAAGCCTTGCCGAGGCATTGTGCAGAGGGTTCTTCGAATCGAGGCGCCTGACTCAATACCCGCCGAGGGAGTTCCGAAGGATCTCGGAAAAACTCCACAGCTTCGAACTGCTCCCCTACGGCACAGAGGGCTTTGCCAGAGCCGAGGTGACGCTCGGGGGGGTCGATACGGCGGAGCTTTCGCCGAAGACGATGGAATCGAAGAGGGTGAAGGGGTTGTATTTCGTCGGGGAGGTCGTCGATGTCACCGGCTGGCTTGGCGGCTACAATCTTCAGTGGGCATGGTCTTCCGGCGCGACAGCCGGGCGAAGTATCGGATAATTTTCACGCTCTCATATAAAACGCATGATTAATCGGATATTAGATGATAGATTATAGGTTATGGGTTATGGGTTATAGGTTATAGGCATTACACGATGGCGTGAGGTAAACGCCAATCCATGTTAGCTTCATTCCCGCGAAGGCGGGAATCCATCCCGTAGGGGCCGGTCTTAGACCCGCCCTTTTTTATAGGTAAAGGGTAAAGGGTGAAGGGTAAAGGCGGTTACATTAAGCGCGTAGGAGCGCGCCGTCCCGAGTGAGTTTTATTGTGCTTAATTGCCCTCCCCCCGCGCGCTGTCACGATTTTTGCGATTCGCCAGTCTGGTGCTAACAGCAATTCTTTCGCCGCGCAAAAATCCCCACCGCCCTTCCGCGCTGTCACGAAATTTGCCGGGCAAATTTCGCGCCAGCGCCCCTTCCCGCGCCAGCGCGCCTGCCCCGCCCCCTCGGAAAATCGTTTCGATACGCCCTTAGGGAGAGTTCCTCTTACGCTCTCCCCCTCAACAAGGGGGAGATGTCCGAAGGACAGAGGGGGTTTTCTTCGAGTTAAAGGGCAACCGCGTATCGCAAAACACACCGGCCTGACCCCCAATGACCTATAGCCAAAGGCGTGGTGGTTGGATGCGCCCTCGGCGGCGACAGGACGAAGATAGTGCTCCTCGACCCGCCCCCGGATGACGACGCCGTAGGGGCGCACGGCCGTGCGCCCCTACCAACCAACCTGACCGCCGAACTCGTAAAACGCGCGGCGAAAGGGATGCTAATCCTAACCGCCGATTCTAAAGGAATCCTAAAAGAATACACATAAATAGTGACAAACTCGTTTTTTTAAAGCCCGCTTGCACGATTTAAAGGCCTTGAATAAAGCGCATTTGTGCTTATAATACAAAAATTATTAAAACCTTTTTCGAAAGGCGAACAATGGCCCAAACCTTCAAAGCTGTCAAGATCACCGACAGAATCTACTGGGTCGGCGCGATCGACTGGAAGATCCGCGATTTCCACGGCTACAGCACCCCCAACGGCTCGACCTACAACGCCTTTCTCGTCATGGGCGAGAAGATCGCCCTCATGGACGCAGTCAAAGCGCCCTTTAAATCCGAGCTTCTCGCGCGGATCGCCTCGGTAATCGACCCCGAAAAGATCGACATCGTCGTCTCGAACCACTCCGAACCCGACCATACCGGTTGCCTCAAACACCTGATTCGCAAGATCAAGCCCGAGCGAGTTCTCGCCTCGAAGATGGGCAAAAAGGCGCTCTTCGCCCATTACGGCATCGAGGTCGAGGAGGCCGGCGAGTCGCTCGATTTGGGCGGCCTGACGCTTAAGTTCATCGAGACGCGGATGATCCACTGGCCGGACTCGATGATGACCTATATCCCCGAGGAACGCGCGCTCATCTCGCAGGACGCCTTCGGGATGCACCTCGCGACCGGCGAGCGCTTCGCCGACCAACTGGAACCGAGCCTCCTTCGCCGCGAATCCGACAAATACTACGCAAATATAGTCCTGCCCTATTCGGCAATCGTCAAAAGAGCGCTCGGCGCGCTCTCCGGCCTCGATATCGACCTCATCTGCCCCGACCACGGGCCGATTTGGCGCGGCAAAGACTCGGTCGGCGAAATCCTCGGATGGTATTCCGATTATGTCGAGCAACGCCCGACGATGAAGGCGGTCGTCGCCTACGACACGATGTGGGGAAGCACCGAGGCTATGGCGCGCGCGATCGCGGAGGGGCTTATCGAGGGCGGAGCTACGGTTCGCATGATAAACCTCCACTCCAGCCCCCGAAGCGAGGTCGCCGCGGAGCTTCTCGACGCCGGCGCGCTGATCGTCGGCTCGCCAACATTGAACAACGGAATCTTCCCGACTGTCGCCGACGCGATGACCTATATCGAGGGTCTCAAGCCGCAGAACCTCGTCGGGGCGGCCTTCTCGAGCTTCGGCTGGAGCGGCGAATCCGCGGGGATTCTCGATGAATGGCTCAAGAAGATGAGGGTCGAGCTTGTCGCCGAAGCGCTTAAGGTCAACTATGTCCCGACCGCGGAGCACCTCGCCCAATGTCGCGAATTGGGCCTCAAAGTCGCTGGAAAAATGTCCGAAAAGATTCAACCAAAAGGAAAATAATGCCCTTCATCGATTGCAGATTCTCGAAAAACCTCTCCAACGAACAGAAAACGCGGCTTAACTCCGGCCTTCTCAAGATTATGGACGACTGCGCCGGCAAGAGCGAGCGCTTCGTGATGACCGATATCGCCGGCGGCGAGAGCCTTTTCATGGGCGCAAAGAAGGGCGATTGCACCTTCTGCGATGTCCGCCTTCTCGGCAAGATCACCAAAGAGCAAAAAGGCTCGATAACCGGCCGGATCACCAGCCTCGTGACGGAGATCGCCGAAATCCCCGCTGAGCGCGTCTATATTACCTTTGCCGAATACGACGGCGACAGCTGGGGCTGGAACTCCAAGACCTTCGGGGGGTAAAATGGTCGGAAAGCTCGATATGGCGGCGCTTTGGAAACTATCCTACGGCCTATATATCGTCTCCTCGACCGCCGGCGAGCGGCGGAACGGCCAGATCGCCAATTCAGTTATGCAGGTGACCGCCGAACCGCCGCAGATCGCCGTGGCGCTTAACAAAAAGACGCTCACTCACTCGCTTGTCGAAAAATCCGGCCTGCTCTCCGTCTCGATCCTCGACGAGGAGGCCCCGATGACGCTAATCGGTCTGTTCGGCTTCAAGTCCGGGCGCGAGATCGACAAGATGTCCCAGTGCCATCACTCCAACGGCGCCGGCGGATGTCCGATTGTCCTCGACCATACGACCGCGGTCTTCGAGGGCGTTGTCCGCTCGAAGCTCGATGTCGGAACACACACAATCTTCGTCGCCGAGATAACCGCCGGCGAGGTTCTCTCCGATAAAAAACCTATGACCTACGATTTCTACCACACCGTTCTCAAGGGCAAGGCCTCCGAGAACGCGCCGACATACCGCGGCGCAAATACAAAAACTCTATCGAAAGGGAGAAAAATGAAATACGAATGCGATATCTGCGGATGGATTTACGACCCCGAGCTTGGCGACCCCGACGGCGGGATCGAGCCGGGAACCGATTTCGAGGACATTCCCGAGGATTGGGTTTGCCCGGTCTGCGGTGCGGGCAAGGATGACTTCTCGCCGGTTGAGTAAGTTCCACGCGATCTTCAGGCTTATCGTTGTGGATTCCGGCTTGAAAACGCCTATAATCAGCGGGGCAGTATGTCCGGCTTGACTCGCGAACTGCTCGAGGAGCTTTATTTCCGTTTCAACCGGCCGGAGTTCATCAGCCCCGACCCACTGGAAGTCGTTATCCAATATGAGGATATTCGCGACCGCGAGATTGTCGGGTTGATCGCGGCGGCGTTGGCTTATGGCCGCGTTGCGCAGATAATCAAAAGTGTGAAAAAGGCCCTCGAACCCCTCGGAGCGAGTCCGCGCGATTTTCTCGACAGAACCGAAGAGCCGGAACTCTTGCGTTTACTGCCCGGCTTCAAGCACAGGTTCACTGCCGGCGCAGACCTCGGCGCGATGCTCGTCGGAGTCAAGCGCGCGACCGCCGAGTTCGGCTCGCTGAACCAATGCTTCCTCGACGGCCATTCGCAGGCCGCAAAGAACGTTCTGCCGGCGCTTTCGGCCTTCACTCGGCGAATCGCCTGCGGCTTTCCCGGCGGTTGCACAAGCCTATTGTCCTCGCCCGAAAGGTCGAGCGCTTGCAAACGAATGAACCTCTATCTAAAATGGATGGTTCGCCGCGACGCGGTCGATCCGGGCGGATGGCTTGGAGTCTCGCCGGCACAGCTGATCGTGCCGTTGGACAGCCATATGTTCCGAATCTGCGGTGCGATCGGCCTTTCCTCGCGGAAATCCCCGAATATAAAGACCGCCCTCGATGTCACCGAGGGCTTCGCCCGGCTTTGCCCGGAAGACCCCACCAAATATGATTTCGCGATTACCCGCCTCGGGATTCGAAGCGATCAGGACCCTGCAGAGTTTATTATTAAGGCGAACTCGGGCGTTTAGCCGCGTCGCTTGATAGCCCAAGCCTCGGTGAGCCTCTCGAAAACCTCGAATTTAACTTTGAAGACGCCTAAAAGCGGATCGCCCCGGCGAAGGCCGTGGCAGTCCGAGCCGCCGGTGACGAGCAGGTCTGTGTCCTTGGCCAGCTTAAGGATTGTGGAGGTGGTCTCGTGGTCGTGGCCGGGATAGTAGGCCTCAAAGCCGTCGATACCCATCTCGACGAGCTTCGGCAATGCCTCCATCATCCCGCCGGTGACCCCGGGGTGCGCGGCGATCGCAATACCGCCGGCGCCGTGGATTATACCGATTGCCTCCTCCGGAGAGGGCGACGATTTAAGGATATAAACCTTGCCGCCTTCGGCTAAGTAATACCGGAAAGCCTCGCGGACATCCTTGACAACCCCGCGGTTCACCATATGCTCGGCCAGATGCGGCCTGCCGATCGAAGCGCCGTCGGCGATTCGCCGAACCTCGTCGATATCGCAGGGAACACCGATCTCGTTGAGCCTCTCGCACATTCGCGCAATCCTGTTGTTTCGGGAATCGGCCATCTTGCCGATAAGCTCGAGCAATCTCGTATTGTTTCTATCGATGAAATAGCCAAGGATATGCATACGCCCGTCGAGCGTCGAGGTTGAAATCTCTATTGCGGGAATATACCCCAAACCGCGTTCGGCGCAAAGCACTTCCGTCTCGGCGATTGCGGAAACCGTATCGTGATCGGTCAATGCAATCCCCCTCAGGCGGAAATTCCAAGCGCGCTCAACGATTTGGGCGGGCGTAAATGTCCCGTCGGAGGCATTGCTGTGAATATGTAAATCGCAGTATTTCAAATGAAAAGGGCGCACCGCGGCGCCCGTAAAATCACATTTATTCTATCCGATTCGTGAATCGGCAATCTCCATTACATTTTCATAAAGCTCTTCGGCCTCGTCGAGGAGGAGTTCCCCTCGCTCGCTGATCTCCTCGAAGAAATGCTTGTCATTGATCCCCGAGAGGTTGATCTCGACATTATACCATGCGGAATCGACCGCGGCGTTAAGCATCGCGCCCGCGACGCCGATATCCGAGACGACATTCTTGTTGCCGATCTCGCCGGCCTCCTGCGCCAAGGAAAGCATCTTGACGGAAAGCTCGATAACGCGCATAGGGATTTGCGTGGCCTTGCGCGTCGAGGCCTGAATCGCCTCGAGGCGGATATTCTTCTCCTCTTCGGTTTCCTTCGGGAGCTTGTAGGCCTCCATAATAGCACCGAAGGCCTCCGCGTCGAGATCGATCAGCTTAACAAACTCCTCGCGGATATTTTCGGTCTCCGCAAGGATTTCCGCAATATTCTCTTCGACGCTCTCATAGCCCTTTTTCCCGAGTGTCAGCCTGCAAACCATGGAGATAAGCGCCGTTCCAAGCGCCGCCGAGAGCGCCGCAACGCTTCCGCCGCCGGGGGTGGAGGACTGGCTGGCCAGCTCGTCTAAAAAACCCTGTATGTTGTGATCGATAAGCATATCTTCCTCCAAATAGAAGGTGCGCCCCCGCTTCTTTAGCGAAGTTGCGCAAATATAAAAACGAAAACTCGGGACGCAAGGGAAAAATATTATTTATTCAATTATTTATCCCGTTCGTCCCATTCTAAATCGGCGCCTTCGGTAAGGGAAGCGCCGCAAGAATAACATTTTACGGCCGTTGAGGAACACTCTCTTTTACAATTCGGGCAAATCACCTTGCGTTTTGTGCTCACCTCGTCGGCGACATCGACAATGCTCGGCCAACCGTCCTTATCAGATTCCTCTTTATTCGGTCGAGTGACCTTATAGAGGGTCTCGTTCAATCTCTTGCCGAGCCTGAAAACCTTCTCTCGCAAGGCCGAGACCTGATTATACAGCCTATATACCGCCCATGCAAGAATTATAATAACAAGCCCAATGATCCCATCAATGTATTCCACAGTCCCCTCCCTGTTTCTAAAGTCCGTCGATTATCGCCTTGACGGTTGACATCGCCCGCTTGAGCGCGTCCGCGGCTCGGTTTTCCAGCTCGGCGCAATCAGCCGACATCTCTGCCTTGTAGCCCTCGTCCTTGACTCCGTGCAGGTTGATACGGACATTCATCACACCGCCGACGAGGCCCGAATAGGCCATCTGCGCGCCGACGCCCGCGTCGGAGACCGAGGCCTTGTTGCCGATCTCGGCGACCTTTCCGCAGAGCTCGAGTGCTCTAAGGGAAAGTCCCGCGGTTCTATACGGAACGCGGATCGCGGTTTTAAGGCCGGCCTGAATCGCCGCGCTACGGGCGGCCTTTTCCTCGGGCGTGTCTTTGGGCAAGCGGAGCGCTTCGAGGTAGTCGTTAAAGGCCTGCGTGTCCTCATCGACAGCCGCGGAGAGGCGCTCTTTTATCTCCTGCGCCTCCTCGGCGATTTTGGCGGCCGTGTCGAATTCCGCGCCGAAGACCTTCTGCGTGGTGAGGTTCGCGACCATCGAGGCCAACGCCGAGCCAATCGCTCCGGCCAGCGCGGCGACGCTTCCGCCGCCGGGAGCGGGCGAGGGCCGCGAGACCTCGTCAACAAAACCCTTCGCGGAAAGCGACATCAGAGAACCCTTTGCAACCATAGGCAGTCCCAGCACCTTCTCGGCCGGGTCGAACTTGGCGACATCGTTCAGGCCCATCGAAAAGACCGCCGCCTTCACGAGGTCCTCCGGCGGAAGGCCCGCGCAGGTGCCCTGCCGCTCGAGGTAGAACCTGCCGGCCATGGCCATCGCCTGATAGGGCACCAGCCCGACGATTTCGCTTCCGGTGACCACGAGGCCGCGCTTTGCGGCCAACTCGCGCGCCTTTTCGAGGACGATATGCGGCGGGGTCACTTTATAATTTGTTAGGTTGATCGAGATCTGCGCTCTGCCGTATTCCTCGACGAACCAGCCTATCGCCTTGCAATACTTGAAGATACCGGGTTTTTTCGCCGACCTTCCTCCGGCCTCGTCCGGGTTGGTTTCATGCTCGGCCAGAAGCGCGATTATTGAATAGCCGTGCAGTTTGAGGTAATGCGCCTCGAGCTCGTCCATTGTTTTCGCAATAAAATCGCACTCGCCACAGGGATATATGCCGTCGGAATACTTAACCAAATCGCCATTGTGGTAAAACGGTACCACATTACCGGTTCGGACGGAACGGCCCTTCTCGCGAAGCTCGAAGGCGATATCCATCGCGTGTTTGGGGTTCGTGCTGTTGAGGGTGATATTGAAGGCGACTAAGAACTCGCGCGCGCCGATTGCGATCGCGCCGGAGCGTTCATTGACGGCCCTCGGGCCGAAATCGGGGATCATCTCGGGGTCTTTCATCTTCTCGGGAAGGCCCTCGTATTCGCCGCGGCGGACAAAGGCCAAATTCCGGCGCCTCGGGTCGCGGGCGGCGTGTTCATATAGGTAAACCGGAATCCCGAGTTCCTCGCCGACCCTTTTGCCGAGCCGTTCCGCCAGCTCGACGCATTCCTCCATCGTCACGCCCTCGACCGGCACGAAGGGGCAGACATCGGTGGCGCCGAAGCGCGGGTGCGCGCCGCTGTGGGTTCTCATATCGATGAGCTTCGAGGCCTTCTCGATCGCGCGGAAGGCCGCCTCGAGGACCGCCTCCGGCTCGCCGACGAAGGTGACGACTGTGCGGTTTGTGGCCGCGCCGGAATCGACATCCCTAAGCTCCGCGCCGGCGACCGCCTTGATCGCATCGGTGATCTCCGCGATGACGTCCATCTTCCGGCCCTCGGAAAAATTCGGAACGCATTCGACGATTTTAACCGGCATAAAAAACCTCCCTCAACCGAGCTTGGCACGCTTGTGCAGGTAGGCCGTCAGGGCCACATCGTAGGGGCTGGTTGTGTCGATCAGCTCGTAGTCGATTCGGGAATCCTCACAGGCGAGCTTAATTCTGTCAATATATTCTGAAAAACGGCGCTGGTATTCCTCGCGGATAGTCCATGGTTGCGACTGAATTCGCTTCTCGGATTCGAGGTCGATGAACATCGTCTCGCCCTTGAAATCGAAGGCGATCTCGATCGGGTCGATGATGTGAAAGACTATGACCTCGTGGCCGCGGTGGCGGAACTGCTTGATCGCGGTGAGCGTCGCGGCCGGGTCGTCGTAGAGGTCGGAGATGATCACGACAAGCCCGCGCCGGCGAATCCTCTGCGCGACCTCGCCGAAAACCGCCGGCGATTGGGTTTTTCCCGAGGGGGTCGAGCGCTCGAGGAGCCTCAGCATCTCGAAGAGGTTGACGCGCGTGCTACTGGGCGCGCGCTCCTCGCGAACCCGCTCGTCGAAGACCGTCAACCCGACCGCGTCCTTTTGAAGTTGCATCAGATAGGCGAAACTCGCGGCTAAATAGCTGGCATATTGGAACTTGGGCATTCGCCCCTCGGAGGCGAAGGCCATGCTCGCCGAGGCATCGACGAGGATATAGCAACGGAGGTTGGTTTCCTCCTCGAACTCTTTGATATAGTATCTGTCGGTTCTGCCGTAGGCCTTCCAGTCGATATTCTTGATCGGGTCGCCGGGGTTGTATTGGCGATATTCGGCGAACTCGACCGAGAAGCCGTGATAGGGCGATTTGTGAAGCCCGACCAGAAAGCCCTCCACGACGAAGCGCGCGCGAAGCTCCATATTCGCGAGCTTTGCGACGACCTGCGGCTGGAGGTATTTTATATGATCGTTTTTAGCTTCTACCGGCATATTGAACTCGGGTTGTTATTTTTTCGGCGGAGCAATATCTTCTAGGAGCTTCTTGATTATGTCGTCGGTGGTGATCCCCTCGGCGTCGGCGGTGAAGCTCGTTATAATCCTATGGCGCAGAACGGGATAGATAATCCTGCGGATATCGTCGATTCCGGGGGTGACTCTGCCGTCGAGGGCGGCGACGGTCTTCGCGCCGAGCGTCAAGAACTGCCCCGCACGCGGGCCCGCGCCCCAACGAACCCATTTTTTGACATAGTCGAGCGAGGTCGTCTCCGGGCGTGTGTTGCGAACGAGGTTTATCGCGTATTGAATCACGAAATCCGCCGCGGGAATCCGGCGGACGAGGTTTTGAAGCTCGACTATCTTCGCCGCGTCGAGGACATTTTCGACCTTGGGCGCGCGAGAGCCGGTTGTGTAGCGGACAATCTCGAGCTCCTCGGTCTCGGTGGGGTAGTCGATATAGATATTCAGCATGAAGCGGTCGAGCTGTGCCTCGGGCAGGGGGTAGGTTCCCTCCTGCTCGATTGGGTTCTGCGTCGAGAGGACGAAGAAAGGCTCGTCGAGCTTGAAGGTCTTGTCGCCGGAGGAGACTTCGTGTTCCTGCATCGCTTGAAGGAGCGCGGCCTGAGTCTTCGGCGGTGTGCGATTGATCTCGTCGGCGAGGAGGATATTGCAGAAAACCGGCCCGCTGACGAAGCGGAAGACCCTGTTTCCGGTGCTTCTGTCCTGTTCGAGGATCTCCGTGCCGGTGATATCCGAGGGCATAAGGTCCGGTGTGAACTGAATGCGGTTGAATTTGAGGTCGAGCGCTTGCGCAAGGGTCGAGATCATAAGGGTCTTTGCGAGGCCGGGAACTCCGATGAGGAGCACATGGCCGCCCGAAAGCAGGGCGATCATCATCTCGTCGATGACCCTCTCCTGCCCGACGATTACCTTTGCGATTTCGGCCTTTATCTTCGCCGCGGAGGCGGAAAGCTCCTTCACCGCCGCGACATCGTTCATATTTTCAGTCATTTCATCCTCCGATTGAACTGCTAAATTAAAGAATTATATTGTTAAAGATATTGTATGTCAAATGCTATCTTGACGATAAAGCCTCGCCGATTTCATGCCAAACCGGCCTTGACATTTGACCGGCCGACAATATCTTCATTTTTATGCAGAACTGGAAGTTGACAATCGCCTACGACGGAACGCGCTTCTCGGGCTGGCAGATACAGGCCGCGGGGCGAACTGTGCAGGGCGAGATCGAGGCCTGCCTTAGCACGATCTTCGATTCGCCGATCTCGATCACCGGCGCGGGGCGAACCGACGCGGGCGTCCATGCCCTCGGGCAGGTCGCGAACGCCCGTTTCCCGGAGCGTTATTCGCCGGAGGAACTTCGCTTTCGGCTGAACCGTATGCTCGACGGCGACCTCTCGATCGAGCTTATCGAGCCGGTCGAGCCGGACTTCTCCGCGCGCTTTTCCGCGACGAGCAAGGTCTATCAGTATCGCATCGTCTCGCGGAAGATACCGCACCTGCGCGATTTCGCGCTCAATATCGAGCGCGCGCTCGATCTCGATGTCTTGAGCGAGGCCGCCTCGCTTTTGGTCGGAACGCATGATTTTTCGGCCTTCGCGGTTAAAAAATCCCTCCCCGAGAGGCCGCTCTGCAATATCCTCCGCGCCGAATGGTCGTCCGAGGGCGAGATTGTCAACTTAACAATCGAGGGCAACCGCTTTCTGCACCAGATGATACGCGGGCTGGTCGGCGCCCAGCTCGATCTCGAGCGCGGGCAATTCACTATCGCGG
Organism: bacterium UBP14_UBA6098; assembly: GCA_002428525.1. Lineage (GTDB taxonomy): Bacteria > UBP14 > UBA6098 > UBA6098 > UBA6098 > UBA6098. The sequence continues at coordinate 50,602 of DIWU01000024.1, forward strand.
ATTTCGAGGGGATGATTCAGGCCGGCCAAAGGCTCGAGGACTTCACAGTCGTCCCGCCGCACGGCCTTTTTCTGATGAGAGTGATCTACCCCTGAAAGCCCGAATCCATCGGCGCAAGTTTTTCACAACCCGCTTGACTTTTATTTCAGATAATGTAAAATTTCGCATTATGAAAACGCTTTTCCTCGGAATCTCGATGCTCTCGCTGGCCCTGCTTTCATGCAAAGAAAGCCCGAAGGAAATGCCCGCGGAAAAAGCGCCGCCGCAGTCCGTCGAGGCCGCGAAGGAATACACGCCCAAGCTACCGACCCGAAGGATTCAAATTGACACCTGCTCGATTGTCGTCGAGGTGGCGGAAACCCCCGAGGACAGGGCGCGCGGGCTTATGTTCCGCACCTACCTACCGGATTCGGTCGGCATGCTCTTTGTCTTCGAGGCCGAGGCCACGCATTCGTTTTGGATGAAAAACACCCTGATCCCGCTGTCTATCGCATTCATCGGCGCGGACTCGGTGATCACCGATATCAAATGGATGAAGCCGGGCGATCTTTCGAGCCATTACCCCTCGAAGCCCGTGCTTTACGCCCTCGAGATGAACCGCAACTGGTTCACCAACAAGGGGATACGCCCGGGCGCAAAGGTCCGGCTTTTCGAGTAGGAGGACGATTTGCGAATCGATAACCACCCGATATTGAAGTTCGAGAGGGGGCCGAAGGTCGCCTTCACCCTCGACGGGGCCGAGATGGAGGGTTTCGAGGGCGAGCCTATCGCCGCGGCCCTGCATGACGCAGGAATCACCACGCTGAGCTACTCGCTCAAGTATAAGCGGCCGCGAGGGTTTTACTGCGCGATCGGCCACTGTAGCAGTTGCCTTATGGAGGTCGACGGCAGGCCGAATGTCCGAGTCTGCACAGAGCCGCTTCGCGCCGGCATGGTCGTGAAAACTCAGCAGGGCAAGGGGGTTCTTCGATGATCCGCGAATGCGATGTCCTGATTATCGGCGGAGGGCCGGCCGGATTGGCCGCGGCCAAAGAGACTATCGGCGCGGGGCTTCGGACGATTCTGCTCGACGATTCCCTGAAACTCGGCGGACAGCTCGTCAAGCAGACACATAAGTTCTTCGGCTCGGAGATGCAATACGCCGGTGTCCGCGGGATTTGGATTCCCGAGAAACTGCTCGAGGGCGTCGAGGGAAATCCGCTCTTCACGGCCTTCCTTAGAACCACCGCCTCCGGGCTTTTCGAGGACGGTGTCGTGACGGCGCTTTTCGAGGATCGCGAGCTTCTCAAATTCCAGCCGAAGCGCATCATCGTCGCGACCGGCGCGCTCGAAAAGACAATCCCCTTCCCCGGCGGCGATCTGCCGGGGGTTTACGGCGCCGGCGCGGTGCAGACGCTTATGAATGTCTATGGCGTGAAGCCCGGAAAGCGCGGCCTGATGGTCGGCGCGGGGAATATCGGCCTGATTGTCAGCTACCAGCTCCGGCAGGCCGGAGTCGAGGTCGCCGCGGTGATCGAGGGCATGGATCATGTCGGCGGGTATTGGGTTCACGCGAGCAAGATCGCCCGCCTCGGCGTGCCGATCCGGACGAGGACGACAATCCTGCGCTCGCTCGGTGAAAACAAGGTCACCGGCGCGGTTATCGCAAAGATCGACGAGAGCTGGCGCGTCATCGAGGGCACCGAGGAGACTATCGACTGCGACTTTATTTGCCTCGCCGTCGGCCTTTCGCCGCTGGTCGAGCTTTTCCACCTCGCCGAGTGCGAGATGCGCTATGTTCCCTCGCTCGGCGGCGATGTGCCTGTTCGCAACGCCTCGATGAGGACGACTAACCCGCTGGTTTATGTCGCCGGCGATGCCGGAGGTATCGAGGAGGCCTCGAGCGCTATGGTTGAGGGCGCGATTGCGGGTCTTTCCGCGGCGAAATCCCTCGACGCGGCGATCCCCGATTTCCCCGCAAAATCGGCACAGCTTGCGGCCGAGCTGGCGGAGCTTAGGTGCGGCCCGGTCGGGGATCATATAAGATGCGGCCTCGCCGAATGCACGATGGAGGGTTTATTATGAGCACGATCGAGTCCTGCGGAATCCCCGCGCGCGAGATGATCGAGGCCACGCTCCCCCCGCCCGAGAGGCGCTCTGCCGGGCCTTACGCCGTGATCGAGTGCTGGCAGGAGATCCCCTGCAACCCGTGCGTGGCGTCGTGCCCGTTCAACAGCATCGCGGAGATGGCCAATATCAACGACCTGCCGAAGATCGACCATTCGACCTGCACCGGTTGCGGGGTTTGTATCGCCCAATGTCCGGGGCTGGCGATCTTCGTCATCGACGAGACCTACGCCGAGAACGAGGCCTCGATCCGCATCCCCCACGAGTTCGCGCCGCTCCCGAGCCCCGGCGACACAGTCCGCGCGCTCGGCAGGGACGGTTCGTTTATCTGCGAGGCGAAGGTCATCAAGGTGAAGAACTCCAAATCGAAAACACCGGTTGTCGAGATCGCGGTCGAAAAGCGTTTCCTGCTCGATGTCCGCGCGTTTGAGCCTATTTAAGGAGGGCTAATGGAAAACATGACGAAACAGCTCGAGATCAAGTCCATCAACATTTGGTCGGTTTTCAAGATATCGCTCATTGCGTATCTACTCATCGGCCTTTTGGCCGGATTATTCATCGGCGTCTTCGGCGCGATGATCGGCGGGTTTTTTTCCGCGGCCGATTTAGAGGAAATACCCTTTGCCAGCGGAATCCTCGGCGCAACAGGCGGATTCTTGGGCGGACTATTGCTCGGTGTTGTCTTCGGAATCATCTATGGCCTCGGCGGCGGGATCTTCGCGGTTTTAGGCGCGCTGGTTTACAACCTTTTCGCCTCGATCGCCGGAGGGATAAAAATCCGCGTCAAAGAGGGCGCATAGGTTGAAATTCCGACATTTTTCTATATTATATAAGGCTTAGTTCAAAAAAAGGTGAATATGACTCCTTCGCTTCGGCTTTGTATTTGGAAATAGTGAAATCTTTCGACACCGACCGGAAAAGCATCGCGGCCATGGTGTTGCGGTGTTTTTTTGTTATCGAAATGGAGGTCCGATGAGAGCCCTATTGACAACCCTTCTTGCCCTCGCGCTTGCGTTTTCAACCGCCTTTGCTATGAACCTCGGCCGACAGGAGGGATTCCTGCCGGAGTTCGCGCTCGGCCAGCTGGCCTTCTCGCCGGTTGACGACGCAGGACTCGCCGAGATCGAGGCCTACGCCGCCGCGGAGAACGCCTCGTTCCACCGAGCCACACGCACGCTCGATATCTACCTTTTGACTTGGGAGCCAAATCTTGACGACGAGCAGTGGAACCGTGCCGTCCGCCTCGGCGACCTCGAAACGCGCGAGCGCCTTCACCGCTCGGCCGAGCCGGAGGTTTGGGCGCGAGTCCGCGACCTCGAGGCGACAGGCCTTGTCAAATGGGTCTGCCCGAACTATTACCGCTACATTCAGTTCACTCCGAACGATCCGTATTTCATCGACGGCACCGCCCTCACACCGACAGACCCGCCGAACCAATGGGATAAATTCATCATGAATTGCCCGCAGGCGTGGGATATTCAGCGCGGCAACGCCTCGATTCTGCTCGCGATTATCGACTCCGGCACCGATGTCGATCATCCGGACCTCACAGCCAATATCTGGGTCAACCCCGGCGAGGACCTCGACGGCGACGGCGTCGTCTACGACCTCTCCGACCTCGACGGCGCGGACAACGACTACAACGGCTATATCGACGACCTGTTCGGCTACGACTTCGTCGGCGGTGTCACCGGCGAGGAGTCCACAATGCCGGATCAGGAGGACTGGAACCCGGACATCCATTACTACGGCGACGACGGCTGGGGCGAGCCCGACCCGAGTGTCGGCAACGGCACCGGCGGATGGCTGGGCTCCGATCTCGGCGTCTCCCACGGCACGCATTGCTCGGGAATCGCCGCGGCTGTGATGAATAATGCTACTTTGTTCGCGGGCGTCGCCGGCGGCGGAGTGAAAGTCATGCCTGTCCGCGTCGGCAACCCGGAGGGCTCGATGTCGGTGACGGATATCGCCGCGGGCATCGAATACGCCGCTATTGCCGGAGCAAACATAATTTCCATGAGCCTCGGCGGAAGGAGCTCCGCCTCCGAGCCGGTCGAATCGACCGCGATACATTTCGCCTTCACAAACGGCGTGACGCTGTTGGCGGCCTCGGGAAACAACGTGCCATTTTCAAATCCCGTGTCCTACCCGGCCAGCGACCCTAATGTCATCGCGGTTGGTAGCGGCACGCGCGCCGGCCAAAGGGCCGAGTTCAGCCAATACGGCGCAAACCTCGATGTCGTGGCCCCCGGCGGAAATTCGTCATGGTTAGGCGGAACCACCGAGACTATCTGGTCAACATGGGTTGTCTCGGTCTTCGAGGCGGCCTCCTCCGCGCTTTCGGCCGGCGATCATCATTATATGAGCGCCGAGGGCACGAGCATGGCCTGCCCGCAGGCGGCGGGCGTTTGCGGCCTAATCCTCTCGCAGAACCCGAGCCTCACTAATGTTCAGGTTCGCGAGGTTCTGAACTCCTCCGCGAGGGATATCGGCACGACCGGCTTCGACAACCAAACCGGCTGGGGCATGGTCGATGCCTATGCCTCGGTGCTTAACGCAGGCATAGCCGAGTCCGGTAAATTGCCGCAAAGTATTGCTATCTCGGTCTTCCCGAACCCCTTCAACGCGGCCTGCCAAATCTCGGCGCGCGGGTGCGTCGCGATTTACAACCTAAGCGGCGTTCTTGTCCGCGAGCTGGGAGATATCGAGAAAACAGCGCTTTGGGACGGAACCGACGAGCACGGCGGAAATCTCCCGAGCGGCGTCTATCTAATTCGGGCGGAAAGCTCGGGCAAAACGGCGGTTAAATCTGTGACACTTCTTAAATAAAATGAAAAAAGCCTTCTTTCTGCTTTTATTATCGGCCTTTGCGGCCCTCGCCCTGCCCGCCGAAATCGATGTCCGCGTCGAGGTGCCCTCGCGCGAGGCACTCAGGGAGCTCGTCGGGGCCGGCCTGATGATAGACGATTACAGAGCCTCGACCGGCGAGGTCTTTGGAGTTATTCTCGAAACTGACCTTAAAAACTTCACCTCGCTCGGCTATCCGGTGGAAATCCTGCCGAAAACCGACGCCCGGGTCTTGGCCGAGATGACCAAAGAACACGTTGGATATCCCCTGCACGCGACCTATGTCTCCTTCATGGAGCAGGTTGTCGCAGACCATCCGGTCATCGCCTCGCTGGATACAGTCGGCTTTTCGGTCGGCGGGCGGCCGATTCTCATGATGAAAATCTCCAACCGCGTCGCTTGGGACGAGGCTGAGCCGGAGTTCTGCTATATTAGCTCGATGCACGGCGACGAGATCGTCGGCTTCATGTTCATGCAGTGGCTGATCGACTCGCTGACGAACAACTACGGCTCGAACCCGCGGATCACGCGACTGGTCGATTCTTGCGAGATATTCATCAACCCGCTTATGAACCCCGACGGCTATGTCGCCGTGAGGCGAACAAACAACCATAGCGTCGACCTCAACCGCAATTTCCCGGTCCCCGACGGCACCCGAGGCGACGACTATTGGACCGCCGAGGTCGAGACGCAGGCTATTGTGAAATGGTTCGCCGGGCGGCATATCAGCTATGCTATTAATTTCCACGGCGGCGCGCTGGTCGCGAATTATCCATGGGATTTCGATGCTCAGCTTTCCTCGGACGACTCGCTTTACAAAGCCCTCGCGCGGAACTACTCGAGCCGAAACCCGCCGATGTTCGCCAGCTCCGAGTTCGATGACGGCATCACCAACGGCTACGCTTGGTATGAGGCCGACGGCACGCTTCAGGACTACTCCTATTGGCTTCGCGGGGATTTGCATATAACAGTCGAACTCGACAACGATAAAAACCCCACATTTTCGACGCTTCCCTCGCTTTGGAACAACAACTACGACGCCTGCCTCGCGGCAATCGAGGTCTGTCTCGACCGCGGAGTCCACGGCACAATCACCGACAGTCTCTCCGGCGCGCCGATCGCGGCCACGATCACAATCGGCACCACCGGCAGGGGAACCTACTCTGCGCCGGAGAACGGCTACTATCATAGAATTTTCCTGCCCGGCGCAGTCAACCTGACCTTCTCCGCGCCGGGGTATCGGCCGAAGACCCGCACCGTGACAATTCCGGCCACCGGCCTCGCGCGGCTCGATGTTCAGCTTGTCTCGCAAAATCCGATCACCCTATATCGCACCGACTTCGAGGCCGACAACGGCGGCCTCACAACGCGAAGCTTCGGCTCGAACCCGCAGGAGTGGGCTTGGGGCGCGCCCTCGCTGGGAATCGTCGTGCCCTTCTCCGGCCAGAAGCTTTGGGGGACTGTCCTCGCCGGCCAATACAGCAACCAAAGCAAGAGCAGGCTTGTCCTCGAGGATATCGCCCTGCCGGACGCAGACAGCATCGCGCTGTCGTTTTTCCATTGGTATAGCTTCCAGACGCCGGCCTCGAGCGCCCTCCACGACGGCGGCAATATGAAATTATGGACTTCCTCCGGCGACAGCGCGATCCTCTCGCCCACCCCGGACTACGACACGGTGATGAGCAGTTCCAATGTCTTCATCCCCGGCCAGCGCGCCTACGCCGACACGAGTTTTGCCAAGCAATGGCGCGAGGTTCGTTGCGACCTGACCCCTTGGCGCGGCCAGACGGTCGATATCTCGTGGGATTTCGGCTCTTCGAGCAACAATGTTCAGGTCGGCTGGTATATCGACGATGTGTGGATCTACTATTTTCCGGACACAGCCCTCGTCGTTGACGAGGTGGCTATTCTCCCCGGGGCATGCAAAATATCGGCCTCGCCAAACCCCTTCAACGCAACTGTTAAGATCGGGCTGGAAAACGCAGTCTCCGACGATCTGAGGATCTTCGATATTCGGGGCAGGCTCGTTCGAGAGATCGCAATCGAGCCGAACATAAACGGCCGTTGCGAACTGCTCTGGGACGGCACCGATTCTTCGGGAAATGGCCTCGGCTCGGGCGTATATTTCATCGCCTCGCCGGGCAATTCGACCAAAACTCCAATCGTTTTAATGAAATAGGACAAAATGAAGATTACCTTTTACGGCGGCGCGCGCGAGGTGACCGGCTCGAAGCACTTAATCGAGGCCGACGGCAAAAGATTACTGCTCGACTGCGGCCTCTTTCAGGGCCACCGCGACGAAGCCAACGAGAAAAACCGCCACCTGCCCTTCGACCCGGCGACCCTCGACGCGGTCATCCTCGGGCACGCGCATATCGACCACTCGGGCAACCTGCCGAGCCTCGTCAAAAACGGCTTTCAGGGGCCGATCTACTCGACCAAGCCGACGGACGACCTTTGCCAGTATATGCTTGCGGACTCGGCCTATTTGCAAGAGCGCGATGTCGAATTCGTCAATAGGAAGCGCGAAAAGGCCGGCCTTCCGCCGATCGAGCCGATCTACACCTTGAGCGACGCACTCGAGGCGGTGCATCAATTTGTCCCGCGCGCCTATAGTCATTGGTTCGCGGTCACACCGAGTATCAAGGCGATCTTCCGCGACGCGGGGCATATCTTGGGAAGCGCTATAGTCGAGCTCGCGATAGGCGGCCCAACTAATTGCCACAGAATAGCTTACGTCGTCGATCTCGGCCGAAAAAACCTCCCCCTTCTGAAAGACCCGGAGCAGGTGAAGGCCGCCGACACGCTGATTATCGAATCGACCTACGGCAACCGCCTTCACGAGCCGATCGAGAACGCCAAGGCCGAGCTTGCCGAGGTGGTCAATGAGACTATCCGGCGCGGCGGAAAACTGCTTATACCCAGCTTCGCTATGGAACGGACGCAGGAGATTATTTACTTTTTGCACGAATTGCACCTTGAAAACCGTATCCCGAATATCCCGATAATCATCGACTCGCCGCTGGCGATCAATGTAACGCAGGTCTTCCGGCGCAACCTGTCCTTTCTCGACAAAGCGGCTCAGGAGCTTATCGCCGAGCGCGAGGACCCCTTCGGCTTCGGCAAGGTTCGCTATACCCGCCTCGTCGAGGACTCGAAAAAGCTTAACAACGACCCAAGACCTATGATAATCATTTCGGCCAGCGGGATGTGTGAGGCCGGGCGGATTTTACATCACCTCAGAAACAATATCGGAGACAAGCGGAACACTATCCTCGCGGTGGGCTATATGGCCGAAAACACCCTTGGCAGAAAGATTATAGACCATATAAACCCCGTGAAGATATTCGGGGAAGAGCATCAGGTTCGAGCGCAGGTCAAGGTTCTGAACAGCTTCAGCGCCCACGCCGACAAGGACGATCTTGTCAAGTATGTCAAGAGATGTGGTAAGCGGCTGAAGCGGGTGTTCATCGTTCATGGCGAGGAACAGCAATCGCTCGAATTCCAGACCGCTTTAAAGGAGGCACGGCCGGAACTTGAAGCGATCGTCCCGCGCCTTGGGGAATCTTTCGAGCTATAGCTCCGAGCGCAGACCGACATGAATCAGGCCATCGGTCGGCGGCTCGCCCCCGGCGACACCGTAAGCGACAGTCCACCTGCCAATAGCGGTCGAGAGCCGCAGACCGAGGCCGTAGCCGATCTTAGCCGAAACTCCCTCGTTATAGGAAAATATTGCGCCGGCGTCGAAGAAGCCGAAGATATGCGCATCTCCGCCGATCATCGCGCGAAGCTCGCTGTTCGACCAAAAGAGATGCGGGGCGGAGAATTGCTCCTCGCGATAGCCTCGAAGGCTTCCCCATCCGCCGAGCAAAAAAAGGTCGGGCAGGGGCAACTCGCCCTTCGATAGAGCGCTTCGGCCCTCGATGCGCTCGAATGCGACGAAACTCCTTCCGACCACGCGAGCGATCGCGAGGCCGCCCTCCAAACGAACCGCGAACTCACTCTCCGCGAGATCGGCCATCATTGCAGACGGCCCGGAGCGCTCGATCATCGTCGGCGAGGCCTTTATTACGACGTCCATACCCTCGGAGGAGTTGATCCGCGGCCAAAGGCCTTCATGTAAAAGCGAAAGGTCGAGCCGCCACTCGGAGGATTTTGCGAATCGGCTCTCCCCTGCGGAATCCGGCAGAATCGTGCGGTATGATGCCCCGCCGGCAAGGGTTAGCGCGAACGAGACGGGATAGCGGTATTCGAGCGAAAGCGTTCTTTGAGTGTAGAAATCGCCTTTATAATAGAATTCCGCGGTTGTATTTAGCGCGCCGAAACCGCCGAATAAAAAGGGTTCCACGAAGTTTGCGTTGAATCGGAGATACTCGTCCGAGGTTTGGCTCCAGAAAACCGCCAAGCGGCGGCCGGTGCCCCATATATTATCGATAGTCCCTTCGATCTGGCCGGACAAGCCCTTGTTCGAACCGCGCGGGGCATAGCCGAGGACGCCGTTCGCGAGGATGCTTCTGCCCTCGGCGAGACCGAGCCTCAGAACCCACTCGCCGTTGTCGTCGAGCAGTAGCTCCGGCTCGCCGGAGATTCTCACAAAACCGAGCTTATCGACTCTCTTTAGGCCGGCCTCGACGCGCCTTCGGGAATAAGTCTCCGGCGTTCGAATCAGCATCGTTCGGCGGATCACGTTCTCTTTTGTTTTCGCGCCTGCGGGAATTATCACCGCGCCAATCGCGACAGAGTCGCCGCGGGCGACCGAGATCGATATTGCGACGGGGATTTCGCCATTCGAGGGCGAACCGATCTCCAGCGACTCGATCGAGGCCTCGGCGAAGGGAAAGCCCCTATTTTCGAGCTCGGTCACGATGCTGTTCATATCGGTTGAAAGGTTTCTGCGGCGAAAGGGTCTTCCGACCTCGAGGATCAGCCGGGGCGGTTCGCCGGGGAAGCCCTTGATATTATAGGAGTTTATCGTCGCTCGAGGGCCGGGTTCGATCGCGACCTTGAGGTAATTTCGAGCGGAATCGACCGAGACCGCGACCTCGGTGAAAAGGTAGCCTTCGTCGTAGTAGAGCGATTTGACAGCGTTTTGTGCATTCGCGGGACCGGCCTCGAGGACAGCCTCGCGAACCGGCTTTTCGCCCAATCGTCCCGCGCCGGTCACCTCGACCTGAAGCGCCGACAACTCAGCGATCAAAGCGAGAATCGGTAAAAACTTTCTTGCCATAATGAAAACGCCCTCGATGATTCGAGGGCGTTTAATGATCCTCTCGATTACTTAACCAGCAACATCTTGCGCTGAAGCGTTTTGCCGTCGGCTTTCAACACGACGAAATAGACACCGCTGGAAACCTCTCTGTCGGAGTCGTCGCGGCCGTCCCAGATTTGGCGGTGCGCACCGGCTTCCACCTCGTCGGCGATAAGGCGGTTGACCTTGCGGCCGGTCATATCGAAGATCTCGAGGTCAACCCTCATCTTCGAGGGCAGGTCGAAGGCGATAGTCGTCGTGGCGTTGAAGGGGTTCGGCGTGTTGCCGTGAAGGGCAACGCCGGTCGGCAGGGCGCGCGAGAATAACACCTTGAAGGCATGCGAGCCGATACTAAGCTGAACTTGATTAACCGAGTTCATGTCGTAGCTAATGCCGTCGATCTCGATCTCGGCAACGCCCTGTCCGCGGAGGTTCCAAACCAGCGCTTGCGCCTTGGAAAGATCGATCCTTCCAGTCCATTCGGCCTCGGTTCCGGCAAGCCTGCTTTCCATAAGCGGCAGTTCGCCGTCGATGAAGATTCGGTTGCGCGAACCGGGTGCCGGCGGAGGCATCGGGAATTCCACCGCGGCTTGGCCTATCGAGACCGCCACGTGTTGGCTTCTATCATCCGAAAGATGCATCTCGCCGAAAATGAATGGCTCGTAGGCCTCGGCCGGGATCTCCTTCGGGAGGTAAATGCTTGTCACTCTTATACTTGCAGGGAAACGGCAGTAAATCCATTGCCCAAGCCCCGGCGTGAAGCTCGCGGTCGAGGCGTAGGAGGGGATACTCGCGCCAGCATCCCAATTGTAGAATGTCCCGGGGACGAAGGCGTCACTCGGGGAAACCGCTTGATCGGAGAGATAGGTCCTGTGCGCGGGGCTTCCCAAAAGAAGCCATCCGGTCGAAAGGTCGCGGGAATAGGTGTAAACGACATTACCCGAGCGGGTGTAGCTCGTGTCGATATTCGAAAGCACCCAATAACCGTGGCCGACCCCGATACTCGTCACCGGCTCGTAATTCGCGGTCAGCGGGTTCCAGCTCCAAGCCTCGCCCAACGCCGTCGGGAAGAGCGACGAAACGCTCATCGAACCGACTGTTATCGGCGGGCTGATCAGGTTCCATCCGCGCTTTAAGTCGATATTCCATATGAAGTTGCCCGGCGTGCCGTCGTAAGTGATGACAACCGGCGTCTCGCTCGAGACGACATAGGTGCTCTCGACGCTCATATCCACAACACCGTCGATCATCACCCCGGGCCACATCTGTAGGGGATCCCACTCGATCGTGCCGTCCACCTCGAACCAAAGATGCCACTCGACCGCTCTGCCGGTCTGGCGGATATCCGTTCCGAGGAACTTCCAGTCGCCGCTGAGGAACCAAGCGTCATAGAGGTCGCTGTGCGGCGGTGTGTTAAGGACATCGACGCCGAAGTCGTAATCGTCTGTGGCCGCGTCGAGTATTCCGAACCTTACCGAATCCTGTTGAACATCCTCGACGAGATAGCGAACCATGCCATACCAGAAATAGCGCAGGTTCTCGCCGACGATAACGACGCCGTTGCCGGAGACAGGAATCGGGAGCTCGTCGAAGCCATAGTTAATGAGAAGTTCCTCGATCTGAACCCTCGAACTACGCCCGGGAAGGATATCGCTTTGGACTGCATAGCGAATCTTGATCAACTCGCCGGCTGAGGGTAGCGGCGCGGGGCCGTAAAGGCGAACCAGAACGCGGTCGTTGAAGACATTGCGAACAACGAGCGACCAATCGTCGGGAAGCGAGATTCCCCTTCTAACCTCGAGGGGGATGAGGAATTCGCTGTTAGTTTGCACTGTGAAATCGAGTTGCTCGATCTCGTTGCCGTAAAGCTCGCCGATATATATCGGTATCTCGACGAAGCCGCCGGGCTCGATATTTGTGCTGGCCGGCGGGAATACGCTGAGATAATGGCTCGGGACGCGGGGTGTGACATTAAGCTCGACCGGCAATTCGTGTGTCGGAATAACCGGGTCGTTCGAGCTGAAGGCAATTGTCGTTGTGTAGAGACCAACGGGCATTATCCCCGAGATGAAGCGCGCATCGATCTCGAGCGTTGTCCCGGGCGGAACGGTTCCGCGATCGGGTGTGATCTCGAGCCACGGCGCGGATTCGGCGAGTTCCCAAATAATCGTGCCGTCGCCGCTGTTATTCAGCCTGATTGCTCTGCTTGTTGACCATCCGGTTTCGAGATCGACGGTAAGGATCGGCGGGGAGATGAGAAGCGAGGGCAAACCTCCGGGGGAACCGAGCACGAGATGCCCGAGTTGCACCGGATCGGCCGTGTTAGCGCCCGAGGGCCAATTCAGCAATGTATCGCCGAAGGTGTTGATGACTTGGAAGCCCACGCCGACGGTGTCTGACGGCAGTGCGAAGAACTCCGCAAGAACCGTCATATCGACAACCAACTCGGTGTTGAAACCGACGCCGCCGTTGTCGAGCCACTCCGCGGAAGCCCCTGTCGCGACGACGCGCGGCTCCGGCCCACCGATTTCGAGTGGATTAAAATAGACGATCGCAGGAGTTCCGGGATTGTATTGGATTTCATAATAGCCCTCGGTCGAGCTGTCGTCGTCCCATGTGTCGCTGTTGTCGTCGTCGAAGAAGAACCTGAACGACCAACCCGGCTCGAGCGAGAGGGTCGAGTTCATAAGGCCGACATATAGCGAGGAACCGCTGTTTGCGAATTTCATCATGAAATCGCCGAAGATAGCGACCTGTGTTGCGTCGAACCAAACCGGTTCATTGAGATCGCCGTCGATAACCGGCGGCCTCTCGATAGTGTAGTTGCTATACAGCCAATTGCTGGCCAGCGAGGCGCCTCCGTCGATATTCGAGAAGGCGCTGTTGAAATCCGGGGTGCGATAGACGGCCTGAACCTTGTAGAAATAGAGGTGCCCCGGCGTCACGCTGTTGTCGCAGTAGCTATTGAAGACGATCGAATCCGCGATGACGCTGTAGCCGATGTCGAAATAATCGCTACGCCAAAGCTTGTAATGGGAAAGGTGAACCGGAAGCGCGGTTCTCACTGCGGGCGGCGCTTCCCAAACAACCGGCACGCAGTCGCGGAAGCCGTCCCATGCGCGAAGGTTCTGCGGTGCAAAGATGATATGGCTATATTTTAGAACGACGAGATTGAACTCCTGAATAGTTGTGTCGGCGCCGTCCCATGCCCCGATTCTGATCGCGAATGTTCCCTCGATATCGCTGGGTAGCCAGTTGGCATAACCGGAGATATCGACCTCCATTCCGACCGGCCCCGAGATGAGGCCATAGGAAACCGGGTCGCCCTCGACATCGATGGCGATTGCCATATAATCCCAAGGGAAGCCGTCGAGAATCAGGGTTTCGGCGGGCATTGTCACGAAGATCGGCGCGTCGTTAACCGGATTGACGGTGATATAGACCGAATCGACAAGCACATCCTCGCCGTCGCCGGCGGTAATGAGAATCCAGCTTTCGCCGAAGTAGTTCTCCTCGAGCGAAACGCGCATGCTCGAGCCTTCGAGGGAGACATTAACGCTGGAGGAGGTCGAGGAAACGCCGTAGATAAGCCCCGAGGGCGGGTTGAAGATCGCGGGGATATTCGGGAAGATCGAGTCCGGGTCATCCTCGTTCATGACTATGTCCGGCAAGGGGTTCATTCGGCCGAGCGTCCAGCAACCGGCGAGGCCGGAGGGAAGCGACGAGGGGCCGTCATTGTCGAGGCCGCGAACCACGAAGAAGTATTCCCTTCCGGGGTCGAGACCGGTGACGACATAATGCACCTCGGTGCGCGCCGGCACCGGCGGGATTGTGTCGTAAACATCGACAAAGTTCCACATAATCGGGTCGAAGGGGGTGTCCGGCTGGACGCGAACCTCGAAGCCGATTCCGACAGTGCCCGTCATACCGTCGTCGCCGGGGGCGGTGAATACCAGCTCGATCGAGTTTCTATCGAGATCTCCGCAGGTCAGGTCGCGGATATCGCCGACGGGAATAAGGTCGGTCCATTCGCGGGTGCGGACGCGGAGGATATTCGAGACGGGGCCGAGATTTGGAACCTCGTCGGCGGCCCTGCCGGCGATCCAGTATTCGGTGCTCGGCGTAAGACCGTTAACAGTAAGTGTTTGCAGTGCACCGGCAGGAAGTGGCGCGGGAACTCCGGCAACAATCGGTGTTGCAGTTTCGAAATCGGGGGCCGTGAAGGCGGTTTCCGAGATGCGGAAATCGTAGGCGGTTGCGGTGCCGATATTGCCGTCGTCGCCCGGGGCGTTCCAGAAGATCGTGAAGTTGTCGAAGCTTATATCTCTAACGGCCACCGTGTCGATAACAAATTCTGCCGGAGCGATTATATCGGGGATGGGCGGAGTCGTGAAACTGACCATGTTCGAAACCGGGGAGGCATTCGGAACCTCGTCGAAGGTCTTCATCGCGGCCCAATACTCGGTTTCGGGGGTCAGGCCCTCGATCCAGACGCTCTGCGCCGTTCCGGCAAGCGCCGGGGCGGGCATTCCGACGACCTCCCACGAGGCCGGCCATGTGAACTCGAAGAGGTCATACCCCATCGTATAGCTCGCGGCGGTGCCGATATTGCCGTCATCGCCGGGCGCCGACCACGAAAGTTGCGCCCTGTTCGCCTGCACCTCGACGACAGTCAGGTTGATGATCTGCGCGGGGGGGATTGTATCGGGCGGTGGAGGGGTTTCTGTTATCTCGAAAAGGTTGTCGCTGTCGTCGAAGGCCAGAGGATCGGCCGTAGAGCGAATCCGCATGAGGCATATCTCCGACGCGGGGCCGGTGACCGTCCAGTTGAAAATTCCGCGTGCTCCGAGGCCATCTGCGATTAAGGTCCAGTTTTCTCCGTCGTCGCGCGATAGTAGAAGCTCGAGATCGCCCTCGACCTCGCCGGCGTCCCACGCTATAGCCTCCTCGGTTCCGACGACGAAACTCTCGCCGCCGTTGGGATAGACCATAGTCGGGCCATCCGGCGGCACGAAATCGGTAATCTCGAAGACCGCGTCGCTGACATCGCTGAAGGCCGGTTCGCCCTCTGCGCGAATCCGAACGAGGCAGTTCGCGCTGACCGGGCCGGTGACCGTCCATTCGAGGGTTCCCCTGCCGAGCAGGCCTCCGGAGATGAGTGTCCAACTGCCGCCGCCGTCCCTCGAGATATGAAGCTCGAAGGGGCCTTCATGGCCGAGGACATCCCAGCGAATCGTCGCGACATCGCCGATAACGAGCGACTCGCCGCCGTTCGGGTAGATCATATTAATAATCGTGGGCGGCGGCCCGATCTCGGTGAAACCGTCCGAGATGTCGAAAACCGCGGGGGTAGTCACCGAGCTTATTTTAAAGACGACGATAGTGGAGGTGATATGCGGCGCAGTCCATGCGTGGGCGCCGTCGTCGGGCGTGGAGTTCGCGACGGTCGTCCATGTCGCACCGGTATTGGTTGAATACTCGATTTTGACATCGCCTGTGAGGCCTGTGCTCGTCCATGCGATATTTATCGGGTCGTCCCAGATAAAGCTGTCGCCGCCGTTTGGGGCGGTGATAGTGATAGTCGGCAGAGCAATGCCCTCGGAGATCAGCTCGAACGAGCCCCAATTCTCCTCGGCGTAAGTCAGTGAGATATTGCCGGTGATTGTGAGTGTCTCCGCTTCGCAGGTATCCCTGAACCAAATCGTTAGCTCTTCGCCGTCGAGCATCGGTCTCGGGAAATTACCGACATTCACGAACCAGAGGCTGTCCTCGAAGTCACAGCCGGTGGAGTTTTGCGTCAGTATTTCCGCCGGCCGGGAAGTGACCCATGCGTTGAAGATTATACAATTCGGGTCGGGGTATGATCCATCGGAGTTTCGCAAGGCGCCGAAAACAACATGGGGATCGGTTTGGGAAAAGGCAATTCCCGCAATGAGGCCGATTAGGACGATTGTTAGAATACCGCGGATTCTCATTATTCCTCCTTTACCGAGGCGATTTGGACTTAAAGACTTTTATCAAAACGGGGCCGTTGAAAACCGACCCCAAAACGAGTTTCAAAAAGACAATAGCCCCGCCTTTGGGGCGGGGCTATTGTGGTTTAGATTATTTGATAAGAAGCATACGGCGCGAGGCCTTGAAATCGCCTGCGTCGATGCGATACAGATACACTCCGGACGAGGTCTCGCGGCCGTTGGAATCGCGGCCGTCCCAGACCACGTTATAGCTTCCGGCGGAGAACCTGCTGTCCTCGAGCGTTCTGACATGACGACCGAGCATATCGAACACCTCGAGCCTGACATCGCTCGATTTCGGCAGATCGAAGGCTATCGAGGTCGTCGGGTTGAACGGGTTCGGCACATTGCCGTGAAGCGCATAGGCGACGGGGAGGCTTCCGAACTTGATCTTATAGCTTCCCGCGGCGGGGAGTTTGATCTCGCCCTCGAGGGGAGTCAAGCCTTCGCCGGTCTCGATGCCTATTCCGGAATTCACGGGCATCCCAACGACCTTGATCGTCGCGGGGCCGTTGACATAAAGCTCGCATTCGCCGGCCTCGTTGAAGAACATCTCGGAGATGTTCCAGAAGCCGTTCTTGAAGCAAGCTTCCGGCCTACTGCCATCGACAGCCGGCGGGATAGGAACGAACCACTCGGCACTCGCGGTCCCGAGCTTGAGCGTCGTGACTGCGCCCTCGGTCTCGATCCTGAGGGCCGCGGAATAGCCGATCTCCGGCACAACCGCTTTGCCCAAAGTCACTCCCGGAACCGAAAGCATGGCCTCGGCGTTCGAGGCGATGAAGTAGCCCTTGCCCGATTCGAGCAGGTCGGAGAACTGATAGCCGGCAAGCATGACATCCCAATGAGCCGCGTGTTGCGGGAAGGCCATAACAGCGCCCGGAGGCGTCGTTGTCGGCGAGGAGAAGTCCGTGTTGCCGTAGATCGAGCCGATGAGGTTCCATCCCGGAATGATCGGAACGGAGAAGCCATCGACAGGCCTGCCCCAGAGGGTGTAATGCTGTTCGGTTGTCGCGAGAACGACATAGCCGACACCCGGCTCGATAGTCGTCGCCTCGACCCACATCATCGCAATCGGATCGTAGTAGTAGGCGTAAGCCACGCCCGGGTAAATATTGCGAACCGTCGGTTCGACGATGGGCAGAACCAGCGGCATCGAAACCATGTTCCAGCCGGGGTAGAGATGGACATCGAACGGCGTGTCGCCGGCGGCGCGGTAGCTGATATAGATGGTTTCGCCGGCTTCGTAGAAGTAAACCGAGGAGGTCTTCATATCGATCATGCCGTTGAGGAAGAGGCTTCCCATGACACCGAGCGTATCGACATCGCGGAAGTCCCACTCGAGTTTGCCGGCGGAATCGCCGACCGGAATCGTCCAGATGATCAGGTCTTCAATGCAATTCCGAATATCACCGTCGAGGCGCGAGTTGGCCGGATCGAATGCGAAGATATCGCTATAGGGATCGAACCAAGCGCCCTCGTCGTCGCTGAGCATATCGAGCCCCTCGTCGAACATATTGGTCCCGAAGGGGTTAACACCGATATAGAGGTCGTCCTCGAAGGTGCCGTGCGTGAAGCGAAGCATAACGCGCCAGTCGTTCTCGCCGGCCTGAACCATAACGCGGCCGTCCGCTGTCGTGATTCCCTCGATGAAGGCGTCGGGGTTGACCGAGACTGAGGTGATTTGGAGGCTACTGGTCGCTCCGGCGGGGGCCGTCGGCTTAACTTGGAAACGAACATTGCAAAGCACGCCGTCGTCCATCATCCAGTCGGTGCTGACCTTGAAGGTGATTTGGTCGAGGTTGTAGCTGAGAACCGTCACATCGTAAAGATCGCCGGCTACATCGAGCGGCGAGATCACGAATTCGTTGGTGCGGACGGTCATCGTCACCTCGGAAACACTTGCGAGATGCAATCCGCGGGCTTGAATCGGCAGGTTGATGATTTGGTTCGGCCTGACCATTTGAAGCTCCGGCGGGAAGCTGAACATCGCGAGGTTGTATTCCGGCTCGCGAACATGGAGGATGCACTGCACCGGTATCATCGGGTTTTCGACATCGGAGGATGTCGCGACGAGGTAGCCGATGTAGTCGCCCTCCGAGAGCGCCGTGGCGTCGAATGTGACGAGGCCGGCGTCGGTCTGGTGGCTTGATAGGCGTCCCGCCTCGGGCGACACCGAGAGCCACGGGATATCCTCGAGGCCGACGACATAGTAGATCTGGTTCGTGAGAAGCTCCATACCGTCGGTCCAACCGTCGGCGTCGCTGTCGAGCTCGTCGCTCATGACGAAGCTGTTGATGAATATCGCACTCTCGCCGGCGAGGGTGATCGCGGAGTTCCCCGGATAGGGGATCTCGTCGAAGCTCGCCGCGGAGACCGCGGAGATCGCCATAAGGCCGTCGCCGTAATCGGCGAAGGAACCCGCGACGGTTTCAACCGAGGGCGGGACATTGAACGGCGTCCTGAAGATCGGGTGCTCCGGCAGATCCCATGTCAGCGCGCTCGGAGTGGATCCGAGGTCTGCGAAAACACTGACTCCGAGGTCGCCCCAAATCGCGTGGCCGCTGACCGCGTCGAGATTCGGGCAGACCAGAACAGCCTTGCCGCCGAGCGAGATGAAGTTCTGAAGCGCGCCCAAAGCCGCGGGGCTGATCCCGTCGTTGACCGTAATCACGGTTGCCTTGAATTCCTCGATCGACAGACGGCTGACGAAATCGGCCGTCGTGTTGACGACATAGTAGCCGTAACCGAGGAATTCGAGCGCGTCCATACCGATGGTCTGTTCGTCGGTGAATAGAAGCACCGGATGCGTAAGGTCGCGACTGCGGCCGCCCTCCCAAGCCGGAAGATAGGTCTCGTAGATGTTGTAATCGACTATGCCGTTGCCCTGATTGGAGATCCAGATCGGGCTTGTTCCGATCTGACCTTGAAGAACGGTCATCTCGAAGCGCCTCGGCCAAACCGTGAACGCGGGGCCGCCGGCGCCGATGCCGAGCATCAGCTTGCCGAAGGTCTCGGGATTGGTATTGGTGCTTCCGCCGGTCCAGACATGGGTCCAGCTGAAGGTCCCGGCGTCATAGGAGGCGAAACGGAACCCGACAACATTGCCCATCGCGCTGTTGATCTTGGCGGCCAGATCGTCGCCGATCTCGATCGAGAGTTCATAAACCACAGCGCCTTCCTCGCCGCCGCCGACAGCGCCGTTGACCGCGGGGCTTGTCGTGCGGACATCTCTGCCGATCGCGGAGGGGTAGGTTCCCCAGATGCCCTGATAGGTGGCCTCGGAGGCACCGCCTGCGAGGGCTGTTAGGCGATATTCGCCCTCGTTGCTACCCTCTGCGGTGGGCCAACGAAGATTGAAGTTATCCTCGATTTGAACATAGAACGCGTCGTCGGCATTAAGATCGCTGTCCGCACCGTCAATAAAGGCGATATAGAGCGCATTCTCGGTGTTTTTGACATAGAACTTCTGCATTCCGACAGAGTATTGAGTAGCATCCGACCATTCGCCGGCGGTAAGTTCGCCGTCGAGAACAGGGGGAGCGACATAGGTGTAATTGGAATAGATCATATCCGAATTGATCGTTCCGGCGGCGGCGAAATCGGTGTTCGACCAAGAGCTGACGCCTTCTTCATAGATCGCGCGGGCGCGGTAGAAGTAGGTGAGGCCCGAGGTGACAGAACCATCGACGAAACCGGTGCCGGCGGGAGAGCCGACAGAGCGCCATGAGATCATATCTTCGGAACGTTGAATCTCGTAATTTGTGAATGTGAGCGGAAGGATCGCCGAGGACCAGAACAGGTTCGGCGCTTGCCAGCTCATCGGGATCGAGAGCATATAGCCGGAAAGGGCGTCGAGCTCGCGCGGGGCGAAAAGCTCATGGCCGATCGGGTAGAGGTGCATCGTAAATCCTACTGCCGAAACGGCCTCGCCGTCGGTGACCTCGACGCGAACAGGGAAGACACCGAGTGTTTCCTCGGGGTCGAATTCCGTCCACCAAATCTCGCCGGTGAAGGGGTCTATCATGAGGCCTTCCGGCCCCTCGACAATCTCCCAAACGAGGCGGTCGATGGGATCGGCGTCCGCGGCATTGATTCTGTTGAAGTAGGGAACGCCCCAAACAACCACTGTCTCGACGATTCCGTGAATCTCGGGCGGGAAGTTGCCGATAACAACCTCGTCGAAGGCCTCTGCCATTCCACCCATTCCGTCTTCGGCAGTCACTCCGACGCGCCAAACTTGGCCTTTTTCGGTGATATGCCTCGGGAGTCTCGCGCCGGCCCACTCGAAGGGAAGTCCGTTCAGGAACCATTCATAGGTGAGGGCGACTTCATCGCCGTCGGCATCGCCGACGAGGACATCGACATCGAGATCGTCAACCGTCGTCGGCCAGTCGGGCCTGAGATCGACCAAGTCGAGGTTAGGCCAAGCATTGAGGATCGTCACCGGATCGGAGGCCATTGTTGCGAACTCTCCGTCGTCGTCGGTGACCGTCACCTCGAAATGAACCTCATTGCCGCGTGCGAAGAACTCGGGGGCAAGGATCGGCCCCTCGGCTTCGATCTCGACGCCATCGACAAACCAAGCGTAATCGAAGGCGAGCGGATCGCCGTCGATATCGGCGGCCTCGACATTAGCCACTAAAACCGCGAGTTTACTGAACCAGCCCTCGGGATCGGAGGTAATCCACGCGAAACCGATAGCCGGAGGAGTATTAACGATTGTCACCTGATCGCTGAGAACCGGTGCACCGAACTCCCAGCCGTCGAAGGGTGTCACTTGGCACCAGACCACATCGCCCTTGGCGAAGAAGTCAGCGGTAAGGATGTTCTCGACTGCGCCTTCGATGGCGCCCGCCTCGTTGAACCATTGATAGAAAAGTTCCACCGGGTCGCCGTCGGCGTCCTCGCCCACAGCGATGACCTCTATGAGGTCGGCCTCGGTGGCTGTCGGGAACGGCTCGATCGCGATTTCTGTAACGACCGGAACTGTATTCTCCTGAACCGGTCCGGGGCGGACAACATCCTCGCCGAAGGCCTGATTGCCCTCGGTGTCCCAGCCGGTGAAGGCGAAGGTGTGAATCCCGAAGGGGAGAACCGTTTCCAAGAAATAGACGATGCCGTCGGTGTAATCGCCGTCTTCGGGATCGACAGGCGCCATAGCCTGATTCTCGCCGTCGATAATCGCCATAATGCCCGCCGGCGCGATATTGCGCTCGGAGGTATATGTGACTTCGTATCTGAAGGTCTCGGTCGGCGCTCCGGCAACCGGCGCAACCGAACCATCGGATAGGATCGGCCAAACAACCGGTATATCGAGGCCGGTTATCGGGCTATCGACGAAGCCGTCATTAGCCCAAACATCGACATGAACGAGATCTCCGGGAGCGGTGAACGAGGCGTCGAGGATCGGTGAATCCTCGCCGACAACCTCGCCGCCGATCGACCAACTATAATGATAGACCAGCTCGTCGCCGTCGGGATCGTCGGCCGGTTCGACCACCATTACATTAATATTGTCGTAATCGTAAACAGGGACGGGAGTATAATCGACAAGCGGCGGATTCGGCGCCGAGTTTTCAATAACGACCGGCTCGGTGGCGAAGGGTTCGCCCTCGTCGAAGCCGTCCCAAGGGGTGACGACGCAATAAACCTCGTCGCCGCGCGCGAAATCGGGGGCGGCGATCGAAGCGGTTTCGACGCCGATCTCGACATCGTTGACAAACCAGCTATAGAGATAGCCCTCGGGATCGCCGTCGAGATCGACCCATCCGAAGGCCTCCGCTGTCAAGGTCGAAAGAACCGTTGCCGGCACGATATCCACGACGATAATGGCACCCTCGATAGTCGGGGCATGATTTCCGACAAAGGGGCCGGCTTTCTCGTCGATATCGCCGATACACTCGTGGCCGAGCTCATCGATGCCGGAGAAGCGGTAAACATGATCGCCCAAATCGAGCGTGGTTTCGTAGGTGTAAACAACGCCCTCGTCCCAAACGCGCGCCATGGCCATCGGGATTGGGTCGCCGTCGTCGATTGTGACAACAACCTCGGTGGGCGCAATATCGCGGATATTCGTATAAGTGACGGTGTAGGTGAAAACCGTTCCGCGATCGCCGGTCGTCGGATCGACACCGCCGTCGGTCAGAGTCGGGGCGATAATCGTGACATCATCCGAAACCCAAAGGCTGTATTCGGAGCCGTCGAAACCATAGACTCTAACGCTCCAGTTCTCGCCTATCGAGGTGTTCGCGGCGTCGAGGTGGTCGGCCATGAAGCCGGAAAGCTCCGCCATCAATACGCCGTCCTTAAGCCACTCATAGTAGTAAACGATCTCGTCGCCGTCCTCGTCGAAGGAGGGCGCGGTGACTGTAACGAGTATATTCTCGTCGTCGAAGGGGTTAACCGGGTCGAGCGCGATCTCCGGCGGCTGGGGCGCGGTGTTCATGATATTGAAATCAACCGGATCGGTCCAAACCGGAAGGCCTCTGTCGTCCTCGGCGTAGAAGCGGTAGGCATGGTCGCCCTTACCGATATCGTGGCCGTCGATATTGATCAAGAAGGCCTCGCCGGTCGCCCATGTCGGCGCTCCGCCGCTAACTCTGGCCATATCCCAAACCAACGCGCCGTCGATCCAAACCTGAACCACTTCGGCGGGGCGATTCCACGGGTTCGAGACATAGGTGGCCCCGAAATCGAAGTTGTTAGTCACATAGCCGGTAGTCGGATTCATGAAACCCGCGATAAGAATAGGCCTGAGGCCGGCTATCGGGTTGAGGACTATTGTCTCGATCTCGGTTTCCGGGCCGAACTCCATGAGATCGGCATAGGTCTGAGCCTCGAAAAGACATGAGTCGCCGACATTGAAGGTGATCAAGTCGCCGGGATCGAAAAGAGCGTCTGTTATTCGAAGGAAGAACAGACCGGAGTCCTCGAAATAGGTAAATTCCGGTGAGGTCTCATCGAAATGGTTACCGTTGAAATCGATCTGGAGATGAAGACAATCCTCGGGAACGATATTTCCGTCGGAGCGCTCGAAATACCCGAAAACAGTATGCGGGGTGACCGGTTGAGCTAGCGCGACGCCCGCTAAAATAAATAGACCCAGAACAACGAGAATATTCCTCATCGTTCCCTCCTTTAATGTATGCCTATTTTAGGCGATTTAAGTTGAAAACTTCCTCCATAAGTGAATCTGTTATCAAAAAATTATCTCATGAGCAGGATTCTGCAGACTGCTCCGGTCGCGGTTTCTCTTACGAAATAGACTCCGGAGGGTAAAACCTCGCCGGTGTCTGTCGTGGCGTCCCAAACGAAGCGGCCTTTTCCCGCGACGCTATCGACGATCTTACCCGATATGTCGTAAATCTCGACGGAAGAAGATGCCTCGATCAAACATACGGCGTTAAAGGGGTTCGGATAGGCCTTGAGGCCGGCGACATTGGGCTTTTCGGCCTCGTCGATACTCATCTCGCCGAGAACCACCGAGCCGATATTTTGAGAAGGAACCGCAAGGTCTATAGTGACATTTTTAATAGCGCCATCATCGTTGCAGTCGTTCCAAAAATAGATATTAACCACTTCGCCGCTTGTAGGCGCGGGGTCGAAGATATCCGCTCGAACAAGCCACACCCCCGAGGATTCGAGATAGCGAATTCTGCCTGCACCGGAATCCTCCGGAAAACAAACGCTTTGCGTCCCGAAATAGCCGCAGAAGCGTATGCATTCCGCGGAGGGAATCGAGGAGTCCGAGTTCTGAAGAGTCCCGTAAAGCGAATGAGGTTCGCCCTGCCCCAAGGCGCTAAAAGCGAAAGCAAGAGCTAAAAGTATAATAATCGAGTAGCGCATTTTTTCCCTCCCCCGACGGCGGATGGGTTATGGGGGGCGCAAAGGCGCCCCCCTAACATTTTTCTATTACTTGACGAGCATCATGCGACGCTGGGCGGTGAAATCACCCGCGCGGAGCGAGTAGAAATAGACACCCGCCGAGGCGTCTCTTCCGCTGTCGTCTCTGCCGTCCCACACGACAGTGTGATAGCCGGCCTCGAGTTTGTTCGCCACCACTCTGCGGACGAGACTACCGTTGATGTTGTAAATCGACAGATCGACCTCGACACCCTCGGGAAGATCGAAGGAGATGGAAGTGGCGGGGTTGAAGGGGTTTGGAACATTGGCATGAAGCGCAAAGTTCTCGGGAAGAGCCATGCCAACCTTGGCAAGCGTCACCGCGGAGGCGATGGAAACAGGCTCGTCGTTGAAGATAACGCCGGTCTCGCCGACATATTTGCCGTCGTTCCCGCTGATCTCGATACTAACCTCGTCTCCGGCCTTGATCCCCTCGAAGCGGCTCAGTTCGACCTTGACGAGATTGCCCTCGGTCGCGCAGTCCTGAACCTGCTCGCCCCAAATCGCGTGGGCGACGAGGCGGTCGAGTTCAACCTTATCCTCTGCGAACACCGGGATAGCCGCGGTATTCGGCACCGGAATCCTATCGCTTGTGCTGACGGGCAGGCGATCTTTGATCGAAGGTCTTGTGTGGGAATACTCCGGCCAAACACCCGGTGCATCGACCCAAACCAGATAGCTCTGGCCGGGGTAGATCGGGAAGTCGAAGTAAACGGTTCCGCCCGTGACGACGATGTCGTCCCAACCCTCGCCGGGAATCATGCGAGCGACGGTCACCGGCGAGAGGCCGAGTCCCTGAAGCTCGTAGTAGAGGTCGCCGGCGGTAGCGAGATCGCTACGGATAAGCGGGATCATGATGCCGTTGAATCCGGCGGCGAGGTTATAGGCGATGTAGAGATCGTTCGGAACATTGCCTGTCCAAGTCGCGGTTCCGGTCCAGCCGGAGAAGGCCAGTAGATCTTCCGAGCCGTCGTTATCGAGGTTGCGGAAGGAGATAGGCCCGACGAGTATCTCTTCCCAAACAGCCGGCGGGTTGAGATAGGCGTAAATATCGGCGATCGGAACACCGAGGTGGGCGACATAGTCGTTCGGATCGACAAGACCCGGAACTGTCAACGGATAGGCCAAGGGGTTCCAACCGGCACCGATTGTATAATCCACCTCGCCGACATAGTCGGGGTAGTCCGGACTGACATTGCCGTCGAAGTCGCGAGCCTTAACAGAGTAGTAGTAAGGTGTCGTCACATCCCCCGCGCCCGTGGCATCGACGAAGAACAGGTCTGTGATGCCCGCCCAGATCGGAGCTGTGGCTGTGGCATCGAGATCGATCTGCGGATCGGTGAAGCGGTAAACATCATAGACGATATTCGCCGCGGGGTTGATTTCCGGTGTCGCCGCGATATCCGAGCCGAATTCGGCCTCCGGCCATTCGAGACGAATCCCGCCGGGAACATGGGTGATCGCGAGATTACCCACAGTCTGCGGAGCGATCTCATCGAACGGACGAGCGCTTCCGAGCGGAATCCTTTCAGTTAACACGACAGCCCCGATTCCCTTAACGAGAACCTCGACGATCATGCTATATTGATACTCGATGAAGGTGTTGTTATTTCCGAACATGAGTCTCACGCTGTCGCCGTCGCTGGCGTTGCCGGCAATGACTATCGGTTGCCAGTTGGTGTCGCCGGGGGCGGCGGAGATGTTCATATCGCGGAAGTATTGGTAGCCTTGAATCTTGACCGACATCGTATCGATCGGATCGGCGCCGGTGTAGGCCGGGTCTTGAGTTGTGCGGTTATGATGTAGCCACAGCCAGTTGCCCTGATCGTCCCAGTAGCCGTTGGCCGCGGAGTTGTTCATCACGAAACCGGCGAGGTCGGCGTCGATCAGCTGAATTATGTCGATCGGAGCGGTGGAGGCACGCGGAAGTCCGCTGGTCGGAGCATCAACGAAGGCCTCGAGCCCGAGCACCGGGACATGGCAGGTCGCCGCTACATCGAGCGTTCCGCGGAAGGCGTAATACGGCTCCGGGGCGAGAAGCTCGAAGTTCTCGGGAAGCGGCATATTGTCTCCGAAGACGAAATGATGCGCGAAGCTGATATCGGTGACACCGGGGTGCGACCATGCAATCACGCGGAGCGTGAATTCCTCGTCAACGAAGAACCAGTCTCTACCCGGCTCGTTCGGCACGGCCTCGATGGTCAAGAAGCTACCGGAAACGGTGATCGTCCAGCTCCAAGCGTTGAGCACCGAGTTGCCATTGGCGTCCTTGGCGCGAACGAACATCGTGTAGGTTCCCTCTTGGGAGATCTCGGGGATATTTGTCGGTATCCAAAGGCTGTCGTTGATTTTGACTCCCGGAATCGAGACATCGAAATCACACCAACGCCATCCGAGAAATGGGACAGAGCCCCAATACTTGCCATCGGGATTGATGATCCAGAAGCGAACCTCATTGACCGGGCGGCCCATGCCGCCGATGCTGTCGAAGCCACAGCTGTCCCAAGCGAAGACTACGAAGCTATCGACCCATTCCCAGATGAAGTAAACAGCGCCGGCATCGGGATATCTCGGATGAACCACCGGAGCGCAGTTGTCGAAGACGAGAACCTTTTCGTTCTGGACATCGACACCGGGCTCGACATGACCGAGATCGTCGAAGCTCTTCGTGCGGATACGATAGTAACCGAATCCGGGCATCGCGAACGGCGTGCGCCACTTGAGGGTTTCGCCGATACCGAGATCGATTCCCGGGGCGTGCGGCGGCATATCGGGAATGAACCAGCCGGTTCCGAAGTCGTATTCGCTCGGAACATTCCAAATCTCTCCCGAGGTCGGGTCCCAACCTGCGCCGTTCCACCAGCTATTGTTCAGGCTGTCCCAAACCGAGTAGCGGATCGAATCGACGCGGGTAAGGTAATCGGTTGCCTGTCCCCAGAGCATGTTCGCCATATTCGCGTTCCAGTCAACCGGATCGACGAACCACATATTGGGAAGTTCGGTGTCGAAACTGTCTGTAATGACGCTATTCGGTTTTTCCTCATCCACAACAACCGCATGAAGCGTATCGCAGGGCGGGCCGAAGTTGCCGGCGTTATCGCGGGCATAGCTGTATATCTCGAGCTCGACGGTGCTCATATCGGTGTAGCCGGTATAAGCCCAAACCTCGGGGTCGGCGGTCGGCGAGCAGGGGAGCCAATAGGCGGTTCCCGAGGCAAGCCAGCCGGAGCCGTTCCACCAAACGCTGTCGATTACATCGAAGATGGCGACATAGACATTCTTGACATGCGCAACACAGGCCGGGCCGACGGTTGTGTCGTCGAGCGCCCAAACCTCGATGCGCCTGTCCCAGATATTGTTAGCCGTGTAGCTGTAGAAGCCGGGTGCCGGATTGACGATTTCGCATTCCGGACGGGTGACATCCCAGATGAAGTCAACTTCGTCGATCAAGGACTGGTTGCCGGCGACATCGAAGCCATAGGCCCTGTATGTCCAGCAACCCTCTTGAGTCGGGGTCGGGGTGTCAAACCAGAAGGTGTCCGCACCATAGGTGATGTCCTCATGGGCGGTGAACCACCAGCTACCGGTTCCCCAGTTCGTGCCGTTGTAAATCGCGCCGGTCGGGTCCTCGAACTGAACCTTGACGCTCGAGTTCACGAGGCCGGAAACGGCGTCGTTTGCGAGCACGAGCAGGGTCTCGGGGAAGTCGGCATAGGTCGAGTCGATCGGCCATATGATATCGACCGTCGGTCTCGTGACATCGATACCGATGAAGCGGTCGAACTGGTCTTGATGCGGGCTGTTGTCCGCGAAGAGGTTGCGCTGGTCGTTGTTGTCGCCGTAGTGAACGCGGTCAACCAGCCACCATATTCCCTCATAGGTGCCGGCGGAGGTGCCGTTCCAAGAGAGTCCCCAAGAAAGCTGTGAGGTTTGTCCGGCGGGGACGAGGCTCGGATCTGCCGAAAGAGCTCCGAGACCGAGGATATTGGCGTCGGTGCGGTAATGATCCCACGGATCCGGATCGGTGAAGTCCCAGAGTTCGAGCTGTGCGGTATAATCGGGCGAGCTGAGAAGCCTGTCCGCGGCCGCGCGGTCGTCGAAGGGCCAAACACCGCAGGTCGAAACCTGATTTTGGAGCAATAGGCCGAAATCGACGGTGTTCGTCATATTGATCCAGACGACATCCAGCGAGCCGAGAGCGCCGTTGAGCGCCCAGTTGTTGGTTATAAGCTCGGGATACTCTTGAATTCCGATCGGAGCGCGATCATCCACGACCGACCAAAGGCCGGTTGTGAATCCGGGCTCGTGGTTGTGCGCGGTGAAGGAAGCCATATCGAAACCAAACATCAGGTCTTGATCCCACTGCGCGGGGCAGAAGGTTCCGCTGTTGGTTGTCGAGGCCGTTGCTTGGAAGGAGAAGGTCTTCTCCTCGCCGGGCATTATATTGAATACCCAAGGCGTAGCAGTGCCGTCCCATGCCAGCGAGGAGCCGAGGTTCGGCTCCTGCATCGGGAACACCCAGACGCTGTCGATCTTGTCGATACCGTTGTTGCGGATCGTGACATAATAGCGAAGGGTTTGTCCTTTTGTCACAAGGGCGGTGTCTTCGATGGCATCGGTTACATCGCCGAGCCAGTTATTGATGTCGGCGTCTTCGACCCAAACATCGACGATGCTGAAGTCAACCGGCTTTTCGACCTTAACGAGAACATCGTTATCGGTGATCTGCTCAGCGATCGGCCTTCCGCCGGTGTAGGTTCCGGCGATGGCGTGGGCATAAAGCGAATCGACGAAGTCGAATGCCGGTGCTGTGACTGTGAACTTATACCAGACCGAGCTTAACGCGGGGATGTTAACTGCGCCGGTGAGGTCCAGAATGCCAAGCATTGTTTGCGGAGAGATGCTATTGAGGTTGAGGACTACATTGTCAACTTGGAAGGCGTTCGGGTTGTAAACTAAGACGCTACAACGATAGGTCCAGTTCCAGTCGCACTCGTAATCCCAACGCAACCCCGGAGCGATAGGAGCCGCAAGGCTTCCGCGCCAGAGGTCGGTGAAGACCTCGACGAGATGTATGTAAGCAACACTGCCCAGCGGGACATAGTCGGTGGGCATCGCATTGCCGGCGACATCGTCGCAGTCGATATACATTATATATTCTCCGGCCGGATGCGTCGGAAGATTTGCTTCCCAATAGCCGGAAACGGCATTGTAGGTTAGGGCTACACTCGTGAATCCCGCTTGCCAAACGCCTGTTCCGAAGTTCCAATAGGGGCCGCCGACCTCGCGCTGGAGGTAGATATCCACCGCGGCGACGCCGCTGAGGTTATCCATGGCGTTGATCTGAACGATATTGTCGCCGGGCCATGTCGCGCCGGCAACCGGAGCGATCGGGTTGACCGTCGGAGCGATGATATCGATGCCCATTCCGGAGGTGGCGATTGAGGTGAGCGGGCTTTCCGCCGGTTCCGCGTTCATGCCGTCGTTGCCGTCATGATAGTGGCCGGTGTAGTGAACATCGACGATTGCGTTCTCGGTCGCGCCCTCGTTAGTGATTACGAATTGAGCGTCCGCCGATGCGCCGGCGGTGAGAAGAACCGGCGACGCGACGGGAGTAGCGACTCCGCCGAGACCGCCAACCTCTGAAGCGACGAACTCGAGAAGTTGCCCGTAAACATTGAATGAATCCGCGGCGGCGTAATCGCCGACCGCATTGGCAATGTTCACCCAAATGTTAACATTATTAACAGCATTCAACCAGAACGGGGCGACATTGATATTAGTCACCGAAAGAAGCGGCGGATGCTGAATATTGAAGTTTTCAGTAAGATCGGTGAGCGGGGCGACGGGGATATTGGAGCGGGTGTTCTCGTCGGTGGCGCGGACAAGCGTGACATCCACGCGAAGGTCGTTGCCGAGAGCCGAGCCGGTTTCCATCGGTGCAACGGCCGAGAATAGGACGCTCTCGGTCGCGCCGCCGGGGATATTGACCTCACCGGAAAAATGTGTTCCGCCGGGGAAGGTAAGGGCAAGGCCGAAGGGGCTGGTCTGCGTGAGGTTCAGCTCGACCTCGCGAATTGCGGCGCCGCCGTTGTTTTGAATCCTGACCTCGAAATCGAAGGCTTGACCCTTCGTGATCTCGGGGCTTCTCGGCGCGGTCGCCGGGCTTCCGCCGGAATAGACTATGTCGATCTGTGCGCTGTTTTGGACATTAATCAGAAGGTTATCGTCCACCACAGTGTATTCGACATGCGCGGCGCTGGCCGGAGTGAAATCGCAGACGATCGCGTGATCGCCGGCCATGCCCGGGCCGCCGACATCATAGGTGACATCGACATAACCGCCGACCGGAACCAACGGAACGGAGACCATATCGGTGCGTGTGCCCGAGAAGTAGGTCTCGTCGAAGCTAAGCACCAGATGATCCACCGGAACGAGGCCGGTGTTCGTCACGCGGACCGTGACGACATGATCCTGAGCGGTGTTCGCATTATAATCGTATGGCACAACTCCGAGGCTGGGGAGGTTGCTCGAAATGGCTGTGATCTCGACCGAGGGTATATGCGCCAAAGTCACAGCATGGAGACCGTTCCAGATAACCGTGGGATTTTCGGGAGTGGTTTGGACATAGAAATTACCATCCCAAACAGAGGTATTCCAGTAGTTATCCTCGGTTTCGATAAGTTTCTCGGCATATTGCTGATCCAAGGTGGCGCGGTAAAGCTCGAGGTTTCCGAGATCGTAGAAGCTCATGATACCGGGGAACCTGCCGAGCGGGGAATAGACACAACGAGTTCCATCCCAAATCGGGCCGGTTCTGAAGTAATCGCGGACATCTTGGCGCCATGTATTCGATGTCACATCATTGACATGGTTGTTCCAAATGTTTTCCGCGAAAGCGTCGTGTCCGGAAATTGCCGCGAACATCATTATAGGTAGATATTCCCACCTCTCAAGGCCGCGCGATGCAAGCATAGGGGCCATCGGGGCAAAGGAAGGCCTTGAAGATCCGCCCGAGAAATCATGATTGCCGAGGTAGAACTCGCCAACGGGAGCTGATGGTGCACTTGCGATTACAGCACCCCTAACGGTTTCCATAACTTCGACCTCAAGCCAGTATTTTACATCACAAGGTAAACCTTCAAATACTGTTGTTCCCGCCCAGAAGTAGTATGTTCCCGCCGGAAGCGTTCCCAAATCCATGCTTCCTTCAGCGAACGGCCCAACAGTAATCGTGTTGAGGACCGAACTTTCACAAGGAGAGAAGTCGATTCCAAGCTGGAAAATATCTATGGGCTCCTCTGCATCTGCGCGAATAGTAACATTGGCGGGGCTTGTAAGCGTCACTTGATACCAATCGGTATCTCTCCAGCCATCAAGAGCCCACAATGTTCCACAGACGGTTCCGTCGGGCGCTATCGTTTCGATAGGATATCCGCCGCCATCGTAATTACAGCCGCCATTATTATCGTCACCGCATGCCTCGCTCTCGAGAACACCGCCCTCGGGACAGAAATCCTCTGCGATATAATTAGCCCACCAAGCGGGCAGGGTGACGCCGAAATAGTAGCCCATCATTCTCTCGACAAACTCCCATGCGCCCTGAGCCTCTATAGTCCAGTCATAATCGAGGACAGGAGGATCGAGGGCGGAAGCCCTCATCGGGTAGAGTTCCCAAGACCTCATGTAGCTCTCGAGGACGAGTCCCCAAAGGGCGGTGAGGTAGAGGTTGTCCGAGCCGTTGTATTTGATAGCGGCCGTGGTTGAATTGAAGTATGCGGGATTGTTACGAATACCGCGGAGTATCTTCGCGATGAAGGGCGTGTATTCGATCTCGCCCGCCAAAGTGAGGAAATACGCACTCCAGAGAACGCGCTCGAGATAGACCTCGTCCTCGACCATCGGTAAAGCCATTGTCGGATCGAGACGCCAAGGAATAAGGGCGTCGCACATCAGCATGCTGTCCGGCACGAAGCCGAGCATGTTTGTGCTCTCGTTCCACCAAGGCTCGACGCCGGCCACGGGATGTCCGTTGCTGTTGAAATTCGAAATGAACACCCTTTCCATGGCGTTGAATGCGTAATCGGTATTGACGCCCGTGGCGTGCATACCCGCGATCAGCGCGGCTGTCGAATAAAAATAGGACCCGAGATAAGACGGCGCTCTATTGTCCAATGCGGGCGCCGCAGGGTTTATCGGATCCCCGACAACCCACGGCAATCCCTCGTCAGGATTATAAAGGCCGTTAATCGGATCGGTAATGTAGGTCATCGCGCCGACGGCACGGTCCATATATTGACCGGCCATGGCGGAGACGGCGATTAGGGCCGCCAGAACGACAAATCCGACCTTTTTCATTTCAACTCCTCTCCCTTTGTAGGAATGCGTTGTTAAGAACACTATTTCTTTTTCCCTTTTTTATAGCACTTATACCTTTAATAAATAAGGAGTTAGCGCTTCTAATTATTGTAAAACGCGAAGCGTTGCGCGCTATATGTTTAATTCCAATATAACCTCTCGAAATTAAATGTCAATAACTTTTTTTATATTCGTTAATTATTCAACATTATCCGACCATACATCAAAGCCACCACTTGAAGTAGTAAACCGTAAGTCCAATTGCAACAAGCGATAAAAAGCTAAAACGCATGTTAAAACCGAAGGTAAAGTCGATCAAGCCAAGGTTTATTTCAATGGTTTTCAGGCCGAAGGCGACATCTTTCATAAAAAAGGTCTTAACCACTCCGGTCGGCAGGGCGAAGCGCAGGATTTCAGTCAGCAATCCGCCGGCCAAAAGGCCGACGACCACTGCGAGAAATACTATTGCGAATCTTTTACGCCCCTCGGACAAAGGCTCCCTCTCTTTTTTTCAGGAATTCTCTCACGCTCGCAAAGATCATTCGGCCGTCCTCGCCCCCGAGGATAGCCTCGCTGTAGCGCTCCGGGTGGGGCATCATACCGAGGACATTTCCCCGCTCGTTTACAAGGCCGGCGATATTATTCGAGCTACCGTTAGGGTTGAACTCCGCCGAGACCTCGCCGTTTTCGCCGCAATAGCGGAACAGCACTTGGCCGTTGGACTCGATGCGCGAAAGGGTCTCGGCATCCGCGAAATAGTTTCCGCAGAAATGCGCGATGGGGATCTTCAGGACCGTTCCTTGTGGAATTGAAACAGAGAAGGCGGTATCGCTCCGCTCGGCGCGGATAAAGACATCCTTGCAAATAAAGCGCAAGCGGCGGTTCGCGATGAGTGCGCCCGGAAGCATGCCGGCCTCTAAAAGCACCTGAAAGCCATTGCAGATACCGATAACGAGGCCGCCCTCGCGGGCGAAGTCCGTCACCGATTCCATCACAGGGCTGAAGCGCGCGAAGGCTCCGGTGCGAAGGTAGTCGCCATAGGAAAAGCCGCCGGGGAGGATTATCATATCGACATCGGAGACAATCTTGTCGCGGTGCCATATGAATTTGGCCTCCTCGCCGAGGCCGTGCTCGATTGCCCAAAGGGCGTCGAGGTCGCAGTTGCTTCCCGGAAAGACGACGACACCGACTAACACTCGCACTCCTCTATTTCGAACTCATAGATTTCGATAATCGGATTTGTCAGGATATCCTTCGAAATCTTATCGACGGTTTTCTTCGCGGAATCGAGGTTTTCCGCGGTGAGTTCGACATGGAAGACCTTGCCGGTTCGGATTTTTTTAACCTGATCGTAGCCCAAGCGAACGAGGGCTTCGCTGATCGTCTTGCCTTCGGGGTCAGCAACCGTCGCCTTCTTGCGGACCTTCACGGTCGCCTTGAAATTCCTCATAAAATCGCTCCTTGCGATGAATTAACCGGTTAAACACCGCGCGCGCGAGGCCGTGCGCGATATAGATAAGCATTAGGGGATAAATTAAATAAACGGGAGCTAAAATCAATCCTAAAATTAATAATAATATAGGTATGAGCAATAAAGCGCCCGCCCGTTTCGTGAGCTTGAAGTTGGGGAGTTTTTTCATATAGGGGATGTTGGAAACCATAAGCCACGACATAACTGCCACGCCGCCCAAAGAGCCTGTGCCGACTATCGGCGGGAAAACCTTTTGAATGAAGAGCACGCCGCTGGAGACTGTGACGGCCGCGGCCGGTATCGGCAGGCCGGTGAAGCTATTAACTCCCTTGGGAACGGCTTGCAGGTTGAAGCGTGCGAGGCGGAATGCGCCCGCGAAAAGGTAAAGAAGTCCGATCGCGAGCCGCCAGTCGCGGAGGTCGAAGAAGCCCACGCCGTGCATCATCGCGATTGGCGCCACGCCGAAGGTGAGGAAATCCGCGAGGCTGTCGAGCTGAATGCCCATCGGAGTGGAGCATTTGGCCATGCGGGCGACCTTGCCGTCGAGGGAATCGAGGAAAGCGCCTATCATTATGAACCAAGCGGCGTTAAAGGGGTTGTGGCCCATTGAGTGCAGGAGCGCGAGGAATCCGCATAGCAGGTTCCCAAAGGTAAACAGCCCCGGAATTACGGGCCGGAGACCGTTCAGGTTCTTCGTGCGATCACGCTTTCGCCGCAAACTACTCTATCTCCTTTAGTTACATTAATAAATGCTTTGTCCTTCGGGATGAAGACCTCGAGGCGGCTCCCGAAGCGGATCAGGCCGATTCGCTCTGCGCGGGAAAGCCTTTGGCCGACCTCGAGGCGGCACACAACACGCCTCGCAACCATACCTGCAATTTGGACAACCCGCATCGAGAGGTCGTCGCCGGCGAGGTCGATAATCATCTGTTCGTTGTTCTCGAAGGCCTCCTCGGTGCCGGCGTGTTTGAACGATCCCTCGCGATAATCGAGGGCTTCAACCGTCGCGGCGATCGGCGAGCGGTTGACATGGACATCGAAAATATTCATAAAAATACCGATTCGATGGCAAGTGCCGTGTTTTTCGAGCGTCGCCTCACCGACAGTCGCGACCACGCCGTCCGCGGGGGAAACGATTGTGCCCTCATCCTCCGGGGCTTGGCGCTTCGGGTCTCTGAAGAAGTATAGCGAAAACAGGGCCAAAAAAACGAATACACCTGCGAAGATATAGCCGACCGTGCCTTTCGTCATCGCACAAAACAGCGCGATTATTAAAAAAACGAAAACTATCTTTTTTCCCTCGGGGTCGATTCTCATTGTTCTCTCCGTCGTTGATAATTATTGAAATATACGGATTTTAAAAGAACATGCAATATCGCCGGTCTGCGATTTGAGAGCTCGTTCGCGTCGTGGCGGATTTGTATCGAGGTTTAGTTCACTGCGGCCGTCTATTGACAATTAAATCTAAATTGGTATTTTTGATAGTTAATCTTGAAATAGCAAACACTTGGAGGCGGTTATGGAGAAGAACGAGTCAGATGTGAAGAAGCTCGGGCTTTTCCTTGCTGGGGGCGGAGCCCGCGGGTCCTTTCAAATCGGCGCACTGAAGCATTTGATAGGCGACCTTAAGCGCGATTACAGTGTTGTCGCGGGGTTTTCGGTCGGGGCGCTGTCGGGCGCGATGGTTGCTCAGGGCGATTTCCTCGATCTATACGATATCTGGCAGGGCTTAGGCTCGGTGACCGATGTCCTCGGCGGGAATCTCCGGTTCTACAAGGGGTTGTTGTCGATGAGCCCGCTACGCAAGATAATCGAACAAAAACTCGACCTCGTAAAACTGCGGGGGTCGAAGACGGATTTTTTCTTCACCGCTGTCGATTTGCAACTCGGCGAGGTCGTCGAGCTGAATAAATTCTCGGAGCCGCTCGTGGATTGGCTTTTGGCCTCCTCGTCGATTCCGGGGGTCTTTCCTCCGGTCGAGATCGACGGGCGACAGTTTGTCGATGGCGGTGTTCTGACAATGAAGCCGCTCGCGCCGCTGATTCGCGGGGGCGCCGAGGAGATCGACATTGTCCTTTGCACACCGCTTTCCCAATGGTTCACCGCTCAGAGGTTCGAGACCATCTTCGAGACCACGATTCGGAGCATCGAGCTGGCCCAGTCGGAGATGCTCGCCGCCGATATCGGCACCTGCAGGATGATCAACGACGAGGTCGAGAAATGGAAGGATGTTCGGGAGGAAGCGAATTTCATCGAGAATTTTGTGCTTTGGAGGGTCGAGCGAAAGAAGAAATTCCCGCTCGGAACGCTTAAAAAAATCAAGTTGAATATCATCGAGCCTCCGGCGGATATTATCGGCGTCCTCGATTTTAGCAAAGACAAAATTAAAAAGGCTATCGACGAGGGTTATAAAAAAGCTGTTGACCTTTCATTGAAAGGTCACGATAT
The DNA here is from genome assembly GCA_002428525.1 of bacterium UBP14_UBA6098. Taxonomy (GTDB): domain Bacteria; phylum UBP14; class UBA6098; order UBA6098; family UBA6098; genus UBA6098. Next base: position 86,999 of record DIWU01000024.1, read on the forward strand.
TTAATCAAAAATCAACCTTGTAAAGGGACTGAGATGCTCGATTTCGATCCTACAATCCTTGTCCCCCTGTATCCCGACGAGGAAAAGGCCTTCCGCCGCAAGGAAAACTGGCAGAGACGAATGATAGCTTGGTTCGGTTTGGGAACCGGGATATCGTTCGCGGTCGAATTCGCCAGATCATACTATTTCTTGATAATCTCAAGGAACATCGAGGGTATGCACCCCGAAACCGCCCAAGTCGATCTCGAATTCAACGCGATCCTCGGGATCGTTCTCGGGCTTTTTATCGCGCTCGGACCGGTGTTCTTCGCCTTTAAAATGAGTAGAAACAAGCCTCAGGGTTTCGCCGCCGAGAAATTCACTAAGGGCAAAGGCAAGGCATGGTTAACAGGGATTTTGTCGATTGTAATTGCTGTAATAATACTTATCCTTGCCGGACTCTTCGTAATTGGATCTTTGGCCTACCGCTGGGAGGCCGGAATAGGCGAAATGGGCTTTGTAGTTGTCTTCGGTTCGCTGTTTCTCGCAGGGCCGCTTTTCGCAGAGGGCTTTTGGTCAACCTTCGCGACTACGAGGGGAATCAAGCAGGTTTATGTCCTTCGCAGTGGCCACTGGAAAAAGGGTTAGGCCTCGTTGAACTTTTCCGACGAGCAGACGGAGAGGCTCTCTCACTGTATCGAGTGCCCCCGACGATGCGGGGCTAACCGCCTCGAAGGGTTGGGCTTTTGCCGCTCCGGGGCCGTGCCGAAGGTCGCCAGCGTCAATCTGCATTTCGGCGAGGAACCGCCGATCTCCGGGACTCGCGGTTCGGGGACGATATTCTTCTCCGGTTGCAATCTGGCCTGCATCTTCTGCCAAAATTATCCTATCAGCCAGCTCGGCAACGGCAGGGAATTCACACTCGACGGCCTCGTGCAAGCTATGCTCGACCTGCAAGGCCGCGGTGCGCATAATATCAATTTCGTCACACCCTCGCACGCCACAATCGCACTCGAGGCCGCAATTCCGGCCGCCCGCGCCGAGGGCCTGCGAATTCCTATTGTCTATAACACCTCGGGTTACGACTCACTCGATCAGCTCCGCAGGCTCGAAGGCTTGATACAAATATATCTGCCCGATATTCGCTATTCGGACGAGAAACCCGCAACCGAGCTTTCCTCCGCGCACGACTACCCAAGGGTCAATCGCGCCGCGCTAAAAGAGATGTTCCGCCAAGTCGGAAACCTCCAGCTCGACGAGGAGGGAATCGCCCTACAAGGTATAATTATTCGCCATCTCGTCCTACCGGAAAATCGCGCGAACACGGCCGCGGCGCTCGAGTTTATCAGGACGGAGATCTCCCACGAAACACATGTCGCCCTTATGTCCCAATACTTTCCAGCCCATAAGGCCGTCGCTGTCAATGGCATGGATCGCAAAATCACACGCCGCGAATGGGCTGAAGCCCTCGAACTATTTAAAGCCTCGAACCTCGAGGGCTGGGCGCAAGAACTCGATTGACCCCCGCCCACGGGGCGTCGGACGCGCATGCGCGTGCCGGCGGGCCGGAACTGAATCTGCCGCTAATACCACGAGTTTCCTCCGGCCCGACGGCGATTTCCATGGCCTCAGGAAAGCTCGCTTTCCTGAGGCCATGGAAATCCCGACCCCCGATTGAGTTTTTGACTCGGCGCAAAGGCCTTGCCTTTTCAAATTTGTTTTTTTATATTTTAAAAATAAATAGGGGGAGATAATGAATCCTGTTGTCCTACAATCCGAGCCGGCGGTGGCGCATCTTCTTTCGATCTTGCGGGATGAACGCACCTCGCCGGCGGAGTTCGCCGAACGAACGGACATTCTTGCCGGACTGGTTATCGCGGAAGCGCTGTCCGAAGCGCCCTCGGAGTCGATCGAGATCGCGACTCCGCTGGAGTCGGTTCGAGTCCGAAGGATAATCGAGGACAAGGTTATCGCGGTGCCGATACTTCGGGCCGGCCTCGGGATGGAGAGGGCCTTTTTACGGTTACTTCCGGGGGCGGCTGTTTATCATATCGGGCTTCGCAGGGACGAGAAGACCTTCGCACCGCACTATTATTACGATTCCTTTCCGCGCGAGCTTACAGGGAAAACCGCGTATGTGCTCGACCCGATGCTGGCCACCGGCGGAAGCGCGGTTGCGACCGTTAGAAGGCTTGTCGAACTCAGGCCTCGGAATATAGTATATTGCGGTATAATCGGCGCTCCGGACGGAGTCTCGCGGCTTTCGCTTGAGTTCCCTCAGGTGAGGATCTTCCTTGCCGCGCTCGACAGCCACCTCGACGACAACGCCTATATCCGGCCGGGGCTCGGTGACGCCGGCGATCGTTATTTCGGAACGCTTTAGTCGGCTGAGTTTATTTAGGTTCCAAACTTTTCGCTTGATTATCTGTTGTCGAACGCTATAATATTGTCAAAATGACAACAGATATTAATATTACTTTATTTATTTTTCAAATCCTCGGCGGGGTCGCGCTTTTCCTTTACGGTATCCGCAAGGCCACAAAATCGCTCGAGGATTTCGCGGGAACCAGCCTCAAGTTGGTTATCACCCGAATGACCGCGAGCCGCCTTCGCGGCTTCGCTTTGGGGCTTTTAGTCGCGCTTTCGCTTCAGTCCTCCGCGGCCGTGATGCTGATGATGGTCGCCCTTTCGAACAACGGCCTGCTTCTTTTGGTTAACGCCGCGAGCATTATCCTCGGGGCGGGCGTCGGCTCGACCTTGACCGTTCAACTTCTCGCATTCAAGATTCACCAATGGGCACCGGCGCTCATCCTTTTCGGCTTCATCCCGATGCGGCTGACGCGCTCCGAGCGGGTTCACGATGTCGGCGGGGCGATATTCTCATTCGGCTTGGTCTTTCTCGGGATGTCTTCGATAACCTCCGGCACCGCATCGCTTGTCGGCGAAGGCTCTTTGTCTTCGATAATCGGCTTCTTCTCGCGAACGCCGTTCTTCGCGGCAGTTATCGCGGCGGGACTGACCGTGCTCTTCCAGTCCGCCGCGGCGACTTTGGGTCTTTTATTGACTCTGGGTTTCGGCGGATTGATAGACATCTCGGCCGCGCTTCCGTTCGTGGTGGGCGCGAATATCGGCAGTTGCGGAATGGCCTTCATCGGTGCGGCCGGCGGCGGCGCGGCGGGCAGGCGAATCGCATGGACCGAGCTTGTAGTTCGCTCGGTTGCGGGAATCATAGTGTTTGTTTTGTCGGATTTCTACCTCGGCCTCGCGAGCTCTTTAAGCGATAACCCCGCCCGAGAGATAGCCCATCTTCACACGCTTTACGCCCTGACTGCGGCGGTCGTCTTTCTGCCTTTTAATAAGCCGCTCGCGAGGTTCATCAACAAGATGATTCCCGCGACGGACCTCGACAAGCCCTTCGGTCCGATCTACCTCGACCCTAACGCGACGAAGAATCCCTCGCTCGCGCTCGGTTGTGCGGCGAGAGAGATTTTACGGCAGGGCGATATTGTCCTTTCGATGGCGGACGATATTTATATCGCGCTCGAACGGCGCGATCGCCCGCTACTCGACGATATAATCGCGCGAGACGATATGGTCGATGCCGAGCAGGAAGCAATCACGGGCTATTTGACGCGGCTTTCCGGCTCGGAGCTTTCCGCCAAGGAGTCTCGAACCGAGCTGGAGCTCCTTACATTCACGCTCGAACTGGAGCATATCGCCGATGTCGTCAGCAAGAACCTCGCTCAGTATGTCCTCAAGCGAATCGACGACGGGCTTTACTTCTCCGACGAGGGCCTCGAGGAGATAAGGGCCTTTCACCACCGAATACGGGACCTCCTGAAAAGAGCGCTCGATTCGGCGGCCCTCCGCGACCCGGAGGCCTGCGAGTCGATTATCAAAGAAACCAAGGCTATAGTCGAGGAGCAAAGAAGGCTAACGAGGAGCCATATCGAACGATTACATGTCGGCGTCAAGCATTCAGCCGAATCAAGCGCGGTTCACCTCGACCTCATCTCGGACCTCACTCGAATCGCTATCCATGTTTCGTATATAGCATACGCAATCTCAGGCAAGGTATAATGCACACCGAAGACAGAAAAAGGGCTATTAAACTCGCGATGCGAACCGCTTTGATATTCATCGCGGTTGTGGCGGGCGCTTACGGTATCAGCCGGTTTTATCTATCGGATTTCTCGGGGAGGCTTCTGGAGGCCACGCTTTCGGATGCCCTTCGGGACACGCGCGAGCTGGGCGATTTCATCTCTGCGAGGCTCGCCGAGGGCTTCATCTCGCCGGACGACCGCGCGCGGATTCGCCAAATCAAGGAGAAATACGGCTTCGTCTATATAGTCGCGGCGAACGAGGACGGCGGAGTGATCTTCAATATGGGTGTCCCGCAGGCCCTGAACCTCGGCAAGATCAAGTCGATGGGCATATCGCCGATGGTTCTCACCGGCCCGGGTGTCCGGATTCCGGTTTATGATATCTCCGTCGGGATGTCCGGAAACAGGGTGCTTCACGCGGGGATTCCGCAAGAGGGTCTCACGCCGGAGCTGGCCGAGGTGACCGACAGGGCGGGCAATCTCCTGCGGGTTCTCTTTGCGCTTGCGCTCGGGGGAATCTCGGTGGCCATCGCTTACGGCGGTTTTATGCTCAAGCGTGTTAAGCGCCTGAGGCAGGAGGTGGAGCGGCAGAGCCGACTGGCCTATTTAGGCGAGATCGCGGGAAGCCTCGCGCACGAGATTCGAAACCCCCTGAACACGATCAACATGAATATTCAGCTGTTGGACGAGAAGCTCGCGGGCGAGGACGAGAAGGTTCGGATCAAGCTCTCGCGAATACGCTCGGAGGTGCTTCGGCTCGACGGGATTCTGACGAGCTTCCTCCGTTTCGCGAGGCCGCCGAAATTGAATCTGATCAAGATCGATATAGTCGAGGTGCTGTCGAGGTTGGCGGAGTTCCTCGAGCCGGAACTTGGAAGCTCGGGGATAAGCATTCGCCTCGAGGTTCCCGAGGAGATACCCGAGATACGCGGTGACGCCGAACAGCTTCGCCAGCTGTTTTTAAACCTGATTCTGAACGCCCGCGACGCCTCAAAATCCGGCGACGAGATTGTCATTACCGTCACGAAGACCTCGCGGCGAGTCCATATCGCGGTCTCCGACAGCGGTTGCGGAATCGAGAAGAACCGTATCGAGCAGATATTCGAGCCCTACACGACAACCAAGGAAAACGGCACCGGCGTGGGGCTGGCGATTGTCCGCCGAGTCGCGATGGATCACGGCGGCTCGGTTCGAGTCGAGAGCGCCCTCGGCGAGGGGACGACCTTCACGGTGTCGCTCCCGCGATGATTTCGGCGGAGGCGCAAAACAACCGGCGGCTTCGTTTTTTATTTGAATATTACAATCGGAAGGCATAGGAGATTATGAGAGACAATAAAGATCATCTGCTTTTGGTGGACGACGAGGTCGCCCAACTCGAGGCGCTGAAGGAGGTGCTCGAGGCCGACGACCGGGTGATTCATACCGCCCAGACCGGCGAGCAGGCCAAGCGGCTTTTCGAGAAGCTCGAGATCGACCTATTAATCGCCGACCTGATGCTCCCGGGGGAGATCGGCGGAATCGAGCTTTTAGAGCTTGCCCGTGCACAGGAAACCTCGACGGAGGTTATTCTGGTCACCGGCCACGGCACCGTCGATAACGCTATCGAGGCGATGAAGAAGGGCGCCTATGACTATCTAACAAAACCGGTGGATATTCGAAGGCTTCGGGCGGTCACGGAAAAGGCGCTCGAGGTATCGCATATGTTGCGCCGGCAACGCGAGCTCGAGAGCGCGCTTCGCGGCGAATCGGGGTTTATGGGGATTATCGGCGAATCGCCGGCGATAGTCCGTGTTTTCGAGCGAATCAAGGCGGTTGCGCCCATCGACTCGACGGTGCTTATCACCGGCGAGAGCGGCACCGGCAAGGAGCTTGTCGCCGACGCGATACATAATGTATCGAGGCGCGCCGAGGGTCCGCTTGTCAAGGTCAACTGCTCGGCGATTCCGGAATCGCTGATGGAAAGCGAGCTTTTCGGCCACGAGAAGGGTGCCTTCACCGGAGCCACCGACAGCCGGCCGGGCAAGTTCGAGCAGTCCTCGGGCGGAACTATTGTCCTCGACGAGATCGGCGATGTCCCCTTGAGGCTTCAGCCGAAGCTTCTGCGGGTTCTCGAGAACTCCACGGTGGAGCGCCTCGGCGGCAGAGGCACAAAACAGCTCGATCTCCGCGTGGTCTCCTCGACAAACCGCGACCTCGACGAGGCTGTCCGAAAGGGCGAGTTCCGGCAGGATTTACTTTATCGCCTTCGCGTCGTCACAATCGACCTTCCGCCGCTTCGTTGCAGAAAAGAGGATATTCCGCGCCTCGTGGAATATTTCCTCAAGCGCTTGTCGCTTCAGCTCCGGCGAGAGATAGAGGGCCTTTCCGAGGAAGCGATGGCGGTTTTCATGGAATACGAATGGCCGGGGAATATACGCGAGCTAAAGCACGCGCTGGAGCAGATGGCGATCTTCAGCCCCGATCCGATACTCTCGAATGTCCCGGAAACTATAATCAAAAAGCGCACCTTCGAGGGCGCGAACCTCAGCGGCATTCCAATACGAGACCTCGAAAAGCAGGCTATCCTCGAGACCTTAAAGGAGTTCGGCGGCGATAAGAAACAGGCCGCCGAGGCGCTCGGTATCGGCCTTCGGACACTTTATCGCAAGCTCGAGGAATACGGCGAGATATAGATATAAATTGACATCGCGCCGCGCGGGATTTATCTTAATTAGATACCCTATCGAATTGGAGGAAGAAACGTGTCGAAAAGAATTCTGATCGCTATTACGATTATTGCCGCGCTCGCGCTTTCGGCCCTCGGAAATTTTATCGCCCCGAAAAAGGCCGGCTCCGAATGCAAGCTCGTCGGCGACGACGGAAAATTCACCTATTTCAAAATCGATCCTAAAAGCCCTGCCGAATGGAGCGCCGTGGGGCCGGGTTATGTCCGGCTTTTCGTTCGCGGATATGCCGGAAAGACCGGCGATTTTCAGCTACTCATCGACGGGAAAGAATATAAACGGTATGGTTTTTCCGAAAAGCCCTCGGCAAAATACAAGATCGAGGTCGGCAAATCCAAGCCGGTCGAGGCGACGATGGCGAGGGTGATCAGTATTAAGCTCCCAAAGGGCAAGCACTCGATCGAAATGAGATCGGGGGGCGATCTTTTCGCGCGGATGGTCGCAGTCCCGAAGAAGCCTTCGAGTATAGCTCCCGAGCAATATGACAAATCGCTATCTCTCATCAACGGCGACACGAAAACGACCTATTACTCCGCAACCGCCCAAAAGCCCGTGGTCGTGAAATTCAACGGCTCGGGGACATTGACGGTTTGGGCGAGGCTTGGATTCGCCGAAGGAATGAAGGGGACACAGCATTTCACGGTCGTCGCGGAAACCGCGGGCGGCAAACAGATTCGGACGAAGTTCTCGACGAGTATCTCCGGAACATCGGTATGGGAAAACGACGGCAAAGCTATACCCTCCAAGGCCATGACCTTCACATTGCCGCTTTCGAGGGGCGAAAACATAATAAAACTTTGGGGCGAGGACACCGCCGCGAAGTATTGTGCTTTCAGATTTTCAGTTAAGAGGTAACACTATGATAGATATAAGCTTAATTAGGGAAAATCCCGACAGGATAAAGGCGGCCTGCGCCAATAAGCGCGAGCCGGATGTTATCGACGGTATCCTCGCCGCGGACGCCGAAAGAAGGGCGCTTCAGGCCGAGGGCGACGAGCTTCGCCATCGGCAAAAGGACATCTCGGCGCAGGTCGCCGGCGCTTTTTCCTCGGGGAATCGAGAGCTGGCAGAATCGCTCAAGGCCGAGGCCAAGGCGCTTTCCGAGGAGATCAAGGCCCTCGATGAACGCCAGCGCCTTGTCGAGGCCGAATGGTCGGCGCTACTTCTGAAGGTGCCCAACCTGCCCGCGCCGGAGGTGCCGGTTGGCGACGCCTCGGCGAATATCGTCGTCCGTAGCTGGGGCGAGCGGCCGGGCTTCGACTTCGAGCCGAGGAATCATATCGAGATCGGGCGCACCCTTGGGATTCTCGATATGGAGTTGGGCGCGAAGGTCGCCGGTAGCGGTTTTTCCTTGCTCTTGGGCGACGGCGCTCGTATGTCCCGCGCTCTCATTGCATTGATGCTCGATATTCACCGCGAGGCGGGATTTCGCGAGATCGCGCCGCCGCATCTGGCGAACCGCGCCGCTATGACCGGAACCGCTCAGATTCCCAAGCTCGAGGCCGATATGTATCATGTCCCCGACGAGGACCTTTTCCTGATACCCACAGCCGAGGTGCCGATCACAAACCTTCATGCCGGCGAGGTTATCCCCGAGGCCAAACTTCCGATTTACTACGCCGGCCACACGGCCAATTTCCGTAAAGAGGCCGGTTCCTACGGCGCGGACACGCGCGGCCTTCTGCGCGTTCACCAGTTCGACAAGGTCGAGCTCGTGAAGTTCTCGCATCCGGACAGATCGTGGGAGGAACACGAATCGCTCTTGGCCGAGGCCGAGAAGGTCTTGCGGGCGCTGGAATTGCCCTATCGGGTTGTTCTGCTCTCCACCGGCGACATGTCCTTCGCCTCGGCGAAGGTTTACGATCTCGAACTTTGGGCTTCGGGTGAAAATCGGTGGCTCGAAGTATCGAGTTGTAGCAACTTCCTCGATTTTCAATCGAGGCGCGCGAATATACGAATGCGCCCGGAGGACGGCAGTGCGCTCAGGTTCGTTCATACACTGAACGCGAGCGGAGTCGCGCTCCCGCGGCTTCTTGTCGCGATTTGGGAGAACTATCAAACCTCGCGCGGAACAGTTCGGATCCCGGCGGCGCTGAGGCCATATATGCACGGCCAAGAGGAAATCTCGCCGACAGTTTAGCCCTTGGGAAAAAAGCGAAAGAAATACCGAATAGTTTACAGAGGCCTGCCCTTCTTTTACTCGCTAACCGCGATAGTTACAGGCGCTCTTATCATTGCGGGCATTTTTTTCGTAATAGACTACACGCGCAAGGCAACCTCGGAGCATAACCGAAGGATACTCAACGCCTATTCCCGGTTTTGGGCCTTGGCCTCGACGAAAAGCGTCGGGAGCGCGGAGATAAGCATCTTCTTCGAGGAGATTATCAACAAAAGCGATTTCCCGATGGTGCTGACCTCCATCGAGGGAACCCCTATGCTGTGGCGTAATATCGGGATATCCAGAAGCGACACGACCGCGGCCTCGAAGATCAAGCTCCACGAGGAGATCGAAAAGATGCGGCAGGCGCACCTGCCGGTTCCAATCTTTGTCGGCGAGACAGATAAGATATTGGGGTATATATACTTCGGAGAGCCGCGCTTTATTAGGCGCCTCAGAATCGTCCCGATCGGCGCGTTGATTCTCGTCGCGTCGCTTTTAACCTTTTCGTATATAACCTACAACCGACTCAAGTTCTACGAAGAGCAAAATATTTGGCTCGGGATGGCGCGAGAGACCGCGCACCAGCTCGGAACGCCGATCTCGAGCCTTATGGGCTGGAACGAGCTTCTCAAAGACGAGCTGAAGGAGGCCGAGATCAACGGCGCCTTCAGGAACTTCAGCCGCTCGCCGCACGATATTATTTGCCGGATGTCCGAGGATATTCAGGTTTTGAATAAGATCGTCCTGCGCTTCGGCCAGATCGGCTCGATGCCGGAGTTGGAACCGACGGAACTCCCCTCGCTGATTCACCATTCGGTGGCCTATATGCGCCAGCGCATGCCGCGAATCCGCGGGAAGATGGAGATTGTCGAGCAGTATTATCCGGTGCCGCAGGTCAGGGCCAACCAGATGCTTCTGTCGTGGGCGATCGAGAACCTGATCAAGAACTCGATGGAGGCGGCCCCGAAGGAGGGCGGCAGGATCAAGGTCGCCACTCGAATGGATGTCGAGGGGGAGAATGTCCAGATAATCGTCACCGACAACGGCAAGGGAATACCCACACTGAACAACCGTAAGGTCTTTTCTCCCGGATACACGACAAAAAAGCGCGGATGGGGGCTTGGCCTTTCGCTTGCTAAACGCATTGTCGAAGAATACCATTTCGGGAAGCTATACCTTTTAGAAAGCAAGCCCTTCGAGAAAACGACCTTTGTAATCAGCTTCCCGGTCGAAAAGGGCGTCGCTCTGCCCCAAAGGATAGGCGACGAGGACGAATTCGAATAAACAGCGACCCCTCGAACGGAGGATCATGCCTGAAAATAAAAAGATAATCTGGGCCGACGACGAGATATTTCAACTCAAACCGCATATCATCTTCCTCGAGGAGCGCGGTTACACAGTCGAAGAGGTGCACTCCGGCGAGGATGCCCTCGCGCTGGTTCAAAACGGCGGATACGATCTCATCCTCCTCGACGAGATGATGCCCGGTATGGACGGCCTTACCACGCTCGAGGAGATCCGCAAGTTCGACAAGCGCATTCCGGTTGTGATGATCACCAAGTCGATGGAGGAGACCCTCATGGAGGACGCTATCGGCAAGGAAATTGCCGAATACCTCGTCAAGCCGGTCAATCCGCACCAAATACTATCGACGCTGAAGAAGATTTTCGAGTCCGACAGAATTGTCGGGCAACAGCTCACTCGAGACTACACAACCGAATATCGCGATATGTCAACTCGGCCATCGCAGAAGGCCTCGCCGGAACAGTGGCTCGATCTGGCCTACTGGCTGGCCGAATGGGATGTTATTCTCGACAACCATCCGGAACTCGGCCTGACGCAGACGCACCGCGATTTTCGCAGAGAATGCAATGCCGAGTTCGGGCGCTTTGTCGAATTGAATTATCAGCGGTGGGTTTGGGCGGAGCGCGACGAGCGGCCGATGCTCTCGGTCGATGTCGCCCCGGAGAGGCTTATTCCCGCGCTTCGCAACGGCGAGAAGGTCTTCTTCATCTTGGTTGACTGTATGCGCCTTGACCAGTGGCTTTCCGTCGAGCGGATGCTTTCCGATTACTATACGGTCGAGACCGATGTCTTTTACTCCCTGCTTCCCTCCGCGACCCCCATCGCACGAAACGCGATATTCTCCGGCCTTTTCCCTTATGAAATCTCGATACGCTATCCCGATCTTTGGATAGACCCGACCGAGGACTCCGCCTCGCGCAACCGCTACGAACATCAGCTTTTGGACAAACTTATAGCTCAAAGCGGAATCAACCTTCAGGGCGACACAAAATATATCAAAATCCTCGACCCGGAGGAGGGCGAGAGCCTCGTCCTGAGGCTAAAGAGCTATCTTTCCGCCCCGATGACCAGCGTCGTCGCGAATTTCTTGGATATTCTCGCGCACAGCCGCGCCGCAAGCGAGGTTCTACGCGAGATCTCGCCGGACGAATCGGCCTATCGAAGCGTGATGAAAACATGGTTCTCGCATTCGAGCCTTCTGAAAACACTGCGGGCGATCTCGGCCGAGAATGTCACAGTTATTATCACCACCGACCACGGAAGCACGATCGGCAGGCGCGGAACCAAGGCCTTCGGCAAAAAGGATACCTCAACGAACCTGCGATATAAGTTCGGCGACAATATCAACTGCGAAGAGCGCGGCGGAATCTTCGTCCGCAACCCGAAGGATTGGCGCTTGCCCGCCTTCACAAAAACGACGAATTTCATCATCGCGAAAGAGGATTATTATTTCGTCTATCCGACTCATTTTTCGCAGTTCGAGCGGCAATATCGCAACAGCTTCCTTCACGGCGGGATCAGCCTCGAGGAGATGGTGATTCCGGTGGCGGTCCTCAGATCGAAATGATGATGACCGGCGTCTTTTCGAGCCGTTCCGCCGATGAAACGACGAAGCTCGGCGAGGATCTCGCGAGGGGTCTCTCGACAGGCGATGTCGTGGCCTTTCGCGGCGATCTCGGGGCAGGAAAAACGACTATGATCAAGGGCATCGCCGGGGCCTTCGGAATCGACCCGCGAGAGGTCTCAAGCCCCTCCTTCGCGCTGATCCATGAATACTGCGGTGAGGTGACGATTTATCATATCGATCTTTACCGTATCGAAAAACCGGAAGAGCTCACACAGCTCGGCCTTTGGGAGATTTTCGAGGGCGAGGGGATATGCCTCGTCGAGTGGCCCGAGCGCGCCGAGGCGATTATTCCGAAAAGGGCGATTCGCGTCGAGATCTCGCGCCTCGAGGACGACGAGCGGCGCATTCAAATATTCAAGCCATGAAAGGCGAATCCATGAGACGCTATTTGATAGCTATTATCATTGTCCTTGTAGCGGCCGCGTCCCTTTCGGCCGGCAAGATCGCACCCTCGCTTCGCGATGCTGAGGGCGCGGTTCGTGTATGGGTTTTCTTCGAGGAAAAGCCGGAGAAATCGGCTGATATCGCCCGTGAAAGCCTTTCCGAGCGGGCCTTAGCGCGCAGGGCAAGCGCCGGGATCGAACTCGATGTCCACGATATTCCTGTAAATCATAGTTGGGTTCGGCAGATTGTCGCTTTGGGCGCGGAACTCAGGCGTGAGAGCCGCTGGCTGAACGCCGCGAGCTTCGAGATGAGACCCGAGATCCTCGAGGCTGTCGCCGAATTCGATTTCGTCCGCGAGATTCGGCCTATGAGAAGCTACCGCCGGCCGATAGAGCCGGTCGCGCACCGGCGCCCCTCCGATTCCGCGCCGCCGGACGATTTCTACGGCCCGACTCGCGCGCAACTCGAGATGCTCGGCGCCACAGAACTTCACGACAGGGGATTTAACGGCCAAGGAGTGCTCGTCGGGATGCTCGACTCGGGCTTCCGGCTTACCCACCGCGCCTTCGACAGCCTCGATGTCGTCGCGAAATACGATTTCATGCACAACGACACTACGGTCGATTGGGACACCCTCGCCGGAGACACCGATTTTTACGGCTTCCGCCATGGAACCTATTGCCTCGGCGCGGTTGCGGGCTATTCCCCCGGCGAGGTGATCGGAGTCGCCTATCGCGCCTCGGTAGCGCTGGCCAAGACCGAGGATGTTCAGGCGGAGTATGTCGGCGAGGAGGACAACTGGGTCGCCGGAATCGAGTGGCTGGACTCGCTCGGCGCGGATATCGTCTCCAGCAGTTTGGGCTACTCATATTTTGACAGTTTAACGCCCTACACGATGGACGACCTCGACGGCAATACGATTCTCGTCACGGTTGCCGCGGATATCGCCGCCTCGCGCGGGATCTGCGTTGTGAATTCAGCGGGCAACGAGCGCGCCAACCCCGACTGGCCGACGATTATCGGCCCGGCCGACGGCGATTCGGTGCTCGCTGTCGCGGCGGTCGGAAACGACCGTGTGATTGCCCCCTTCTCAAGCCCCGGGCCCTCAGCGGACGGCCGAATCAAGCCGGATATCTCCGCGGTCGGCTACGGCACGATTCTTGTCGATGCCTACGCCGACGAGGGCTACTCGGCCGGCTCCGGCACGAGTTTCTCCTGCCCATTGATCGCGGGACTCTGCGCCGCAGTGAAAAGCGCGCGGCCTGAGCTTTCGGGCTATAACCTCGCGATGGCGGTGCGAGCTAGCGGCGACCGGGTGCGAGCCTACGACCCCTCGTTCCCCGCCGATTCCGCCGACAGCGACTACGGCTGGGGGATTCCGAAGGGCCTCGTCGCGGCGGGTTTGACCCGCGGTCTTTACGGCCGCGCTGTCGATGCGCTTTCAGGGCAGATAATCGCGAACAAAGAGATTCATTTCATTTACTCCGGCGAGACCCGGATTTCATCCACCGACACCTTCGGAATCTTCATCGACGACCTAGCCGTGGACGGCCAATCTGTGACACTGTTTATTCCGGGATACACATTTTCCGCAAGCTATCCAATCGACGGCGTTGGGCGGGCGATTCGCTTCAACCGCCTCGGCGGAGGCGCACAGCTTCAGGTTTTCCCGAACCCGGCGAGCTCGGAGTTGAAGGCTGTCGCCTATGAGGGCGAAAACGCCCTATTCACAGTCTATAACGCCGCGGGCGAGCTTGTTTTCGAGCATAGCTGGCCGCCGGCCGAACAGCTTCAGTTCATCTGGCCGCTCACCAACTCCAAAGGCAAGCCCGTCGCGAACGGTATCTATGTTGTCAGATTGGCCACCGAATCCGAGACTATTTCGGAGAAGATCGCAGTGCTCCGCTGATGAAAGCCCTTCGTTGGATCGGCCGACACGGCGCGGAGCTTCTCACTGCGCTGTGGATCCTGACGACCGCGATTGCGATTGCCGCTCCGCTTTTAGCAGAGGCCTCGCCGGCGATGTCCGCCGGTTGCTATATATCTCTCGCGCCGCTGTGCCATCAGCACGCAGACCGAAGCTTCCACCTCGAAGGGCATAAGATGGCCCTCTGCGCCCGATGCCTCGGCATCTTCGCGGGGATGTCGGTTTTCGGGGTAATCGCGATTATCGTTCGAAGGCGCTTCGTTATTGGCTTTCGGGCTATGCTACTGCTTCTTGCGCCTATGGTCGCGGATGCCTTCGGAAATATCTTCGGCCTTTGGAACACCGGCAACACCCTCCGTGCCGCGACCGGCGCGCTCGCGGGTTTTGCCGTTGTTTTTTGGATTTATCCGATTATATTTGAATTTGAACCCTCAAACGAGAATTCGACAAATTAGCCTATTAAGGAGGCGCTATGAGTATAGCCGCAGTTATCGGATGTTTAGGCGTCGGCGGGGTTGCGCTCGCAATTCTGCTCGTCGTCGGAGTTATGCTATACAACAAGCTCGTCGAGCTTAAAAACCGCTCCGAGAACGCTTGGGCGGATGTCGATGTTCAGCTGAAAAAACGCTACGACCTCATCCCGAACCTCGTCGAGACGGTCAAGGGCTATGCCGGCCACGAGAGCGAAACCCTCGAGAATGTCATAAAGGCGCGCCAGCAAGCGATCCAGATCTCGGGCGATGTCGCGAAGATGGCGCAGGCCGAGAATGTCCTGTCGCAGGCGCTTCGCCAGCTCTTCGCGGTCGCCGAGAACTACCCCGAGCTGAAGGCGAACCAGAACTTCCTCGAGCTTCAGGCCACGCTCGAGAAGATCGAAAATGCGCTCTCCGACAGCAGACGCTACTACAACGCCGTTGTCCGCGACCTGAACACAGCGATCGAGAAGGTGCCGACGAATATCATCGCGAGCCTGTTCCGCTTCGTAAAGAGGGATTACTTCGAGATCGAGGACAAGGCCCAGCGCGAGACCCCGAAGGTCGATTTCAGTAAGAAATAAACCATCGCCGGCTGTCGCTTTCAAGGGGGATAGAATGAGATTTACGCGCTCAATGTTTTTCTTGTTAAGTGTTTTCACTGCAAGTGTTTATGGCTATTTCATCGAGTCGTTCCACTCGGATATACGACTCTTCTCAAACGCCTCCTACGAGGTCGAAGAGCGCATCGAGGTCAACTTCGGAAGCGAAGAGCGCCACGGGATCTATCGCGATATTATTTACAAATATAAACTTCCTATGCGGAAGTATCGCGTTCTTATCGATGTCCGGGATGTGACCGACGAGGGCGGCCTCGAATATCAGACAAGTATCTCCCGCAAGGGCGATTATGTCAATATCCGTATAGGCTCTCCGGATTTCACGGTCACCGGAACGCAAGTCTATAAGATCCGCTATCGCGTCGAAAACGGCCTGCTTTTTCTTGACGACCACGACGAGCTTTATTGGAATGTCACCGGCTCCGAATGGCCCTGCGATATAAAAAGCGCTTCCGCGACTGTGCATTTGCCGGCCGGAACTCCCTCGAGCGAGGTGCGGACAACCTGCTTCACAGGCCAGTATGGCTCCGAGGCCCGCGATTGCAGTGCCGAGATTCGCTCCGACGAGGTTGTTTTCACAGCGAATAAATCCCTCGGCACCTACGAGAATCTCTCGATCGGCCTGTCGATTCCGAAGGGGATTATCGCCAAGCCCGGCTTCGCGAGCTGGCTTCGCTGGTATGTTATCGACCTGTGGCCGTTTCTTATCCTAATCGCTATCGCGATCTGGCTCTTCTGGCGCTGGAACAACTCGGGCAGAGACCCGGTCGAGATGTCGATCGCGCCGCGCTATGCGCCTCCGGACGACCTTTCCCCCGCCGAGGCCGGAACCCTTGTCGATGAGCGCGTCGATATTCAGGACATGACCTCGACTATCGTCGATCTCGCGGTTCGCGGCTTCATCAAGATCGTCGAGATCGAGAAGGCCAAGGTAGTCCTGCTGAAGAAGTCCGACTATATTCTCGTCAAGCTCAAGGACGGCGAGGGCTCGCTGAAATCCTTCGAGCGCAAGATGCTCTCGGGTCTTTTCAAGCAAGGTAGTATCGATGCCGACGACCGCGCGAAACTCGATGCGATTTGCCCTGAGTGCTCGGGAAAAGAAGCGATCACGATCTCGAGCCTGAAGGAAAAGTTCTATATCGAGCTACCGATCATCAAGGATTCGATCTATGACGGCCTCGTTGCGGAGAAATTCTTCCCCTCGCGCCCGGATCATATTCGGCAAAAATTCGCCGGCCTCGGAATAATTATTGTGGTTATCGCATTTCCCCTCGCGGGGATGTCCTCGAACTGGGCCTTTGCCGCAAGCCTCGTGCCGGCGGGCATTATGACGATTATCTTCGGCAATTATATGCCGCGCAAAACGAAGAAGGGCGCTATCTCCGCTATCGGTGTCGCCGGATTCGAGGAATTTGTGCGCAGGGTCGAAAAGGACCGAATCGAGCGCATGGCCGCCGATGACCCGACTGTATTCGAGCGGCTCCTGCCCTTTGCGATGGCGCTCGGGGTCGCAGACCAGTGGGCGGACGCCTTCGCTGATGTCTTCAAAGAGCAACCGCAGTGGTTCGTCGGCCCAACGGGACAGAGTTTCCATCCGCTACTGTTCGTGCATAACCTCGGCGGCGCGATTCAAAGCGCCGGCACCGCAATGGCCTCGCGCCCCCGTTCCTCGGGAGCCGCAGGCGGAAAGAGCAGTTTCGGAGGCGGAGGATTTTCCGGAGGCGGCTTCGGCGGAGGCGGCGGCGGAGCTTGGTAGGAAAGATTCAAAAAATATTATTGAAAAAAAGAATAGTATATTTATATTAAATTATAGGATTCACTAAACATAAAACCAAGGAGGAATAATGAAATCCCTTATTTGGTTTATTATGTTTTTGTTGCTCGTAAGTCTTATCATTGCTTATGATATTAAAGGAATCGTTGGTGTTCCATACTGCCCAGAGGACCCCGCGCCAAGCGGTGAGGTTTACCTTTTCGATTCGACATACACCCTTATTGACTCGACATGCATCGGTGAAATTGTCGAATATGAATATAAATTCACGGGCTTACCTAATGGAAAGTATTTCGTAAAAGTTAAAGTTGTTTCGAATGAATATTGCCCATATTCGATAACCCTTCGACCGTATGAACAGGATGATAGCACAGAAGTCATTATTGCTAATTCGAACGGATATGCAAACCTTTATGCGGATGTTCGAACTTCAGTTTTGACATCATGCGAATGAAAAAAGCAAGTTTTATTTTTTTATGCCTTGTTGCATGCAATTATGCCTTGAACTGGGAGTATTGCGTTAACGGGCCGACTTTAGACCAAAACTATCTTTTCCAAACTGTCGAACTGCCCTCGACTGAACTGGTTTCTATTGGCTACACATCGAGCGGTTTTTTAGAGTCATATTTGTGGATTCTTCGCACTGATTCTTTAGGGACAATTATTTCCAACAAGGAATGGCGGAACGCATCGCAAGCATTACCTATCTCAGCAGACACTAATGCGGCTGGGAGTATAGGAATTACCGGCACCAATAATTTGATTCTACCTTCAGCTTTTTTTGCGCTTTATCAGCCGGATATCGATACGCTACAAATATGGATCTTCGAAGCGACTGATACATCGCTCGAGGGATATGCCATTGCGCCCACCCCCGATTCTGGTTTCGTTTTTGCCTGCTGTGGCAACACGGAGACTTCGGATTTTCTACGGTTAATAAAAGTAGCCCCGCCGGATTGGGATGTCCAATGGCAAAAAGATTTTTATTTACCAGAGAGACTATTCTTTTGGAATATTTGTTGTGACGATGATGCCTGTTTTAATCTTGTGGGGTATCTGCATTCCTTGAATTACGGCCTTTTCTTCCGTTTCACCCCAGATGGTGACTCTATTTTAACCACTGAGTTTCCAACCGGTTACTTGCCAACATGTATCGAAAAGGCGCACACAGAGGGTTATATAATTTCCGGCGAATACGCGGGTTGTTCGTGGATTGCGAAAATCGATTCTACTGGCGGGATTATCTGGTCGAGGATTTTTGAGTACAGCAGTTTTGATTTTATGAATTCGACGAAAATATCCTCGGAGAGATATGCCTTTGTCGGCGTTAAAAGAGAAATTGGCGGGGATCACAACCTCGCTATATTATTAATCGATTCACTTAGTGATTCCCTCTGTTGTTTTGTTTATGGGTCGCCAATGACAACCGAAAGGGGCCGCGGAATTTGGCCGTGTGTGAACGGTGATCTCATCGCTTGTGGCATGGCAGATATTGACGGGCACTGGAACGGTCTGATATTGCGCCGCGAGTTGTTCGACACCTTCGCGGTGGGGGAGGAATTATTCACTCCAGAAGCTTTTAATATTTCGGCCTTCCCGAACCCGTTCAATTCCGCGGTGACAATCGCTCTCGACGCGCCCGTAGGGGCGCACGGCCGTGCCCCCCTACAAATCGAGATATTCGACATCTCCGGCCGGCGCATCGCGCAATTGCCCGACGGCGGTTTCGTAGGGGCGGGTTTTACGCCCGCCCTCAACGATGTCGCAGACAATAACGAACGGGACGGCGCAAGACCGTCCCCTACGACCCGCGAATTCACATGGACGCCGGACGAAACCCTCCCCTCCGGTGTCTATCTCGTCCGCGCGCGGGTCGATTCCCGGTCGCTGAGCGGTGGTTACCGAGCGGAGCCGATGCAAGCCGAAGCGGGCGACGGCGTGGCGACAAAACGAGTAGTGTATTTGAAATGACCATAACGGCGCTCGGCCCTGCGCCCCTGTGGTCGCATTCAGTAATATCGGAACAGATTGCTTTGTCGCTATGTTCCCTTCGACAGGCTCAGGACATCGCCACGCAATAACGACGGCGGCTTGTTGGCGCTTTCCTAAGCGCCTTAGTGTAATGCCCTTTACCTTTTACCTTTTACCCTTTACCTTTTACCTTTTACCCTTTGCCACTACCCCATAACCCATAACCTGATTCCCATAACCCTCTCAATGAAATTTTCTATAATAATACTAGGCACAACGAGGAAAGATTTATCGGGGGGCGAAGAGCCTGAAGTCCGGCTATAAGGTCAATCCGACGAGATCGTCAATAGTTATTTCTACGACTTCGACAATAACCCCGGGAGTAAGATCGATGACGAGGATAATAGCCCGACCTAATGCGCCACCAATCGGGCGCAATATTTATACTTGATTTCTAAAAAAATGCGAATATAATAGCACGTCAAACGACTTCGAGGGTTCGAAGGGCGTTTTGTTGCTATTTATCGGCAGTTAAGAGTGTTCGTATATATAGATGTTTGAACAACTTACAGAGAAAATCGAGCAGGTTTTCAAGGGGCTGACCTCCCGCGGACGCCTGACCGAGGAAAATATTCGCGACGCGCTGAAAGAGGTCAGAAGAGCGCTTCTTTCCGCCGATGTTAATTTTAAGGTCGTTAAATCGTTCATTAACAATGTTCAAGAGAAGGCTGTCGGCGAGGAGGTTTTCTCGTCGATCACTCCGGGGCAGTTGGTGGTCAAGATCGTCCATAACGAGCTTGTCGAACTGCTTGGCGGGAAGGCCCGCGATATCGACCTTCCCTACAAGACGCCGACCTCGGTTATGCTTGTCGGGCTTCAGGGCTCCGGCAAGACCACAACAGCGGGGAAGATCGCGCGTTTCTTCTCGAAGCGGGGCTTTCACCCCCTGCTCGTGGCCTGCGATATTCACAGGCCCGCGGCCGCAAGACAGCTCGAGATAGTCGGTCAAAACGCCGGCTTCCCGACGGTCATGTTTGAAAAAGGCGAAACCCCGCTCGAGGTCGCGAAAAGGGCCGCCCTGATCGCCCGGCAGACCGGCAAGAACCTCATGATCCTCGACACCGCGGGAAGGCTTCATATCGACGAGGCCATGATGGACGAGGCCGAGGAACTTCGCCGCGGAATTCAGCCCGACCTCGTTCTGCTTGTTTTGGACGCGATGACCGGCCAAGAGGCGGTGACAGTCGGGGAGGCCTTCACGGAGAGACTTGCCGTTGACGGCTTCGTCCTGACGAAGCTCGACGGCGACGCTCGCGGCGGCTCGGCGCTGAGCCTCAGAGAGGTCACGGGCAAGCCGATACTCTTCGTCGGTACGGGCGAAAAGACCGACGCCTTCGAGCGGTTTCACCCGGATCGTATGGCCGGACGAATCCTCGGGATGGGCGATGTCGTTTCGTTTGTCGAGAAGGCGCAGGCCTCCTTCGACGAGGAGCAGGCGAAAAAGCTCGAGCGCAAACTTCGTAAGGACGATTTCAACCTCGAGGATTTCCGCTCGCAACTCGCCCAGCTCAAAAGCATGGGGCCTCTCGACGAGCTGTTGTCGATGATCCCCGGAGTGAAGAAAAATATGCTCTCCGGCCTGAAGATCGACGACAAGGCCACCGCGCGGATCGAGGCGATTATCAGCAGTATGACCCCCGCGGAACGCGCTAACCCGTCGATAATCGACGGTAGCCGCAGAAAGCGAATCGCCGCGGGTAGCGGGAATAATGTTCAGGAAGTAAATAGGCTTTTAAAGCAGTTTTTTGAGATGAAGAAGATGTTCAAGCGAATGAAGAAGGGCAAGATGCCCTCGTTCTCAGGGTTTTGATTAATAGTTGTTTAATACAAATTAATTCGGAGGTGTAGTTTTGGCGGTCCATATCAGACTAAAGAGGGGCGGACAGATCCGTCAACCCCATTACAGGATCGTTGTCAGCGACTCGCGCGTTGCGCGCGACGGCAAGTTCATCGAGGTCATCGGTTTTTACAACCCGATCGCCAAGGTCGAAGAGGTCGAGTTAAATAAAGATCGCTTCACCTATTGGCTTTCGGTGGGCGCTCAGCCTACTGACACTATTAAGAGCCTTCTTACGAAAAAGGGCATGTGGGCCGGTCTTTGCGCCTCAGCGCAGGCTATGGCCAAGTCCGGCACGCCGGCAGTTCAGGCCGCCCCTAAGGTGAAAGCGGCTGTGGCGCCGGTGGAGATTCCCGTTCCGGCCGAGCCCGAGATCGAGGTCGAGGAACCCTTGACCGAGGAAGAGCAGGAAGAGCAGGAAGAACAAAAAGATCAAGAGAGCTAAGCGCGTATTCGCTCTCGAATCGTCAGGTTAACGATTGCAAATCGCTATTGTTTCGCTTTTTTCCGGCTTGTTCGAGGCCTACTCCAAGGAGAGTCTCTTCGAGAAGGCCGTTGAAAAGGGCATTGTTTCTTTGAATATCGTCGATATTCGCGATTTCGCGAAGGACAGGCATAGAACCGCGGACGATGTCCAATTCGGCGGCGGCGCCGGTATGGTAATGATGCCCGGGCCGGTTGTCGAGGCGGTAGAGTCCTTGGGCGTCGGCTGGGAGGATTCCAAGAGGATCATTGTCAGCCCCCGGGGGCGAATCTTTAAGCAGGAAATCGCCGAGGAACTTAGCAGTCTTTCGAATATCACGATTATCTGCGGCAGATACAAGGGCCTCGACGCCCGCGTCGGAGAGGTTCTCGGCGCCGAGGAACTGTCCGTCGGAGATTATGTTCTCGGCTCGGGCGAGGTCGCCGCGCTTGCGATTGTCGATGCGGTGGTCAGGCTTCTTCCGGGGTTTTTGGGGGACATGGATTCTGCGGACTCCGACTCGCACAGTATCCCCGGGAGGCTTTTGTCAGCGCCGGAATACACCAGACCGCGCGAGTTCAGAGGCCTGCGAGTCCCCGAGATATTGCTCTCGGGAAACCATGCGGCGATTGAGGGGTGGCGAAGGCGCCGCTCGTTGGAGTTGACCTTCGAGAGGAATCCCTCGATTTTGGAAGACGCCGAACTGACCCGCGAAGAAAGGGCCTTCATCGAGGCGTTGAGGTTTTCACGCTTTGAAAAATGATTCGATTTTGAAACAATTTAATCAGGAGCAAGATATGACAGACGCTATTATCAGAAATGTCGAGGCCTCTCATCTCAAAGAGATACCTGTCTTCGGTTCGGGCGACACGGTAAAGGTTCATGTTCGAATCAAAGAGGGTGAAAAGGAGAGGATTCAGGTTTACCAAGGTGTGGTAATCAGCCGCAAAGGCGGCGGCACGAGCGAGAGCTTCACCGTTCGTAAGATCTCCGGCGGAATCGGCGTCGAAAGGGTATTCCCCCTGCATTCACCGAATGTCGCCAAGATCGAGATAGTCAAATTCGGCCGCGTTCGTCGCGCAAAGCTGTATTATCTCAGAAAGAAGATCGGGAAGGCCGCGAGAATCAGGGAAAGGCGCGTCATCGTCAAGAAATGAGCGGATGCCACGCTCGAACCACGCGGAATCTTTCCAGCCTTGAAAGGCGCTTGCTCGGTGAAAAGGTTCAAACAATCGCCGGCCTCGATGAGGTCGGTATAGGTTGTTTGGCCGGACCGGTCGTCGCCGCCGCTGTGGTTTGGGATTACAGTCTTAATCCCTCGGGAATCACGGACTCGAAGCTCCTGTCTAAACAAAAAAGGCAGGAGCTTTTTTGTTATATTACCGCGAAGGCACGATCGATCTCCGTCGGTTGGGCCTCGCCGGCCGAGATCGACGCGATCAATATCTTGGCGGCCTCGCATCTCGCGATGCGGCGCGCACTCCATTCAGCGGAGCTTGCGCCGGATATCGTAATAATCGACGGGAATAAGGCCCTCTCGGGAATCACGACGAGACAAATCTCTGTCGTCGGAGGGGACAAGACGATTTTGTGCGTCTCGGCCGCAAGTATCGTGGCTAAGGTGATTCGCGACGAGCTGATGATGTTCTTCGATCGGATCTACCCCGAATACGGCTTCCGCTCGAACGCGGGATACCCGACGAAGGAGCACAAGATCGCTATCGCGCAACATGGAGTTTCTGTTATTCATCGGAAAAAATACACGGGAGTTAAAGAGTTTTTAAACCGCGACCCATTGCCCATCCTATGAAAACGCTTTCGAGATATGTCCTTCGAGAACATCTGATGCCGCTAATCGGCGGCCTCGGCATCATTATGTTCGTCCTTGTGATGGACTTTGTTCTCGATATGCTGAATCTCATTATCACAAAGGGCGTCCAGCCGGATATCGTGCTGAAGCTGTTTGGCCTCAACCTCGCGTGGATGTTGGCTTTAGCGGTTCCCATGGCCTGTCTTATTGCCGGCCTTATGGCCTTCGGTCGTCTCTCCGAGGATGGCGAAATCAACGCCGCGGTCGGCTCGGGGATACCCTTCGTCCGGCTGATGGTTGCGCCGCTTTTCGCCTCTCTTTTATTATCCTTGGGCATGGTCTATTTCTCCGATCAAATCTTGCCGGATTTAAATTACGAATCGAAGATGCTTCTCGGCGATATCAAGCGCAAAAAGCCAACCCTTGCGATAAAAGAGCGGGTTTTTATCGACGATTTTCCGGGGATCGGCATGTTCATCGAGGAGGTTGACGAGCGCTCGAATGAACTTTTCGGGATCACAATCTATGACCAGCAAAACAGGCTATACCCGCGCGTGATCACCGCGAAGAGCGGGAATATGGCCTTCGATGTCTCCTCGGATGCGCTGAACCTCGAGCTTTTCGACGGGAGTATCCACGAGACCGACGAGGCCGACCCGGCGAAATTCACGCGAGTTAGCTTCGAGAGGCAAACATTGCGCTTCGGCGATCTCGGCCTAACGCTCGAGCGACGGGAAACCGGACATCGCGGCGACCGCGAGATGAAAATCGCCGATATGAAACTCGTCATCGAGGACAAAAAAGCCGCGATAATTCAAGCCGAGCAGATGATTCGGAATATCGCGGATAGGTCGTTTCAGCGCGCCTTCAGGCCGCAGGAGTTTCCAACGGAGGATTCGCTCGAAGCGCTTCAGTCCTTGCGGCAACTCGCAAAATCGACCGCGCAGTCCATCTCGAGCCAGCTCAACGCAATCGGCGCGCACGAACGTTATATTCGAAAATACAGTGTCGAGATACACAAAAAATGGTCTCTGCCGATGGCGTGTTTCTTTTTCCTGCTTGTCGGCGCTCCGGTTGGGGTTTGGGCGAAAAAGGGCGGCCTCGGTGTCGCTATAGGATTCGGGATTTTCTTTTTTATGGTCTATTGGGCACTACTCATCGGCGGCGAAGAGCTTGGCGACCGCGGCTTCGTCGCGCCGTGGCTGGCGATGTGGGCCTCGAATATCGCCCTCGGCGCGATCGGGTCGATTATACTTTACAGAACCGTATGGTCGAGCCACTTCCGCGGATTCGGTTTCCTCGTGCGGTTTTTAGCTTGGATTAGAAGAATTTTCAGCAAGGAACGGAATGCCCGACAGAATCGAGCATAATAGGGGGATCGCGAGACACTTCGACGAGCACTCGGAGTTCTGGGATATAGTCTATTCGCGGGATTACCTCGCGCTGAATCCGCAGTTTCGGTCGCTTTTTCATCGCGAACAGCATTTTTTCGAGCTTCTCGCCGATGCAAAAAGGGGAAAAGTCCTCGACTTGGGATGCGGCGGCGCGCATTTTCTGATCCGGCTCGCACAATCTGGATTTGAGGAAGCGGTAGGGATGGATATCTCGAGCGAGCTGATCGATCGGGCGAGATCCGCGGTCGAGTCGGCCGGCTTGAAAGGCAAGATCGAGCTTGTTTTAGGTGATGTCGAGGAGCTGTCGAGATTTCAGGAGGGCTCCTTCGACGCGGTTGTCGCGCTCGGGCTTATCGAATACCTGCAAACCGACGAGCTACTTCTAAAACAGATACACCGAATCCTGAGGCCCGGCGGAGTCTGCGTCATCCAAACACGAAACGCCAAATGCCTTCCCGTGACGATAAAATCGGCGATAAAGCGCTTGGTGTCCAAGCCGGAGGCTGTATGGTTCCGCCGACACGACCCGACTCGCTTTCGTAGGATAATCGAGGCCTGCGGATTCGAGGTAGTCGAGGAGCGTTTTTCGCATTATTATCCGCTTTTTCCGCTCACCGAGCTTCCTATACTTAAAAGGCTTCTCGCCGACAGGATTCCGCTTTTGGCCGAAAAGGCCGAGAGAAGGCCGATCGGCGGAACCTCGAAGTTCCGGGCATCGATGTTCATCGTCAAGTTCAGAAAAACCGGCTGAGATGAAACTCGCCAAGCGGCTTCTTTTCGATTTTGCGGGCCTTTCGGCCGAACTGCGCGGTTCCGCGAAATACCCGAATAGCTATCTCGGGTTCAATTTTCACGCTGTTTCAAACGACTATCTTCCACATGTCGCGAATATCTCGAGCTATCTTTCCGCTAATCAATTCGAGAACTGCATCGAAGCGATTTGCAGGGATTTCAAGCTCGTTTCCCGCGCGGAGATGGCCGCTTTCATCGCGGGTGAAGCGCCGTTGCCGCGGGGCAAGGCCTTTTTCACCTTCGACGACGGGCTTTCCGTATGCCTCGGGCCGGTCCTTTCTGTTATGGAAAAGCGGGAGATTCCGGCTGTTTTCTTTATTCCGACGGACTTTTTAGACAACAAGAGCCTTTTTCAAAGGCATGCCGTTTCTTTGATTATCGGGAAAGCCCGTGAGGTTTATCGAAGCGACCGAACTCAATTTGAGAATGCGCTGACGCGCCTCGGGTTTTCGCCTAAAGCTATAACTTTCAGCGAGTTCGCGAATCGGCTGTCTGGCTGTCGAAACTCGGTGGAGATCGAGGCCGCGCGCGAGGCCTTCGAGGTCGATACAGAAGCCTTTTTGTCGCGCGAAAGGCCCTATTTGTCAGCCGAACAGGCGAGGTCGTTATCGGATCACGGCTTCTTCGCGGGGGCGCACAGCCTCGACCATTCGGATCTGAGCGCTCTTCCCCGCGAGGGGGTTGAGAGGCAGATTATCAAATCCTGCGAGATCATCGCGGGGATTGTCGGCTCGAAACCGGTTCCCTTCGCATTCCCGCATTCCTCGCTTGGGCTGGACAGAGGCCATCTGGCCGCGATCGCCCGCAAATGCAACTATGTCGGCCCTTTTTTCGACAGCCTCTCGCGGTTTAACCCCTCACCCTTCGGCGTTCCGCGCTTCGATATCGACCCCTTCGCCGAATTCGCCGAAAAAAAAGATTTCCCACAGCGGATAATTAGTTATTTTGATATAATTACATGGCGCAAAAGGAGGTTCTGCGATGACAACAGCCGGAAAAAACCTTCTGCTTAGGGTTCTCGTAGCCGCGGTCTTCGGGCCGGCGGTGATCTTCGCGCTTTACTCCGGCGGAGTTTATCTGCTCATCTTTCAGATGGCGGCCGTTTTCGGGCTTTCCGCGGAGTTCACCCTGCTTCCGTCGGTTCGTTTCAGACCGCTACGGAGCGGCTTCTTCATCGCGAGTTGCTTGGCGGTTCCCCTCCTTCATTGGCTCGAATGGCAGTCGTTTGTTCCGGCATTTGTCCTGCTTTTTTCCGCGGCATGGTTCTTGCTCGAACTCGCTGAAAGAGGCGTCGATCGAACCATCGAGACCTCGGCCTACGGTGTTTTCGGCCTTGTTCTTTTCGCATGGGCGCCGTCACTGGTGTGGGAACTTCATGCGGTCGATCCCTTGCTCGCTGTTCTTCCAATGGCGCTGGTTTGGACCTCGGACACAACGGCCTATTTCGCCGGGAGCTGGATAGGCGGCCCGAAGATGTCGCCGACTATCTCGCCTAACAAGACTTGGGCCGGGTTCGCCGGAGGAATGATCGGCGCATTCATCGCCGGTTTGGGCTTTAGGCTCGCGTGGCCGTCGGTTTTTGGATTGGATATTCTGTTTTTTGCGCCGATAGCCGGGTTGGTCGCGATCGGGGGCGACCTCTTTGAAAGTAAAGTCAAGAGGGAGATGAACATCAAGGATTCGAGCCGCGCGATTCCCGGCCACGGCGGTTGGTGGGATCGCTTCGACAGCTGGCTTTTCGTCCAATTAGCCTCTTGGGTATTTTATATCTTATTGTAATGCAAACACTTAGTATAAAAAACGACATCCCGAGAAGGATGCTTTTTTTCTCGATCTTGGCCATTGCCGCGCTGACCATTCTCACAGCGGTCAAACTCGACACGGCGATGATAGTCGTCGTCCCGACGACGGCGATCCTTCTCGCAGTCTATTTCAAACGCCCCGAGATAGGCCTCGCATCGGTCCTCGTCGGGCAAAACCTTTATGGCATCGCAATCGCGGCAGTCGGCGTCGAGAAACCGATTCTGGCCTACGCCCCCTACGGGCTCATCTCGCTTGCCTCCATCGCTTTGCTCCTTCTGCGCAAAAAGATCGCTATTCCCAAGCATCTGAATATAGCATTGATCTCGGTTGCCTATTTAACATTGCTTTTTGTTTTTAATTATCATAGAACTGACTTCGCGGACAATACCACCGTTAAAACCACGACCTTCTTCGTAGCGGCTCTCATCCCTATGCTCTGTTTTTCCGTGCTTAAAATAGACGAGTCCGTCTTTAAACTTATCTTCAAGGCGGCTGTCATTTTGGGGGTTATTCCGGTTCTGTATTCCGCGCTCACCGCCGCGGCCGCTGGAAATATAAGCGGTTTCGGCAGATTCAATGCAATCGAGCTTGTCAATGTAAATCAATATGCCCGAAATATCGGCTACATCTCGGTTTTTGCTTTATGGTGGATTTTCGAAACTAAAAACCGTCCTTTGAAGCTTGCACTCGCGTTTTTCATCGCGCTCAGCTTTGCGATTATTATTATGACCGGCAGTCGAACGAGCCTGCTTTCAACCATGGGCGCTATTTTCATGTATATTGCGCTTTTCACAAACCTTAACCCGAAGAAACGAATTGCCCTGATCGGAGCTGTCTCCGGTGCCGTGGGAATCCCGATGTTCCTTGGCTTCGGCTCGATGCTCAGGCGTTTTTCGAGCCTCAAGTATGTCGATATGTCGCTCGCGGGCAGGGTCGGTATGTGGAAAGCGGCTTGGGAGCATCGCTGGGACAGCGTTCTCATCGGCCACGGCACCGGCAACTTCGCCTCGATACTGCCGGCGTGGGCTGTCGCCGGCGGCTTGAGGCATCCTCACAACCTGATCATGGAATACTACTTTGAATGGGGCATCTTAGGGCTTATCGCCCTCGTTTCGATCTTCGTTTCACCGATAGTCCTTTGGTATAGGATAAGAAAGACCTCGCCCCGCTCTGAAATGACCGCCCTCTCGAACTTCGTTCTTGTTCTCGTGGCCTTTTCGCTCGTGAACGGCATGATCGACTCCTCGGCGGTTGACCCTCAACTTTACGCGACACTCGGCTTGATGACCGCTATTTATATCAATTCGCAGAGAGGCACATCCGAATGCGTATAGCGATGCTGACATCGACACATTCGCCGCTCGACCCGCGAATCTACCATAAAGAAGCGCTCGATCTCGCCGCCGCCGGCCATGAGGTGACAATAATCGCCTCCGCAAGGCAAATGCCCGAGGAAGAGCCGCAGGTTGAATTCAAGATTCTTTCGCCGTATAAGAATAGATTCTTGAGGGTTTTGGCCGGCTCGAGATTCAAGCGCGCCGCTCTCGAGTGCGACGCCGACCTTTATATTATCTACGACCCCGAGATCCTCCGCGTCGGGCGATGGCTTAGAAAGCGCGGCAAACCCTTTATTTTCGACGCACTCGAGCCCTATCCCGATTTTATAGCGGAGAAAGACTGGGTTCCGGCACCGTTCAAAGGTATAGTCAAACGGCTTATCGCTTGGGAAGAAATGCGCGGCGCGAAGGCCTCGACCGGGATTATCTCCGCGATGCGCGAGAACGACGAGCGCTTGGCTCCCGCCGGCAAACCCTCGATTATTTTGCACAATTACCCACGCAGGGATGCTGTCGCAGAGGGCCTACCGGAAAAGGAAAATTCGATTATCTATGTCGGCGTCGTGATGGCGGTTCGATTCGGCGAGCAGATGCTCGGCCTCTCGAGCTATCTCGCCGAGGGACAGCCCCTCGACAACTGGAAACTGCAGATCCTCGGGCCGGTTTACGGCGAAGGTTATCTTGAAAGGTGTCGCCGTGCCGCTGGACGGCTTATCGACACCGAAAAAATTCTTTTTCCCGCCGAGTTTGTGCCCTATCGGCAAGCTCTCGCCTATATCGCGCGCGCGAGGATCGGCCTGTCGTTTATCGTGCCGACGAGGAAATACAACCAATGCCTTTCGGGCAAGATCTTCGACTATATGGCCAAAGGAACCGTGCCGATTACAACATGGCTCGATGCATACAAAGGCATTGTTTCCGAGGCCGACGGCCCGATATTCGTGAAACCGGGCGATGAGGCGAAGGTGCCGTTTATAATTGCCGAACTGACCGAAGACGAGTCAGCGCTCTCCCAGCGCGCCGAGCGATGTATAAGTTCCGTTCGCGAGAAATTCAACTGGGAGGCCGACGCGAAAGGGTTTCCGCAATTTATAGAGAAGATTCTGAATAAATAGATATTTTTATGCCGAAGCAAACGAGCGCTCGAAAGCGCTAATTATCTGATTAAGGACATAATTATGGCGATTAAATTTAAAAACACCTTGGGAAATAAAATTGAAGAATTCCACTCGATAGTTCCGGGCCAAGTGGGCATGTACACCTGCGGGCCTACCGTTTACGATTACGCGCATATCGGAAATTTCCGCGCCTATATCTTCGAGGATATTCTTCGCAGATGGCTCGAATACCGTGGCTACAAAGTAACTCAAGTGATGAACCTCACCGATGTTGACGATAAAACAATCCGCGAAAGCCTAAAGGCAGGGCTTTCGCTCGTTGAATACACAGCCAAGTTTAAAAAAGCCTTCTTCGAGGACATCGAAACCTTGCGAATCGAGCGCGCAGAGGTCTATCCCTCCGCGACCGATCATATCCCCGAGATGGTTCAGCTCGTCGAAAAGCTACTCGAAGCCGGCGTGGCCTATCGGGGCGGTGACGGCTCGATCTATTATTCGATAGACAAATTCCCCAGATACGGCCTGCTTTCGGGCAAGCGCCTCGATAAAAATATCGCCGGAGCGCGAATAGACAACGACGAGTATGAGAAGGATCAGGCCGCCGATTTCGCGCTATGGAAGGCTTGGGACGAGACCGACGGCGATGTTTTCTGGGAAACCCGGCTCGGCAAGGGCCGGCCCGGATGGCATATCGAGTGCTCCGCGATGAGCATGAAATATCTCGGCGAGAGCTTCGATATTCACACAGGCGGTGAGGACAATCTATTTCCGCATCACGAGAACGAGGTCGCGCAGTCCGAGGCGGCCACGGGCAAGAAATTTGTGAACTACTGGATGCACAACGCGCATCTGATTGTCGAGGGGAAGAAGATGTCCAAATCCCTAGGGAATTTCTTCACTCTTAGACAGCTTTTGGATAGAGGCTATTCGCCCCTCGCAATACGATTCGTCCTTGTTACGACCCACTATCGCCAACAACTGAACTTCACCTTCGAGGGCCTCGACGGCGCGGAGACCTCATTGAAAAGGATTTCCGAGTTCCGCGATATGCTTCACAACCTCCCCGAGGGCGAAATCAACGAGGAAACCGCGAAAGCGCTTACCGCCGCCCGTGAGACCTTCGAGTCCTGCATGGACGACGACCTAAATATCTCCGGTGCGACCGGCGCTTTTTTCGAGCTTATTCGCACTTGCAACAAGCTTCGCGACGAGGGCAATCTTTCTTCCAAGGATGGCGCTCGCATCCTCGAATTTGTCAAGGCTTTCGATCGTGCGACCGGACTGCTCCCAAATAGGGAGAATGCGGATTCGAAGGCGGTGAGACTCATACTCGACGGTCAGGAGATCGATATCGACGTTGCACTTGAAAAACGGCGAATCGCCCGCGAGAGTAAGGACTGGGCAAGCGCGGACGCAATTCGCGAGGCCTTCGCAGATGTCGGCCTCGAGGTTCGCGACACTCCAGAAGGCCCTGTTGTAAAAAAGAAATAGACATTCACCGACATTTTGGACATCATGTTGGACTATATATTGACTTTAATTCGGCCCATCTTTATAGTGTATATATAGATGCGAATTAAAGAGGAAATATTATGGCCATCGATTTGAGGCTTTTAATCGCGATTGTTATTTTCTGTATCCTCATTATAGGCCTCTTTTTATGCCTCTCGGGGGATTCCGAAAAAGTTATGGCTGGCAAAGACATCCAAACCGAAGCTCAAACAAAGAATATCCTTTCCGACGCCGCAGAACTCTTAGAGAGTGGCACGCCTTCAAACAATACAAATAATAGCCCTCCATCGAATAACAATTATCCTTCTGATATAGCGACTCCTGAAAATCCCTATATTCCTCGAGTAACATCTACTAAATTAACAATGCCGTATTATTCCACATTAGACAGTCATAATATCGCCGATACTATAGATGACGATGTTTCTTCTATTCAAAGCGAACCCGCTCGGGAAACCGACGAATATTTCGACAGGCCTTACTCCCGCCGCGTTAGTTCGATTATCGGTGAAGAACAAACTTCTTCACAAGCCACAGGCGTTTCCGCCGATATGACATCTTTTTATTCAGATATTCAATCTTGGTCGAAAACCGGCAGAACAGCCGCAGAGGCCCGAACGAAAGCGTATAATATTCGAAAAGAGGCAGAGGCTCTCCGCTCACAAGCTCAAGAACTTACTGCGGAAGAGCGCGAAGCCCTTTTGCAAAAGGCCGATGAGATGGAAAATTATTCGACGAGGATCAGCGCAACCCGCGGAAACAAATCAAAACTAAAAGCCCTCAAACGTGACGCGGACAATAAACTTGAAAACAAATAAATGTTTCACGTGAAACAATTCTTGCAAACCCCCGAAGTTTCTATATTTTAGTCGATCATGAGTGTTAATTATGACATCATAGTCGTGGGCGGCGGCCATGCCGGTATCGAAGCGGCAAACGCCTCATCTAAATTCGGGCATAAAGTAGCATTAATCACTTTTGATTTATCCGCGATCGGGCGCTTAAGTTGCAATCCCGCGATCGGCGGCATCGCCAAAAGTAATGTTGTCCGCGAGGTGGATTGCCTCGGCGGTCTTATGGGCCGCATTGCCGACGAGACTGCGATTCAATACCGCGTCCTCAACCTCAGAAAAGGCGCCGCTGTTCGCGCGACACGTTCACAGAACGAAAGAAGCGATTACCCTAAAACCGCCCTGCGATACTTGCGCGCAAATCCAAATATCGATCTTATCGAGGCCGAAGCCGCTTATCTGGTTTTTAGGAATGGAAATTTTCATAGTGTCCGCTTAGCTTCCGGGGAGCATATCTTTGCAAAGGCTGTGATAATTGCAACCGGGACCTTCTTGGGCGGAAAGATTTTCACGGGCCCTCTAACCCGTGCCGCCGGAAGGCTAAACGAGCCTCCATCAAATCTTCTTTCGGATTCGCTTAATGCAGAGGGATTCTCTCTCAAAC
Source organism: bacterium UBP14_UBA6098 (assembly GCA_002428525.1). GTDB lineage: Bacteria > UBP14 > UBA6098 > UBA6098 > UBA6098 > UBA6098. Next base: position 119,627 of record DIWU01000024.1, read on the forward strand.
GCTTTAAAACCGGAACCCCTCCGCGCATTCTCGCGAATTCCATCGACTTTGATAAGCTGACTCGGCAGGATGGCGACGACGACTATCGTCCTTTTTCGATAGAAACTAAAACTTTACTTTCCGCAAATAAGCAAATTCCCTGCTGGATTACTCGCACTAATGAGAAGACTCATGAACTTGTGTTGAATAATCTCGGCCTCTCCCCGCTTTTCGACAACAGAATCGTCGGGAAAGGCCCCCGATATTGCCCATCTATTGAGGTTAAGGTCATTCGCTTTCCCGATAACCCTTCGCATACAATCTTCCTCGAGCCCGAGGGAATAAATAGCCGTGAGTTCTATGTTAACGGCATCTCAATGAGCCTCCCTGCCGAACTCCAAGTCGAGATCCTTCGAACAATACCCGGTTTAACCCGTTGTGAAATAACTCAATGGGCTTATGCCGTCGAGTATGATTGTATCGATCCTACTCAACTCGATGAACGACTTTGTATTAAGGGAATTGACGGTGTTTTTTTTGCGGGTCAGGTCAACGGCACGAGCGGATATGAAGAGGCCGCGGGCCAAGGAATCTTCGCCGGAATTAACGCCTCTCTCTTCATCGAAGATCGCCCGCCTTTTATTCTTTCGAGGTCTGAATCGTATATCGCCGTTATGCTCGATGATATTCTAACCCGCGGCGCCGATGAGCCTTATCGCCTTTTCACCTCAAGATCGGAATTTCGACTTAAACTTCGAGAGGATAATGCTATTTGGCGAATGCTTCCATACTCCGAGCGATACGGCCTTCTCCCTCAAGACACTATCGATCGATATAAACGTTTTGAAGAGCTTTACAATTACGAGCGAGAAAGATTCGCAAAGGATCGAATACCCGAGGCCCTTAGAAATCTCGTTTCTTCGCCCAACAAACCCACCGGCCTAAACTATTTGAAGCATCCCGACGCTCGTTTTTCCGAGCTTGTCGATTATGGTTATTCCTCGGCCGATTTTCCTCGGGAGGTTTCCGAAAGGCTTGAGATTGAGGCAAAATATGAGGGTTTTATTTTAAGAGAGGAAAACCGCGCAGTTCATTATTCGAGTATGCTCGGCGCCCATATTCCCGAGGGTTTTGATTATAGTCATGTAGATGGTCTTTCTTCTGAGGCCAAAGAGAGGTTTATTTTATCATCGCCGAAAACCCTTCGCGAGGCTTCCGAGATCTCCGGCATCACCCCTTCCGCCATCTTAGCATTATATATCCACCTTAATTGTAAAAAGGATGTTTCACGTGAAACATCTTTGTAACTAATTGATTATATTATGGATAGCTTTAATAAATACTTAGAATTGCATAATATTCATTTGGATAAAACAACACTCGATAAGTTTGTTCATTTTGAGGATTTTATTCGTCGTTTCAATCGCTCAATTAAACTCGTGGCAAGCCGAGAGGTTGATAATCTCTGGCTCCGTCATTTCGCAGATTCCTTATCGCCCTTTGTTGAAGGCATTCTGCCTTCGAGCGGGAATTTTTTGGATATCGGCTCCGGCGCCGGTCTTCCCGGAATACCGCTCGCGATTGTGAATAATGAATTTAATATAACAATGGCGGAATCCAATCAGCGCAAGGCTCGTTTCATTTCGCGGACAATCATTGGGCTTTCTCTCGATAATGCTCGTGTTTTCAGCGAGCGCTTTGAAAGAATCAATGGGGTTTTCGATATTATATTAATTCGTGCGGTATATTCCGATTACAATATTTTATCCTCTTTAAAACGCTTCATTCCTATTTCCGGCATGTGCATTTTCTATAAAGGAAGCGACTACGCCGCGACTTTACCGGATAAATATATTCTTGACGATAACGGTTTTTCCGAGGCGAGGATAATTCGGCCTTCCGGTTTATCCGGCGAAAGTGTTCTTGTTGTATTTTACAAGGTTCGATAGATTAGATTATCAGTTTTCTGTTTTTCCAGAAATAATCGGCGAGGGTTACCCATGCGAGAATCAATACTATGTATATCGCGACAGTTCCGAGCCGGAAGCCGGATGCATCTCCGCCTATCGTGGCGTAAAGCATAATAACGATAAGGGTTGTCAGCTCTATAGCTGTTTTCATCTTTGCTAATTTACTGGGGAGAATCTTGACATTCTTGCTAATCCCCCAAAGCCTAAAACTTGTAGTTAAAACATCCCTTAGGATAATTCCTATAATCGGGATTACCTTCGCGTATCCAATGCTTGCAATTGACGCTAATCCGAAGCCGGATAGCAGTTTATCCGCGACAGGGTCCATAAACTGCCCAAACCCGGTCACCTGTTTATTTCTTCTCGCGAGGTAGCCGTCGAGCCAATCTGACAGTGCGCCAAGAATGAATATCACTGTGCCGAATGCTATCCAAGAACCGCCGTTGTAAATCATTATGAAAACGAGCGGTGCTATTATAATGCGGATAATTGTAAGCGCATTCGGTATATTGAGTTTCATTATTCCTCTCCGAATCCATTGGCGAAAAGCGCAACAACCTCTTCTATAGCTTCCGCTTCATCTTGGCCGTCCACCTCGATCTTAAGCGTCGTGCCTTTTTGTGCGGCCAAAATCAGAACACCCATAATGCTTTTCGCATCGACAGTGAGGTCGTCTTTCTTGATCTTTATTTTCGCTTTGTATTTTGCCGCGGTCTTAACCAGCATCGTCGCCGGTCGGGCGTGAAGCCCAAGTTTATTTATAATTTCTACTTCTTTGCAAATCATTTCAACCTCTATACATTCTTTGAATACTTCGATCCTGGAATCCTTTTAACAATATCCTTCATTTCAAGTTCGGTAAGTATAGCTAAGATCGCCGGAATCTCCATATTAGTCTTTGCCGAGATAAAATCGACGGTTGTTCCCTCGAATTCGATTGCGCTATAAACTGTTTTCGCGAGGCCATCGAGTTTATCCGCCCAGTTCTTTATCTCTTTTCTTGAATCCTCTTCGAGGGCGTCAATCTTCAGCGAAGTTAAAAGGTCCGAGGGTTTTAGCGCAGGAATCGCGCCGTCTCTTATCAGTTGATTCGGCCCCTCGGAGGTCGGCCGGTCAACCTGACCGGGGAGGGCGTAAACATCGCGACCCTGCGAGGCCGCGGCTTTTGCTGTAATAAGCGCGCCGCTTTTTCCCCCGCCCTCGATAACGAGCACAGCCTTTGAAAGGCCGCTTATAATTCGGTTTCTCGGGGGGAAAAAGGCAGGTTCCGGGTGTGTTCCTAAAGCGTATTCGCTGACAATTGCGCCGTTTTCTTTAATCTGATCGTAAAGCTGTCTATTGCTCGAGGGGAAAACAATATCCGCGCCGCAACCGAGAACCGCGATAGTCCTTCCGCCGGCTCTGATGGCCGCATCTTGTGCATTTCCGTCAACTCCGGACGCCATACCCGAAACTATCGTCACGCCCTGCCTGACAAGATAATCCGCGAATTTCCTCGATTGTTCGACTCCGTAACGAGAGGGTCTCCTCGTCCCGACTATTCCGATCGCAAGCTCGTCCTGTTTGATTATTTCGCCGATAACATAAATGATTACCGGCGCGTCGGGAATCACTCGCAGGTTCTCCGGATAATCGTCGTCGAGGATTGTGTATGCGTGCGCTTTTGCCTTCTCGATCCGTTCGATCTCGTTGTTAATCCAATCGTCTTTTCGAGGATCGTATTTCCGCATCTCCGCGAAAACATTGGTATTCAAGACTTCGTCCAAAGATTCGTCGGCGGCGGAAAATACCTCCTCGGCACCGCCGAACCTATCTATGAGCTTTCGCGCGGTTATCGCCCCTACACCGGGGATCCTTTTAAGCGCGAGTGCCCAAAATAGATTACTTTCGGACATCGTCCTCCTTCGGGCCGTTGCGAATCTCATCGATTACTTTATAGGCCTTCTCCATGAGGTTCTTTATTCCCTCTCCGGTAATCGAGCTAATGATATCTCCGCCTCTTTTTTTAATTATTTCGATACTTTCCGGCGTGGCGATATCTGCCTTTGTTCCAATGAGAAAATATGGTTTATTCTTAAGGACTCCATCGGAGTATTGATCTATTTCATTGAATATCATGTCTATATCGTTCACGACATCGCCCGAGAGGTCGATAAAGAAGAATAGTAGAAGGTTCCGCTCGACATGGCGGAGGAAATCGAGGCCGAGGCCTTTTCCTTGATGCGCGCCCTCGATTATTCCCGGGACATCGGATATAACCATTCGCCTTTCGTTCGACAACTCGACAATTCCTAAATTCGGCTCGAGTGTTGTGAAGGGGTATTCCGCGATCTTCGGCTTTGCGGATGATACCTTTGCGAGAAAGGTCGATTTCCCGGCGTTTGGAGAGCCGACTAACCCTATATCCGCAATTAGCTTAAGCTCGATAATTAGCCTTTTCTCCTCGCCGGGTGTCCCTTCGGTGGCGAATCTTGGCGCTCTATTCGAGGAGGATTTGAAGCTTGCGTTGCCCCTTCCTCCCCGGCCGCCCTTTGCCGCGATAAACTCCCCTTCGACAAGATCGCAGAGAACCTCTTTAGTTTCTTCATCTATAATTGTAGTCCCCGGCGGAACTTTAATAATGTAGTCTTCGGCGTTCGCTCCGGTTTTATCGGAGCCTCCGCCGGCAACACCTTTTTTTGCCTTATATGTATTTATGTAATAAAAATCGATCAGTGTCGTCATCATCGGATCGACGCGAAAAACAATGCTTCCGCCCCTACCGCCGTCGCCGCCGGAGGGGCCTCCGCGCGGAACATGCTTCTCTCTCCTGAAGGCGACAATTCCGTTTCCGCCGTCGCCGGCAATGACTCGTATCTTAACTCTATCTATAAACATTATTTACCGCTACCTTTGATGGAGATTTCAAGAAGTTTTCTCATATTATCTATAGTGATATTCTTTCTGAGATGGCCGCGTATTGCGAGGGAGATTCCACCGGTCTCCTCCGAGACTATCACGACGACCGCGTCGGTTTCCTCGCTCAGGCCGACACCGGCGCGATGGCGCATTCCGAGGGTTCTCTGATATCGCGGGTTCGTTGTCAGGGGAAGTTCGCATCCCGCGGCGGTGATCGTCTCGCCGTCGATGATGACTGCGCCGTCGTGCAATGGAGTTCGCGGAGTGAAGATAGTGATTAAAAGATCAGGGGTCACCTCTGCGCCGATACGCTTGCCGGTTTCCTCATAGCCCTTAAGGCCGACATCGCGCTTAATCGCAATGAGCGCACCTGTTTTCGAGGCGGAGAGTAGCTCGACCGAATTGACTATAACAGCTATCGTTTTTTCCCCTTCCGAGGAAACCAAACGCCTGAAGAACGGGGCATTCCCGAGGCGGGTGAGTGCATTTCTCAGCTCGGGTTGAAAAACGATCAGAAACGCGATAATCCAAATGGTTCCAAGCCGCTCGGAGAACCATTTGAGCGAATTCAAATTCAGCCATGTCGAAAGGAAGGCCAAGAATAGGATCGTCGCGAGACCGACAATCATCGTGATCGCCCTCGTGCCCTTCATCAGCATGATAAATTGATAAAAAATGAAAGCAACGACGAGGATATCGATAATATCCAAAAGGCCGAACTCGATGAAGAATATCTTAAACAGTGTCATCGCTTGCCTCGGAAGCGCTGTCGAGATATTCTTGAATTGCTTCGATGACGGCTATAATCTCACTCGCTTCGCTAACATCGTGAACACGGAGGATATCAGCGCCCTGCGCGACAGCCCATGCAAAGCTTGCGAGGCTTCCGATTAGGCGCTCGGAGGGGGGCCTTCGCCCGAGGATCTTCTCGATGAAGCTCTTTCTCGAGGTGCCGATCACAACCGGAAAACCGAGGCTTTTAATCTTGCGAATCGAAGCGAGAAGCCTGAGGTTATCCTCGAGGTTCTTTCCGAAGCCGATCCCCGGATCGAGGTAAATCTTGTCCTCGGCGATTCCGCCTTTTACTGCAAAATCAGCCCTCTCGGCGAGATAGCGGCATACCACCAAAACGACATCGTCGTAGCGAGGATCGACCTGCATAGTCCTTGGGGAGCCGAGCATATGCATGAGGACAAGCTCGACTCCGGACTCGGCGACGACCTCGAGCATCTTTGAATCTGCTGTCATAGCCGAGATATCGTTGACCATCTTAGCGCCTGCCTCGATCGCGCGCCGCGCGACGGAGGATTTATATGTATCGATGGAAATCCTCTGTTCGAGCTTATCGGCTATCTCTTCGATAACTGGTATCGCCCGCGAGATCTCGACCTCGTCTGAAACCGGTTCTGCGCCGGGCCTCGACGATTCGCCGCCGATGTCGATAATAGCGGCGCCCTGCATTGCGAGCTGAATCGCTCTATCGACGGCATTCGGGGCGTTGAGGAACAGTCCTCCGTCGGAGAAACTGTCCGGCGTGACATTTACTATGCCCATCAATTTAGTTTTCAGCTGGCGTTCCATTGCGATTAACCCATCCGAAAAAGGAGGTCGAAAATTTAAATATATCGTTTAAACGCCGATATTTCAAGAATTATATATAGGCATGCAAAGCTCGAACAAAAATAGGTCTTTTTTGGGCGAAAAAGAGGCAGGTCCGCTTCGCGAGCGACAGATTATGTTCAAGATTTTTCGTGTGATGTCTAATCGAAAATCTTGCTTGAAGATTTTATCGCAGACTATGCCGTCGGCTCAGGGGAGGGCTTCGTAGCGACCTTGCCTCCGGCGCTATCGACCTCGAATTTTCTGGCCACCGCAGGAACTTGCCCCTTCGCCTCGTCAATCTTGACTTCACGGATCAGCTCTCGGCCTTCGATAATAACATCAATCTCTTCGCCGGAGAGGGATTCATATTGCAGTAATGCCTCAGCCAAACCCTTGAGTTTGTCGATATTGGAAGAAAGTATTTCCGTTGCCTTTTGGAGGGCGCCCTCGACCAAGGCCGAAACCTCGCTGTCGATGAGGCTGTTGACCTCGTCCGAATGGCTGGCGCGGCGCGAGACAAGCTCTCGCCCGAGGAATACCTCGTCGCCGTCCTCGGTGTAGTCGAGCGGGCCGAGTTTGTCGCTCATGCCCCATTCGCAGACCATCTTTCGCGCGATTCGCGAGGCCTGTTCGATATCGTTTCCGGCGCCGGTTGTGGGGTCTTTGAAGATAAGCATCTCGGCGGCCCTTCCGCCGAGGAGATGGATTAATTTCGTTGTGAGGTAGGTTCTGCTGTAGAGCCTCTTGTCGCCCTTCGGGAGAAAAAAGGTCAACCCGAGCGCCATGCCGCGCGGAATAATCGTCACGCGATGCACCGGATCGGAGCCGGGAAGCAGTTTTCCCAAGAGGGCATGGCCGGCTTCGTGGAAGGCGGAGATCTTCTTCTCCTCCTCGGAAAGCATCATGCTACGGCGCTCGGTGCCCATCATGACCTTATCTTTGGCCTGCTCGAAATCCTCCATGAAGACTTGGTCTTTCTTATTTCGAGCGGCTAAAAGCGCGGCCTCGTTGACGATATTCGCGAGGTCTGCGCCGGAAAGGCCGGGCGTTCCGAGGGCGATAACACCGAGATTGACATCCTTTGCGATCGGGATTCCGCGGGTGTGAACCCTCAGGATTCCCTCCCTGCCCTTAACGTCGGGTCTGTCGATAACAACTCTGCGGTCGAATCTGCCCGCGCGAAGAAGCGCCGGATCGAGGACATCGGGCCTATTGGTCGAGGCGAGGACAATCACACCGGCGTTTGTCTCGAAGCCGTCCATCTCGACGAGTATTTGGTTAAGCGTCTGCTCGCGCTCGTCATGACCGCCGCCGAGGCCCGTTCCGCGCTGTCTGCCGACCGCGTCGATCTCATCGATGAAGACGATACAGGGGGCGTTTGCCTTGGCGGTCTCGAATAGGTCGCGGACGCGGCTCGCGCCGACTCCGACGAACATCTCGACGAAATCGCTCCCCGACACACTGAAGAACGGCACCTCGGCCTCGCCTGAGACGGCCTTCGCGAGGAGCGTCTTGCCGGTTCCCGGGGGGCCTAATAGGAGAATGCCCTTGGGTATTTTCCCGCCGAGTTTCGAAAAGCGGCGCGGGTTTTTGAGGAAATCGATAACCTCGCCGAGTTCCTGTTTAGCCTCCTCGCAGTCGGCGACATCGGCGAAGGTGACCTTGACCTTATCGGGCGCGATTCGCCTCGCGCGGGATTTACCGAAGTTGAAGATGCCGTTTTGGTTGCCCTGCATGCGTTTGAGGATCATGATATAAAATATCGGAATAAGAAGCCACGGCAGAAGTGTCAACGCGATCGACCACCATTTGTTGCCGACCTCGCTGGCGGAGATCTTAACTCCGCGATCGTTGAGGGTTTGGACGAGCGTGGGGTCCTCGAAGGGTATAGTCAGTTCGAACTTGTTGTATTCCAACTTCTCTCGCCCAATCGAGACCGTTTTTGGCTGTGCAAAACTTCCCTGAATCTTTTTCCCGATGAATTCGACCTCGGAGATATTCCCGCTGTCAACCTCGGACAGAAGGTCGGAATAACCGAGCTTCATCACCGGATTTCTATCGGTGTAGAAGGATTGCGCCAAAATAAAAACGATTGCGAAAATCAGCACCGAAAGGACTAACCCTCGGCTTCTGCTTTTCCAATTCGTTTGCGGCGGGGGCGGTATGTTCGAATCGTTTTTTGCCATAAATTAATGAGCTGTATCGCTGTTCTCGAGCTTCTCTTTACAATCGACGCAGTAGGGCGAATAGGGCATAGCGCGGAGGCGCTCAATCGGGATGATAGCGCCGCATTCGGAGCAAATGCCGTAATCGCCTTTTTCGATATGCTCGAGTGCCCTGTTTATAAGGTTCAGGAGCTTGTTCTCCTTCGAGGCGAGAAGATAGGCCTTCTCATACTCGGCGGTCTCGGCACCCATATCGGCCGGATGTGTCGTGAAGCTCGAAACCTCGCCGGTGCTCTCTTTTCTGTTCTGATGGAGCATATTATCTTCGAAACGGCCCATCTCGGAGAGAATCTCGTCTCTCATCTTGATCAGTTTTGCCTTGATTCTCTCGATCTCTCTTGTCCTCATAGCACGCTCCTAAAAGTGTGTAAAAACTCAAGACTACTTATTATATCTATATTTCATCGAATTGCCACTTTTTCATTCGATATTGAAGATTTTCCTTAGGCGGATTAAAATTTCATCGCCGTCCAAGTCCCATCGCTTCTCGAAATCGAATTCTTTGAGTGTTCCGCAAACCAGCGATCTCGCAAGAACCTCGCCAATTATCCAATCCATATGGCGGAGTGCGGCGCGACGGATATCCTCCGGCGCTTCGATCGAGGCCTCGACTCTGTCGGTGACCTCGAAGCCGGCCTCTTTTCGCGTGTTTTGGATTCGGTTGACCAACTCACGGGCATAGCCCTCGTCGATAAGCTCCTCGTCGAGCGAGATATCGAGCGCGACCGCCAAGTCCTCCTCCGAGACGACGGAGAAGCCCGCGGCGTCCAGCTCTGAGAGGATGAGGTCGGTCTCGGGCGAGAGGGTTATTTCCTCCCCGCCGAAGGCCATAACGAGCCTGCCCTCGAGAACCGCCTTTTTCAGGGCCTCCGAGGAGAGCGAGGCGACAGCCTCCGCCAACTCCTTCATCTTGGCGCCGAATCTCGGCCCGAGGGCCTTGAAGTTCGCCTTCGCGGAAAGGTCGTATAGCTCGGTGCGCGCGGAGCGCTCGATAGATTTCAGGTTGAGTTCCTTCTTTATCAGTCCGACCGCCCACTCGGGAAGCTCAAGCTCGGAATCGACCGAAACAAGAAGCCTGCTCAGCGGCCGGCGAATCTTGATATTCGCCTTCTGGCGGGCGTTTCTGCCCATAGTCACAATCCGCTCGGCGAGGGACATAGCGTCCTCGAGTTCAGTTGAAATGAGCGCGTCGTTCGCTTTAGGGAATTCCGCAAGGTGAACACTTTCGGGCATATCCGGCAAGTCGGCGGTGAGCGCGCGCCACAGCGCCTCCGAGGTAATCGGGATGAACGGCGCGGAAAGCTTGATTACAGTAAGAAGCGCTTCGTAAAGAGTGGCGTAGGCCGCCTTCTTGTCGTCGGTCATCTCCGGGCCCCAGAAACGCTTGCGCCCGAGCCGCACGAACCAGTTCGACAGCTCATCGACAGTCCAAGCCGAGATTCGGCGCGCGGCTTTTGTGAGGTTGTATTCTTCGAGGTCGGCCTTGACATCGCGGACGAGGCTGTTCAGCCTGCTTAAAAGCCACTCGTCCATAGCGGTGCGCCTTCCTGAGCCCATATCGGGCGTCCAGCCGTCGATATTGGCATAGAGCGCGAAGAAGCCGTAGGTGTTGCGAAGCGTGTCGAAGAAGATCCGCCCGACCTCGGCCACGCCCTCGACATCGAAGCGCTTCGACAGCCACGGGGAACTGCTCGAGATCAGATACCAGCGGAGCGGATCGGCGCCGTAGTCGTCCATCAGCTTCATCGGGTTAACCGCGTTGCCCTTGCTCTTCGACATCTTTTGGCCGTCCTTATCGAGAACGAGACCGTTGACGAGACATCGCTTATAGGAGGACTTGCCCCTCATGAAGACCGAGATCGCGAGCATCGTATAGAACCATCCGCGCGTCTGATCGACGCCCTCGCAGATGAACTCCGCGGGGAAGTTTTCCGGCTCGAAATCGGCGGCGTTCTCGAAGGGGTAATGCGCCTGCGCGAATGGCATCGCGCCGCTGTCGAACCAGCAGTCGATGACCTCCGAAACGCGGTGCATCTTGGAACCGCAGGCGGGGCATTTGAGCGCGACCGCGTCGATTCCCGGCTTGTGGAGGTCCATGCCCTCGTAGAAGCCCTCGACGGCCATCTCGGCCAGTTCGGCGCGCGAGCCTATAGCGTGCTCTTTGCCGCATTCGTCGCAAACCCATATAGGAAGGGGCGTTCCCCAATACCGCTCGCGCGATACCGCCCAGTCGATATTATTTCGTAGCCATTCGCCGAAGCGGCCTTGGCCGATCTCCGGCGGGAACCACTCGATCTGGTCGTTCGCAGAAAGGAGCTTGTCCTTGAAGGCCGTCGTGCGGATATACCAGCTCGCGCGGGCGTATTGGATGAGCGGGCTGTCGCAACGCCAGCAGAAGGGGTAGCTGTGGACTATCTTTCCGCGGGAGAAGAGAATTCCGCGCTGGGCTAAATCGTCGAGAATAAGCGGATCGGCGTCCTTGAAGAACATGCCGGCGTAAGGGACTGGGAGTGAGATTGTTCCATCCGGCTCGACCAGCTGAATCATCGGAAGGCCGTGCCTTTGGCCCTCCTCGTAGTCCTCTTTGCCGAAGGCCGGCGCGATATGGACTATTCCGGTGCCGTCCTCGGTGGTGACATAATCGGCGTTGATTGTGAACCAAGCCGGCCTGTCCGGCTCGACGAAGCGGAACAGGGGCTCGTAAGCTATACCGGTAAGCTCCGAGCCGAGCTTGGACTCGACTATCGGCGGGATATTCCCGCCGAAGACGGCCTCGAGCCTCGGGCCTGCGAGCCAAAGAAGCTGGCCGCCGTGCGCGACCTTGACATACTGCACCTCGGGATTCAGCGCCAGCGCGACATTCGAGAGAAGCGTCCAAGGCGTGGTCGTCCAAACGAGGAAGAACTCCGCCTCGGTGCCGGCGCGCTTCACGCGGACTGTCAGCGAGGGGTCCTCGGTGTCGCGGTAGCCCTGCGCGACCTCGTGGTCGGAAAGGCCGGTGCCGCAACGCGGGCAATAGGGCAAAACCTTGTGGCCGCGATACATTAGCCCCGCGCGGAAGAACTCGGCGAGGATGAACCAAACGCTCTCCATATAGTCCGGGTCGCAGGTGATATAGGGCTTCGACATATCGAGCCAATAGCCGATACGCCGCGTCATCTCCTCCCATTCGTTGACATACTTGAAGACGCTGACCTTGCAGGCCGCGTTGAAACGCTCGACGCCGAAGTCCTCTATATCGCACTTCGCGGAGATATTATTCGCCTTTTCGACATCGATCTCGACCGGCAGGCCGTGGGTGTCCCATCCGGCCTTGCGCTCGACGAGCATGCCCTTCATCGTGTGATAGCGGCAAACCGTGTCTTTAAGCGTTCTTGCGAGGACATGGTGAACACCGGGCAGGCCGTTCGCGGTTGGGGGGCCTTCATAGAAGACGAACTTGGGCGAGGATTTGCCCTTTTCGAGCACCTTTTTGAAGGTCTCTTTTTTATCCCAAAAATCGAGGGTTTCGGCCTCGAGGTTCTGTTGAGTATCCGATTTTGAAAATTCTCTGTATTTTTTTTGCTTATCCATAATTTCGACCTTTATTTTAAATCGTCGGGGGGGTTCTCTACATTTTGTAGAAATTTGATATCGATCGTTCCGCTTCCCTTGGGAACGATTAGCTCTGTTTTTGAAGAATCCATTTTTTGTTCGTTTATGTAAATGGATCCCTCGCGCGGAAGGGAATCGACCGCAACAACGGCCTCTTCCTCTTGCCTGCGAAGGATAACCTCCCAACTTGCGCTGTCCGAGATCGGGCGAATATCGCCCCAGAGGCCGTCGATGAAGTCGTAATTCGAGTCCGAAAGGCTGAAAAAGCAGTAGAAGCCTATCGGCGGCGGGGGCGGCGAGGGCTTGTCGATTTTGAGATCGAAACCGACTGACGCGCTGTCCTCCATACCGATAGTGAGTTTATGCACCCTTCCGGCATCGATGGTGATTACACTTCGCCACGCGAGAATCGTTGTAGCGAGGGCGATCATCGAGATGATTATTGCTTGCTTTATTCTCATAGTTTATGATAAAATGGAGCCTTTATAATTTTTATATTATATTTTTTTTACATATTTTTTCAATACATTAATTGTCCTCACGGACGCTCGTGATTGCGCGGGCCAAATTTGATTTGACAAGCGATAGCCGAGGCGGTATATTAAAAGGATATGTCGTCGGTTTTCATCGCCGACACCCAACTTTAAAATACACGGAGGCAACCCCCATGGAATTCAATATCGGCAATACCAAACTTTCAATAATCCACGGCGACATCATCGACTCCGGTGCGGAGGCTATCGCCAATCCGGCCAACGACAAGCTCTGGATGGGCGGCGGAGTTGCCAGCTCGATCAAGCGCGCCGGCGGCGAGGAGATCGAGACCGAGGCGATGAAAAAGGGCCCTGTCCCTATCGGCGAGGCGGTTGTCTCGCGCGCGGGCAATCTCGGCGCGAAATTCGTTATCCACTCGGTGATTATGGGCCAAGACCTTCATGCCAATGCCGAATCGGTGAAACAAGCCACAATCAATACACTTAAAGTTGCCGACAGTATTCCGGTTTCATCGCTCGCTTTGCCGGCCTTCGGCACCGGCGTAGGACATTTCTCGGCCGAGGAATGCGCTGAAATTATGATCGATGAGGTGGTTTCCGCTCTTCTTTCGTCTAAAAACCTCAAGCAGGTCAAATTTGTCCTGAAAGACAAGGGCGAATTCGAGATTTTTAAAAGCTCGCTCGAGGCCAAATTCCGCCGCAGAAAATAAGCGCGATGCCCTCGCCTGAAAAGATAACCCCGAGAGTCGTCGAACGATTTTCGGAATATCTGCGCGCGCTTGCCGAGCTTTCTTTTGAGGGGAAAATCTCGGCCTCCAGCGCCCAAATCGCAAGTAAAATCGGCCGTTCGCCCGATCTTGTTCGTAAAGACCTTGCCCTCATCGGGAGCTTCGGGAAAAGAGGGGTCGGCTACGATATCGACGAGCTCGACGACGCAATCCGCACAATCCTCGGAATCGATAAGCGCCGCCGCGTGGCCCTTGTGGGCTTCGGTCAGCTCGGACAATCGCTGATACGATATAACGGCCTCTCCGAGAGCGGTTTCGAGGTTTGCGCGATTTTCGAGATCGACAGGAAGCTCATCGGAAACCGCTTCGAGGAAATCCCGATCTACAGCGCCGAACAGATGCCCGAGATCTGCGAAAAAGAGACCATCCTACTCGCGATAGTCGCGGTGCCTGCCGAAAACGCCCACTCCGCCTTTCAGCAATGCCTCGACGCAGGTATCCGCGGGATTCTCAACTTCACGGATAGAACCGGCTTCAACCCGCCGCCGCACGCGAAGATCCTCAATGTCAATATCGCCGTCGAGATGGAGTCATTGAGCTATTTTCTAAAACACAGCTGAACAAACCCCCGGGCGTCGGGCGCCCTTCGGGCGCACCGGCCGGCCGAAAGAAGATTTCAAATAAACCGAAAATTTCTATTCGGCCGGCCGGCGGTTTCACGGCGCGAGAAAAGCTTGCTTTTCCGCGCGCCGCGAAACCCCGACGCCCTAAGCAATAAAATTAGCGCAATACGCAGAAGCATATTATAATTGACTTTCCTCGTTTATTGGAAAAAAAATTATGTCCTTGACTTACTAATTTTATTTAATTATTATCCACAACTTAATGTTTAGACTAATGCGTTAATAACTTACGCGGGGAGTCAGCATATGCCTTTCGAATACCTTTCTAAGGACGGGCTGAAGGAGCTTCTCCACAGGCTTAACGATTGGGGCGAGCTGTTCTGGGTCGATGCCTCCGCCGAGGGCAAACCTCGTCTGGCGCGCGCTAAAAAGGACGGCATCGACAAATACAAACTGCCGGCCTTTCGCGGTGTCGAGCCCGTTAAATCGGTTATAATGCCTCCGAAGCAGAAAGTGGCCGAGTATCCCGGTAATATAGAGAAGGACATGAAGGTCGTTCCGAAAAAGCGGGCTATCTTCGGCATCGCGCAATGCGACTTGGCCGGAATCGCCGTGTTCGACCGCGTATTCCGCGACGACCACGAGTTCCTCGACCCATTTTACACTGAAAGGCGCGAGGGGCTTTTTATTGTCACAATAGACTGTAGCGAGGTTCACCCGAGCTGTTTTTGCAACATGGTGAAGGGCAAGCCCTTCTGCGACAAGGGCTTCGACCTGAACCTTACTCCGGTCGAGAACGGCTATTTGGTCGAGGTCGGCACCGAGGCCGGGGCGCAGATGCTCAAGGGCACAGGGGCCTCGAAGGCCACCGACTCGATAATCGCCGAAAGAGAAAAGATCCGCCAAAAATCGATGAAGAGGCTCGAATCGCAGAACGCTCAGTTCGCCACGAAGAAGTCCTTCGTCGAGCTTGTCAGCGAGGTTAAAGAGGAACCGCTGAGCTATCGCCACCACGGCTCGACCTGCGTCGAGTGCGGCGCGTGCACCAATGTCTGTCCCGCGTGCTTCTGCTTCGGCCTCTACGACAACCATATCGAGGGCGCCCGCTTCGAGCGTATGCTCACTTGGGACAGTTGTCAGCTCGCGGGTTTCTCACGCATGGCCGGCATGCTGAACCCGAGGCTTCGCATCGCCCAGCGCTTTATGCACAGGTATAATCATAAATTCTACCACTATCCATGGCGATACGAGGGTTGGCCCTCCTGCACCGGTTGCGGCCGTTGCATCGATAACTGCATGGGCGGTATCGATATGCGCGCCACCCTTCGCGACCTCTCCGTCGATTCGGTTGAGAATATGCTTCCATCGCCATCCCCGAAAGTCAAGTAGGAGCGGCTATGTCGGAACTTATGAAAAATATATATTATCCAATCGACGCCAAGGTTGTCGAGGTAGTCCCCGAGACATCGACGATCAAGACCTTCCGCTTCAAGCTCTCCGAGCCGCTGAAGTTCAGGGCGGGGCAGTTCGTCCAGTTGACCGTTCCGGGAGTAGGCGAGGCGCCGTTCACCCCCTCGAGCGAACCGGGCGAATCTACCGACCTCGAGATCACTATCCTCCGCACCGGAAGGGTGACTGACTACCTCCACGACAAGATCAAGCCCGGCGATCCGGTCGGAATCCGCGGCCCCTTCGGCGAGGGCTATCCGATGGACAAATTCAAGGGGCACACAGTGATGGTGGTCGGCGGCGGCGTGGGTCTCGCCCCGATGCGCGCCGGCATCTATGGCCTCTTTCAGACTATAAACGACTACAAGCGCGTCTCTATCAAGTTCGGCGCGAGAAGCCCGAAGGACTTCTGTTTCGTAAACGAGTTCGACGCATGGGGCAAAAAGCCGCACACCGACCTGAAGCTCACTATCGACCGCCCCTACCCCGGATGGACCGGCACGGTCGGAGTCGTCACTGTGCTTTTGGACGATCTGGATGTCGATATCAAAGACACCTATGTCATCAGTTGCGGCCCGGATATTATGCTCAAGTTCGTCACGTTGAAGCTTCTCGACCTCGGCTTCGACCCGTATCACATATATCTCTCGATGAACAGGCGCATGAGTTGCGGCCTCGGCAAATGCCACCGTTGCAATATCGGCACCTACTATATATGTAAGGATGGGCCGGACATGTGTTATGGCGATATCATGAATTTCCCGAATGTTTTCGGTTGATAATCGGATTTGAGGGAAACCTCAAGTTTTACAATAAAACACTCGATGTTGAACTGTCCGAATGACTTCGGTCGATAAAAAGGGGTAGTGTATGCCCGCGATAAAAACAAGATGCTCGTTCTGTCCCATGCAGGACGCCTTTTTCATGGCCGAGACCACGCGGTCCGAGAACGCGGTCTGGGGGCGGAAATCCGTCCTCACGATTGAGTTCGATCCCGAGGTGACCAGAGGGCTTTGCGCTCGCGGCAATTATTGCCAAGAGCTTGCAGTGCATAAAGATAGAGCCTTCCGCGCGAAGATCGGCGCGGAGTTTCAATCGGCGGAAAAGGCCGCGAATTCGCTCTTCCACGCCCTCGAGGCCGAGTCGCCCGAGAAGACGGCTATTCTTCTCGACGGCTCGCTGACCCTCGAAGAGACAGCCAAGGCGATCGCCCTCGCGAAAAAGCTCGGGACTAAGCTCGTCGCGCCGCTTCCGGCCGAGGATGTCGCCGTCGCGCCCTTCAAAAATACCTTTTCGTTTAACGCAGTCGCCGAGGCCACTACAAATCTGGTCATCGGCGATGTCTTCACGCTCAGCCCGACTATCACCAAGCTCATCCACGACGCCGCGAATATCGGCCGGCGGAACACGATGGTCTCTATCGACACGGTTCACGGCAGAACCGGCTGGTTCGCCCATCCGGAGTTGGTTGCGCCTATCGGCCGCGTCCCGATGCTTTTGGACTCTATCTCCGCGGCGCTCGGCGGCAAGGCGGTCGACGAGCTTCCGATCGCGGAACTCGGCGTCAGCGCCGGCGATTTCGGCTGGGCGGTCGATGCTATCAAATCCGCGCAGGGCAAGGGCATTGTTATCTTCGCGCCGGGTTGGCATTTCGCCGATCCCTTCGCTGTTGCCTCCGCGGCACAAAGGCTCGCGGAGATCGCCGGCTTCGGCTTCGCGGTGCTTCCGATCGCGACTAACTCCCGCGGGATTTACAGGCTTCTCGCCGCCGAGGGCCTCGACATCGCGGGGACATACAAGGCCCTCGCCGCCGGCAAGATCGACGCCCTGCTCGCACTGGACTGCGACCCGGTCGAAGCGCTTCCGCGGCTCAAGTTGCCGAAGGTCTTCGGCCTGACCGGTCAGCTTATGACCGAGGGCTACCGCCTCGCGACGCATTTTATTCCATCGAAATATATGTTTGAAAAAACGGGCCGAATCCTCGGAACCGAAGAGGATATTATCAAACTCGAGGGCTCGCTCGAAGGCCCCGGTGTCAAATCGGTCGGCGAGATCCTCGATTGGATCTTCGGCGGCGAGGCCCCGGTTTTCGGCAATCTCGAGGAGCGCGTTCGCGATGTCGCTCAAGTGGGCGGTAGCCCTGTCGCCGGTTCCGGCGCGCTCGAGGGCGCGATCATGGCTATCGGCAACGGCAACGTGCTTCATCACGGCGACGGCCGATTCACGCGCCGCATAGATTTCCCGAATCTTCGGGCAAAGCTCGATCTCGATGCTGTCGAGATACCGACCTCGCTTGCTCGTTCGCTCGGAGTCGTCAACGGCGAAGAGGTTTTACTCGAGAGCGCCTTCGGAAAAGCCCGTCTTGCGGTGAAGCTTGCCGAATGGCTCGGCGACGGCAAAGTATTAGTTCCCATGCACAACACCGCCGCGCGCGGACTTTTCGAGTGGGGAAATCATCCGGCATTAACGCCGATCGGCGTCAAGATAATAAAGAAATAACGCTCGGAGCATTTTATGGAACAAACCCAAATAAAGACCGAAGAGCGCAGGGTAATAATCAACCTCGACCGCTGTATCGGCTGTTCCTCGTGCAGGGTCGCCTGCTCGCGGACGCACCAAACCGACCTGAACCTTACTCAGGCCATTGCCGAGCCGGTCGCGGTCTTCCCCGCGCACTGCAGACACTGCGAAAATCCGGCCTGCGTCGCCGCTTGCCCGAAAAACGCTATAGTTAAGGGCGAGGACGGCATTGTCCGAAGGTTCGCTTTCCGTTGCATAGGTTGTAAGAGTTGCGCTATAGCTTGCCCGTTCGGCGCAATCCAGCCGGAACACCTCCGCAATGTAGTCTCAAAATGCGACCTTTGCTATCAAAGGCTCGACGAGGGTCAACTTCCCGCGTGCGTGACAACCTGCGTTTCGGGCGCGCTTACTTTCGAGAATCCGAAGGACGCAATCGGCGGAAACCTTGCGGGCGCGCGCGCTAAGGCGAAACCCGGAATGAGGCGCTGGTAAAAAGGGAGAATATCGATGCAAGTCTTTTACTATCTTATCTTCCCCGGATTCCTCTTCGCCGCTGTGGCGGGTCTTTTGACCACATGGTTCGACCGCAAGGTGACGGCGCGAGTGCACTATCGCGTCGGGCCGCCGTGGTTCCAGAGCTTCGCCGATTTCTTCAAGCTCATGGGCAAAGAGGTTATCCTTCCGGAGAACGCCAAGAAGACCGGCTTTCTCCTCGCGCCGATAGTCGCGCTGGCCGCCTCGGTGCTTGTCGCCACGATACTTGGGCTCAGCAACTGGAGCTACGATAATGGCTTCGTCGGCGATATTATAGTCTTCTGGTATTTCCTCGCGGTGCCGTCGATTATGATCATCCTCGGCGCCGGCGCGGCCGGAAGCCCGCTGTCGGCGGTCGGCTCCTCGCGCGAGATGAAGCTCCTTTTGGGCTATGAGGTCCCGTTCGTGATTGTCATCACGATGATTATCTTCAAGGCCGGCTCGCTCTCTCTTGGAGGCATCCTCGAATATCAGCTCGCGCACGGCCCGATTCTCTACTCGCTTTCCGGCGTGATCGCCTTCATCGTCGCGCTTCTTTGTGTTCAGGCCAAGCTCGGCCTCGTCCCCTTCGACGCACCGGAGGCCGAAACCGAGCTCGGCGGCGGCGCCTTTTATGATTACAGCGGCGCGGCGCTGGCCGGCTTCAAGCTCTCGAAGGCCATCCTGTTCTATTCGCTTCCGATCTTCCTCATCACCCTTTTCTGGGGCGGAGTTAGAATCGACGGCGGAATCGGGATTCTCTGGGCATTGCTCAAATATATACTAATTGTGGCTTTAATCACCGTTATTAGAAACACCAATCCGCGCCTTCGGATCGATCAGGCGGTCAAGTTCTTCTGGGGATGGATGACAATCCTCTCCGTGATCGCCTTCATCCTCAGCGTGAATGGCTTATAAGGACCGAGAATATGGGACTTAAAACAGCGGCACTTAAGAAATCGATTTGGGTCTTCCATGTGGCGTGTAGCCCCTGCAACAACTGCGACATCGAGATTTTAGACCTCCTGACGCCTCGCTTCGATGTCGAACGCTTCGGCATCACGCTGGTCGGAAGCCCGCGCCACGCAGACGCGCTTCTCATCACCGGCGTCGCGAATAGGCATGTCACACCGAGGCTTATTCAAACCTACCGCGCGACCGCGAAGCCCTGTGTTTGCTTCCTTTTCGGCGCATGTTCGTCCTATGGAAACTTCTTCAGGGGAAGCTACAATGTCCCGCGGCGTATCGACGAGATTATCCGCGAAGAAGACCCGAACGCGATTATACTATATATACCCGGATGCCCCCCGAAACCCGAGGCTATGATCGCGGGAGTCGTCAAGGCTCTGTCGATATTATAAGGAGATCAAATGACCGACGAGCAAAAATACGCAATTTCGGAAAAAGTTAAATCGGCGCTTGGTGAACTACTTGTTTCGATCGAACAACCTCGGCCGAACAGGATTTATGTCCTTGTCGATCAAAAGGATTTCCCCGCGGCGGCGAAGATTGTTTACGAACAGCTTCACGGCAGGCTCGCGACGAGCACCGCGCTCGAGGTTCGCGACGCGGTCGAGCTGATCTATCATTTCATGCTCGACGCCGATCAGGTGCTGTGCAATCTGAAGACTTTGGTGATGAAGCCGGAGCTTAGAGTCGGCTCGGTCGGCGCTTTCCTTCCGGCGGCAGACTGGATAGAGCGCGAGATGTCCGAGATGTGGGGCGTCACCTTCGAGGGGCACCCCGACCCGAGGCATCTTCTGCTTCCCGACGGCTGGCCCGAGGGAAACTTCCCGATGCGCAAGGATTATCCGCAGGTCCCCGGAACCGAAAGCGGCGAAACCAAACCGGTTGTTTATTAGCAGATCAATGAAAAAAACTCTCGAAGAAATAAAGCGCATCCTCAACGAACAAGAACCGTATCTAAAACAGAAATACGGCGTTCTGACCGTAGGCGTTTTTGGTTCATATTCGAGAGACGAAGCGAATGATAACAGCGATCTCGATATTCTTATAGAATTTGACGAGATAAGAAAAATCGGCTTGCTGGAATTTATTTCCATTGAGAACTATCTAAGTGATATATTAGGTATTAAGGTTGACCTTGTCGAAAAATCAGCTTTGAAGCCAAGGCTCGGAAGACGAATTCTTGAAGAGGTCATTTATCCGTGAAACGAGAAACCGACGATTATATTCAGGATATAATCGAGGCAATCGATAAAATTGCGGTGTTCATTGAAAGCATGGATTTTGAAGCCTTCTCTAACGATGATAAAACGATATTCGCAGTAGTTAGGGCAATCGAGATTATTGGCGAGGCATCCAAAAACATCGGTGAAGAGATCAGAAATGCGAATTCGGAGATTCCTTGGAAAGAGATCGCAGGCATGAGAGACAAGTTAGCCCATGCTTACTTTGGAATCAGTGTTAACAGAGTTTGGGAAACGGCTTTCGTCGAAATCCCGAAACTAAAACAAGCATTTGAAACGGTTATTGAAAAAAATAAAGAGTAGATACATAGAAATATCTAAGGTTAGACTATGAAAAAAACTACATTGCCCATCGGCCCGTTCCATCCGCTCCTCGAGGAGCCGGAATTCTTCACTTTCCACATCGACGGCGAAACGGTCGTCGATGTGGATTTGAGGATTGGCTACAACCATCGCGGGCACGAAAAGCTCGCCACCGGCCTCACCTGGGATCAGGTGCCGTTCCTGGTCGAGAGGATCTGCGGAATCTGCTCGACGAGCCATCCCTATGCCTATGTCCTCGCGGTCGAAGATTTACTTGGAATTAAAGCGCCTCCGCGCGGGCAGTTCATCCGCGCGCTTATCGGCGAGATGGAGCGAATCCACAGCCACCTTCTTTGGCTCGGCCTCGCCGGCCATTTCATCGGCTACAACACAGTCTGGATGTGGGCTTGGCGCTACCGCGAGGAGATTCTCGACGCATGCGAGCTTCTGTCCGGAAACCGCAACCACTATGCGATGAACCGCGTCGGCGGTGCCCGCAGGGATGTCTCCCAAAAAGCCCTCGATTTCACTATGAATGCTCTCGATGTCGCCGAGAAGGCTACCAAGATGTTCCTCGGCGCTGTCGCCGACGACCCGGTTATTCATAAGAGGCTCAAAGGCGTAGGCATATTAACCAAAGAGGACGCTATCGCCTATGGCGCTACCGGCCCGACCTCGAGACCTTCCGGCGTGCCGTTCGATGTCCGCGTGGACGATCCTTATGACGCCTACGGCCCGAGCTACACAGCCGGCGCATGGAAAGTGATCGTCACAGAAAACGGCGATGTGTTCGACAAGATGGTTTGCAGGGTTCTCGAAACACTCGAATCGATTTATCTTTGCCGCTGGCTTATCGAGAACATGCCCGACGGCGATTTTCAGGTCATTCCGGGAAATATCCCCGAGGGCGAGGGTTGCGGCCACCACGAGGCCCCGCGCGGCGAGGTTTTTCATTATGTCCGCTCGGACGGCTCGAACAAGCCCATTCGGCACAAGGTGCGCGCCCCAACCTTCGTGAACCTGCCGACCTACAAGGCAAGCTGTCCCGGCGAACAGATCGCCGATGTCGCGCTCATCACCGCCTCGATCGATCCCTGCTATTGTTGCACCGAGCGGGTCGGAGTTGTGGCTGACGGCAGACACAGCTCGCTTACACAGGACGATTTGGTTAAACTCTCGGTCGAGAGAACCCTCGAGATCGAGAAAAAGATGGGCGTTAAGTCTGTATTGAGCAAATTTCGGTAGAATGTGGGGGCGGCGGATAAGCCGCCCGTGCGGGTCGGCCCCGTTCGACCTCTACAATCGGAAATAAAGGACGCTTTTATGGAAACACAACTTATCCATCTCGTGCTCGTGCCGATATTGGCCGGCCTTTTGTGCCTGATCCTTCCGAAAATCAAGTTCGTGAAGGAATTCATCGCGGGCGTCGCGGCGATTTGGGTCTTGTATATGTCTGTGATGATCTTCAAGGGCGGCGACTTCGCTGTCAGACTCGCGGATTTCATTATCTCGGGAATGCCCCTATCGCTTGACCTTGTCGGCACCCCTCTAAGCAGGATGATAATCCTTTTCATAGGCATCTTCGGCGTTTTAGGGACGATCTACAGTTGGAAATTCCGCGCGGGCGAAAAGGGCAATCACCTATACTATGCGATGATGCTCTTCACGCTCGCAGTCAGCGACCTCGCGGTGCTCTCCGATAACCTGCTCTTCTTCGTGATATTCTGGGAACTTTCGACCTTGTTCCTTTATGGCCTTATCAACTGCGGCCATCTGAATAAAAAGGCCGCCGCCGCCGGCAGTTTCCGCACCTTCGCAATCCTCGGGTTCTCGGAGGCGGCGTTGCTCCTCGGAGTCGTCATCGTTTGGTTCCAATTCGGCTCGCTCAATATCTCCGCCCTCTCTATCCCCACTGTCGGTTCGATGGGCATCGTCCTGTATCTCCTGTTCTTCGTTGCGGCGATAGCCAAAGGCGGCGCCATGCCGCTTCACGCATGGGTTCCGGCCTCGGCAGAAGGCGCCCCGACCAGCATTATGGGGTTTTTGCCGGCCTCTTTGGATAAGCTTTTAGGCGTGTATTTCCTCGTAAAGATATCCCTCGATCTCTTTATTGTCAATCCCGGCCTTCAGTTAATGATCATGATAGTCGGCGCGGTTACCATCATCGCCGCCGTGATGATGGCCCTCGTTCAGCACGACCTCAAAAAACTGCTCGCATATCACGCGGTCAGTCAGGTGGGCTATATGGTTCTCGGCGTCGGGACCGGGAGCATTATCGGCATTATCGGTGCGCTTTTCCATATGCTGAACAATGCGATATATAAAGCCGGCCTCTTCTACGGTGCCGGCATCATCGAGAAGCGCGCCGGGACGACAGACCTCGAAAAGCTCGGTGGTCTTGCGAAGTTCATGCCGCTCAACTTCGTTGCGATGATGGTTTTCGCGCTGGCAATCTCTGGCGTTCCCCCCCTGAACGGTTTCGCATCTAAGTGGATGATCTATCAGGGCTGTGTCGAGGCAGGAAGGCCGATTATGCTTATCGCCGCAATGGTCGGCAGTGCGCTTACTTTGGCCTCCTTCATAAAAGTTATGTATTCCGTGTTTTTCGGCAGAAAGCCCGACGCGATCGATTTCGAGAAGAAATCCTCTTTCTCCTTCGGTATTCCGCAGGTTATCCTCGCGATCGCTTGTATCGCCCTCGGCGTTTTCTCCGCTTGGCCGGTTAGGGCCTTCTTCGCCCCCGCTATCGGCGCTGACCCCAACACTTTAATCAACGGAGCATCTTGGAACTCCGGCCTCGCAACCGGCATGATTATTATCGGCCTTTTGCTCGGGATTATAATTTACCTTTTCGGAAAAGGCTTCAAGCCCCGCGTCGCGCCGACATTCTACGGCGGCGAACAGCTTCCGGTCGAGGACATTCGTGTTCCGGGAACTGGATTTTACGAGACAATACAGAAACTCCCGGTTCTCAGAACGATTTATCGCGACAGCGAAGAGGGCGTTTGGGAACCCGACTTCTTCGTCGCTACAATATTCAACGGAATAATAGTGAGAGGTTTAAAGAGAATGCACACCGGCGTGCTATCGACTTACCTGTCGTGGTGCGTCATAGGTTTGGTTGCGCTAATGTTCGTATTAATAGTATAGGAGGCGATCAGTGAACGCGCTCTTCCATGTTTTAATGTTGTTTATGTTAATCGGTGCCGCGGTGGCAATCGAGACGAAGAATATGCTCTCGTCGGTCATTGCCGCCGGTGCGGTGGGGTTCGGCGTTAGCCTTATGTTCCTCTTCTTGGGCGCGCCGGATATCGCGATAACTCAGGTTATCGTCGAGGTCTTGAGCTTGATTATACTCATCCGCGCGACAACATTCGCGGACAACAGAGCCATCGAGCGCAAGATGGACAGCTTCTCGACGGTTACCGGCCTTATCTTCATCGGATTTCTTGTGATGGCCGCAGTTTGGGCCTTCCAAGACCTCACCCCCTTCGGTGAGCCTCTCATGAGGGTCTCACGCAGATACCTCTCTGGAACCGCAGTCGAAACCGGCGCCGTGAATGCCGTGTCGGGTATTATCCTCGACTACCGCGCTTACGACACCCTCGGCGAAGCGATAGTGCTCTTCACGAGCATTCTTTCCGCCTTCGTTATTCTTCGCCGTCGCGGCAAGAAGGACATCGAAGCCGAAGATACCGAAGAATTTGGAATTCTCGAACAGGAGCAACTATGAACAATATCCGGGAATTATCAAAGGACGAATCCAGCGGGATGACGATCATTGTCAAGACCATCTCGCGTCTTGTGCTCAGCTTCATTCTCCTGTTCGGCTTCTATATCATTCTCTACGGCCATATCACACCGGGCGGAGGTTTTGCGGGCGGTGTTATTCTCTCCATCTCCTATGTTCTTCTCATGCTCGCATTCGGGAGCAAGGTAGCCCTCGCAAAGCTCAGCAACTTCTGGGCGAGCATGCTCGATAACCTCGGCGCACTCGCCTTTATAGTTATCGGCTTCTTAGGCCTCACCGGCGGATATTTCATGACCAATTTCATCTGGCACGGTCATCCCGGACAGCTGATCTCCGCCGGAATCATTCCGCTCTGCAACATCGCGATCGCGATCAAGGTCAGCGCGGCCCTCTATGCTATCTTCATCGGCCTTTCCATCTATGGCCGAATCGTCACCGAGGAGGAAAAATAATATGGGCGGCACAAGCAGTCTTTATATAATGAATATGGCCCTTATGGGCATGGGGATTTACGCCCTTATCGCCAAGCGGCACATCATTAAGAAGATCATCGGCGTGGTCATCATGGAATACGCGATCAACCTTTTCCTGATACTGCTCGGCTACAAGACCGACGGAATCGCACCGATTCAGGATTCCTCGATCAACGCCGCCCAGCTCGCCGTCCGCGCCGTCGATCCTTTGCCCCAAGCGCTCGTTCTGACATCGATCGTCATCGGCCTCGGGACTCTTGCGCTCATGGCCGCTCAGGCGATCAAACTTTACGAAAAATACAAGACATTTGATATGTCTGAAATAAACCGCCTTCGCGGATAGAAAGGGGACTGCCGATGAACCACATTCTGCCACTTCTGGTCGGAATCCCGCTTGGGATGTCGGTGATCAACCTTATCCTCAGCAAGGCGAGCAAAAGGATTTCCGACGTTATCGCTCCACTGGCCGTTTTAGCTGTAGCGGTGCTGAGCTTCTACCTTCTCGGCACCGAAACGACCGCCTATTGGATGGGCGGTTGGTATCCGCCCTTCGGGATAACGCTCCTCTATGACGGTTTGACCTCCCTGCTTCTGATCGTCGTGAACACCGTCGCTTTTCTGGCGATTTTCTACAGCATCTCCTACATGGAGAAATATACCTCGAAGCCGAAGTTCTACTCGCTTTTCCTTCTGATGCTCGCCGGAATGAACGGCGTTGTTATTACCGGAGATCTATTTAACATGTTCGTGTTCCTCGAGATAGCCTCGATCGCCAGCTACGCCCTCGTCGGTTTCGGCGTCGAACACGAGGAACTCGAAGCGAGCTTTAAATATCTCATCCTCGGCTCATTCGCCAGCACGATGATACTTCTCGGAATCGCGCTGACCTATGCCATGACCGGCACTGTGAACATGGCCGATGCGGCGACCATGCTTCAGTCCATTCCCGCTTCCAAGACCATGGCCTTTGCGGCCGGCGCCTTCATCATGGGCTTCGCGCTCAAGTCCGGTCTCGTGCCCTTCCACGCATGGCTCCCCGACGCCCACCCGAGCGCACCCGCGCCGGTTTCGGCGATGTTGTCCGGCGTGCTTATTAAGGCCATCGGCGTTTATGCCATGCTGAGGGTGATCTTCAATGTCCTCGGCCCGACGGCTATTAATCTCAATATCATGGTAGTTCTCGGCGCGTTGTCGATGGCGGTTGGCGGTTTCCTCGCGTTGGGACAGAATGATATGAAGCGCATGCTCGCCTACAGCTCAATATCGCAGATAGGCTATATTGTAATGGCCTTCGGACTCGGAACACATCTCGGCTTCATTGCAGGGTTGTTCCATCTTTTCAACCACGCCGCCTTCAAGAGCCTTCTGTTCCTGTCGAGCGGCGCAATCGAACACGCCACCGGCACCAAGGACCTCCGCAGGCTTGGCGGCCTCTCCGGCAAATTGCCGGTAACAACTACTACAACCATTGCCGGAGCGCTTTCGATCTCCGGCGTTCCGCCGTTTAACGGCTTCTTCAGCAAACTTTTAATCATTATTGCCTGCGTCTCCGCGGGGCGCTGGTTCTTGGCGGCCTTAGCCGCAACGATTAGCGTCGTCACACTGATCTATTTCTTTAAGATGATGAGATTCAGCCTGTTTGGAGAGCTTCCCGCAAAGCTCCAAAAGATTCGCGAGGTGCCGTTCCCGATGGCCTTCAGCCTTATCGCTCTCTCGGTTATCTGTCTCGCCGTCGGCATCGCCTACTTCGTAGGGCCGACATTCAGCGAGCTGTTCTTAGAGCCGGGCGCTAATGTTCTTCTCGACGGCCTCAAGAACAACGCGGCGAACTATATTTCCTCGGTATTAGGAGGGTAGAATAGAAATGAGAGCCTTTATCCAATTCTTTGTCTTATTTGGCCTCTGGCTTCTTCTAACATGGAGCCTTCAGCCCGCCGACCTTATCGCAGGCGCTGTAGTATCTGTCATCGTCGTCGCGCTGATGGGCAACATGTTCATTCAGAGGGCGACCAATATTCTGAACCCGGTGCGAATCTTCTGGATGCTCTTCTATATCCCCTATCTGCTTTGGTATATCCTTTGGGCGAATATCGATGTCGCGTATCGCGTTATTAACCCGAGTATGCCGATTCGCCCGGGGATTGTCCGCTTCAAGACGGGCCTCAAGACCGATATGGGCAAAACCTTCCTCGCAAACTCAATAACGCTTACCCCCGGAACTCTCACCGTCGATATTGTGGGCGACGAGTTCTTCGTCCACTGGATCAATGTCAAGTTCGACGGCGACCCGAAGAAGCAGGGCGAAGAGATTGCCGGCAAGTTCGAGCGTATCATCAGGAGGATATTCGAATGAGCGTTTTGATGATGATATACATCTGGGCGCTGGTTATCAGCGCCTTCCTGTGTCTTTACCGGATCGGCATGGGCCCGACCCCTCCGGACAGGACTGTCGCAATCGATAACCTCGGCACAATAGTGGTCGGATTCTGCGCATTCCTGAGCCTCTTCACGGGCAAGGATTTTTACTTGAACATCGGAATATCGTGGTCGCTTCTTGCCTTCGTCGGCACTATCGCGCTGGCGAAATTCCTCGAGAGGAGGAGCTTCGATGAGTGAGACTATCGCCTATATTATGATGACGGTCGGCGTGCTGTTCGATCTTCTCGGATGCGTCGGTTTGGTGCGTCTTCCGGATGTCTATAACCGCCTTCAGGCCGCGACAAAGTGCGTCACCTTGGGGACTTGCATGATCCTTCTCGGTGTTTTTGTTCTCACCGGATTCACCGCGATGGGAATTAAGGCGCTCATTTGTATGTTCTTCATCCTCATTACGAACCCCACGAGCGCGCACGCTCTCGCGAGAGGCTCGCACAAGGCCGGTGTTCCGCTGTGGCCCGGCTCGGTAATCGATGAATATCAGGAGATTCAGGAGAAAAAATCATGAGGAAACCCAAGCTCAGAGAGTTGGGCGAGGCGATAAAGGCTATAGTCAAAGGGCCTTATACAGATAAATTCCCCTTCAAGCCCGCGAATATCGCCGAGGAATACAAAGGCTTCCCCGAATATCAGGAGGACGGCTGTGTCCGTTGCGGCGGTTGCGTTCAGATTTGCCCGGTGAAGACAATCAAGATGATCGACGACCCGGAGACCGGAAAGCGCATTATGTTCCGCGACTACAGCAACTGCATCCAGTGCGGGCAATGCGCGGAATATTGCCTAACCGGCAAGGGCATCGTTATGACCAACGAGTGGGACAAGACCACGCTCGATCCCACCTCGATTCACGAGCAGGTCGAGGACGAGCTGGTGTTCTGCGAGTCCTGCGGCGCGGTCATCACAAGCAAGATGCATATGGACTTCATAATAGAGCGCCTCGGCGAACTGGCCTATTCCAACCCGACGCTCGTTATGCACCAGAATTATGAGAACGGTCTCGCGGAAAAGGACTCCGGCAAGAACCATGAGGGCTTTTGGCGCGAGGACTATATGCGCATGCTTTGCCCGAACTGCAGGCGCAACCTCGTCTTCAAAGAGGAGTGGGGCGGTTAGGTTCGATTTCAAGTCCATTCAAAACTGCGGGGGATCGGAAACGGTTCCCCGCTTTTTTGCTTCATAATAACTGCATGAAAAGCCGGTTCTAAACGCACTGTCCATACTTTCAGAACAAGGCTTCTTGGCGGCTCTTCGCCCTTTGTATTTGGGTGAATGGAATTTATTAAGGAATATCGAGGTCACATCCCCGTCAAAACCTTGTTGCGGCCGGATTCCTTCGCGCGATAAAGCGCCTCGTCCGCGCGCTTGATCACATCTTCGATCGTATCATTGGAACTCGGACAGCGTGTAGCCACGCCGAGGCTGATAGTGACGAAATCGCTCGCGGGGTTTTCCTTGTGCGGAAGTCCGATCTTCTCCACTCCGGCTCGAATATTTTCGGCTATATCCACCGCCGCGGAACCCTCTGTGTTCGGGAGAACAACAACGAACTCCTCACCGCCATATCTGGCGGCAAGGTCCCTCGGCCGAGAGGCGACTCGCTCGAAAACCTTCGCGACCGACTTGAGGCATTCGTCCCCCATCTGATGGCCGTAGGTGTCGTTGAACTTCTTGAAACAATCGACATCGGACATGATTATAGCGAAAGGCTCGTTGCACTCGGCACATTTCGCCCATTCATTGGAGATGAATCTGTCAAAATACCCGCGATTCGCGATGCGAGTGAGGCCGTCGAGATTAGCGAGCTTCTCGAGCTCCTTATTCGCTAAGTTCAGCTCCTTCGTCCTCTCCGCGACCATATCCTCGAGATGATGAGCGTAATCCTCGATCTTGGCCTTCGCGCTTTTTAGCTCCTCGATCATCTGCTCGAGGCGAAGCTCCCTCGCCTCGACCTTCATCATCATCATACCGAAATTCTCCGCAAGCTCGGAAAACCTCTGCGGAACCCCCTCCTCTGCAGTCATGGCGAAAAGCTCCTGCGCCGAACTATTGTCGTAATCGCAACAGGCGATCTTCTTCGCCAAAGAATTCAACCGCTCGATTAAATTATCCATCTGAAGATATTCGTCCATCTCGAACCCCGTTCGACAATTACATTGTCGCAACTCGACTCTATTTTATTCGAATAAATCGAGCCGCTATCAAAAAGATTTCGATTTAATATAAACTTTCTCGCCAATAAAAACAAGGCTTTCAATGAATTGAAAAAACTCTCCGCCAGCTAAAACCCCGGGGCGTCGGGTTCTCTTCGCCTTCGGAAAGCCCGCTTTCCTCGAGGCGAAGAGATCGCCGCGGGGCCGGAGCAGAATTTATGTTTGCATCACGATTTTCATCCGGCCCTGCGGCCCGCGCATGCGCGGCCGACGCCCCGGTGTTTGCGGTGAGGTTTATTTTGCGATCTTATATTCGGCGATTTTATTTCGAAGTGTATTTCGATGTATTCCGAGGCGGTCTGCGGCGTTTCCGAGGTGCCAGTTTGTTTGTTCGAGGATTCGCTCTATATGGCTTTTTTCGACTTCGGCCAGAAGGTCGGAGCCGGCAGAGCGGTTGTTGAAGAAGAGGTGGAGGTCGTCGGCTTGAATAATCTCGTTTCGCGAGAGGATTATTGCGCGTTCGAGGGTGTTCATCAGCTCGCGGATATTCCCCGGCCACGGATGCCGGAGGATCGAGTCGAGCGCTTCTTTGGAGAGACCGGTGATTTTCTTGCCGTGTTTGACTGAGAATCGTTTAACGAGGGTATCGGCGAGTTCGATCAGGTCTTCGTGTCGTTCGCGAAGCGGCGGGATTTCGAGGCTGATAACCGCGAGGCGGTAGTAGAGGTCTTCGCGCATATTGCCCTGCTCGACGAACTCGCGGACATTCCGGTTAGTTGCGGCGATAATCCTCACCGAGGGGGCGATTTGGGAGTCCCCTCCGAGGCGGAAGAATGATCCTTCCTGCAGAAATCTCAGTAGCTTTGGTTGTAAAGGGAGCGCGATTTCGCCTACTTCATCGAGAAACAGTGTTCCTCCGTCGGCGAGCTCGATCTTGCCGCGCATACGTTTGGTTGCGCCGGTGTAGGCCCCCGGTTCGGCGCCGAAGAGTTCGCTCTCGAGGAGTGTGTCGGGAATAGCGGCGCAGTTTATCGGGATGAAGGCTCCTTTGCGGCCGCTTAGCTCATGGATTGTCCTTGCGATAAGCTCCTTTCCGACGCCGGATTCGCCGGTGATGAGAACCGGCGCCTCTGTCGGCGCGATTCGCGAGACCATAGACAGAATCTCGGTCATCTGCCGGGATTTTGCGACTAATCCGCTGGAAAAACGGTCGTGGAGTTGTTCTTTGAGGAGCTTGTTTTCATCCTCGAGGCGGCGGTTCTCGAGCTGTTTTGCGATAACGACCTTCAGCTCTTCGAGGTCGATTGGTTTAACAAGATAATCCTGCGCACCCGCCTTCATCCCCTCGACCGCGGTATCGACGCCGCCGTAAGCCGTGATCAGCACGACAGGTAGATTCGGGTCGATCTCGATGAGCTTTGCGGCGAGTTCGATTCCGCTCATTCCGGGGAGCTTGACATCGAGAAGAGCTATATCGAAGCCCCTTTTTTTAAAGGCTTCGAGCCCGGCCTCGGCGGTCGGGAAATCAGCGACCTCGAAACCGGTCTTCATAAGGAACTTGCCGAGCAGGGTTCTCGCGGCGTCCTCGTCGTCAATAAGCAGGATGCTGTATTTCATGATGGCCTCGGATTATCTTAGTGGAAGTATTATTGTAAAGGTTGTGCCGTTCTCGTTCGAATCGACCTCTATCTTGCCGCCGTGGTCCTTGGCGACCCTGAAGGCGACGAATAACCCGATTCCGGTTCCGGCCTCTTTGCCCGCGCTGACAAAGGGTTTGCCAAGTTTATCGAGAACGCCCTTTGGAACCGGAGGCCCGTCGTCGAAAACCGCAAGGCGGATTTTATCGTCCCTTCGGGAGACCTCGAAGCGGATCAAACCGCCTGCCGGTGTGGCCTCGACTGCATTTTTAATTAAATTTAAAAGGGCCTTCTTAAGCTGATTCCCGTCGAATTCCACCAAGCCGTCGAATTCGATCTTCGATTGAAACTCTATTCCGGAGCCGACTGCGCGAAGCCTCGCCGCCGACTCGATCTCGTCGATCAGCGGCCTGAGCGGCTGAAGTGAAAGCGCGGGGGCCATGGGAGCCGAAAGGCCGATGAACTCGCGAATTATATTGTCGAGTCTGGAGATCTCCGCCCTTAGATCCTTGAGCATACCGCGGTATTCGGCCTCGTCCTCGGTGGGTTTGAACTCGGCGGAAAGCCTTTGCGCGACAATCCCTATTGCATTGAGCGGGTTTCTGATCTCGTGGGCGACACCGGCGGCAAGCTCGCCGAGGGCGCGCAGATGTTCCGCTCCGGCGGCCTCTTTCTTCA
The DNA here is from genome assembly GCA_002428525.1 of bacterium UBP14_UBA6098. Classification (GTDB taxonomy): domain Bacteria; phylum UBP14; class UBA6098; order UBA6098; family UBA6098; genus UBA6098. The sequence goes on from DIWU01000024.1 coordinate 151,860, forward strand.
ATTCGATTAAATCGGTGATATCCTCGGCCACAGCAAAGGCGCCTCCATCGCGGAGTTTTCCTGCGGAAATATCGAGCGTGCGCCTTCCGATCTGAGTCTCGATCTCGATTCGAGAGCTATAGCCATGCTCGTTCGAGGCGAGCCGACCGATCCCCAATTCGTCGTGCGGAAAAACCGAGATGTAGCTTCTGCCGACTGCCTCGCGTGAGCGGAGGCCGAAGAATTTCCCGGCCAAGGGATTGATCAGCGAGATATTGCCGCTGGGATCAACCGCGATACAGGCCGCGCTCATCTCGGAGACAATCGCCTCGGAAAGGCCGACCTGAGCGGCAAGCCTACGCGCGGTGTAGCTGAGCGCGATCGCCCCGATTGCCGCGATTATCGCGAGGATGAGGATTACACCGATCTGAAGGACATAACCGCGGAAAAGCTTGTCATATTCGGCGCTGGAGAAGCCGACGCGCAAAACACCATGATAGCGGCCCATCTTCGGGAACACGAGGGCCAGCTCGAAGACTCGTTCATTTGAGAAATTTGTGTATCGGTAGCTGGGAATACCCGTGCTATAGACCTTTTCGAGAAACTCGTCGGAGGCGAGACTGCTGAGTGTGCGCACCGCCTTTGTTGCAAAAATAAAGCCGGATTCATCCTGAAGCGCAAGATAGCGAACCTCCGGGTTTTCGCCGAGTCGGCCGATCATACGGCCGAGTGTCAGCTCCTCGCGTTCGCGCGGGGTCGGTTCGGGGGCAAACATCACAACCACACCGTTTTCGACGCGCATCGCGAGGCCCTTCGGGCCCTCTTCGAGCGGTAGCTCGCGGTCGATCCCGAAAAGAACCGACCGCTCGCCGTTTTCATATATCCCGGCGAGGTTTTCGCGGATACTCTCGAACTGGCTGTAAAGCTCGCCCGAGGGCGACGAGCGATAAACTATCGTCCCATCGAAATCGGTGAAAACAACGAACGGCAATTGCCCCTTCTTGGCGACCGCCTCGACATCGCCGGCCGAGATATTCCTCGGAACAAAATCGGAGGCGAAGATAAGCCTGCTCTCGCGCTCGAATTCGCGCATAACTTGGAAACCGTAAACCGTGCGGCAGGCCTCGATCATCACCGAGGCGGAACCGAGGCCGTTTCGGAACATAAGCTCGTCGAACGCGCGCCGCGCGACGCGAAGGGCATACCATTCAATCGCGATGACGACGAACAGGATCGAGATCAGGATGACGATCAACCGAAATATTCGCCGCCGGTTTCCCACACTCAGATGCTCGGTTCGAATGAGAAGTATGCGCCGAAGGTTTTGCCCTTCGGCCAATAGGCGAAGTCGTAGCGCACTACGGTGTAGTCGGTGAAGACCCAGCGAAGGCCGAAGCCGAGGGTCATCTGCTGGTCCTCCTCGCGAACGAAGTCGCCATAGATCTTGGCAAACTCGAGAAACGGCGCCAGTTCGAGGATAGGGCGGGGGTTTTCATAGCCGGGGATCAGCCAATGGAGGAGTATCCACGGTGTGTAGCTTTCTTCCCATACCTGAGCGCGAAGCTCGCCGGACATGATGTAGTAGCTTGTTCCCATGATACGGCGCTTGTCGATCCCGCGGAGGAAGTTATCCTCGCCGGCTTTGAATGCAACGAGCTGGGGGACCTCGGTCAGATGGTGCCCCGCTGAGATTCGCAGAGCGAGAATTAGCGGGAATGGCACCTGTTTGGTTTGAAGCTTGCCGAAGAACCTCTGGTCGAGCTCGATATAGCCGGTGGCCTTAGGGGGCCATTCAAGATCGGGGTTAGTGAACTGCTCGACATCCATATAATCGAACATGCCGTCGTCGTCGCTTTTGAGTATCAATCCGCCGAAGCGTATTCCGAGGTAGTAGGCCGTTTGCGGATTCTCGGGGTTGTCCCGGCTGTCGATCGCGAAGATGCCGCCGATATCTATCGCGTCCGCGACCCTCGTCTCGGCCGTCGAATCGAAAGAGGCGGAGACCGGCCGGTAGCTCATAGGGGAATCGTAATCGCCGTGGAGAAGGCCGGCATAAAGCGAGAACTTATTCGAGGGACCGGCATTGAAGGATTGGCGAAGATAGGCCGAGTATTCTGAAACGATATAGCCGACCGAGATCGTGTCGCCGCGCGGCCGCCGGAAGTCCTCCTCGAGAGAATCTCTCGAGAACTCGATCTTAAGGGAGGTTTTCTCGCCGATAATCTTTGTCTTCAGCTCGGCGTCGAGCCAATAATCCCCCGAAAAGGAGTATCTGCCGTCGGCTGACCAACCCATATGCTTGTGTTCGCCTTGGGCGTAAAGAAAACCGACGCCTCCGTCCTGCGGAGTCCAGTAGGCCCCCGGTATAAAAAACCATCCGCCGAGGCAGGATATCGCGAGGAGTGCTGTTAGGATGACATATCTCATATTTCGCTCCTTAATTTTGTATAAAATACGGTTTGGATGGACATATGTCAACTGCCATAAGAGGCGCCGGCCGGCTCGGGGGTTTCGCAAATCGGGCTTTGTTATCTTTATTGGAATTTTTCGCTTTCAATTATTTTTTATGCTAATATAATATTAATATGTTCGAGTATTTACACGGGATTTCAGTCGATCTTTCGTATCGCGCACTCGAGAGATGAAGAGGTTACTTTTAACAGCGGCAATTCTTAGTGTGGCGTATTGTTTCGAGGCTGGGGATTATCTCACCTCTGAGGAGGATATTCTCGATGCGCTATCGCGGGAGGAGATAAGCTTCACCGAGTATTACGATTTGTTGGAGCTTTTTCGTGACAAGGTCGAGCTGACCGGCGACGATTTAGATCGTCTGAGGGCGATTCCGGGTGTTGATCGAAGGTGGATCGAGGCAATCGAGGAGGCCCGCGAAAACGCAGGTCTTTTCGCGGATAGAGAGACCTTCGAGCGGTGGTTTCCCTTCGATTTCGAGCGGATAAGAGCCTTCGTGTTCTTCGAGAAGCGCGAGCGGCGCGATATGAACGGTAGCGTCAAGCTCTACACCCACGGCAAATTCATCGAGGATGCGACGCCGACGAACAATCTAACCGGCGGTTTCGGCACGAAGACAATTCGTATCGAGGCACGCGGTATCGACGACCAGCGCTCACCGCGCCTTCGAAGGCGATCCTTGAGTGTGAAGAAGCCCACTTGGGGCTTGACTCTGGGGAGCTTCGACGAGGGCTTCGGCAACGGTCTCGTGATGGGCAAGGCCTTTCATATCGCAGGGGCAAAACGCACAAATACCGGCCTGAAATCGCTAATTTCGCCGGTCGATAACCTTTTCAACGGCGCTTATTTCTCCGGCGATTTCGGAAGGGTCGGCACCGGTGCGGCGCTGAGTAGGGTCGATTACGACTCGGTTTGCGCCGAGGTGATGGCCTCGGAGCTCAGTTTTTCACCGGACTCGAATTACAGGTTCGGCGGGGTGTTCGCATTGGCGGGGGTTTCCTCGCCGGAACGCGGCTCGCGTTTTTCGCAGAGCGCGGGGTCGGTCTTTGGAAAGGCGGTTGTTTTGGGGTCGAAGCTCGATCTCGAGCTTGGGTGGACGGACAACGGCGGCGTCGGCCTGAGCCTCTCCGCCCTGTCCAAGCTCGAGGGCGTTCGCTCGATAGCTTCCTTCTGGAGCTACTCGGATGGGTTTTTCCCGCTGAACGGCGACGGCGAATCGGATTATCGATACACCTATATCCCCTTGGGCGAATCCGGCGTCCTCCACGATTCGAGGGGCGCGGGCGAGAGCGGCGCGAAGATGAAAATCACAGTGCCCGTCGGCGAGAGGGTCTCCGTCGATTTGGATCAATCGGGTTGGCGAACGCCCTCAGCCGGCGATTGGGGGATCAGCACGAAATCCGCCCTGTATTTTCGAGGGGAAAACAATACTCGTCTCCGTGGCGAATATTCATGGGAAAAACGGACGCTCGCGAGCGGAGTCCGAAGCAAAAACTCGATTCGTATGACAGCTAACATCCCATTAGCAAAGGACTTCGGGCTGAACGGATACCTTCGGGTCAGCCGCTCGAATATCGGTGAGGCGACCACCGACGGCCTCTCCGCGAATGCCGAAATTCAGGGCGACCTCTTCGAGCCGATGCAACTTCGCCTTCAGCTCGTCCGCTCAAAGACGAATATAGCCTCGAAAGACAACGGCTATTGGGCACTGCGCTTCAGGAACTATTTTCGCACAGGGCCGATAAGCTGGCTCGCCGAGGTTCGCCGCGCCTTTTACGACAAGGCCGACAAGGACGACCTGACAGAATTTCGTATAACCAGTTCATACTATTGGAGATAAGATGGCAGAAACCGAATTGATCTACGGCCGAAATCCGGTTGTCGAGGTGGCTAAGTTCAGGCGTGTCCATCGGTTATGGCTGACCGAGAGCACATATCAAAAGCTCAAAGGCAGGCTGAAAGTCGAAAGGTCGCGACTTTATATCGTCTCGAAGGGCGAAATCTCGGCTATCGCCGGCCGCCCCGACCATCAGGGCGCTGTCGCCGAGGTCGAACGCTTTTCGACAACCCCGCTGGACTCACTACTGACACTTCGCTCCGGCATCGTTTTAGCCCTCGACGGAATCACCGACCCGCGAAACCTCGGCGCGATAATAAGAAGCGCAGTCCTTTTGGGCGCGGCGGGGATAACCATCCCCGAAAAGGGCTCCTCGGATATTACACCGGTGGTCTGCCACGCCAGCGCCGGCGGAACAGAGCATATCGCAATCGCAAAGGTCGAATCGATCCTTCACACAATCAACCTCTTCAAGTCGCGGGGCTTCACCACAGCCTGCGCCGAATTGCCCGGCCCAGACACGGTCTCCATCTCCGAGTTCGAGCCGCCGGAGAAGATCATCCTCACGATGGGCTCCGAGGAGGGCCTTCGCGCGAGGGTTCGCGCCGGTTCCGATGTCGTCTTGTCGATTCCGCAACGCACCGATTTCGACAGCTTCAATGTCTCGGTCGCCGCTTCGATTCTGCTTTGGGAGTTGACAAAAAAAAGGCCGGCATAGAGCCGGCCCGAAAACTCTGCTGGAGTAAGGTTATTTCCCTACCTCTTCGACCGCGAATTCCTCGGCGAAGCGATTATCGACCACAACCGCCATATCGCGCTGATGCGAGAACCAACGGTCGTAAATATCCTGACGATAGCCCCAAAGAATCTCGTTCTTGACCGAGACGGCCATATTTTGGAAGTCCTGCGGGTTCGGGGGGATAATCTTTTCGATCTTGAAAATATAGGCCTTGCCGTCGTCGCCCAAGAAAGGCGCGCTGACAGCACCCTCCCTGCCGATCCCGAACACGCGCCCCTTGAAGATCGGGTCCGGACCGACGCCATTGACCCAGCTGTTCATCGAGAAAAGCCCCGTCGTGTCGAAGCTCGCCCCGACCTCCTTAGCGGCCGCCTCAAAGGGCGTTCCGAAATCCACCAACGATTTGGCCTTGGTGACCACCGCGAGAGCGGCCCTTTCGCGAGCGCTCTTCTCCATATCGGCGATGACCTCGGCGCGAATATCGTTCAGCTCGGGAATACCATCCGCGAATCTTTTTACCAATTGAACCACGGTGATTCCCTCGAGGACAGGCCTTTCGCGATAGCGCACCGCGAATTCCTCGACTGAGCCGGGAGCGGATTTGAAAATCATCGCCCGCGCCCTCTCGAGATAGCCAATCCCCGGAATCGGGTCATCATTTTTGACGGGAACATTAACCGCCATCGAATCGATCTTGAGATTACCGGCCAACTCGAGGAAACTCGCGCCGCCCTCTATCGCGGCGACGAAGTTCTTCGCGAGCGACGCGATCGAATCCTCGGTGTCGGCGGAGGGGTCGATCATGAGAAGAATATGCGAAACATCGGCCCTCTCGACCTCACCGACTGTGTCTTTGCCCTCGATACGGATTATATGGTAACCAAACTGGGTTAAGACCGGGCCGACCAATTCGCCGGAGTCGGCGGAGAAGGCCGCCTCTTCGAACTCGGCAACCATCTGGCCCTTTTGAATCCAACCCAAGCGGCCGCCGTTAGCCTTGCTTCCCGGGTCGTCGGAATAATTTTCCGCAAAGAACTCGAATTCCTCGCCCGCCTCGATGCGGACGATGAGGCTTTCCGCCAAGGTTTTCGCCATGTTCGTGTCGTTCGGTGTCGGCTCGACCGCCAACTTGATATAATTGATCAGCGCGGATTCGGCTCGGCGATAATCCTCTATATGCTCGTTGTAGTAGGCCTCGACAGAGGCCGCGGAGGTATCCACCGAGAAATTCTCGACCGAGAAGGGATCCATCGAGATGAAGGAGACCGCGGCTTGGGTGTTTCTAAACTCGAACTCGGCGATGGCCTCGGCGTTCGTGACGAACGCGGTGGCGTTGACCAATTGGCGGAGCTTGTCGTAGGGGAGCCTATTTCTGACGAGCATCTCGACCGGAAGCCAATCCACCTGAGGGTTCCCGAGATATTCTTGGAAAAGCTGTTCGCTGAAGGCGCCGTTCTGTTGGAAGGCGGGCAGGTTCTTCACCGCATCGGGCGGATCGCGTCGCAGGGATTCTAAAATCTCGGTCGGCGTAAGCTCTCCGATAGCCTTAGACTTGAAATGCTCCTCGGCGATATGCCTATTGACGAGCGTGAACCAAGTCCTGTCCGAGATGATCTCCGCTTCGGCCTCGGTGATCGGCCTTTCTTCGCGATAGGCCTGCTCGTATTCGGATTGTATGGCATTGCGGTAGGCGAGATATGAAATCTCGTAATCGCCCACCGTTCCGGCAATATTGGAGTCGAGTTGTCCACCGCCCGAACGGCCGGTTATATCGGCGCCCCAACCGAAGATAACGAGGGCGATGAAGACTATCGCGGTGAACCAGAAGATCGCCTTCATCCGTTTGCGCAGTGATCCAAGAACTGCCGATTGAGCCATATCTAAACCTCCAACCCTTCAGATAATATTTTCGATAATAAGTTGTAATAATATATCCCTTCGGCTTTTATTGCAAGTATATTTTTTCGGGTAAATCCCACTCGCGCAAAACCGCGAATAGCAAGCTCCGTGCAAAACCGTTTCGGCGCGCGCTAATTCGGCCCCTCCCCGCGATGTCACGAAATTTGTTAATGCCAAATCTCGCGCCATCGCCCCGGCTCTCGCGCCATCTGCGATCGCGAGCGAGCGTGAGAGGATTCCCTTCGAGGAAGTGTGATTTTAAAAGTGCTTTGTGTAGGGCGAATCTTGGAAAAAACCCTTGAAAAGCCGGGGCTTTGGTTTATATTAGTTTTCAATGTTAGGCGAGCTTATAAATATCCTGTTGGGGCGTAACGGCGGGGCTTTGTTGATCGGCGTCGGGAACGATATCTCGGGCGACGACGCCTTCGGGCCGGAGCTTGCGAGGCGGCTTAAGCCGCTTATTGGCGAGCGCGCGATCGACTCCGGCCTCGCGCCGGAGAATTGGACAGGGCCGATAGTGAAGCTCGCGCCGGAAAGGCTCGTCATCGCCGATGCCGTCGCTTTCGGGGGGAACCCCGGCGAACTGCGTATATTTTCGCCCGAGGAGCTTTTCGAGGGCATCCCCGCGACTCACGGTCCCGGGCTTGGCGCGTTCATTGCATATATTCGGGATAGATTGCCCGATTGCGAAGTAATCATCCTCGCAGTTCAGCCGGCCAAGACGGGCCTTATGGAACCATTGAGTCCGGAGGTTGAGTCGGCGATAGAAAAGATAGTCGAGGAGTTTAAACTCATACTGGGTAAGAATGAATTTTAATTCGTCATTCCCGACCCGATCGGGAATCCATTTTCGGCTGGATTCCCGCTTTTGCGGGAATGACAACGAAAGATCGATATGCACGAACTATCCATAGCGCGCGGAATTATGGCGAACCTTCGCCCATGGCTCGATGAGCAGGGCGAACGGTTTCGAGTTGCCGAGATCGTGGTCAAATGCGGGCCGTTCCGCGCGGTTATTCCCGACGCCCTCTCGGCGGCGTGGGATGTCGTCCGCGAAGAGCATGCGATGACGAGGGATTCCGCGATAACGATTAACCCCACCGCGATCACAGTCTCCTGCGCCGACTGCGGACACTCGTTCGACGCGCGACGGCCTGTCTTCAAATGCCCGAACTGCGGCGGCGAAGGCCTCTCCTTTTCCGGCGGAAACGAACTTTACATCGAAGATATAAAAACGAAATTGGAGGAATAATATGTGCGAAACCTGCGGATGCGGCGAACCGGACAAGCCCGAACCCACCTCCCAAAGCCCAATCGGCAAAGACCTGCTTTCAAATAACGACCGGATCGCGGGGCATAACCGCGAACATCTCCGCCGAATCGGCGCATTCATGGTGCACCTCACCAGCTCGCCCGGAAGCGGCAAAACAACTTTGCTCGAAAAAACCGTCGAGCGCCTTAAGGATAAACTCTCCATCGGCGTCATCGAGGGCGATGTCGCCACCGAGAACGACGCCGACCGCATGCGCGCGCTCGGTGTGCCCTCGCAGGCCATTGTCACCGACGGCGCATGCCACCTCAGCGCGAAACAGGTTCACCACGCCCTGCATCACCTTACCGAGGACGCGAAGTTCGACCTCATCTTCGTGGAAAATGTCGGCAACCTCGTCTGCCCGGCGGATTTCGACCTCGGCGAGGATTACCGCGTGGTGTTCGTAAGCGCGACCGAGGGCGACGACAAGCCCGAGAAATACCCGCCGATCTTCCGCAAAGCCGATGCGCTCGTTATCAGCAAAACCGACCTTCTGCCGCATGTCGATTTCGATGTCGCGAAGGTTAAAAAGCACGCGCGCGCAATAGCACCGCGCATTCGCTTTTTCGAGCTATCGTCGAAATCCGGCGACGGCCTCGATGAATGGGTGAATTGGCTTCTGAGTATTGTGCCGAAATAGCTTAGCTTTAACCACGCCTCGGGGGCGTCGGCCTCCTTCGGAGGCCCGTCGGGCCGAGGAAAAACGATACTTCTTTAAAAAGCTCCACTTCGGCCCGACGGCGGCCTCTCGCCCAACCGGGATCGCTTTGTTTTCGCCACGGTCTTTTGGGCGAGAGGCACGACGCCCCCGAAAAAACCGCTTTCGCGGAGGGCGTTTTGGATTATATTCTAAACCATGTTTGAGGAAATCGGTTTAGCACAGCGTTTCGCTCGGGCGTTCGAGCGTTTCGAGATCGGCGGCAGGCCTCTTCGTGTGGCTATTTCCGGCGGCTCGGACTCTGTCGCTCTGCTATGCATTTTAAAAGAGACCGCGCCGTCACTTCCGATCGAGGCCGTCCATATCGACCACGGCCTTCGTCCGGAAAGCCCCGCGGAGGCGGAGTTTGTCGAGGGGCTTTGCGCCCGGCTCGTTGTTCCGGTCGAGATTCGCAATATCGATGTCGCCGGATTCGCGAAACATCGCGGTATCGGGATAGAGGAGGCCGCCCGGGAGCTGAGATACAGCATCTTCGCGGAATTCACCGCCCGCGGCGAGATAGTCGCCACGGCGCACACCGCCGGCGATGTCGTCGAGACGATGCTATTCAACCTCGCCCGCGGAACCGGCCCGCGCGGGCTTTCCGGCATTCCTAAAACCCGCGACGGAATAATCAGGCCGCTCCTGGGATTTTGGCGCGAGGATTTACAGGCATGGCTTTCCGCGAAATCGATCGGCTGGATAGAGGACAGCTCGAACCTCGATCTGCGCTTCACTCGTAACCGCGTCCGTTGGATGCTTATCCCCGAGTTTCGGCGCGTTTTCGGCGATTCATCGATCGAGAGGCTTCATCGCGAGGCCGAGATCTTCGCCTCCTGCGGTGAATTCATCGATATTTCCGCGAGTGAGCTTTTTAAACGAACAATTATTGCCGATTTCGCTGGAGTGCTCGCCCTCGATTCGAAGATCGCGCTCGAAACTCGATGGGGATTCGGCGAGATCCTCCGCCTCGCGGCGATCGAACATGGTATCTCATTATCGGATATAGACTTCGACACAGTCTCTCGGCTCTACCGGGATTTGAAAACATGCCGAAGAGGTCGGCGCTTTCCGGTCTCGGGCGATCTTCAGATCGAGTCCGACGGCCGGATCATCTTCATCTTCCGCAAATTGCCTATCTTCAACGAAATAGCGGAATCCGCGCCCGCGGGGATAGAGCTTCCGCACGGTCTCGGTTCGCTCGATATCTCCTGCGAGGAGGGGCGCGCCGAGGTCTCGATTCGGCCCCTCCGCGATGGCGATATCTTCAATAATAACAAGCACTTAAAGAGATATCTTTACCGAAGGGGTGTTCCTCGAATCCTTCGAGAGTTAGCGCCGGTTGTTTTTTATAGCGACTCGCCCATTTTTTCGCCGATAATCGGCAGGATTTGCCCCTCGAAACTCACAATAGAATACAACGGCCCACTTTCAACGCTGAAGCGCAAAAAGGGAGTTTAAATGCAAGACTACGAAATTCATAAGCTCATAGACCGTAGCGAGTTAGAGGCGCGGATCGCCGTGGTCGCGGAGCAGATCGACCGCGACTACAAGGGAAGCAACCCGGTAATCGCGATAGTGCTCAAGGGGGGCTTCATCTTCGCCGCCGACCTTGTGAGGAATATCACAACCCCCTTCAATATCGATTTTGTAGGCGCTTCAAGCTATATCGGCACTCAGTCTTCAGGCGAGATCAAGATCACAAAAGACCTCGATGTCCCGATCGCGGGTCGGCATCTGATCCTCGTCGAGGATATTGTTGACAGCGGCCTAACTCTCTTCAGGCTGTGTGAGGCGCTTCAGTGCCGCAAACCCCTGTCAATAAAGATCGCGGCGCTACTCGTTAAAAAGATAAACCGCCCATTCGATCTGCCCGTCGATTATTTCGCCTTCGAGATCCCCGACAAGTTCGTGGTCGGCTTCGGCCTCGATTACAACGAGAGACATCGCGGCCTGCCCTATGTCGGTTATATCGAGCCTAAATAACCGCCATTGGATTATAAACTGCCGTTTAATCATATAGGATTCGCTTAAACTATAACTTTGAGTGAATTCTGTAAGTTCCTTATTGACATTAGAATAATAATGTTTATTTTTAAGAATAAGGAACCCCCGCCAACTCCCGCGGGCAATCGAAGAACATCAGCCAAGGGGCTATACCGTGGCTAATAAGAATAGCAAAACTCCGCAGAACAAGCCGGAATGGTCGTTTCGGGGCGTTATAGCCTCTGTTATGCTCGCCGCATTCGCGGTATGGCTTTTCCTTTCGATAATCGGCGCGCCATCGGCCTCGTCCGAATTATCGAGAGTCGGCTTCAATCGCTTCGGTGGGCCTGCAGGCGCTCTCGCCGCGTCGATTCTTGTGTCCTCTTTCGGCTATCTTTCTGTGTGTATCCCTTTGATAATCATACTGTTAGCAATTGCGCGCCTATTCGAGATTCGTCTTCGGAAAACACTGGTTCTTAGCGGCGAGATTATCTCCGGCCACGCAATTCTTGCGGGGCTTTTAGGTTTGCCGGGAAGCGGTCTTTCGATGAATATTGTCGGGGGTTACGGCCTCGCGCTCTCCAGTTCGATGAAGTCCGTTTTCGGCGGCTTCGGGGCCTATCTCTTCGCGATCACACTGTTTCTCGGGTTCATTGCCGCGGTCGCACGCCTCGATATCCGAAGCTCCTTCGTTGCCGCGAAGGATGGTGTGGCGAGCCTGCAAAACTGGCTCTCCGCCAGACGGGAGCGCCGAGAGGCTCGCAGGGACGCCTCCCGCGAGGAGGTTTTCGCTAAATACTCAAACCGTGTCCGCGAGAGCCATCAGCCCGGCGGTATCACCGGAAGCCTCATTCCGGGAGATTTATCGAAGGTCAAGCTCTCGCCGGAGGCAAAGACCGAAAAGATTGATGTCGTCGAGCGCGAACGGCCGCAGGAGAAAACCGAGCCCTTGAAATACATGGAGTATATTCCCCCGCCGATTCGGCGGACGATAGCGGTCAAGGATAAAGCGGTCGAGCGGGTCAAGCCCGAAGCGCCGCCACCGGCGCCGATCGGCCATCTCGAGACCATCGACCCGGCGGCTCTCCGTAAAACCGAGGAAAAAAGGCATATCCCGCCGATCGCCGCGCCATTTTTAAACGACGCTCTCGAGGAGGAATCCCTGCCGGTCATCGGCCGCGAGCCACCACTCCCCGAGCCGGTGATCTCGGACGAGCCGCTCAAGATGACCTCGGTTTACGACTCCAAGCCGGTCGAGCCGCGCCGCGAAACCCCGGCGCCGACGCCCAATTTCGAGCCGAAAGCGTTTTCCGGTCCCTATAAATATACACCGCCGCCGCTTAATATCTTAACCGATCCCGAGCCGGACAACGACAGCGTCTCCGATACCGCGCTTCACCGCCAATCGCAGAGACTTCTCGAGACCCTCAGGAGCTTCAATGTTGACGGCGAGATTCGGGAGATATGCCCCGGGCCTGTGATTACGCGCTTCGAGCTCGAGCCGGCGGTCGGGGTGAAGGTCAGCCGTATCGCGAACCTTGCCGACGATATCGCCCTCGCCCTGAAGGCGCAGGATATCCGCATCGTTGCGCCTATCCCCGGAAAGGGCGCCGTCGGGATCGAGGTTCCGAACGAGAATATTCAAACTGTTCGTATCAAATCGGAGATCTCGAGCGAGGACTTCAACAGCAAAAAGCACTCCCTGCCGCTTGCTCTCGGAAAGCGCGTCGATGGGACGCCCGCGGTGGCGGATCTCACCAAGATGCCGCATCTATTGATCGCCGGCTCGACCGGAAGCGGAAAATCGGTATGCATCAACTCGATCATCACAAGCCTTGTTTACTCGAAAAGCCCGAAAGAGGTTCGCCTCGTGCTGATCGACCCGAAGCGACTCGAGCTCTCTGTTTACAAGGGCATTCCGCACCTCGCCGCGCCGATAGTCGTCGAGCCGAAGCACGCGAGCATCGCGCTGAACTGGGCCACGATGGAGATGGACTCGCGCTATAAGCTCCTAAGTCAGGTCGGAGTGCGCTCGATCGCGGATTACAACGACTATATCGACGCGCACAAGGAGCGCGCGGACCTCGAAAAACTGCCGTATATCGTCGTAGTCGTCGATGAGCTGGCCGATCTTATGGTGATGGTTGCCTCGGAGATCGAGGAGCCGATCGCGCGGCTCGCGCAGATGGCCCGTGCGGTTGGGATTCACCTGATCATAGCGACACAGCGCCCGAGCGTCGATGTCATCACCGGCCTCATCAAGGCGAACTTCCCGAGCCGTATCGCCTTCAAGGTCAGGAGCAAGATCGACAGCCGAACTATCCTCGATATGGGCGGCGCGGAGCGGCTCTTGGGGCGCGGCGATATGCTCTATCTTCCGAGCGGTTACGCCGACGCGATACGTATTCACGGTTGCCTCATCACTACCGAGGAAACCGAGCGCATCGTTCGATATCTAAGCACCTTCCCGAACCCCTATCCGACTATGATCGACCTCGACGAGCAGGAGGCGATCAACGCCTCGCAGGTCGATCAGGACGAGCTTTTCTGGGAGGCCGCGAAGATAGTCGTGATGTATCAGCAAGGCTCGACGAGCTTCCTTCAGCGCAAGCTGAGAATCGGATACACACGCGCCGGATGCATTATCGACCAGCTCGAGAACGCGGGAATCGTCGGCTCGTTCCAAGGCTCAAAGGCGCGCGAGGTGCTCGTGAAAGACCTCGACACGATCGACGAAATGCGACAATCCGGCGTTTCGGCATAAGAATACTTAATTTTAAATAATGCCTTTGACAATGAATAAATAAAATATTATATATTTTAATTGTGTAAGGGTATTTTTTTTATTATTCTTATGACAATGATAGTGAGGGTTGAATAATGAATTTGAACGATTTCCTCCTTTCGGTCATCAAGAAGGGAGCTAGCGATATTCATTTCAAGGTCGGTAGCCCGCCTGTCGTAAGAATTTTCGGCGAGCTTATCGTCACGAAATCGCCGCCCCTCAGGCCTCAGGACACGAGCGCACTCGCTTTTACCTTTTTAAACGAATCGAGCGGACGGCATTTCGCGTCCTTCACCGAAATCGACACGACCTATTCGATTGAAGAGCGCGCCCGCTTCAGGGTCAATATCTTCAAGTCAAAAGGGCACTTCTCGATCGCGCTTCGCTATATTCCAATGGTCATCCCCGAGATAGAAAAGCTCGGGATTCCCCCGATCGCGGGCGATATGGCGCTCGAACAGCGCGGCATGGTGCTCGTCACCGGAGTCACCGGAAGCGGCAAATCCACGACACTCGCCGCGATGGTCGATCATATCAATAAAAACAAACGTCGTCATATAATCACTATCGAAGACCCGATCGAGTTCGTTCATACGGACATGAAAAGCGTCATCAACCAGCGCGAGGTCGGCGTCGATTCGCCGAACTTCATGGCCGCAATGCGCGCGGCGATGCGCGAGGACCCCGATGTCATCCTCATCGGCGAGCTTCGCGATCAGGACGCCGTCTCGACGGCGATCCGAGCCGCGGAAACCGGCCATATGGTGCTCTCGACCTTCCACACGGTCAACACAAAAGAGACGATCAACTCGATAATCAGCTTCTTCCCCGAACACGAGCAGGTGCAGGTCAAGGCCAAGCTCGCCGCGAACCTGCGCGGAGTGATCTCGCAAAGGCTTATCCGCAGGAAAGACAACACCGGCCGAGTTCTCGCGCCGGAGGTCATGATGGTGACGCAGACGATCCGCGCGTGCATCCTCGACGAGGAGAAGCGCGAGGATATTCCGTATTATATCTCGCAAGGCTCCAGCGAATACGGCATGCAAACCTTCGATCAGGCGGTGATGAAGCTCTACAAGGCCGATCTCATCAGCTATGAGGACGCCCTCGCGAACGCCAGCAGTCCCGCCGAATTCGAGCGCGCGCTTCAGTTCGGTTAATTCGATATGATCAAAATCAAAAAACCCTCCGACGCCCCGCCGCCAAAGCCCGGCGGCATCGTATGGAAACTTCTCGCCAGTTTTTTCGGAGTCGGATACTCGCCGGTCGCCCCGGGGACTGTCGCCAGCGCGGTCGCGATGGCTATTCTGTGGTTCGTCCCGAACGATGTCTATCAGTTTTGGGCGGCGATAATCGCGGTTAGCTTTTTTGGGGTCTTTGTTTCCGCGAAGGCCGAGAAGTATTGGGGAAAAGACCCCTCGAGAGTGGTCATCGACGAGGTCGCCGGATGCATGGTCTCCGTGCTTCTCCTGCCGAAGACCGCAGTGCTTTGGATTGTCGCCTTTTTGGGCTTTCGTTTTTATGACATTTTGAAACTCCCCCCCGGGCGGACGGCCGAACGGCGCCTCCCCGGCGGATGGGGGATTATGGCCGACGATTTGGTCGCGGGGATTTACGCCTTTATTTTGGCCCATCTTTTCAACCTGCTTCTGCCGAATATCGCGCAATGGGCGCCCTGAGGTTCGCGATAATCGCGGTCGGCGACGAGCTTTTGGCCGGCCGGACTGTCGATACGAACTCGGCGTGGCTTTCCGCCGAGCTCGACAGGCTCGGCTTCGAGACTGTCGAGCGAATCACCGTCGGCGACGAGATCGGCGCTATAGGGGAGGCGATCGCGCGCGCTCGATCGCGCGCGGGGGCATGTATTATGTGCGGCGGCCTCGGCCCGACTGTGGACGATCGAACCACAGAGGCTGTGGCGGATTATTTCGGCAGAGGGCTTTGCACCGAGCCTCGCGCCCTCGCTGAGGTGCTCGAAAAATACGCGCGAAGGGGGCTTGTCCCGCCGGGAGGCGAGACACCGAAGGAGGCTATGCTCCCCGAGGGCGCGGAGCCTCTCGGCAACTCGGTCGGTATCGCGCCGGGGTTTTTGGTCGAAGAGGCCGGATTCACGCTGTTTGCGCTCCCGGGGGTTCCGCATGAGATGAGGGACATCTTCGAGAAGGGGATAGCCCCGCGGATCGCGAGATTTGCGCCGGTCGATCGACCGAAATCGCTTTCGCTTTATACGACCGGAATCGCCGAGAGCCGCCTCGCCGGGCGAATCGACCCGATTTTGACCGATTTCCCGAATGAAAAGATCGCCTTCTACCCGAGCTTCTATGGCGTCGAACTTCGCCTGAGCGGAAACGCCCGCAGTGCGGCCTTCGAGGAGTTCTCGCGGCGCGTGACCGAAACTGCGGCGCCTTGGTGCTATTCGACCGACGAGCGATCTCTGCCGATCGTGGCGGGGGAGCGGCTCGCTGAAATCGGCGCAAAGCTCTCAACGGCCGAGAGTTGCACCGGCGGGCTTCTCGCCTCGCGGCTCGTCGAGGTCGCCGGAGCCAGCGCTTGGTTTTCGGGCGGAGTGGTTGCCTACTCGAATCGGGCAAAGGCCGAGCTACTCGGCGTAGATATTTCGTCATTAGAGCGCTTCGGCGCGGTCTCGGCCGAGGTCGCAGGCCAGATGGCGCGCGGTGCGGCGGAAAAATTCCACAGCGAATTCGCACTCTCGACCACCGGAATCGCCGGCCCCTCCGGCGCAACCCCCGAAAAACCCGTCGGGCTTGTGTTTTACGCGCTCTTCTCGCCCGAAGGAATAACAGTCCGGTCGAATATCTTCGCCGGCGGGCGGGAGGCGCACAGGCACCGAAGTTCGCAGTCCGCCCTCGCAATGCTTTGGCTCGCGCTCGAGGGTCGGTTGAATCGGCATGAATGGCTCGACGGCAGTCGTTCCGCGAAGTGGGGGGGTTTATGATACGCTGTTTCATTTGCCTCGAACTTCCCCGCGAGATTCGCGACCTCATCGATTCGCACGCAACCGCGATCCTCAGAAAAACCGGCGCGCGGTGCTCCACCGTCAGGGCGGACAATCTCCACCTCACACTGAAATTCCTCGGCGATATCGAGGAGGGGCGGATCGACAAACTATCTCGCGCCCTCGAGGGAGCTTTTGAAAATGCGATTGGAAATGCGGGGGCTTTTTCATTATCATTAGAGAATATCGGAAGCTTTGGCGGCAAATCGCCGCGGGTGGTTTGGATCGGCCTCGGTGGTGAAACCGCAAGGCTTTCCGCGCTGGCGGATTCGATAGACAAAGCCTTTGCGGTTCACGGCTTCGAGCGCGAGAAAAGACCGTTTAAACCGCATTTGACGATAGCCCGGGTTCGCGAGGGCGCGGAGGTCGAAGCGCTGTCGAAAGCGATTCGAGAGGTGAGGTTGCCGCGACGAGAATTCACGGCCGAAAGGCTGATCCTCATGAAGAGCACGCTATCGCCGACGGGCAGTATTTACGAGCCTTTGGCTAAATTTGTTATCAAATAATATTTTTGAATAACCTGACTGGAGGAGATATGGCGGACATCGATAAACAAAAGGTGAAGGCGCTCGATCTGGCGATCGACAGTATCCACAAGGCCTTCGGCGACGGCGCGATTATGCGCCTCGGCGACAGCGGCGCCCCGAAGCAGGTGCCGGTGATCAGCACCGGTTCGATCACCCTCAATGCCGCGCTCGGAATCGGGGGAATCCCCCGCGGCAGAATCAGCGAGATCTTCGGCCCGGAGTCATCGGGAAAGACCACGCTCGCGCTTCATGTTATAGCGGAGGCGCAGAAAACCGGCGGCCTCGCGGCCTTCATCGACGCCGAACACGCGATGGACCCGATTTACGCCCAAGCGCTCGGGGTTGATGTCGATAATCTTTGGGTCGCGCAACCGGACAACGGCGAACAAGCGCTCGAAATTTGCGAGACTATTGTCCGCAGTGGCGCGATGGATGTCGTCGTTGTGGACTCCGTCGCGGCGCTCGTTCCGCGCGCGGAGATCGAGGGCGAGATGGGCGACCGGCAGATGGGCGCTCAGGCGAGGCTTATGAGCCAAGCACTCCGCAAGCTGACCGGCGCGATCAACAAATCCAACACCGCGGTTGTCTTCGTGAACCAAACACGCATGAAGATCGGCGTGATGTTCGGCAACCCCGAAACCACAACCGGCGGTGTCGCGCTCAAGTTTTACGCCAGCGTCAGGATCAATATTCGCAAGGGCGCAACGCTCAAGATCAAGGAAGAATCGGTCGGGAACAGGGTCTATCTTCAGGTTGTAAAAAACAAACTCGCGCCGCCCTTCCGCAAGGCCGAATGCGATATTGTTTTCGGCGAGGGAATCTCCCGCGAGGGCGAGCTTTTAGACCTTGGAACCGATATGGATATCATCTCGAAGAAGGGCATGTGGTTCTCCTTCGGCGAGGAGAAGCTCGGCCAAGGCCGCGAAAACTCGCGTATATTCCTAAAGGAAAACCCCGATCTTGCCAACAAGATCGCCGAGGCTATCAACGAAAGGTATCTGGCCACGGGCGAGTTCAGGGCGGAGGGCAAGAAGGCCGAAAAAAAGAAGTCGGCCGACGAATCGACCGACTACGAGAGGAGCGAGGACTGAAGATCTCCCCAAAAAGGAGACTAAAGGATTTTAATGCCGCCGGCGATGTCTTGCAAACGCGTCCGAGGACTTAATGCGAGAGCGCAACCGCTCGGGGGCGACCTTCATAAGAACATTGTTAGAGATCTTATTATCCAACTCCTCGCTCTTATTATATAGAAATATTTTTATAAATCAAGGCTATTATATTCGAGGTGAATTATGCGGAGAGCCCTTATTGTATCGATATTGGCCGCGGTTTTAATCGCGATGGCCATCATATGTTCCGGTTGCTCGAAGACCTATTATGGAAGCTTCATCACAACAAAGGTCAAAACACTACCGATAGAGGAGTTTCAGGCCGGCGACCATGTCGTCCTCGCCTTCGAGAACCCAAAAAAGCCCACTGCCGAGGGTTGGGAATATGAGTTCTGGGCGTATAAAAACCGCGAGCTCGTCGGGAATTTTCGCTTTCAAGCGAGGCTCGTCGCAGGAACTCGCAACTTCTATCTCGTCGAGGAGATCCCCGGCGCGCGCGCAAATACGATAGCCTCCTTCAAGGCCAAGCCGAACTACGATCGTATAAAAGAAAGGCTCGTCGCCTATCTCAACGGCGAGGGATGAGCTATTTCGCGCGCGCGTGATCGGCGACCACGCGAATAGCCTCGTTGTAGGCGTCGATCGAAGCGCCGGCATCCGCCCACCAACCATCGAGAATACTATATTCGAGTTTTCCCTTTTCGAGATAGATATTATTCACATCCGTGATCTCGAGCTCGTTTCTGTGCGAGGGCTCGAGTCCTCTTATAAAATCGAACACCTCGGGGCCATACATGTAAATCCCCACAACAGCGTAATTCGAAGGCGGAACAGCTGGTTTTTCGATTATCTTCTCGATCTTGCCAGTGCTGTCGAATTTAACCACGCCATAATCGCGGGCGTCCTCGACCTCCTTGAGTAAAATCCTCGCACCGTCTTTTTGCTCGCCGAACTCATTGACCGCCTGCTCGATGCTCGATTCGATGATGTTATCCCCGAGAAAAACAACCGTTTTGTCGCCATCGACAAAATGCTCGCAAAGACCCAAGGCCTCCGCGATGCCGCCCTCGTTTTGCTGGTAGGTATAATTCAAATGCTTAAGGCCAAACTCATGGCCGTTGCCGAGAAGGCGCAAAAACTCGCCGGCATGGTTCCCGCCGCATACAATCATGATGTCCCGAATCCCCGCCTCGACAAGCGAGCGGAGCGGATAATAAATCATCGGGGAATCATAAATAGGCAAAAGATGCTTGTTCGTTATACTCGTCAGAGGTCTTAGTCTCGAACCAAGCCCGCCGGCCAATACTAATCCTTTCATCACATCTCCATTGGTGCGAGGACTTAGATGCGGCAGACGCTTTTCATTCAATATATGCTCCGACCCCCAAAAGGTCAACAAATATCGAGAAAATCTTTCCCTCCCGCGGAGGGCGCCGGCATCCCCTCCTCCGGAGGGGATCGAAGCCGCGGCGCGGACGAAATGTATTGTATAAACGTGATCACAGCCCGCGCCGCGGCTTTCCGCGCATGCGCGGACCGGCGCCCGGGGTCGGTCAAAACGCGGGTGTATGTGTTCGATTCTAGTTGTCTTTAGAGGATACCGAGAAGCTTGAAAACCTCATCGACACGGGAGACGGGCTGAATATCGAGGCCGGACTTAACCTCATCGGCGATCTCGGACAGCTCGGGGAGGTTTTCGGCCGGAATGATTACCCTTTCGAGATCCGATCGTTTAGCGGCGACGAGTTTTTCGACGAGGCCGCCGATTCGGAGCACCCTTCCCGTCAGGGAGATTTCGCCTGTCATCGCTGTATTTCGCGGCAGAGGTTTTTGGGTGTAGAGCGAGGCGAGGGCGGAGGCGAGGGCGATGCCCGCGGAGGGGCCGTCTTTCGGCACAGCGCCTTCGGGGACATGGATATGGATTGAACCCTTGAGGATTATCTGTTCTTTTGAGGGAAGCTTGGCGAGCATGCCTTTGACGAAGGTAAGAGCGGTTCGCGCGGACTCCTTCATGACATCGCCGAGCCGGCCGGTGAGGACCAGCTCGTCGTCGCCCTCGATAATCGCCGTTTCGAGGCGCAGGACCTCGCCGCCATATGCGGTCCATGCGAGGCCGAGGGCCTCTCCCGGCGACAGAACCTCGGGAAGCGAGGAGCCCCTGAATGGCGCGACTCCGATATAGCGCTCGAGGTCGTCCGCGGAGATATCAATTCGCTTTGGAAGCTCTTTTTTCTTAACAACCTTCGATGCGATGACGCGGAGGATCTTGCCGAGTTTTCGTTCAAGCTCGCGAACACCGGCCTCTTGCGTCCATCCGCGAATAAGCTCTTCGATAGCCGTTCCAGTGAGCCGAACCTGCACCTTCCCGAGACCGGTCTCTGCACGCATTTTCGGTAGAAGGAACTCCTTTGCGATGGACTCCTTTTCCGAGACGAGGTATCCGGGGATTCGGAGTATCTCCATGCGGTCGGCCAGCGCGGGCGGAATACCGGCCGTAGTGTTCGCCGTTGTGATGAAGAGCACCCTCGAGAGGTCGTATTCGAGTTCGAGGTAGTGATCTACAAAGGTCGAGTTCTGTTCCGGATCGAGGGCCTCGAGTAGCGCCGAGGCCGGGTCGCCGCGAAAATCCATGCCGAGCTTGTCGATCTCATCCAGAAGAAACACCGGATTCGAGCTTCCCGCGGTTTTGATTTGCTGAATAATCCTGCCGGGGAGCGAGGCGACGTAGGTTCGCCTGTGGCCGCGAATCTCGGCCTCGTCGCGGACACCGCCGAGCGAGACTCGAACGAACTTTCGCCCGAGGGCGCGCGCGATGCTCTTCCCAAGCGAGGTTTTGCCGACTCCCGGAGGGCCGACGAGGCATAATATAGGCCCGCGAACCGACTCCGAAAGCGCCATAACGGCTATATGCTCGGTTATTCGCTCTTTTATCTCTTTCAGGCCGAAATGGTCTTCGTCGAGGATCTTACGCGCGCGGTCGATATCGGTGTTGTCCTCAGTGAACTCGTCCCACGGCAGTGCGAGAACCCAATCGATGTAGTTCCTCGTGACCGCGGCCTCGGGGTTCGAGGGGTGAAAGCGTTCGAGCTTGGCGAACTCCTCCTCGAGCCGCTCCACAATATCCGGCCGAAGCGACTTTGCCTCCGCCTTCTTTCGGAGCACCTCGATTTCGGTGTCGTAATCGGCCCCGAGTTCCCGGCGGATCGCCTCGAGTTGCTCTCGGAGATAGTATTCGCGCTGGCTATCGGAGATTCTGTTCGAGACGGTTTTGTCGATATCCTCCTCGAGGCGCAATATCTCGATCTCCCTCGCGAGGTGCGCGAGTATCTGGCCGAGCCTGTCCTCCGGTGAAAGCGTCTCGAGAAGCCTCTGCTTGACCTCGATGGGCATTGGCATATGCGCGGAGATCATGTCCGCCAACGATCCGGGGTTGCCCTGAAAACCGCCGATCGTGCCGAGTATCTCGGGCGGCATAGAACCTTCCAATTGGGCGTAGGTGCTGAAGCGTTCGAAGGTCTTTCGCGCGAGCGCCTCCCCCCTCGGGCTTGGCGGCTCGACCGGTTCGGCGATGAGATCGACCACGGCCTCCATATAGTCCCTGCCGAAGAAGTATCGCCGAACCCGCGCTCGCGACTCGCCCTCGACAAGAACCTTCATTGTTCCCTCGGGAAGTCGCAGAAGCTGGATTATCTTCGCGACCGTTCCTACTCTATAAAGGCCCTCGGCGCGGATATCCTCGCCGGAGGATTCCTTCTGCGCTACAATGAACACCTTCCGCTCGGTGATCATGGCCTCTTGCACCGCGGACAGGCTCCTTTGCCGGCCGACGAGTATCGGAGTAATTACCTCGGGGAAGACTACGGTCTCTCTGAGAGGGATTATTGGAAGACGGTTTTCTTTCATATATTCTAAAGCTTCAAAGGGTAAAGCGGGTAAGTTAATCAATGATCTGTTGTTTGTCAAACCATATTTATCAACAAACAATATTTTTCCTCTAACCTGTTGATAATTAAAGGGGGTCATTTTTAAGAGGATTTTACTTTTTTTTCGGCGATAAACTCCGAAATGCCCTTTTTCCAATGTTTTTAAAAAAAGATGGTTCATTTTTCAAAAGGGGCTTGACATATCATAGGCGGGTTTTTATTTTTCACTCGTCGCTTAATCGAGCATTACTTTTAGCTTGGAATTTGAAATCGAACTTGCGGCCGATGCCCTGTTTTATGGGTTATTATAAAAACGGCATCTTTTTGCGCGGGCATAAACGGCCTCTTTTAAGGAAATCGCTCCAAGTGTTGATAATTCGCGACAAGACGACTGTGTTTCTTTAATTTACAACTTGGGCGCATTTATCAACATTTATTATTGATAAAAACGCCTTCAAATAGATTCGGACAATGATTAATAATAAAGACCTCTGGGAACTCTGCTTAAACGAATTTCGTTCGCTTATTAACCGCCAAAGTTACGCAACATGGTTCGAGGACACCGAGGGCCTGCCCGCCGAGGGTCAGAACCTCGTGGTCAAGATTCGGGACCAGTTCACAGCGGACTGGCTCGAACAGCACCACCTCGAGATGATCTTCGATGTCATCACGAGATCGCTTGGCGAAAACTATCGTCTGACCTTCGCAGTCCCTCAAAACGACGGCGATTTCTCATACACGGTTCCCGAGCTTCATAAATTCAAGCGTTACGACCCCGACACGGCCTCGGAGGATCGCCACCTCAATCCGAAATACACCTTCGACTCCTTCGTCGTCGGCGATTTCAACCGTTTCGCGCACGCCGCGGCCCTCGCGGTCGCGGAGGCTCCCGGAAAGAGCAAGTATTCGCCGCTTTTCATCTATGGCGGAACCGGCCTCGGAAAAACCCATCTGATTCAGGCGATCGGACATTTCATCAAAGAAGAAAACCCGAGAATCAAGGTCATCTATGTCACGAGCGAGCGTTTCACCAGCGAATTCATCGGAAGCCTTATATCGAAAACCACGGCCGAGTTCAATCGGGTATATAGGAATGTCGATGTCCTTTTAGTAGATGATGTGCATTTCTTCTCCGGCAAGGAGTCCATTCAGAGCGAGTTCTTTCACATCTTCAACTCGCTTCACCAGAAGGGCAAACAGATCGTGCTCACCAGCGATGTCGCGCCCTCGACTATCACCGGCCTCGAAGAACGGCTCATCTCGAGGCTCAAGTGGGGTCTCGTGGTCGATATTCAGCCGCCGGACCTCGAGGGGCGCATGGCGATCCTTCGCCGAAAGGCCGAGTTCGACGGGATCGCCCTGAACGAGGATGTCCTTGTCTATATCGCCGAGAACATCTTCTCGAACGTTCGCGAGCTCGAGGGAACCCTTATCCGCCTCCTCGCCTATGCCTCAATCTCCGGTTGCGACATCGATATCAATGTCGCCCGCGAGGTTATCAGCCATTATCACAACGGTGCAAGCAACAAAAAGGTCGGTCCGGCGGAGATTTGCCGCGAGGTAGCATCCGTTTTCGGAGTCCCGGAAAAACTGCTTTTGAACACCCGCCGAACACAGCCTTTAGCCCTCGCGCGGCAGGTTGCCATGTATCTTTGCAGAGAGCTCACCGATAACTCTTTGAAAACCATCGGCTTATACTTCGGTGGGAGAGACCACTCGACGGTTATTCACGCAATCAACTCTATCCGCGACAGGATCCGCATCGATTCGGAACTTGCGGACAAGGTTGCAAGAGTTCGCGCCGACCTTCAAGTTTAATTGGCCGATAAGCTGTGGATAAGATGTTCGGTTCCGGTTCGTTTTTTTGTTGATTTCTCAATAGATAATCACTTTTTCCCCTTCGATGTTGAGAGCTCCGTTTTTCAAACCGCTTATACTCATTTCTAATGTGCTTAATTTTTTCTTTTTTCTTCTTTAAAATCAAATAGTTAGATCAAAAAAGGCGACTTCTCCACACTATCAACAGGACTATTATTATAACTAAGTCTTAATATAAAAGAATAAATTATAGGTAAAAGATGAATGGTAAAAGGTAAAAAGGATTACACGAAAGCGTTTTTGTCTGTTCCGAATCGAAGGACCTTTGCGTCCTCCCTTTTTCTATATAGGCATTGATTTTAATACGTTGGCTGAGAGGGGCTTTAACCTGTATCGAAGCCGTAACTTTGTGATGCTCGTTTCTATAGGATCTTCATTCTATAAAGAAGCCTCGTTTCGGCTTCGCTCAACGACCATAGGCCGGTGACCGAATGGAACTTAATCCCTTATCGAAACCAAACCTCGCCAATTTTTTATAGTCTTAGAAAAGCAAGGTGAAGAATCTAACCGGTCGAATATCCTTCGGGTGGAAGAAGCTCGATAGAAGAACGAAGATATTATCGAGAATAGTAGGGGTTTTGCCGGGTGAGGGCGGTTTGACCTCGACAGAGTAATAGATCATCGAGGGACGCCCCTTGACATTGGCCAGCGGGACAGGCCCCCAAAAACGCGAGTCGTAGCTCTGGTCGCGGTTGTCGCCGATACACATAAGATGCCCATCCGGGACCTTAACCGGCGGGAAATTGTCGGAGATAGAGAAGTAAAGCAATTGCTGAATACTATATTGCAAGGATTTCTCGACGATCGGGTTGATCTCCGTCGGGGAGAAACTGTCGCCAAGGTATTCCTCGAAACCCGAGAGCAGTGCGGTTCGGAGGTATTCGTCCCATGTGTTGGCTTTTGGGTGAATATTCGCGACAATGGCCCTCAAGCTGTCGAAGTCGATTTCGAGTCCGGCCCTTTCCGCTTCATATGATGCAACGAAGCAAAAAAGGGATTTAACGATCCCCGGCCGTTGTGCAATGATCTTCTGAACCTGACCGAAAAGATCTCGCGACTCCCATACTCTTTGCCAATCGCTTTGAGATAAGTCTAAGACATTCGGAAAGGGTGGAAGTGTATTTTCAAAATGGGCATGCGGATCGGGCGCCTCGACACCGTCGACGAAGGGCACCCTGTCGCGGATCTCGAAGGTCTGTCCGCCAATAGCGAGGCAACGTTTGACAAAATCGACCTTCGGCTCGAGCGGATATTTGAAAACGACGACATCGCCCGGCTTAGGATCGCTGAAGCGGTAGGACAGCTTTTCGGCAAGGAGATATTCCCCCGGGAGGATCGTTGGTATCATACTGCCGGTAGGCACAGCATGCGCCTCGACGACGAAGGCGCGCAGAAGAAGCACAATAACGACAGTCTCGACCACGGCCCTGAGGCCGCCGAGGAACGCGCGCGATTTCGTGTTGGTTTTTTTGAAATCGCTTTTGTTTTTTATAAATTTCATAATGGCATTTTTTCTGTTATAATGTTTTTTTACGAATTTTTTTTCTTTGCACTTGATATGCCATATAATTATAATCATATGATAAAAAAAAGATAGGAGGAAATGTGAAAAACAAACTCACGTTTGTGATCCTAATAGCCCTCGCGGCGGCGACCGGCTTCGGAAAGAGCGACTCCCATATATCTCTCATCGCAAGGGCGGAGATTTACGATCCGCCCGGCTCGGCCAAGATCGCCCCGATGTTCACTTTCGAGGGGCGCTACAGATTCAACGCCTTTCTCGCGGCCACCGGAAGCGGCTCGTGGACGCAATACGGCTACGACGATGCCGATGTTACCTATATTCCGGTCTCCGTCGATGGCGAACTTCACCCCTTCGGGAAGGGCGTTTTCGATCCTTTCGCCGGAGTGGGATTGGGCTTTAATTTCAGAAGGTTCGATTACTCCGGAGTCCAAGACGACGAGACAGAGCTGACCTTGGGGCTCGAGTTTCTCGGAGGCGTCACCTATAAACCGAAAAACCAATTCGGCTTCGACTTCAACTTCAAATACCGCATCGAGGATATCGCCAATGCCGGAGACACCGGCTCTTGGTCCTTTGGCGGCGGTGTCACAGGAAGCTGGGAAAAGGACCTGTAGGTTTCGTCTTTCACTATCGTTTAAAAACCCCTTTCGAGGGGTTTTTTTATTTAAAAATTTAGATTTCGCGCCAAATATCGGTATATTCTAATGAATAACGATGAAAGTTTGGTCAAGTCGAGACTATGTCTTCTAATTTCTTTAAAATCATGATATTAGCTCTCGCCGTTTACTCGGCGGTAGCCGTCGAGGGCGAGGTTTACCTCTATTCCCATTTCGGTTGCGTGGACACATTTCGAATCGACCTCGACGATTTCGATTGGGCGGATTATCCCAACCACGATGTGGCCTTTTTCCTCGTCGATTCCAAAAACGACAGCTTTTCCTATCTAATCCGCGGGTTGGAAAAGGGCGTCAATTTCGACGGAATGCTCTGTTCCTATCGAAATGACTGGAAAGGCTTTATCTCCGGCGATTCGCTTCGAATCCTCCTCGGCAGACCGGATTCTATCGGCATGACAGTCCTTGCCGCGAATATGCTCTTCACCGAGACCGACGACGAGGATTTCCCCTTTCGCTTCTATAAACCCGATATGCTCGCACTTTCGAGCAGGCTCGAATTCGAGTATCTCTCGCGGATCGAGCGCTCGCCGGTTCTGGTTCTCAGCGAGAAACATTACCCTTCGATCTCGTGGCTCGGCTTCGACGATGAATCTCAAGAGGTTCGGCTCGAGCCATTGCAATTCGCGCACGCGCGGACGACCTATCGAGCGCACCATATAAAGAGGTTCCGCCTCGAACGTAATTTTCCCAGCAAGAAGAAGTGGTCGTCGGAGAATGTCTGGTGCGAGGTCCCGCTTCTTCTTGACGATAAATGTAACTCCTTCACTGCTAAGAAGTTCGGCTTTCTAAGCCGCGAGATTTTACTGAGGCCGAACGAGCAAGGCTCCTTGAGCCTTAAAAGATGGCTCTATCTAAACCCCTCGCCGGTTTTGGTTTGGGATACCGAACGGTCGAGCGGGCCTTGGCCCTCGGATATTTTTCTCGGGGTCGATGTTTCCGGCCTAATCCTTCCCGGCCCTCACGACCGTTTGGCCGAGCTCGGCCTCGACTACGAGCTTATAGTCTCGCCCTTCCCGACGGCGCTGAAGGCCGGTCTTACTTGGTATTACGGCGATCTCTGGAGTTCCGAGGCCTATTATCTGCTTGTTTACGACTCGAATCCTTTGCGCCCGGCCGCGCACGGAATGATCACCGAGCACGAGCTCAGCGGCAAGGCCCTCCTCGGCAGGAAGGCTTGGAAATACTTTCCCTTCCGAGCGCGCTTCGGTTACGGCACCGGTCGAACATTCGTCCACACCGTTTTCAGAGAGCGTTTTCTTACCAACGAAGATTCGGATCACGCCGAGGGGCACGGGTTCTATATCTCCGGCGGCTTCGAGCTGTGGTTCTTGCGGTCGGCCCTGCTTCGGCCGGCGATTGAGGCCGGTGTTGCGTGGGGAAACGGCCGGATTCTCTCGAACGACGGCGAAATCCTTTCCGAGTCCGGCTCCGACGACGACCGCACCTTCCCGTTTGTAAGGTTGAATCTCAAGTAGAACATCGCCTAAATCACCTTCCGGCAAAACTTATGTTAAGGGTAAAAGGTAAAAGGTAAAAGGCTATACACGAGGGCGCGGGGAGCGCCCTTTTTGTTTGCTTAAGGCGTTACACGAATGCGTAATGTAAGCGCCGATTACCAGCCACCGTCATTGCGAGGCGATGTCCCGAGCCCCTCGAGGGGGGCATAGCGACGAAGCAATCCGTTCCGGTATTGTTTGATTAAGACTGTAGGGTCGAGGCCGGCGACAGGCCGGTGGCTGAGTAGGGCATTCTCATGCCCGTATCGAAGCCACACTATAAAAAAAGGAGGGGACAGGCCCCTCCCTTACGGATAATCTATAGTATAACCTAAAATCTATATCAAGGTATAAACAAAGCCTATGAGCAAGGACAGCAAAGATATCCCGCCGAGGTAAAAGGCCAGGGTCTTTCCGCCGAACTGGGAACGAACGACGAGGATTGTTCCCCAGCTGGTGATCGGGCCGACGAGAAGAAGCACCATAGCGGCGCCGATGTTCATCCCCTGCGAGATAAGCGCTTGCACCAAGGGCACGCTTGCCGTGGAACAGATATACATCATGATGCCGAAGAAGAGGCTTACGGGGTAGGCGAGGGCGCCTGCGAGGTAGATTTGCACGAAGCGGCCGATTGGATCGAAAGAAGCAATCAACGCGGCCAAAAGAAGGCCGAGAACCAACTCGAGGCCGATATCGCGCGGCATTTCGACAAAGGCGAACTTCAGCGCGTCTATAAGCTTTTCTCGAACACCTCGATTCTCGGCCGAGCAATGCTCGCATTCCTCGTGTTCATGCGAGTCGAAGTATTTATCGGGGCTACTCTGAAACTTCGCTTTGCAATGAGCGGAGCAGAAGAAAAACTTAGTGCCGTCGAACTCCATTGTCAATTCGCTATGCTCGGAGACGGCCATTCCGCAGACAGGGTCGATTCTTTCGCAGTGTTTGTCCTTCGAATGGCAAGCGCAAACCGCCTTCGCATCGGCCTTAATCTTGAAGTCGAAGAGGTTTGCGAGCGCGCCCATCGCGATGCCCATAAATATCACCGCGAAGAAGATGTAAACAGTGAATTTCAGGCCGAGAAGCGAATAGCAGACTATAAGCGCGGACAGCGAGGTCGCCGGTGTCGCGATGAGAAAGGCCATAACCGCACCGATGCTCGCGCCCTTTTCCCGAAGGCTCAACGCGACGGGCAACGACCCGACGCAACAGATCGGTAGTATCGCGCCGACTAATGTCGCATAAAGCAGAGGGGCAAAGCCTTTGCCGCCGAGGTGTTTTTCGACGATCTTGTTTGAGATGAACTCGTGGACAATACCCGAGAGCAAAAAGCCGAGTGCGAGGGAGGGAAGTATCTCGACAATATAATGGAGAAGAACATCAAGGAAATTCTGCATGCTTGCCTCATAATAAAACGCGCCCGGCCGGATTTGAACCGGCGGCCTTCGGCTCCGGAGGCCGACGCTCTATCCAACTGAGCTACGGGCGCTAAAATTTGCTCCGGATTCTCAAATCTCGATGAGTCGCCATTCGACCCGATTACCCTCGACAGTGAGGATTCCCCAGCTTCCGTTCTTGCCGGGTATATTCCCGCTGACTGCGCCGGGGTTTATCATACGAATCCCGTCGATGACGCGGTCGCAGGGGCAATGACTATGCCCGAAGACGATCACATCGACTTTTTCGTCCACGAAAACATCCATAACCCGCCTCTCGATACCGACAGGAGGACCCCAGCCATGGGTGAGGCCAATACGGACATCCTCCACGTCGAGGACGAGCCTCGACGGGAGGACATCGGATATCGCTATCTCATCCATGTTTCCATGGACCGCGCGAAGGTCACCGTAATTTTTTAACACATCGACAGATTCGCTCGAGGCGTGATCGCCGGCGTGAAGGATAAAATCCTGCCGCCCGACCTCTCTCAACAAATCGAGAGGATACGCCGGAATTCTCTGGCCGACATGTGAATCGGATAGCACTGAAATATTGACCGACATCGGCTACTTCTTCTTGTGCCTATCCTTCTTCCTACGCTTTTTCCTTTTATGCGTAGCGATCTTTAGACGTTTTCTTTTTCTGCCGCAAGGCATTTAGTTCCTCCCCGAGCATTGTTGCTCGAATTGTGAATTGCGAACAATCGCAGAATGATATAGATAGCGTTGACCTTTCGCAAGGGTTTTGTTAAAAATTTAGGTTCTTTGTAGTATAAAGGGTAAAGGGTGAGGGGTGAACAGTAAAGGGAGGTTTCAGGAGGGTGCGGGGAGCGCTCTTTTAGAGGGGGCTTCGATACGGGCATGAGAATGCCCTACTCAGCCACCGGCCTGTCGCCGGCCTCGACCCCTACGGATTTAAAAACGGGCCGGCGCAAGACCGGCCCCTACGGATTTCCAACAACAAAGGGCGTATTCAATACGCCCCTACGGTAAAACCTTTTACCCTTTACCCTTTACCCTTTACCCTTTACTACCCTATTTCCTGCCCCTACGGAGATTCGGGCGAATCGCTCACGCCGTAAGGCAACAAACAGATTGCTTCGTCGGGCGTTGCCCTCCTCGCAATGACGGTCTCCGTCATTTGGCGTTAGGGCATTTGGCATTGATTTGACATTTGGCATTTGAGAATTTGACATTTCCCCCTACGGCGCTTCAGCGCCGTCGTGTAATGCCCATAACCTATAACCTAAAACCTATAAACCTACCCAACAATTTCCTGCCCCTACGGTAAAACCTTTTACCCTTTACCCTTTACCTTTTACCCTTTACTACCCAATTTCCTGCCCCTTGTATTGGAGCTGGTAGAGCTTGTAATAGATTCCGCCGCGGGCGAGAAGCTGTTGGTGGTTGCCCTCCTCGACGAGCTTGCCCTTGTGCATCACGAGGATTTTATCGACATGCTGGATTGTCGAGAGGCGGTGCGCGATGATTATACTGGTTCTGTTTTTGATGAGATTCTGGAGTGCGCCCTGAATCAACTGCTCGGTTTCGGTGTCGATATTCGAGGTAGCCTCGTCGAGGACGAGAATCGAGGGGTCGAAGGCGAGCGCGCGCGCGAAGGACAGAAGTTGGCGCTGGCCGGAGGAAAGCGTGCTTCCGCGCTCGGCGACAGGCTCGTCGAATTTCGCCGGAAGCCTCTCGATGAACTTGTTTGCGTTGACGATGTTCGTCAATTCGACAAGCCTGTCCATCGTGATGCCCTCGTTGTTGAGGCGGATATTGGACTTGATATCGCGTGCGAAGAGAAAAACATCCTGAAGGACGACCGCGATATGCTTTCGGAGCGTCTCGATACGCCAGTCGCGAAGATCGAAGCCGTCGATCTTTATCGAGCCGCTCTGAATATCGTAGAAGCGGGACATCAGCGAGATTATCGTGGTCTTTCCGGCGCCGGTCTCGCCGACGATCGCTACAGATTGCCCCGGCTCGACCGTGAAGCTGACGCCCTTTAGAACCCAGTCCCAGTCGGAGTCGTCGGGAAGGCGCTTATAGGCGAACCAAACATCCTCGAACTCGACCCTGCCCTCGATCTTTTTCAAATCGATCGGGTTCTCTATTTCGACGATATCCGGCTTAGTGTCCATAATCTGGAAGATGCGCTCGGAACTGGCCATCGCCGACTGCATGACATTGAACTTCTCAGCGAGTGCGTTGATCGGCTGGAAGAACATATCGAGATATTGAAGATAGGCCACCAAAGCGCCCAAGGGCAGAAGGTTCTGGACGACCTGACCGCCGCCGTACCAGAGGATCAGCGCCAGCCCGAGGTTGCGTAAGAACACGATCACCGGCGAGAAAAGGCCGTGGACGGTTATCTCATAGATATTGGCCTTGTAATACTCGTGGTTGACCGCCTCGAAGCGGCGGATATTCTCCGCCTCGCGGGCGAAGACCTTGATGACGCGGATTCCGCTGAAATGCTCGGACAGCGTGGCGTTGATTCGCGCTATCCTGACGCGAACTTTGCGGTAGGCCTCGCGGAATTTTACCCTGAAAAGAAGCGTGACCACCATAATGAGCGGTGTAATCGCCATGAGAAGAAGCCCCAACCGCCAATTCATGGCGAGAAGAAGCACAGAAATCCCGACGAATTTAAAAAGGTCGCTGAGGAGCGTAATCAAGACGCTCGTGAACATCTCGTTAAGGACATTGACATCGTTGGTGCTACGGGTGACGAGACGCCCGACCGGGTTGCCGTCGTAGAACTTCAGCGAAAGCCTTTGCAGATGCTTATACAGCGCGTTGCGAATATCGAAGAGGATGTTCTGGCCGACGAGGGTCATCAGGTAAATTTGCGCGTATTGGATTACAAACGAAACAACCAAAACGAGAATAAAAATTATTCCGATAATCAGGACGCCCCTGCGGTCGCCGGCGCGGAGCTTCATTATATCCGACCGCGGAATCTCGCGGAGCTTGGAATAGCCAATTATATAGGTGTTTTGATTAAGTGATCGCTCGAACTTGTCCGAGTTTTCCCGCAGTATTCTTTCGACGGCCTCTTTGTCTTTTAATTTAGTCAGATCGACGATATAGAATTTCTCTCGGCCGATAAGTCCGTTGGCCTCGAGCTCCGCGGCGTGCCTCGGGTCGAGCTTCTTCGAGTCCAGAAGGAAAACGCCCTCTTCCTCCAAGGCCAAGAGCTTGTCGGCGTATTTCGACCGGACTTCGGGCACGATCGAGAGGCTGTCGTTCGATAGTTCCAGTTTTGCGTTGCTGAAGATGATGAACCTATCGATGGCGATCTTAGTGATATAGGGCTGGGCTATCTGAAGCACGGACAGGACGAGGACTATAGCTATAGCAAGGATGATCCACTTGGTGTAGGGCTTGGCGAAGACCATAAGCCGCCGGACAAGGTTGCCGTCATAGACCTTGCCGAGCTTCTGTTCTTCTTGAATATCCTCGCGAAACGCTCCGTGTCCCGGTGGCATCTTGGTTTCCTTTTAGTTCTCGAACTCGAGCATCTTCTCGAGCTGTTGTCTTCTATCGATATCGGCGTAAATTCCGTTCAGTTCGAGGAGCTCCTTATGGTTCCCTTCCTCGACGAGCCTGCCATCTTCGATCACAAAGATATGGTCGGCGTTTTTAACGGTGCTGATTCGATGACTTATCAATATGCAGGTTCGGTTCTTCATATAGTTTCTGAGGCCGGCCAATATCTTCTCCTCGGTCTCTGTATCGACCGCCGAGAAGGCGTCGTCGAGGATGAGTATCTTCGGCTTAATAAGCAAGGCTCTGGCGAGTGCGACTCGCTGTTTTTGGCCGCCGGAGAGGGTGATTCCCCGCTCGCCGGAGATTGTTTTGTATTGCTCGGGGAACTCTAGGATATTTTCGTGAATCTGCGCAATCTTCGCGCATTCGATCGCCTCGTCGTCGGTGGCGTCCGGTTGGCCGAACTTGATGTTGTCTATAATCGACTCGGAGAAGAGGAAGCTGTCCTGCGGCACAACGCCGATCTGCTTTCTGAGCGGCTCGATCGCGAGGTCGCGGATATCGTGGCCGTCGATAAAGAGCGTCCCCTCCGGGACATCGAAAAGGCG
The DNA here is from genome assembly GCA_002428525.1 of bacterium UBP14_UBA6098. Classification (GTDB taxonomy): domain Bacteria; phylum UBP14; class UBA6098; order UBA6098; family UBA6098; genus UBA6098. The sequence goes on from DIWU01000024.1 coordinate 185,253, forward strand.
CGGTATCAGGCGAAGAAGCGAGGACTTCCCGCTTCCGGTTCTGCCAACGATCGCGACTGTTTTCCCCGAGGGGATCTTCATCGAGAGGTTCTCGAGAACTGTGCCGCTACCGGCGCCGTCGTTGTATTCGAATGTGAGGTTTTTAAACTCAATATCGCCCTTGATATCCTCGAGGACGACGGGATTTTCAGCTTCTTTTATCTCCGGCTCGAGTTTGAAGACCTCGTTCAGCCTGCCCATCGAGGCCTTGCCGCGCTGGTAGAGGTTGCTGATCCAACCGACAGCGATCATCGGCCAAACCGCGAGGCCGAGATAGGAGTTGAAAGCGACGAAATCGCCCATAGACATCGAGCCGAGAATAACCCGGTCGCCGCCGATCAGGATAACAAGGCCGAAACTGAACCCGATCACAAGGCCGATGAGCGGATCGAACATGCCCCAAACGCGCACCAGCCACATATTTTTATCGCGGTAGTCGGCGTTTTTGGCTTGGAAATGTTGGAACTCGGCGTCCTCTTGGGCATAGGCCTTGATCACGCGGATTCCGGAATAGGTCTCCTGAGCGTTGTCTGTAAGTGCCGCGAAGCTCGATTGAACCTCTTTGAACCTGTCATGAAGCCGTTTTCCGAAAACCGTGATTATATAGACTAAAAACGGCATCGGGATTAAAACATAAAGCGTGAGCTTCCAGTTCAGGAGGACGAGCATCACAACGCTCGCTATCAGCATGAAAAAGGCGTCGAAAGCGCCGACAACCGCCATACCGGTCATCATCCGAACCGCCTCGAGGTCGTTGGTGGCGAGCGCCATTATGTCGCCGACCTTGGTGCGGTTGAAATAGCCGACGCTCTGTGTCAGAAGCACGCGGTAGAAGTGGTTTCGCAGGTCGAACTCGATCTTTCGCGAAGCGCCCATAATGAGGAAGCGCCATAGAAAGCGCGTGACGCCGATTCCGAGGGAAAATAGAAGGATAATTATCGCATAGCGAAGCAGGCCGCTTTGTTCGATAGTTCCGAAGGTCAGGCCGTCGATGATATTCCGTATGATCCTCGGAATAATAAGCTGGAAGCCGTCAACAAACAAAAGGGCGAAAAAGCCCCCAATGAAGGCCCATCTATACTTCCAGAAATACTTTTTGAGTGTCCTGAATTCTCTCATATTATGACCACGCGGTCATTTTATAATATTTTACGATTCTAAAATTCTATATATTATTGTTTTAATTTCAAGGCGCCTTTATAAAGAAAAAGAAAAATAAAGGTGCATTGGGTTTCTTTTTTCGCTTGCGTGGTTTCAAACATTCGATTATTATATATAAAACTTCCGGGGGTAATCATGAAAAAGATTTTGTCTCTTGTTCTGCTGGTTTCCTTCGCGGCGATAGCTGTGCCGGTTCGAGTGGCGGTTGTCAGAGGGGGATATACCGGAATCGGCTGGAACAATGTCTGCGCCGAGTCCTATAGAAGAGGCCTCGCGGTCGCGGATTCTGTTGACGGGATCGACATAATGCTCTTTCCCGAGTTCGCCTTCGCCGGCACCGACGGCGGAATGCATACGAACCCGGAGGTCACCTTCACCTATGACGAGGCGCTCGGTTATTTCCCGCATCCATTGGACCCCGGAGCTCCGGAGGATGTCGCCGCGGCGGCCTATCTCGACAGCCTGAGGCAAATCGCTATCGACGAGACCTGCTATATCTTCGCGGCGACCTGCGGCGAGGTCGTCGGCACGACAAATTATAACACCATGCCTATCTTCCTGCCGGACGGCAGGTTATATCGCCTCCGCAGAAAGAACTACGCCGGCGCGCCGGATATTATCCGCGACACGACAATCCATTGCGATACAATTCTCACCAAGGCCGGAGCGCTAATCGCAGTGATGACCACGATCTGCTATGAAAACGGCTCCTACGGCTTCACGCCCTTCCTTGACCCGGTCGAGCCGCCGGCGCCGCTGTGGCTTCTGCCGCATGGCACATGGTCAACCGCGGGCAATCCGGATATGACCTACCGCACCCAGCGCTGGATTTGGAACGCAAATAAAATCACCCTCTCCGGCCAATGGCGAATCCCCGAGGACGGCTGGGTTCGCGGCGACGCGGTTTTGATCTCCGCGGATATCTTCAGCCGGAACTGGACGGCGATGCGAATCGACAACTACGGCGAGGACCTCGACCCGCTGGCATACGAGCCGCTCGCTTGGGTTGACGAGCATTATTCCTATGTTGTCATCGATATGAATATCCCCGACCTCGACGACCCGGGGCCGGTTCTTCGGGCGAAGCAGTCCGCGAAGCCCTATTTCGAGGAGCTAACCGCCCTGCCGGAGATCTCCTCCGGGCCGGTGACAATCGAAGGCGCGCAGTCCGATCGGGTCGATATCCTCAATGAGAGCGGCGAGCTTGTGGCCACTCTGCAGGCCGTCGAGGGTTGCGCCCTTTGGGAGGGCCTTCGCGGTGGAGCCTTTCCGGCGGGGGAATACACGATCTCATGCGCCGGCCAAGTCGCCGCGGTTCGCCTCGAGCCTTGATTTCCGCACCCCGATGCTTATCTTTTTTTTAAAAATCCCATCGAAGGACTACCTAATATGAGATTCCACTCGATTATTGCCGTCTTTTTCCTGTTCAGCGCGAATCTGCTTTGCGCAAATCTCTCCCCGACCGAGATCGAACAAGCCGCGGAGGCTATTATCTCGGCGCATTATTCGGCGGGGCTTTTCGACGAGCGCGCCCTCGACGGGATCGTTCCAATCGAAGGCGAAAGCTATCGCCCCATCGGATGGGTCGCGGTGCTAAAGCCGACCGGCTTTCTCGCGCTTTCCGCCCGCGAGGAGATAGAGCCGCTGATCGCGTTTTCCTACGATAACGATTTTCCCTCCATCGACTCGCCCGAAAACGCCTTGCTGAATATCCTCCGCTCCGATTTGAAATCCCGCGAAATGGCGATTCCGAACACCGCCCCCGGGGTTCTCGAAAAGAATCGCCGGCTCTGGAGCGAGCTTTTAAACGGCCTCTCGCTTTCATCGTTCGAACCCTCGGAGACCTTCGGCCCGATGATGGACACGCGTTGGGAACAAGGCCCGCCCTACAACGATCTCTGCCCGATAGACCCCGAGACCGGCGATCGCTCGGTCGTCGGATGCACAGCCACCTCGATGGCGCAGGTTATTAATTTCTGGGAGTTTCCGCCGAGCGTGAGCTTCGATGCGACCGAAAGTTATTGGTCGGACAGCACAGTCCCGCCGATCTGGATCGACGCCGCGACCGCGACTATCGAGACTATCGACTACAACGGCGCCGGCGTCCATCCAACCGCCGCGATGAAGGCCGCGATCAGCTGGGCCTGCGGGGTCTCGATCTGGGCGATCTACGGTAGCGAGGGCACAATCGCATGGTTCCACGATACCTCCTTCACCGAGAAATGGGGCTACCTCACGGCCGAAAAGGTCGATCCGCCGGAGATGACCGATTTCTACGAGAGGCTTCACTCGAATATGCTCTCCGCGATGCCCGCCCAACTCGGGATCTTTCAGTTCGAGCCGGACACCTCCGGCCACGCGATCGTCTGCGACGGCTTTATGGACGGCGGATACTATCACCTGAACTACGGCTGGGGCGGATTTTACGACGCTTGGTATCGCCTTCCGGACGACCTGCCCGCGCCGCTGACGATTGTCCGCTGGGCGATAATCGATATTCGCCCGCCCTACCGCCCTGACGCCGGCGAAGACACCGCTTCCGCTATCGTGTTGAATATCAACGAGACGGAGGCCACCCGCGGCGACGAGATTCACCCCGCCGAGGACGAGGATTGGTTCCGCTTTATCGCGACCGCCGACAGCACCTATGTCTTCTACACCAACGGCCCGACCGATACCCGCGGCGAGCTTTTTGTCGAGGGCGCGATGGTTCTTTCCGACGACAACTCCCACGATAGCCGAAATTTCCAAATCACCTTCCTGCCGGACTCCTCCGGCGAATGCTTCCTGAGAATTACCGCCGGCCGGGTGGGGATTTATTCGCTGTATTATAGTTGCATCGACGCACCGTTTATGAGATGGACATATCCGGTCGGCGGGGAAAACCTTGCGGGCGGAAGCTCCGCGATCCTCCGCTGGACACGCGGCGGCACGCCCTCGGTTCCAAAGGTCAGCTTGGCCTATTCGCTCGAGGGCGAGGCCGGGCCGTGGTCGGTCATCGCCGATTCGATTAACAATTCGGGGATACTCATGTGGGCGGTGCCCGAGGTGGAAACCTCGCGCCACGATTGTTATCTCAAGGTCTATGAGACTCTCACCGGCCGCTTCGTGTCGATGTCCGAGCGGTTCTCGATATTGGAACCCGGTGCGATCAAAGAGGCGGAAAAACCGTCGGCGATAAGCCTCTCCGCCCACCCGAACCCGTTCAATTCCGCGGTGAGAATCACAATCGACGCGCCCGTAGGGGCGCACAGCCGTGCGCCCCTACAAATCGAGATATTCGATGTGAATGGGCGAATGGTCGATGTCATTACGAGGAGCGACCATTCTGTCATTGCGAGGAGCGCAAGCGACGAAGCAATCTCGCCGTTTACAGGAACAGATTGCCGCGGCCTCCGGCCTCGCAATGACGGCGAAGGCCAATTCGTCTGGCAACCCGATGAAACCGTCGCCTCCGGTGTCTATCTCGTCCGCGCGCGCTTCGACACCCGGTCGCTGAGCGGTGGTTACCGAGCGGAGCCGAGGCAAGCCGAAGCGACCGGCGGCGGTGCGGCCGCGGCGAAACGCATAGTCTATCTGAAATAATCGTAGGGGTCGTTCGCGCGACATGCCCGCAACAGACGGCTACAGCCGTCTGCACGAAACGGGCTGTGTATTTGAAATGAAACCCGGTCGCTCCGTAGCCCCGAAGAACGCATCGAACGATATATCCGGGGCCGGGGGCGGCGCGCTGGCGCGGGGGTGGTATGGGGTTGCGGTGGGGATTTTTGCGCGGCGGGAAGAGGGCTATTAGCGCCGGTCTGACGAATCGCAAAAATCGTGACAGCGCGCGGGGGGTGGGCGTTTCGGCGCAATAAATCTCACTCGAAAAAGCGCGCCCCACGCGCTTCTCGTAACCGCCCTTTATCTTTTACCCTTCAATCAAAAATAGGGCGGAGACAAAGCCCGCCCCTACGATGACCTCTACAATTGCCGTCGGCCATACCGACAAATTGGAGATGTATCTCAAATGAAAAGGGCGCACTCCGCGCCCTCGTGTAAGGCCTATAACCTATAACCCAGTACCCATAACCTTAATAAAAGGGCTGGCGCGAGACCGACCCCTACGGAGTTTCAGGTGTTTACTTTACACCGTCGTGTAAAACCTATAACCTATAACCTATAACCTATAACCCATAACCCATAACCCATAGCCTATAACCTACACTATAACCTTCTTGAGCGGGTGCAGGATAATCGCGCCGATCGCGATCATCACAGCGAGGGTGCAAACCGCGCCGCGGTAGGCCACGGCGTTGCCGAAACCGGACAGCGACCATACAGCGATGCCCCAGAAGAGCGGGCCGATAATCGCGGCGGTCTTTCCCGAGAGTGAGTATAGGCCGAAGAACCTACCGATATTCTCCTTCGGCGAAAGCTCGATGAGCATTGGCCTCGCGGCGGTCCACGCCCCGCCGAGGAAGACCCCGACAATCGCTCCGAGGACGAAGTAGGCCTCGACGCTCGTGATGAAGATCAGGGCAAAGAGCGAGGCTACCCATCCAAGCAGAACAGCCATTAGAGTAGGTTTTGCGCCCCAGCGATCGACGATCTTGCCGAACAGCCATGAGCCGATCGCGGCGAAGACAGTTGCTATCACGAAGAAGGGGATTTTTTTGTCGTCGCCGAGGCCGATGGCCTTTTCGGAGTAAACCCCCATGAACAAAATCGCGGTCTCGATGCCCTCCTCGAAGAATAGCTTGCTGATGAGAAAGCGCCGGATTCCGGGGTATTTTTTTGTATCTTTAAGTGTTTCAATAATTTGCGCGAAGGAGGTTTGGCCGGTTTTTGGGAGTGGGGCTTGCCTTTTTTCCTTCAGAAACAGGAAGGTCGGGAGGGAGAAGAGCGCGAATAGGATCGCCGTCGGGAGGAAGGTCGCCGGTCGTCCGCCGGCCTGAATAAAGGGAATTTCCAGCCCGAAAACAGCGCCCTCGTTGAAGGGCAGAACAAGGATCATCCCGACGATCGAGCCGATATAGCCAATCGCCACGCCGAGGCCGCCGATTCGGCCGATCTTCCCCGGCGGCGCCACCGAGGGTAGGAGCGAGTTGTAGAAAACAAGACCGAGTTGATAGGCGACATTCGCCGCCACGAACACAGCGAGAAGCCCGAAGATATGGCCTCCGAGGGAGTTATAAAACACCCCTATCGCCGCGGTGGCGAGGCAACTTATCGTCGTGACGGCAAGGAGAAATTCCTTGCGCCGGCCGATCCTGTCGGTTAGCTGGCCCAAAAGGGGCGCGGTCAGCGCGACTATGAGCATCGAGATGCTGTTCGCGACAGAGACATAGATGTCCGGAAAGCCCAAGTTGACAATAACCAATAGCGGAAAATACAGCGAGACGACATTCATCGAATAGATTGTATTCGCGAAATCGTAGATGCACCACGAGAGGATCTGCCCCCTCCGCGGCGCGCAGGCGATGTTTTCGGCGCTATAGTCCAAGGTCGCCGCTGATCGATTTCATCGCATCGAGGGTGATTCCGACGAACTCCTCGAGCGGAACGCCGATTGTCTCGCAGGTCGCAATCTGGTCGCGGTTTGCGCCCGCGGCGAAGCGCTTTTCGTTGAACCTGCGCATAACAAATTCGGTGTCGAGCGGAGCGAGCCGTTTGTCGGGGTGCATAAGCGACGCGGCGACAATCAAGCCGGTCAAACCATCGACCGCGTGCAGGGCCTTGTCCATCTCGGAGACCGGCGGGCATTCGGGATGGTTCGGGTGCGACTCGATAGCGTGGATAACCTCCGGGGCGATTCCGCGCCCCTCGAGAAGCCTCGCGGTTTCATGGCCGTGCCGAGGGAAATCCTTCTCGGTAGTGTCATAATCGAGATCGTGCAGAAGCCCCGCCAGCGCCCATGACTCCGGGTCGCCGCCAAGTCTTTCGGCCAAGGCGCGCATAGCCGCCTCGGTCGCCAACATATGCTTCACCAAATTGCCCTTGCTAATATGCTCCGCAATAAGCTCGAGCGCGTATTTTCTCTCCATAAGAACTCCTTTCGCCCGAATATAATCCTTCGAGGCCTCCAGTGCAAGCCCCTCTTGAACCCAAGTTCCCCCCCGCGGGGCGTCGGCGCGCCGGCCGAAAGGCGAGAAAGACCACGCATCCTAGTAAATCTCCGCCGCCTTTCGGCGCGGCGCCGGCGAGGCGCTCGGAGCGGTGGTTTGTGCATTATTATGGTTGTTAATCCGAGCGCCTCGCGCCGACCTTCGGTCGGGCCGACGCCCCGCGGGGGGGTTGGCGGGGAAATTGCTGTTGAGGGCTAACTGGTCAGAATATGGCTTGATATTAGGTAATGTTTGTCTTATAATAATAAACTTACCACCCGAAGTTATATTGAAAGGAGTCTTCATGTTCAATGCCAAACTCACTGTCCCCGAACCGATTAATGAGCCGATTTTGCCCTATGCTCCGGGCAACCCCGAGACTGCGGCACTTAAGGCGGCGATCCGGAAGCTTAAGAGCGAGAAGATAGAGATACCGCTGATTATCGGCGGCAAAGAGGTTAAAACCGGCAATATGGCCGAGTGCAGGATCCCCTACGAGAAGGATCATGTTTTAGCGACCTACCATCAGGCCGGCGAGAAAGAGGTTCAGATGGCGGTCGAGGCCGCGATGGAGGCTCGCAAGGTTTGGTCGGAGACGCCTTGGGAGGCGCGCGTCAGCATATTCCTGAGAATGGCCGAGCTGTTGTCCGGGCCATGGCGCTATATCATCAACGCCGCGACGATGCTCGCGCAGAGCAAGAACCCATTTCAGGCCGAGATCGACAGCGCATGCGAGCTGATCGACTTCTTCCGCTTCAACAGCTATTTCGCGATGAAGATCTACGAAGAACAGCCGATCAGTAGCAAGGGAAGTTGGAACTATGTCGAATATCGCCCATTGGAGGGCTTCGTTTTCGCGGTGACGCCGTTCAATTTCACAAGCATCGCTGGCAACCTCCCGACCTCGCCGGCGCTTATGGGCAATGTCTGCCTTTGGAAACCCGCTTCCAGCGCGGTTTTCAGCGCGTATTATCTGATGATGCTCTTCAAAGAGGCCGGCCTGCCCGACGGCGTGATCAACTTCATCCCCGGCCCGGGGAGCAAGGTCGGCCCGACAGTGCTTAAGAACCCGCATCTGGCCGGTGTCCACTTCACCGGAAGCACTGCGGTTTTTCAGGATATGTGGAAGACCATCGGCGAGAATATCGCCAGCTACAAGACCTACCCGCGCATCGTCGGCGAGACCGGCGGCAAGGACTTCATCTTCGCCCATGAGTCCGCCGATGTTGACGAGCTCGTGACCGCCGCTATCCGCGGGGCCTTCGAGTTTCAAGGCCAAAAATGCTCGGCGGCGAGCCGTATGTATATCCCCGAGAGGCTCTGGCCGTCCTTCCGCGAGAGGCTTGTCGCTCAACTTGCGACAGTAAAGATGGGCTCGGCCGAGGACTTCGGTAACTTCGTGAACGCGGTTATCGACAAATGGGCATTCCGCGACATCACCGAATATATCGACTATTGCAAGGCCTCGCCCGACGCGGAGATAGTCGCCGGCGGTGGCTATGACGACTCGAAAGGCTACTTCATCGAGCCGACAGTAGTCCTCGCCAAAAAGCCGGATTTCCGCACTATGGTCGAGGAGATCTTCGGCCCGGTCCTGACTATTTATGTCTATCCCACCGACAAATACGAGGAAACCCTCGCGCTTTGTGATGGCACGAGCGCCTATGGCCTCACCGGCGCGGTCTTCGGCAAGGACAGATATGCGATCAACAAGGCCATCGTCGCGCTTCGCAACTCGGCCGGAAACTTCTATATCAACGACAAGCCCACCGGCGCGGTGGTCGGGCAACAGCCCTTCGGCGGCGCCCGCGCCTCCGGCACAAACGACAAGGCCGGAAGCAAAACCAATCTCATGCGCTGGGTCAGTATGCGCACTATCAAGGAAACCTTCGTTCCGCCGAAGGACTATCGCTATCCCTTCCTCGGCTAAGGCCGAAATCGCTCAGTTAAAGGCGCCTTCGGGCGCCTTTTTTTTGAAGGTTAATTCCCTCGAACCTAAAGATTTAAAGGAGATATTCGTCCCAATAAAACAAGATGAATGCTTTAAGCCTTGGCAAAAAAGATGTTTTGAATATATTATTCTGTTTATTTTATCTCGAACGAGTTTTAATATACTATGAATATCTTCATTCTCGACAACGATATAGGAAAATGTGCGCGCGCGCACTGCGACAAGCATGTTATGAAGATGATTCTCGAGAGCGCACAGATACTTTGCACCGCGGCCAATATCCGCGGTTTCGAGACTCCCTACAGGCCGACGCACCGCAGGCATCCATGCGTCCTATGGGCCGCCGAGAGCCTCGCTAATTTTCGTTGGCTGGTGAGACTTGGCCTTGCGCTCGAAAAGGAATATCGATACCGCTGGGGCGAGGAAAGATCGCATCGCTCGGGCGAGGTAATTCACGAAATGGCGGGTATTAAGTTCGAGGATATCGGACCGACCGAGTTTGCCCAAGCCGTGCCGGAGTGGTTCCGCATTCAAGGGGACGCCGTGTCGGCCTATAGAAACTACTATATCGAGGAAAAATCGTCCTTCGCGAAATGGACTCGCCGGCATCCACCAAAATGGTTTTTCCGCGATGAACTTGAATTAGCATCGAACCCTACGGGAAACGGGGGAAAGTCGAAATGATCGATCATCTTAAACGATACTCCACGCTTTACCTCTCATTTGCGGCTGTAGTCTTTGCGGCAGTGCTCACACACATATTTCCGATCTATTTTCGAGAGGACGATGTATATTATCTAAGATGGGCCGCGAGTTATAAATCCCCGATATCTGCATTCATTCCGGCCACCGCGGTTATGTTCGGTGTGTTTAGACCCCTGCAGAACATTATCTGGTGGGTGATGTTCCGAGTCTTCGGCCTCGACCCGACGGGATACCAGTTCGTCACGATTCTCCTATATTTGCTGTCTTTCTTATGGCTTTTCGAGTTCATGAAGCGCTCGTTCGATCTCAAGACCGCCGTGCTCTCACTCTTTTTGTATTTGGCCTGCTTTAACTCCTTCATTTATATTATGTTCTGGTTCTCCGACCTCACCTTTATTCTGGAGCTGTTTTTTATATACCTCGCCCTTATCTTTCTTTGTCCGCTCGCACTTAAGAATCGGCTATACTTAATCGTCGGAGTATTCTTTTTTATTTTAGCGATCCTTTCGAAAGAACCGGCCTGCTTGATTGTCCCTATCTCCGCGATCTTCTTTCACGCAAGTAAAAGGGTTGAGGTCGGGCGGGCCGCATTCCGCCTCAATATGGCGGTTTCCCTCGGAATTCTGCTCGTCGGAGCCTTGGTGATCATGAAAACCCCGTCCATGGATTCGAGACAGGAAAGCATCTTGGCCAATGGTTTCGCGGAGGCCTTCAAATTTGTCGCGCATCGATGGAGTTTCTACTCGGCCCAGCTTTTGCGCAGGTATGGTTTTCCGATAGTCGGGCTTTTGACCTATTCATTCCTCGGGAGGCCCGGGTTCAAGCCCTATATTGGGAAAATACCGGCGCTTATTCTTTCCTTTGCTATGGGGATTGTGGCATACCTGTTTCCGAGCTTTGGGATGGTCGTTTTTGTCGTTATGGGTTTGCTGATGATCTTGAGGCTCGGCCCCGAGGCGATTGGAATATCTTGGTTCGGTCTCGTTTTTGCCGGAATAATGCTGTTGGGTTTCGTGACAAGGACTTATCTCATCGAGGCAACCTTCGGCCTTACAATCGCAGGAGCATTTGGACTGAAGCTTGTTTTGGACGACTTTGTATTAAATCGCCTCGATCGCATCTCGATGAAAACCAAGATAATAGCGGGTGCGGCAATAGCCATTATTGTAATGATTGCCGGGGTGTTCGTCCTGAAGGATAAAACCGCTTCGCTCCAGATGGTCTCGGCACAGCGGCAAAATTTCGCAGATGTCATCGAGTATATCGAGCGCAACATCCCCGACGGCTCGACTATTATCGTTATAGATTACGAGGATATGGGTTTGGGACTAAACACCGATATCGCCGTCTTGGACGATGAGACTCAGGGCAGGATTCGCAAGACAATGAATTGCAAACAGGTTTATACGATATTGAAACTTGCAGGTAAAAATCTCTCTGTAGTCAATTATTCCCCGAGCCTCGGAAGTTATAACGGCGATACCTTCGTCTTCACGATGAACAATAACGAGGTTAAATTCCTAAAAAGCGAAAACCCCGATGTAGTCGAGGTTTTCAGCGCGGATCGAATGGGTGAGGGCGCGAGGTTGTTTCGAGTTCCCCCTAAGCCAGCTCTTTTAGTGAATGAAAATTCGTGAAGTCGGCCTTATTTATCGCGATGGCCTCCAAGGAGCGCCAACCGCCGTCGCCCTCGTTGGCGTGGACCGCGATGCAGTGGCATATTGCCGGTGGAAGCCCCATCTCATAGGCTATCGCGCAACCGCTGAAGGGATGGCGCAGGAATTTACCGCATTCGGATTTGACGAAGGCGCCGTCCCTCAAACTGTATTCGAGGAATTTACCGACATCGTGAAGTAACCCGCCCGCAATGAGAACATCGCGGTCGAAGCTGTAGTTTTCGTAGGCCTTCGACATACGCTCGGCATTGTCGAGCGCCATCTCGGTCACCTGCTTGGTGTGTTCGAGGAGTGTGACCTTGGTTCCCGGAATGAGCAGGGTGAAGGGTATCTCGAGGGCCTGCTCCTCGGTCCACCCGGCGCGGAGAATAGCGGTTTCCATTGTCCGGCGGACCTTCTCCCGAATATCGGGGTTCGATATTTGCTCGATAATCGACAGCTTGCGCCAAATCTTTTCCATAGCTTCTCCTTTTTGAGTGCGATGAAAAAATATCGATTAACCTCTCGAGTTCAAGGGGAAATTGGTGCCCGAGAATCGGCGATATATCGACTTATGCTAATAACTTATTGCAATTGCAGGGGAGACAGAGTAAAATATTTAAAACATTTTTTACATGGAGGGGCAATGAAGGCCTTAAAGCTGGTCCTGATCTTTGTGGTTGCGATTGTTCTGCTGGCGGTTCTTGGCTTCGGTGTCTATTTAGCGGTCAACAAACAAAAACCCGCCCAACCCTTCGAGGCGATTTACGGCACCGGCGAGGGCCGAATTCTCATCGCAACGCAGGGGAGCAAGTTCAAAGACCTTCTGACCGAAGAACTTCTTAGCAGGCTCGAGGGCGGGAATGTCTATATCTGCGGGATAGATATCTCGGGGCTGGCCGAGACCGACCCGGCCAAATGGGATGCGGTCTTGCTTGTTCACACCACCGAAAAAAGGGTGCTTCCGCCGTCGGTCGAGGCCTTCCTCGCGAGGGCCGAAAGCGACAAGATCGTGGAGGTCATCACCTCCGGCGACGGCAAATGGCGCCCCGAGGCCTCGGAGGTCGAGATTATCACCTCCGCCTCGAAGATCGAGCGGGTCTCGGCGGTTGCCGATGAGGCGGTGCAGAAAGTGTTGGCTATCCTCTCGGCAAAGGTCTCGCCGCCGGCCGCGCCCGATAGCGCCGCGCCCTCCGAGGCCGAATAGGAAGGCACCGAATCGGCGGTCGAATTCCGATCTTCGAGCTTTTAGCTTGAACTCAAACAAAATTGGGTTAAATTAACCTCGATATAAAACTCAGATTGGGTCGATGATTATGTCAACTTCGAAGAAAAAGGTCTTGCTGTCCGGAATGCAACCCTCGGGCGCACTTCACCTCGGAAACTACGAGGGCGCGCTTCGCAACTGGGTCGAGCTTCAGAACACCGGCAAATACGATATGTTCAACTGCATCGTCGATTGGCACGCCCTGACCAGCGGCTTCGAATCGACCGAGATGCTCGTTCCGCGAATCTACGAGATGGCCGCGGACTATATCGCCGCCGGCCTCGACCCCGATAAAACCGCTATTTTCGTTCAATCCCATGTCAAAGAACATGCCGAGCTTCATCTTCTTTTATCTATGATAACCCCGATTCCGTGGCTCGAGAGGGTTCCGAGCTACAAAGAAAAGGTCGAATCGCTCGGCCTCGACTCCTACGGCTTCTTGGGCTACCCCCTACTTCAGGCGGCGGATATCATCGTCTATCGCGCCGATGTCGTTCCCGTGGGCAAAGACCAGCTTCCCCACCTCGAGCTGACCCGCGAGGTTGTCCGGCGGTTCCACTACCTCTATGGCGAGGTCTTCCCCGAGCCGGAAGCGCTCGTCACGAAGTTCCAAGTCCTCCCCGGAACCGACGGGCAGAAGATGTCGAAATCCTACGGCAATTTCATCGCGCTCGGCGACAGCCCGGATATCGTGAAAACCAAGGTCATGAGCATGTTCACCGATCCGGCGAAGATACATAAAACCGATCTCGGACACCCCGCGGATTGCCCGGTCCATATCTACCGAACAATATACGACTCTTCGCTTCCCGCCGACCTCGCGGATAAGTGCTCCGCCGGAGATCCGTCGGTCGGTTGCGTCGGATGCAAGAAGGCACTGCTTGCCGCATTAGTCGAGTATTTCAAGGATTTCCGCGAAAGGCGTATGGTTCTGCTCTCGGATAAAGCCCAACTCGACGAACACCTCAAGCGCGGCGCCGAAAGGGCGCGGGAACGCGCGGCCGAAACTCTTAGGCTGGTTCGTTCGGCTATGCGTATGTTCAAACCGGAGATTTAAGGCCTTTTTTAAGATTGATTGAGCTGATGCGAATACCTATAATTAAGGGATGAAACTGAAGCTTGTCAATATATGCCTCTTTAGTATTGCACTGTTATTACTCTCCTGTTTCGAGGGCACCGGCCCCTCCGCAACCGAGAATGTCTTAGCCGGCGCGGTCAACAGCGCCGAGCTTATCGGAGTGTCCTCCTCCGATATCCAAGTCTATCTCGTCGAGTTCCAAACCACCGGCATGGCGCGCATCGATTCCGTCGTCCCGAACTATGCCGGCGAATACAGCTTCGTTGGCTTCGACTTCGGGAACTACGGCGTCGAGGCCTCAACATATTCGGGATTTTATCCCTACTACTACGGCTTTCGCGACGGCGATCGAAACGGTGTCTTCAATTCGAGCGACGCCATCCTATTCTCATCCTACGGCCATGTGAATTATATCAATGTCCCCCTCTACGGCGGTTCGGCGGACACTATCCGCTATGAGAGCGAACCGAACGACGACGCCTTCGGCGCGCAAAACCTCGGGATTATTCACGCAAACCGCGTTTATGGCGATGTTTCATTTGGCGGGTTCACTACTCCGGACAACTACACCGGCGATTTAGACCTTTTCCGCTTTCAGAGCGTATGGACAGGCTATATGACCATCGAACTCAGTTGGCCCTCGAGCGCGGATTTGGATATGTATCTTTACGATTCCGGCGGATATAGCGTCCTCGCGCGCGCGGCCTCGAGCGGCCTCAGCCCGGAGCGGCTCTATAAATCGGTGTATCGCGACGAGGAGTTCATCCTCTTCGTTGCTTCAGTCGATAATCCGAGTAGCTATATAATTTCAATCAGAATCGATTAAGGTCGCCCATGGAATTTCGCAGTTTGATCGAGAAGAGAAGGTCGATACGAAGATTCACCGGTGCGGCCTTGCCGGACGGCGCCCTCGAGACTATCCTTTCGGCCGGCAATCTCGCCAATTCCGCCAAGAACAGGCAGAAATGGGCCTTCGTCGCGGTGACGGAAAAACCCACTCTCGAGGCGATGGTTCCGGCCTGCCGAAATCAGGCCTTCATCGGCGAGGCCGGCGCGGCGGTCGCGGTTTGCTCCACCGAGGACTACACGATGTCCTGCGGCAACCCCGCGCACTTCATCGATTGCGCGATTGCGCTGGATCATATGCAACTTTGCGCCTGCGATATCGGCCTCGGCAGTTGCTGGCTCGGCGCCTTCGATCAGGCGGCCGCGCGCGAGGTTCTCGGGGTGCCGCTCGAAATCACCATTGTGGGAATATTAGTAATCGGGATCCCCGCCGAGGAGGGCAGGCCGAAATCGAGGGTTCCTCTCGAGGATATCGTCCATAGGAACAAATGGTGAGCGTCCGCTTGAAATGGATTTTTATTTACAGGCTAAGGAGGTATTGTGCAAGTTGATTACAAGAAAGACGGGAAATGGCTAATCGCCAAGCCGACCGGCCGCATCGACGGCCACACCTCGCCGGACTTCGAGGCGTCGTTCCTCGAAAAGATCGCGGAGGGCAACACGCACTTCGCTGTTGACCTTTCCAAGGTCGATTATATGAGTAGCGCGGGGCTTCGTGTTCTGCTTGCGACCTATAAAAGCCTCAAGGCCGCTTCGGGCGATATGGCACTCATCGCGCCACAGGCGGGGGTCGCCGAGGTGCTCGAGATCTCCGGATTCGCCAGCATATTCAATATCGTTCCGAAGGCCGGTGATCTTGATTGATCACCGGCGTTAAATCGAGACTGCTTCTGACCCTCGTCCCGATCCTCGTCGTGCTTTTCGGATTGCTCGTTTTTTTGACCTTCAAAGACAGCGAACGCACAGTCCTTCAACAGATCACAAGGGAGTCCTACGAGCTGGCGCGTTCGCACGCCAAGGAATTCGACGTCCTCTTCGAGTCCTCCCGCAAAGCGGCCGAGGGCCTCGCGCTTTCGCTCTCCGACAACGAGGGATGCAACAGGGATGAGATTATTCAAAAGATAAAGGGCAACCTCGAAAAGAACCCCGATATCTATGGCTCGACGGCCGCGTTCATCCCGGAAGCCACGCCGCTCGGGCGCTTCGCACCCTATTATTTCCGGTCGGGCGACAGCCTCGCCTACAGCGATCTCGACTCCGAGGATTATCATTATACCTCTTGGGAATGGTTCACGAGGCCGGTGAGGGACGGCCGCGGCTCTTGGAGCGAGCCCTATTTCGACGAGGGCGGCGGCGGAATCCTTATGACCACCTATTCCGAGGTTATCCTCTGCCACGGGGAGATCGTCGGTATCGCGACTGTCGATATATCGCTCGACGAGCTTGTTGCCAGAACAAAGCGCCTCAAAATCGGCGATACCGGATACGCTTTCATTATAAGCGATCAGGGCCGCTTCATCGCTCATCCGGGCGAGGAAGTGCTGTCCCAGAAAACCATCTGGGAGCTTTTAGAGCCCGGCGATGAGGGCATGATGGCCGAATTCGCGGAGATAATCAAGGATAAATCATCGAATTATATCGAGATGCCCGATCCCTTCTACGGCAAGCAATCTTGGATTATCACCACCGATATTCAATCGACGGGCTGGACCTTCGTGATAGCCTATCCCAGCGATGAGATTCTCGATTCCCTCGTCCAGCTGAGGAACAAGGCACTTTTTTTGGCGGCCTTGATAATCGCCTTCGTCATAGGCATTGTCGTGTTAATCTCCTCCGGTGTCACCTCGCCGCTAAAACGGCTTGTCGGTCAGGTGCAGAGCTATTCCGAGGGCAATTACCAGATCAAACTCGCCGAAAAGACCGGCCCGAAGGAGATCAGAGACCTCTCGCTGGCGTTCAACTCGCTCGGCGGGGCCATCGTCGAACAGATAGACAATGTCCGAAAGACGACCGCGCAAAAGGAGCGATACCAACAAGAACTCCTCATCGCCGCAGAGATACAGAAGAGCATCCTTCCGCAAGTGTTTCCGCCCTTTCCCGAGCTTGTGGGCATCATCGATATCTACGGCCTGAACCGCCCCGCCCTCGAGGTCGGGGGGGATTTCTTCGATATTTTCAGGTTGAAAGATAACAAAATAGCCCTCGTCATCGCCGATGTTTCCGATAAGGGTGCACCGGCCTCGCTGTTCATGGCTATGACTCGAATCCTCACGCGCGAGATCGCCTCGCAAGGCCATTCTCCCGCGGAGGTCCTCCGCAGAGTCAATTATCGTTTGGCGAAGGATAACTCCGCTTCGATGTTCGTCACGATGCTTTATTGCGAATACGATGTCGAGTCGGGCAATATCAGGTTTGTTTGCGCGGGGCATAATGCCCCTATCTGCGTCCATAAGGGCGGCGAGGTCGAGCAGATTCCGATGCGGATCGGTCTGCCGCTCGGGGCATTGCCCAACACCCATTATGAGACCTCCGAGTTCACACTGCCGACATGCTCGATGATTCTCCTATACACCGATGGGATCACCGAGGCCGAAGACACCGAAGGCCGTGAGTTCGGCCTCGAGAACCTCGTCTGGAATCTTCGCGGCGCCGCCGAATGCGAATGCAAGAAGGTCGCTCATGGGTTGCTCGGGCTTATCGACGAGTTTACCAAGGGCGCGAAACAACGCGACGACATCACTATGCTCCTGCTTTGCCGCCAATGCGCCCTCGAGACGGCCTTCGACCCGGCGCGGCCGATCCCCGGAAAGGAGATACTGCTCCGCCTTCCTGCCGAGACGGGAATCCTCGAAGGGGTGGCCGATTTCACCGAGTTGGTCGCCAAGGACTGCGGCTTCGACGCAAAGGGTGTTTATCAGATCAAGCTCGCCTTGGACGAGGTTATGAATAATGTCATCATGTATGCCTACCGCGGCAACAGCGCCGACAACTTCCTTCTCAAATATATACCCCTTGCCGGCGGCCTGAAGATAGAGATCGTCGATTACGGAATTCCCTTCGATTTCGACGAGAAGCTCGATCGCTATGACGGCAAGGCCTCCGAGGACCAGCCTATCGGCGGCATCGGTCTCTATCTCGTCAAGCAGTTCGCCGACGAGGTTCATTACGCTCCTGAGACTTCCGAGGGCAACAAGCTGACAATAATCAAGTTCAGGCCGACCGATGGCGCCTAAATCGGTCGTTTTCCAACAGGGATGAGCGCCATTACCGGAGAAACCGCCGCGCTCGGCGCCGCGCTTTGCTGGGCCTTCACTTCGGTCTTCTTCACCGAGGGCGGTCGCAGGGCCGGTTCGGCTGTTGTGAACAGGATGCGCCTTTTGGCGGCGCTCCTTTTCCTTGCCGGCGCGCATTTTGTGTTCTTCGGCTCGCTTTACCCGATTCACGCGGAAGCCGAAAGGTTCTTCTGGCTCGGTCTTTCCGGGATTGTCGGTTTCGCTTTGGGCGATTCATTTTTGCTCGAATCCTTCGTCCGAATCGGCACGCATCTCTCGATGCTCATTATGTCCCTCGTTCCGATTATAGGGGCGACTATCGCTTGGGTCTTTCTCGGTGAAAGGCTCGAGCCCTTGGACATACTTGCCGTCGCGCTCACTGTCGCCGGAGTTATGATTGTAGTTCTCGATCGGCGCGGCGGCACGCCCTCGAACGGCCACCGGCAATACCTAACGGGAATACTTTTCGGTTTGGGCGGCGCCTTGGGGCAAGCGGTAGGTCTCGCCCTGTCTAAACGAGGTCTCGGGGGCGATTTCTCCGGCCTCTCCGCAACATTGATCCGCGTCTCCGCGGCGGCTCCCTTGATTTGGGCCGTGGCATTATTGAGGGGAAAGGTCGGCTATACCTTCAGCCTGTCGGGCAAGTCGGGTGCGATAAGGTTTATCGCCCTCGGCGCGTTCACCGGGCCGTTTTTGGGTGTTTGGCTATCGATGGTCGCCGTCCAGAATACATATATCGGCATTGCCTCGACACTGATGGCCCTTCCGCCGATTCTGCTTCTACCGATCGCGAAGTTTTATTTTAAGGAAAAGGTCACTATGGTTTCTGTTCTCGGGACATTCCTCGCCGTGGCCGGAACCGCCTTGGTTTTCATCGATTAGGAGGTTGTCGTGAAGCTTGCAACGATTTACCGGGATGGAGGAAGCGCAGTCACAGCGCTCGAAGGGGAGAATCTGATCGCCTTGGATGCGGCGTTCGAGTTGATAAACGAAGAACCGGCCCCGCCGTTTCTTTGGGATATGCGAACCCTCCTCGAGGCCGGGGAGGAGGCCGCCGCGTTAGTCGAAGGGATTATTTGCGATTACAAAAAAAGGGCGCCTATCGGGGACGACGCCACGATTCCGCTTTCAGAGGCGGTCTTTGCGCCGCCGATTATCAACCCGAACAAGATAATATGTATCGGCCTGAACTATCGGGATCACTGCATCGAGCAAAATCGACCCTTTCCCGAACGGCCTATCCTCTTTTCAAAATTCGCGACCGCACTCACGGGGCACAGGTCTAATATTATCAAACCCAAAATCACCGATCAGCTCGATTTCGAGGGGGAGCTGGCGTTTATAATTAGGGATTACTGCCATCGCGTCGAGCCGGAGAATGCGATGTCCTATATCGCGGGATACTCGATCTTTCACGATGTCAGCGCGCGCGAGATCCAGTTCGGCGACAAACAATGGCTTCGGGGTAAGACCTTCCCGACCTTTGCGCCGATGGGGCCATTTTTCGTCACCTCGGACGAGATCGAAAACCCGAACAGCCTCGCGCTCAGAACCACACTCAACGGCCGTGTGATGCAGGATTCGAACACGAGTGAGATGATCTTCGATATTCCCTTCCTTCTATCATTCATCTCTCGAGCTATCCCGCTCTTCCCCGGCGATATCGTCGCCACCGGCACACCGGCAGGCGTTGGGGTTTTTCGGAAGGAGCCGATCTTCATGACCGCCGGCGATGAGGTGGAGATATTTATCGAAGATTTTGGCACCTTATCAAATACAGTTGTTGACGAAGAGTAGTTTTTTTATTAAATTTAATAAAATTCTTTTAACTTGAAGAGGAGTGAAATGAAAAAGACACTATTTTTGATGGCAATCCTCGCGGTCGTCCTGATCGCCGGTTGCTCTGAGAAGGCCCCGAAGGTCGATCCCACCGTTATCAACAGCGGCAGGATCGTCACGGTATCGACGATCGTTCAGGGCGATGTCACAAACCGTATGGTCAGCGAGACGGTGTTCTCGGGCGCTAATGCGAAATCCATCACGAAGATCGAAACCCCGCAAGGCCAGCAAGAGGTTATCCAAATTTGGGTCGACAAGAAAATATATAACTTCGCCGCCCTTCAACCCTTCGGCCAGTCTATGATTTCTCCGGTCGATTGGAAGACCACGATGACCTCCTTCGCGAAAGACCCCCAACTGAAGGATATGGGCGTCTTGATCGGCACCGAAGAGGTTTCCGGAAAGATGTGCGATGTCTATTCTATCGACACGGAGCAGGAAAAGGCCAAGGTCTGGGTTCTGAAGAACGAGGGTTTCCCGATCCTTCTAAAATCGGAAACGACGGTTCCGTTCCAATCGCAGACTATCGCCCAAGAGGTCACCTTCAATATCGAAATCCCGGAAAGCTCGTTCGAGATTCCCACCGATGTTCAGTTCCAAGAGGTTAGTTGGAACGAGATGATGGGCGGTCAGGCCGAAACACCAGTCGAGACAACTAATTAGTTGAAAAAAGCCTTATATCCCGGCAGTTTCGACCCGATAACCAACGGGCATATCGATATCATCGTTCGAGGCTTGGAGCTTTTCGATCGCGTTGTCGTGGGCGTCGGGGTCAACCTCGCGAAGGAGACCCTTTTCACGCTCGACGAGCGTATCGAGATGATCAACGCGGTGATGGCCGGGTATAACAACTTCGAGGTTGTCGGATATACAAGCCTCACAGCTCAGTTCGCGGCGCAAATCGGCGCCTCGGCGATTCTTCGCGGCTTGAGGGCCATTTCGGACTTCGAATACGAATTCCAGATGGCCCTCGCAAATCGCGAGCTTTTCCCGAAGGCCGAAACTGTCTTCCTCATGCCGAGCCTAAATAATGTCTATCTCAATTCGACGATGGTTAAAACCATCGCCCGCCATGGCGGCGATATAAGCCTTTTCGTCCATCCGATCGTCGCGAATCGCCTTGCAGGAAAGTTCAAATAGAGCGCGCTCTATAGAATAACATCTTCGCGGTAGCGCTGATAGCATACTCCGTGCGGGATGCTTCGCACGCGCGCACTCGGCTTAGGCGTGAGGCCGCAAAATCCTTCTACCGGAATAAAACTTGGGTTTTAGCATTGTCCACCCTCGATCAGTGCGAAGGCGCGATGGTTGTGAATCGACTCATCGCTCGAGGTTCTGACTCGGAACCACTCGATGTCAGTATTTTTACGCAATTCTTGCGCGACCGCCCGAACGACATCCTCGACGAAGCGGGGGTTTTCGTAGGCCATTTCGGTAACGAATTTTTCATCCTCGCGTTTGAGTGTCGCGAATAGCGGGGCGCTTGCGGACCGCTCGCCGATCTCGACGAGTTCTTCTATCCATATGAAGGATCGGCTTTTAACCTCGATTTTGATATATGCCCTTTGGCTATGCGCACTTTTTTCACATAATTCTTTACTGCACGGGCATAATGTAGTTACAGGAATAATCACGCCGAGTTTAAAGGAATAACCCCCCGACTCGATCTCCCCGTCAAATACGGCCTTATATTCCATCAGTGATTTGAGTCGGCTCACCGGAGCGGTTTTTTCAATGAAATAGGGGAATTCGAGGGTGAGATGCGCGGATTGGGCCTTGAACTGTTTAAGAATCTCGATGAGTATCTCCTCGATCTGGCCTTGCGTAATTTCACCACGATATTTATTGATTATCTCGATGAAACGGCTCAGATGAGTTCCCCGCCAAATCGAGGGTAGCTCGACTGACATCTGCACCTGCGCTACGGTGCTTTGCCTTTTATTATCCCTATCGAGCACGACTATCGGATATTGGAGATTCTCGATCCCGACCCTGTCGATCGCGATCTCGTGTTTCGGCCTTTGCCCGGCTACATCAGACATAACTTCCGTTTGTTTCGGAATTACACCATATTGATTTACGAATAGTTCGTAAATATTTCCTCCGATCCCCTCGATGGCCTTCACGGAAACTATTCGGTAGCTGGGATTTTCCTCTCTGCGAAAGCGTTCGGAATGGTGCGCGGCTTGCGGTATCGGCTGATTCGCGAGATCGTCGAGCAGTTTGATCTCGGGGGAATTCGGGAAGAATTCGACTAAGGCCTTCGAGGCGGAATTCCACGCCTCCGCGAACTCCGCAGGTTGCTGCTTGAAGACCTTGGTTGTGAGGTTAACTGCGTTCCAAAGCTGGTCGATATCTCCGTTTGCGGCCTTGAACGCCCGCAAGTTGACTCGAACTATCTCCGAATCGTCGAGCAACCTCTCGAAAACCACTCCCGCAATCGGAGCGGCGGATTCAAATTCCTCAAAAAGGCATTTTTTTGCATGAAAACAGTCGCCGAGCATATGCTCGTTGCCCATAAAACATTGATACAACGCCTTGTAAACATCTCTTGGGCCGGCACTGGAATAAATACTTAAATATCTTTTGATAAATGGTATAATATTATTCGACATTGAATAAACCCTCGTCTTGATTCATTAATGGCTTGTTTAAATGTTTGTAGGCGCCTCTGGTAGCCCGTCTGCCGCGGGGAGTCCGATCTATAAAGCCCAACTGGAGCAGGTATGGCTCGTAGATCGACTCTATAGTTCCTTCATCCTCGCCGAGCACCGCCGCGATAGTGCCGATACCGACCGGCCCGCCGTCGTATTTGTCGATAATCGTTTCGAGAATACGATGGTCCATCTCGTCGAGACCCAGCTCGTCGATCATTAATATGTCAAGGAATTTAGAAGCAATATCGGAAGTGATCCGGTTTCCACCCACGACCTGAGCGTAGTCGCGGACGCGGCGCAGGATTCGATTTGCGATTCGCGGAGTGCCGCGGCTTCGGCGGGCTATCTCGAGCGAGCCGTCGGCCTCGGCTGAAATACTGAGAATTCTGGCGCTCCGCTCGACTATTTGGAATAGCTCTTCGGCGGGGTAATAGTCCATACGTTCGACTACGCCGAAGCGTGAGCGAAGCGGCGGGCTAATAAGCCCTGCTCGCGTAGTCGCTCCGACTAAGGTGAAAGCAGGCAGTTTTAATGATATAGTTCTTGCCGCTGGCCCCTTATCTATAATAATATCTAACGAGTAATCCTCCATCGCTGAATAGAGGTATTCTTCGACAGCCTTAGGTAGCCTATGGATTTCATCTATAAAAAGCACGTCGCCTTGCTTTAAACCTGTCAGTATCCCGACGAGATCGCCGGGCCTCTCGAGAACCGGCCCCGCCGAAACTCGAATAGTCGAACCCATCTCAGTCGCAATTATATGCGCGAGCGTAGTTTTCCCGAGGCCGGGAGGGCCGTAGAGAAGTGTATGATCGAGAGCCTCTCCGCGCTGTTTCGCGGCAGTGAGATATATCCCGAGCTTATGTTTAATCGAAGTCTGGCCGATGAAATCGGTCAATCTCGAGGGGCGAAGGGTTTCTTCGATCTCCGATTCGCTATCTTGCTTAACCGGCTTGAGATATTCTTGCATGGATATTATCTCTTAGTAAGTTCGAGGGCGGTTTTTAAAAGGGCGTCGAGATTCGTTTCGCCGACGATATGCGCCGCCTCCTTGACATAACGCCCCGCCTCTATCTGATTAAACCCGAGTGCGACGAGAGCGCTCGTCGCATCGCCGACAATCGAATTCTCTCGAGTGAAGGCGCTGAAACCGATACATTTGATCGAGTCCTCGAGCTCGAAGCATATCTTTTCCGCCCTTTTCACGCCAAGCCCCTTAATTTTCGCAAGGTTCTTGAGATCTTTATTTAAAATAGCATTGGCCAACTCCGGCAACTCCATGCCGGAAAGGATATTTATCGCCATTTTCGGGCCGATACCGTTGATCGAAACAAAGGCGTCGTAGAGCCTCCGCTCGTCGTCGGTGGCGAACCCGAAAAGCTCGATCGAGTCCTCGCGATGGATAAGGCGCGTGAAGATTTGCGCCTCTTCGCCCAACTCCCCGATAGCGCCGGAGGTGTTGGAGGAAATGAATAACAGAAACCCCACTCCCGAAACATCGATGACGACGGCGTTCTCGCTCTTTCTTGCAATGAATCCCCTCAAAAAATCTATCATTTAACCTATCCTCAGCGCTCTTTGCGCCCAACAATACGCGACGGCGATAGCGTCCGTTTCGTCAACTGGGCAGTTTTCCGGTGCGTCCACCAACCTCTTGACCATGAAGGCGACTTGCTCCTTCGTGGCGTTGCCGTTGCCGACGACCGCCATTTTTATCTCCCTCGGGGCGAAGGCGGCGATATCGACATCGGAGAGAGCCGAGGCGAGAATCGCGGCGGTTCGGGCCTCTCCGAGCTTGATCATGCTCTGAACATTCTTGCCGTAAAAGGTGTCCTCTATCGCCACGGTTTTCGGGTTATGCAATTTGATTAAATCCGTGGTGAAACGGTATATCTGAACTAATTTAGCGATTCGGTCGTTTCCCTTAGGGTGATAGACGCCGGAGGCATTCAGCTTGAAGTTCGAGCCTTCGACCTCCAAAAGCCCCCATCCGCAATTTATAGTGCCCGGATCGATTCCAAGAATTCGTATCATGTTAATAATTAGCGTTAAAATAAAGATGTTCAAGAATTTGCGCGACCGCGCCCTGATCGTTTGTCAAGGGGCTGACATAATCGGCAAGCTCTTGGACTTCAATTCTGGCGTTGGCCGGTGCGGCAAATATACCGGCCTCTTCGGCCATAGGCAAATCGTTGAGATAATCGCCGATCGCGAGCACATCCTTGCGTTGAATCCCGAGCGATTCACGAAGGATTCTCAGCGCGGTGCCTTTATTCGTGCCTTTGGCGCGGTATTCGATATAATGCATATGGAAATATCGGATAGATGGGAACATGTAATGCTCTATATCGCATAGATTTAAAGACTTTGTCGCATCGTATATATCGCCGATCTCGGCCTGTTCCCCCGCGACGAGAATGCATGTCGGGCGGCTGGAAGCGATGATACTCGAGTCGGGAAAATCCGTGATATTGGCGATCCATGTTTCGAGCGCCGGGCCTGTAATATCGGTGATGTTTCGCGTGAAGGCCTTATCGCAACATATAAAAATAAGTGTCGAGGGCGTCTCCCAAGCCCTTTCGACAAGCAGTCTCGAGCTGTCGGAGGAGATAGGTTCGTGGTAAAGTGGCGAGTCGCCGTTATCGGCGGCGACGAGAGAGCCGTTGAGTGCTATAATCGGCAAATCGATATCGAGCCTATCGATGAACTCGCGAGCCGCGGAAATCATTCGCCCCGTTGCGAGTGTGACCATCGCGCCGTCGGCCTTCGCCCGAAGTATCGCGGATTCGACGTCCGGTCTAAGCCCCGTTTTTGAGTCGATGAGGGTTCCGTCGATGTCGATCGCGATCAGCTTCGGTTTTGGCATTATCAGCCTGCGGAATTGAACGACTCGAAAACCTCGTCGTCTATATCGAAATTGGCGTAAACATTCTGGACATCGTCGTGATCCTCGAGGCCATCCATGATCCTGAGCATCTTCTCGGCGTCCTTGCCCTCGATCTTGACATTGTTCTGGGGGACCTGAGTGAGCTGGTAGCTCTCGATCTCAATTCCCATAGCAATGAGGTTTTTCCTTGTGGATTCGAGTTCTGTCGGAGGCGTGTAAATCTCCCAAGACTCGCCGCCATCTTGAACATCGTCGGCGCCGGCCTCGAGGGCCTTTTCAAATGCCGCATCCTCGGAAAGCCCCTCTTTCGGAATCGTAATAAGGCCCCGCCTGTCGAACATCCATCCGACACAGCCCGTTTCGCCGAGGTTGCCGCCGTTTTTTTCGAGCATATGCCGAATCTCGCCGACAGTTCTACGCTTGTTGTCCGTCATCGTCTCGATGAGAATAGCGACGCCGCCGGGGCCGTAGCCCTCATAGGTGACCTCTTCGTAAACAACGCCCGGAAGCTCTCCGGTGCCCTTTTTCACGGCGTTGTCGATATTTGCCTTTGGCATGTTGGCCGCTTTTGCGGCGTCTATCGCGGTGCGAAGCCTCGAGTTACCATCGGGGTCGCCGCCGCCGAAACGCGCCGCTACCGTTATTTCCTTGATGATTCGAGTGAAAACTTGGCCGCGTTTGGCGTCGAGTGCCGCTTTCTTATGCTTAATCGACGCCCATTTCGAGTGACCGCTCATACTCTCTCCCTAATTCTAAATTTTTTATTACATTCATTATAAATTATCGAATCCGCCCGCCTTTCGCAATAATAAAAAGAGTTCAGGAGGCTGTTTTATAATCAAAAACGCTTTTTAAGATGCTTTTTAGCTCTTAAAAATGATAATTTACACATAAAGCGCCGGTGCGAATCCCCGGGGCGTCGGACGCGCATGCGCGTGCCGTCGTGCCGGAGAGACAAAACGTCTCGCGAACTCCGATTTGTTTCCGGCACGACAGCGATTTCAAGTCCTCGGGAAAGCTTGCTTTCCCGAGGACTTGAAATCCCGACGCCCCGCGGGCGATCGAGTAAATGAAAAATCGATAGCGATTCGGCGCGAAATTTGCTATTTTCTCAGGTATGGATAATATAGCTCACAGCCTTTCCGCAATTGTAGCGAGAGACGCCTCGCCGAAGCGGTTTTTCGGAAGCAAGGTCTTCTTGCTTATAAGTATTCTTGCGGCGAACCTCCCGGACATAGATATTCTCTTTATAATCGGCGGGGCAGAGGCATATTACAAGTATCACAGGGGTTTCACGCATTCGTTTTTTTTAATCCCTGTGTGGGGTATTATCGCCGCTTTAGTTGGGTATTATTTATCGAAGAAAACACTGCCACTGAATGTTTCTTGGTTATGGTTCTCCGGTTTTGTTGCCTTGCACGATCTTATGGATTGGGTCACGAGCTACGGCACCAAGCTTCTTTGGCCGCTGACCGATAAGGCCTACACTATCGATCTTTTTCCGATAGTCGATCCAATTTTGATCCTCACGATGGCCCTCGCCTCGATTTTCGCCGCGATAAAACCTGCGAAGCGAAGGTCTATAGTGTCGGTGTTTCTTATACTATTGAGTTTTTACACATGCTTTCGAATATTCAGCAAGGTCACTTCCGAGGCGTTAGTTCGCGCCCAAAGCGGTCTGATCGAGCAAATATACAGCTTCCCCGATACCGAAGAACCCTCGGCATGGTTCAATCCATCGCTTTATCGAGTCGTTGCGGTGACGGGCAAACAGGCCTCGAGCTATAGGGTTTCGCCGATGAACGGCAAATATGAGCTTCAGGGCACCTACGAACTGCTCAAACCCTTCGATGAACACTACGCTCAAATCGAGTCCTACAGCCTCTCTCGCGTGTTCCTGAAAAAATCGCGATTGCCGGTAGTTGCCCTCGGCGAGAACGGCCTTTACTTCGCGGACTTGATATATTCCGGAAATGTTGGACAAACCTCGGGCCTCGTATTATATTTCCCTACGACGGACGGAACCATTTCCGGCAAACCGACAATGGAGACACTTAAATAGATGCAATTTCGATATTTGTTTTTTGTAATGATTCTAATTTTCATTAGCACCGCCCTCGCGGAGATGCCCTCGGGCTATTTGATGCGCGATATATCCGAGATAGGCAACGGCTGGGCGTCGAGCCTGAGATGGCTCCCCGGCGAATCCACTGCTGTATGGATCGAGGTTCCGCCGAATAATCCCCACCTTTCGCGGCTTGTCGAATGGGACGGCGATTTCAAGAGGACAATTATCCCCGCGGGGGTTAGGGAAATCGCTTGCGGTTTGGTCGAAGACCGCAACTTGATCCTCTCCTCGATACTCATCCCCGACAGCGCGAACTGGGAGAACCTCGGCCTCGAGCTTTATTCGGAGCGAGGCGCAAGCCGAATTTTAGACCTTCCTTCCGGAACCATTCCGGGCTTGGCCTCTTGGGATTGCAGTTCGGATACGATTTGGTTCGCCCTTTGTTTTAACACCGATAAAACACCGGTGCGCTTCTTTAAAACCTTTGGTTCCGAGGCCATGCAAACCGAGCGACCGCTTCCGCCGGGCGCGCGCTTTCCGATCGGAACCTTGCCCTCGGACACAAGCGGGCCATGCCTGCGAGCGCTTTTCCCAGAACCGGAACCGCAGATCGAGGATGAAACCGAGGATATATTCATGGCGGGTATTATCCCGAACTCGAATATCGATTTTATTGTCGAAAACGGCCGCATGACGCTCATCGAGAACGGCGACACACTGGTCATCGACCCGAAGAATTGCGCTCGAATCCTCGATATCGCATGGAGGTCCAATGGCAGTTTCGCTCTGGTCTCGATTTTCGGGAACCCCTCGCGGATCTCGCTTTTAGAATTGGTATGGCCGAACGCTAACCATTGACGAGGCGGTTCACTCCGAATAGCGCCTGCCCGAGGGCGATCCCCTCGTCTCCGGGGGAAACCGCGCGGTTGATAAACGGCTTCAAGCCCCTTTCGCGCAAGGCCTTCGAGGTTAGCTCCAATAGCACAACGCTCTGAAAAACACCGCCGGTGAGTATTACATCGCAAATTCCCGAATCTCTGCAGACATCTGCCGCGACCTCGGCGAGGGCCGAGGCGAACCCGCGATGAAAACGCGTCGCGACAGCCGAGCCGCTTTCGCCGCGAAGGACATCCTCCACAGCGCGCACGATCGCCGGCCTCGGATCGAGAATCCCGCCCTCGACGGCGAAGTCATAACCGCCCTCGATCGAGGGATCGAATTCCGCCATAAGCCTCTGCGGGCACTCGCCCTCGAAGCTGTTTTTAAAGCAAATCTGCGAAATCGCCGCGAAGGTGTCGAAAAGCCGCCCCGCGCTCGAGGTCAGGGGCGGC
This sequence comes from bacterium UBP14_UBA6098, assembly GCA_002428525.1. GTDB lineage: Bacteria > UBP14 > UBA6098 > UBA6098 > UBA6098 > UBA6098. The sequence goes on from DIWU01000024.1 coordinate 214,095, forward strand.
CTATCCTCGGCGATCAGCCGCTCGATAACGGCCATATCCAACTTCATGGGGGGCAATAGCTTACCCGATATTGCTCGCGCAGAATCCCCGAAGGTTTTGTAGAGCCAAGATAGCGACATCCTTCCGGCATCGACAGCGGCCAAATCCCCGCCCAATTGCGGAACAGTCGAAATATGCCCCGCTCGAGCGAATTCACTATGATTGAGAGTGAGAAACTCCCCGCCCCAGATCGTGCCGTCGGGGCCGAAGCCGTGGCCGTCGAGCGCGATGGCGAGCGCCGGTGCGGCGCAAGCGGGCTGTTCCGCGAGCACAGAGAGGCCGTGAGCGAAGTGGTGTTGAATCTGTAAGAACGGAACCCCGAATCTGCGCGCCAATTCTTCGCCCTTGATGGTCGAAATGTAATCCGGATGCAGATCGGCTATTACTATTCGAGGCCGGATATCGAGCCATTCGAGGTATCGATCGAGAACCTCGTCGAAGAAGTCGCTGGATTTCGGGCCTCGAAGGTCGCCGAGATAGGGCGAAAGGAAGGCCTCGTTGCCTCGCGTGACGCAAAAGGCGCCCTTCAGGTCGGCGCCGACCGCCAAAACCGGCGGCCCCTCGATGGGCAGTTCGATCGCCCGCGGGACAAAGCCTCTGCTTCTGCGAAGGAGAACCTTCGCGCCCTCGAAAAGAAAGGCCACCGAATCGTCGCAACGCCCGACGATCTCGCGGTTGTGGACGAGGAAACAGTCCGCGATTCCAGCCAGATCTCGAACCGCCTCGTCGTTGTCGGAGACGATCGGCTCGTCCCGGCGATTGCCGCTGGTGGCGATTATCGCCGAGACCGACAAATACTTGAAGAGCAGATGATGCGCGGGGGCGTAGGGCAGGAAAACCCCGACCCGGTCGAGGCCCGGCGCTATCGATTCTGGGAACGACGTCTGCTTTTTAACGAGAATTATCGGCGCTTGCGGAGATCTCAGCTCGCGCGCCTCGTCGTCGTTTACAAGAAAGAACCCCCGCGCGGTCTCAAGGTCGCGAACCATTATCGCAAAAGGTTTTGAGGGCCTCGATTTCCTCATTCTCAGCGCCGAAACCGCGCCCTCGTCGAAGGCGTTGGCGAGCAGGTGAAACCCCCCGATACCCTTCATCGCGACGATCTTGCCCCGCTCGATGAGCCGCGCCGCCTCGAGTATCGGGTTGTCGGTGGAAATCGGGTCACCGGTGGAATCGAGCAGGGTATACTTCGGGCCGCAAACCTCGCAGGCGTTGGGCTGGGCGTGAAAACGCCGGTCGCGGGGATCGTTGTATTCGGACTGGCAGTCGGGGCACATCGGAAAGACGGACATAGTCGTCGAGACGCGGTCGTAGGGCACCTCGCGGATGATGCTGTATCTCGGCCCGCAGTTTGTGCAGTTGATGAAGGGATACTCGAAGCGCCTATCCGTCGGGTCGCAAAGCTCGCGAAGGCAGTCACCGCAAACCGCCAGATCGGGGGAGATCGGCGCGGGATAAAGGCCCCCCTTCTCGCTTTCAAGAATCGAGAACTCGGCGAATCCCTCGAAGGCCGAATCCTCGGCGGTTATCGAACTCACGCTCGCCTCAGGCGGCAGGCTCTCGATCAATACCTCGAGAAATCGCCCGACGGCCTCGCCCTCGATATGGATTGTCACGCCTTGGCCGTCGTTCTTCACAAAACCCTTTATCCCCATACCCTCCGCGAGGCGAAAGACAGTCGGCCGAAAACCGACGCCCTGCACAATCCCGCGCACCTTTATAGTCTTGGCGTTCATAGCTTGAATAATAGCCACCGCCGCCCCGAAAATCAACACCTATCGAAATAAGCGAGCGAACAGCACTGCCCGCGCGCGAAGGCGGCTATTGCTTTATTCGTAATGTTTGTTATATTTATAAAATAAATTAATAATGAATGAGGTCGGAATATGAAAAGATTTTGTGCGATTATTTCTTTATTCGCCGCTTTTTCGCTCTTTGCGGGCATGGATTCCAATCTCGAGTCCACCGCCGGTCAAATCGGCCCGGGGAGTATCGTGTGGTCGGAGGACGGCGCTTACTTGGCGCTCGGTTCGTGGTCGGGCGAGGGGCTTTGGGCATACGATCTCGACAAAGGCAAACTCCGGGAAATCGATATCGAAGGCATTCGCGGTAGGTTTATCGGCCTCTCCGATGGTTTTTTTCTCGCTAAAACAATAACCGACAACGGCCAGAGGGCAGTCGCTATCTCTGTGGCTTCCGGTGGGGAGGTTTGGTCCTCGCGCTCAGGGGATAACGTCGGAGCGCCGGTCGCAATCGACGGCGGGTTCTGCTATTCAAACGACGGTGTTTTGGTCGAACTCGACGGCGATTTCAACCCGGTTTCGACCGCCTATCTTCCCGGTCTTCCTCAAAGGCTCGTTGTCGAGGCTCGAGATATTTATTATTCCAGCGATGAAGGAATAATCCGCCGCTACAACCTCGACACCAAGACCCTCGACGAATTCCCCTGCGAAAACTCGCTATGGAACCTGCGAATCCTCGGCGATAGTATCGCCGCTGAGGGATCCGACGGCAATATCTGGCTTCATTCCAATGGTTGGCGGATTATCGCCCCCGGAACCGATCCCGTTTTGTTCGAGGGCGGGATTATCTTCACCCAAACCGAATGTTCGGGCAAACAGATTCTTTCCTCGAGGATCATGCTGTCTGTCGGAGGCGAGCCTCGAGCGCTCACCCCGACTAATATCCTCGCGGGAAGGCCCTCGATCTCGCCGGATGGCAAGCGGCTTTGCTTCGTGAACCTCTCCACCGGCGATGCCTATCTCGCAAATCTCGTTAAAAGCAATCTCTCCGATATTCGAAAACTGTTTTCAGGAACCGAAGTTTCCCGCGATAACCCGCGAAACCGGCCCTCCGAGCCGATGGTCAACCTCGACTGCCCCTATATCCATCAGGTTTACGACACACCCGACTGGTTCAACGGCGGCTGGTCGTGCGGCCCCACAAGTTGTATGATGGCGCAAAAAAAATACGGCATCCTTCCGAATCACGATATCACCTGCTCGTGGCCCTATAGCCACACGAGTTCGCACGGCTGGTATATCCCCACCGAATACACCTTCAACGGATATACATACGATATCATCGGGTTGGCCGCAGACGATGTTTGGGTTCCCGGCGCACACGGCTTCATCTGCCGCGAGGTCGGCGGCGCGATTTGGACATGTATGCGCGATTGGCTCATTCAGCATTATTTCACAAGCACTATCGACTATTCCCCGACATGGGCCGAGTTCATCGCCGAGATCGACGCCGGCTATGTCGTCGTCGCGAGCACGAACACCATCGGCTACGGCCACATCATGATTTTCAAGGGCTATCTCACCGATCATACGATCATCTGCAACGACCCCTACGGCAACGCCAACACCTCGCCGTGGCGCGACTACTACGGCGCCGATGTCTATTACGACTGGCCCGGCTACGACAACGGCCATGTCGTGCTCGGGGTTAGCGGCCTGATTTTCGCCCACGGCCCCGCCGGAACCGCCACGCCGGACACTATCGTCGATGATCGAAGCACCGGCTACCGCTCCTACGGCTCCACGACCTTCTGGCACGAGGCCGCTATTGGCTGGGAATCGCATATGTGGTGGACATATTCCACGAATGCCACAGACACGGTGAACGATACCTGCTATGTCACTTGGACGCCGATCCTGCCGGGGAGAAGGCTATACGAGGTCTTCACCTATATCCCCTCGAACAACGCCGTCGCGAGCGCCAACTATCGAATCTATCACGACTTCGGGATTTCGACCTGCATTGTGCGACAACAGCTGTATTCAGACCAATGGATCAGCCTCGGGACATACTCCTTCGAGATCGGCGAGGGCGGAAAGGTCTATCTCGGCGACGGCACCGGATATTCCGGCGAAAAGATCGGCTTCGACGCGATCAAATGGAGCGACCGCGGCCCTCTCGCCGCTCCGGACACGCTCGTCCCGCTCGCATCGGACGGATTTCGTTGGGGCGGGCCGATCCAATGGCGCCGTATCGTCGATGGCGGAACCGGCGGCAAATTCTACTGGACCGGATCGATCACTACCGCCGATGTCAACTCGGGAACATGGCGGCCGAACCTCCCCGCGGACGGCGACTACGAGGTCTTAGTCTATATCCCCTCGACCAGCGCGACAGCCAACGCAGTCTATCGAGTGCGGCACCTCTCGGGGGAAACCCGCGTCACGGTCAACCAGTCGAGCTATTCCAACGAATGGGTTTCGCTCGGGGCCTTTCGTTTTTCCGGGAGCGGAACCTCCCTCTATCTCGGCGATTCGACCGGAACCTCCGGCGCAAGGTTGGCCTTCGACAGCGCGGTGTGGCGGAGCGTTCCCGTCTATGCCGGTGAAATTTCTCTCCCAAATGAAACCGCCTTGCGCCTCGTTCCGAATCCCTTCAACTCCGCATGCAGGATTGAGGGCGCCGATTCGGTCGATATTTACAGCGTTCGCGGCGATTTCATCACAAAGCTGTTTTCCGATGGCGGCGGAATAATCTGGAATGGAAGGGACTCCCGCGGCGGCGAGGTCCCGAACGGAGTCTATCTCTTCAAAAAGGCTAACTCCGACAAATGCGTCAGAGGTATTTATTTGAAATAGATTTTTTCCGAGCCGCTACCGCCCCGCATTCATACGTCGCGGTTGTTTGAACCCCGGCTTGACGCATATATCTTGTTGTTGAATAATAACTTATGTGATCGAGACCGCCGATGCCGATATTAAAATTTTTACCAAAATGCAAAATCGGGGAGTTCGTCCGCGGGATTAAAATTCTTATGTGTTCTTGACCACGGATTTTTATTATTTATATTTATTACATGATGAAAGGGGTGCAAAGTAGATAATTCGCGGAACAGAATAATACTCATCTTTGTTTTTCTACTGGCATTCGGCGCGGCACAGGCCGACGAGGCGTCTTGGCGTGTTCGATTCTCGCTCTCTTCCGCCGATTCGGGCCTTACCGACAACTACAACGTCGCCGGAGTGATCGAGGGAGCCAGCAGAGAGAGGGATATCTACGATTCCGAGAAGATGTATCCCCCGCTCTCCCGCTATGCGATCATGTTCTTCCCGCACCGCGACGCGACAGAGCCTGACTACTGGCCGCCACCCTACGACAAAGACTTCGCCCACGATTTCAGGCCGCCCATAATAACTAAAGAGATCTGGTATATGAAGTTCGCAATGGTCTATACCGGAATCGAGACGATAACGGTTAGCTGGGAAGAGATGAATCGTATGCCCCCCTCGTATCTGCCGCTTCTCATCTCGCAGGAAGACGACTCGGTCAATCTCTTTGCCTATGATTCATATACAAGCGTGTTTGCCTCGGGGATTCACAGATGGAAGTTCTCCGTCGAACCGGGATACTACGAATCATGGGCGATCAGCCCCGCCGAGGCTACAATCCACGCCGGCGAGATTTTGGATTTTCATTTCTACCTGTTCCGCTCGCCCGATTCGACCATGTGCCTTTCCGCAAGCTATATCTTTGAGGGCACCGGCGGCTTTATCAGCACAGACGGCCGCTTCACCGCAACCTCTCCGGGAAGCGGGATAGTTATCGCTAATCAGGGCGGCTATTCCGACACGGCCTTTGTCACGATTCTGCCCTGTTTAGAATTCGACCTTCCTCTGGCCCTCGGGTGGAACCTCGTCTCGTTGCCCTGCAACCCTCCCGGCCACCGCCTCGCGGATATCCTCTTCGGATACTCGGGCAATGTCTATTATTACGATAACTCCCTGAACAATTATATCGAAGCCGACAGCTTATTTCCGGGGATAGGCTATTTCGTTCTCTCGACGCGCGACACCGTTCTGTCGATATACGGCGCCGCGATGGACTCCGTCTCCGCCGATGTCGGAATCGGATGGAACCTCCTCGGCGGCACAAGCTATACCGATCATTTTGACGATTTTTCAACCATTCCGACCGCAATTATTCACGGTTATCCGCAGATATGGGATTCGGGGGCCTATTTCGAGGCCGATTCCTTCGCTCCCTATCGCGGATTCTGGGTGTTATGCGGGTTGGCCGGAACAGTCCGAATAATTACCGATTGAAAGGGGCAATATGGGAAGAAAAGTTCTGTTTTCGTTGATTCTTATGCTGGGGATATTCTCCGCCGGCCTTTTCGGCGCTTCATATTCCTATCAGGAAACATTCGACGACCAAGATTATAGAGATCCCGATTCGACTACGGGCGAATGGGGAACCGCCTCCACGGGATATGCCACTCCGGGCTTAGGGCCGAGGGAGGTGAAGTTCACCTCTGCGACCGTGAGCGCTGTCACTAAGGATGTCGCCGAAAACGGCAGATATATATTCTGCGCCGCGAGCAACCTCTCCGGTTCGGGCGGCGGGCTTTATATCTTCGACGGCGAGAGCTATGGTCAGGTCGCCTCGCTCGTCACGGGGGAAAACCATCAGGGCATAGCGGTTTCCGGCAAATTCGCCTATCTCGTGGACAACAACGGCGAGGTCACAGAGGTGAATATTTCCAATCTCTCGTCCCTCAGCTCCGGAACCCATTCGGTCGGTGCGGGGGTGAACCTCGTCGATGCCGCCTATTCCAACGGCTATCTTTACTCCGCCGCCGGAACCGGCGGAATCTATATCACAAAGGTCGATGCGGGAATTGGCTCGGCAACCTCCTCGAATTACACCGGATATACCGTAAGCGCTAATGCCCGCGGCGTGCATATCTGGGGGCGCTATCTCCTCGTCGCGGACAACGCCGGCCTCTTCGTGCTCTCGCTTCAAAACCCGGCCTCGCCCTCGGTTGTCGGAAGCATCGTCACAATTAGCGATTGCCACGATATCGACACCGACGGCTATTTCGCCTTCGTCGCCTCGGGCGATAAAATAAATATCGTCAAGCTGTCGAATCCGGCATCGCCGACTTTAGTCACCTTCCAAAACTCCCTCGGGAACTGCACCTCGATTGCCTTCAACGCCGGCTTCGTCATCGGTTGCTATAGTGCCGACGGAGCTAAGGTCTTCGATTTCAGGGACTATGTGAACTTCAAATACAGCGGCAAAGTCAGCCTGTCTCAGGCGGGTGCCACCGCCGAGGGCGCGGTGACATTGGGCAAACAGACCGTCGTCGCCAACGGCAACGGCGGAGGGGTCGTTTTCATCTCGAACGCCCATGTCTTCTCCCCCGACGACGAATGGAAATACGAAACCTCGCTCGCGGCCTACGGTAGCGAGGTTGTTGATGTAATCACGAACGGCCGCTACGCCTATGTCACCCTTCAAACCTACGGCCTCGTCACGATCGACCTCACGACCTTCGCCGTCGTTAATAGCGATCCCATCGCCGCAACCAGCGTCCTCGGAATGCAGATCGCCGGCGACAAGCTCCTTATCTCCGCGGGAACGAGCGGGCTTCTGTTCTTCAATATCTCAACCCCCGAAAACCCCTCGAGCGACGGCGCTGTCTCGATAGACGGCGGAACTGTTTATAGCTCGGTCACCGACGGCAAATACGCCTACCTCGCAGTGGGCGGAGTCACCCGCGGAATAGCCCGAGTCGATCTTTACACAAGGGCATTCACGAGAATCGAAACCGATTTCGACATCTTCAATGTCGCACTCAAGGGGAATTATCTCGCGGCGGCCTGCCGCGATCTCGGCCTCGGGCTTGTCGATATTGCGGAATTTAGCGCCGGCTCTCCCGAGATCACCGATTTCTATACCCATTCCTCGGGTAGATGTTGGGGAGTCCTCTTGGATAACAATTACGCCTATCTCGCCTATGGCGACGGCGGCTTGGTGATTGTGAATCTCGCGACTATGTCCTATGTCGGCGGTCTTGCAAGGTCGGAGGTTGGAATCGTTCTCGGTGTGACGAGGTTCGATTCCTTGGTCGTGCTTGTCCGCGACGAGACGAACCCGTTGGTCTTCGTCAATGTCACGAACCCGGCATCGCCGGCCGTCGTCTCGACATCGATCCTTCCTGCGGGAACATCGCTTCCCGAGGCTATCACGCAATGGCAGGATTATATGCTTATCGCCGATTACTACGGCGGAATCAAGGCATTGGAGATTTACACCGAAAAGAACGCGCTTCAACAATCGCAGTTTATGTCGTCGGCGTTCAACTCGGTGACCGATATCACCTATTTCCAGTGGAAATCGCTCGAATACTTCCCCGAGGGCGAACCGGGTTATACGGACAACAAAGATACCCTGACGTTTTGGCTCCTTTTCAACGATGGAACCATGTCGGACGATATCAAGATTTTTAGAATCGGCGAGCCCGGGACAAATACTTACCAATACCCCGAACCCCTGCCGTGGGGCGGGGATTCCGCATGGGAATATATCGGCTATCTGCCGGATGGAATTCAAGAGCTGAAATGGAAGGCCGTCCTTCAAAACGCCCATGACGGCTGGACTCTGAACGGCGCTTGGCACGCCGATTCGGTCGGAATTCGATACCTCACAGATGAATATCCCCCCGAAGCCAGAAGGCGCGCCGGTGTGCGCATCGATGTCGATTTCGGCGGAGGGGAGATTGCAGAACTCGAGCTCGGCCTCGACAGCACAGCCTCCGATCGATTCGACCCCGGCCTCGACGAGCTTTACTATCCCACCGGCCCCGGCCCGCACGCCTATTTCGCGATTGACGATCCCGACCTGCCGGAGGGAGTCGGCCTTTCCGCCTGCCGGGTGAATTCAAATAGAATCGGTCGGCCGGTGAGGCTTGTTCTCACGGAACCGGCGGTCGTTTCTTGGACAGCCCCCACTGAGCTCGATCCCGGATCGATTATCCTCGCGGATATCGATATGACCGAATCCTCCTCGATTCCACTCTCCGAGGGCGATCATAAGGCTATTCCCGGCGCGAGCTCGGCGGTGTATTTCAGGTCGCGCCTCGAGCGCGGGTGGAATATGGTCTCGCCTATTGCATATCCCCTCGTCGGCTCGCCGCGCGAGATTTTCGGGGTCTCCGCCGAAAACATATGGTCTTACAACGACGCGATGGGCGGATTCTATAACCCCACCGAGGTCGGCGACGGCTTGGGATATTTCGTCCTTTCGACCTCCGAGGTGGACAACAGCTTCTACGGTCTCATCGACGAATGGACATGCACCAAGCTACACACCGGTTGGAACCTGATCGGCGGGCCGACCGCCGGCGCGGTTCATATCAGCGATATTATCACGCGGCCGACCGGTCTAATTTGGCCGGGGCCATTCTACACCTTGGGCGACGGCGACTACGACGCCACGGAATGGCTTACCCCCGGCCGCGGGCATTGGGTTTTTTCACTCGGCGAGGGCGAGCTTTTCGCCCGTGAGGACTCGAGGGCGGACAAGCCGCTCGCGCTTGGAGAACCCGAGCTTTCCGCGACAATCCGCCTTGCCGGCCCGGCAAATTCGACAGCGCTGAAAATTGGCGTCGATTCCAGAGAGCTTCTATTCAACCGGCTCTTAACGCCGGCGCTTCCGGGAAGGCGCAATATGGGCGGGCTTATCGCGAGCGGCGCTCCGACCTATCTCTCGACCTCGGTCTTGCGCTCGGCCGGCGAATGGGAACTCGTTGTCTTCGAGAACTGCCGTATCTCCTCCGATGTCGAGATCAAGCTCACCCGGGGCGAGTTGGAACTTTCCGTGGACTGCTTCGGCATCGATATTTCCGCGGGAAGATACAAGCTTACACTCGATGGCGCGCCGGTTCCGAAGGATTTCATCCTGTCGGTTTCACCGAATCCATTCAACTCGGTCGCCAAGGTGACCGCTGTTATCCCCTCCGCGGGGAAGATGAGCGTCTCCGTTTACGACCTCGCCGGAAGGAAGGTCTCGACTATCGCCGAGGGCGAGATGTCCGCCGGAAGACATACCTACAGCTGGAACGCCCTCGATTCCGAGGGTAAAGACCTGCCCTCGGGTGTTTATTTCGCAAAGCTCTCTCTCGACGGCGCGACTGTGATCTCGAAGAAGTTAGTATTGTTAAAATAGAAAGAGTGATATGAAGTTTTCGTTTGTTATGCTTCTGCTTCTGCCCGTTGTTGTTCTCGCGCAGTCGGCGGCGATGGAGTGTTATCGCTCCGCTATGGCCGACGCGATCATCAAAACAAAAGATCGTGCCATGGTCTTCGAGACCTACGAAAAATGGGAGACCGAGGGCAACTCGCCTGATATATTGGACGGCAAATTCAAATGGGCCTTCCGCGACGGCAACGGCGCCCTTCTCAACGACGCCGAGCTTCTCACGAAGATCGGTCAGGAGGAGGCCGCCGAGCGTATGCGCGAAATCTACCGAGTCCGCAAGAACCAAGGCAATGTCCGCCTTTTCGTCGGGGTTCCGCTTGGAATCGCGATGGTGGCGGTCGGCGCTTTGTGGTTCGATGGCAATTTCACCGACAAAGAGCCCTCGACGCTCGATCAGGCCGGCGCGCTCGTATTGGGGATTAGCGGTGTCGGAGTGACAAGCTCGGCAACTCTCAGCTTCATCTCGACCCGAAAGATCGATCCCTATAAGCACGATGTCACCTCGAAACAATCGCTCGATGTCTTAGATAGGCATAACACTGCTACAGCGCTCAAATGTAGCGCAAAAAAATAGTCTTCGTCATTATGTGAATCACTTCGCGATGATGTTCATTGTCGCGAAGTTCTTTTTTTACTAATTTACGCCCTTAAAACTCACCGCTTTAACTCACTCCGGGCGTCGGCGCGAGCATGCTCGCCGGCGAAGCGGCCGAGGCTCGATTTTGCCGCAAACCAAGATTTCCGCTCGGCCGCTTCGCGCCGATCTGCGGGGCGCCGCAGATCGGGCCGACGCCCTTTAGGTTGGAAAGTGCATTTCGAGGTTGACAGAGAGAGCGCGACGTTTTATCTTATATGAATTATTGTGTTCAAGAATCAATGGTGTTTAAGCTGTAAACGATAAGGAGCGATCTATGGAGAACCTCGATGGATTAATTTTGAGGGCGAAGTCTATGAGCGGTAAGAGGGTATCGCTTGCGGGTGCGAATGAGGCGGATTCCCTTTTAGCGCTTGAGAGGGCGCGGTCGGAGGGCATCGCGGGCGGTGTTCTTGTGGGCAATTCGGATTCGATCGCGGAGATCGCCGCGAAGAATGGGATAGATATTGGGAATTACGAGATCGTCGATGTCAGATCGGAGAAGGACTGCTCGCGCAAAGCCGTGGAGATAGTCCGCGACGGCGGCGCGGATGTGCTGATGAAGGGCCTCGTTTCGACTGCTGATTTCATGCGCGCGATTCTGGACAAAGAGCGCGGGCTCATGGCCTCGAAGCTACTCAGCCATGTCGCGCTGTTCGAGGTTCCGCTCTACCACAAGCTCCTCAGTGTCACCGACGTGGCCATCAATATCGCCCCGACACTCGAGGAGAAGGCGACGATTATCTCGAATGCGGTGGAAATTTTACAGAAGATAGGAATCGCGGAGCCGAAGGTGGCCTGTGTTTGCGCGGTCGAGAAGGTCAACCCCGGCAAGATGCCCTGCACCGAGGACGCCGCTATCCTCGCCGGCATGAACCGCTCGGGGCAGATCACCGGTTGCATCGTCGATGGCCCCTACGGCCTCGACAACGCGGTCGATATCGAGGCCGCCAAACTCAAGGGCATTAAGGACATAGTCGCCGGCGACGCGGATTTGATACTCTGCCCGAATATCGAATCGGCGAATATTCTCTACAAATCCTTGGCCTATCTGGCCGGTTGCACCTGCGGCGCTATAGTGGTCGGAACCTCGGCGCCGGTGATCCTCACCAGCCGGGCCGATTCGGACGCCACAAAATTCGCCTCGCTCGCGCTTGGAATTGCCGCTTCATAACTTTAGGAGGAAATATGCTCACAAACTTCGATCAAATAATTGAAAAGGCCTCCGGCTGTAAGAAACGCCTCGTCGTGGCGGATGCCGCCGGCGGCGAAGTCCTGAAGGCCCTGCATCAGGCCGCCGAAATGAATATCATCGACCCGATCCTCATCGGCGACGAGGGCAAAATCGCGCCGATCCTCGACGAGCTGGGGATGGCCGGCCTGAAGATCATCCACGAAAAAGACCCGCAAAAAATCGCCGAGAAATCGGTCGAACTCGTCCGCTCGGGCGAGGGCGATCTCCTGATGAAGGGCAAGGTTTCCACGCCGATCCTCATGCACGCGGTGCTCGACAAGGAAAAGGGCCTCCGCAAGGGCAAGCTCCTTTCCCACGCCGCACTCATGGAGGTTCAGAACTACCCCAAGCTCATGCTCGTCACCGATGGCGGAATCGTGCTCAAGCCGGGGATCGACGAGAAGGTCTCGATTTTGGAGAACGCCGTCGATCTGTCCTACAGCCTAGGGATCGAGATGCCGAAGGTCGCGTGCCTCGCCGCAATCGAGACTATCGACCCGAAACAGCCCGAGACAACCGACGCGGCGCAACTCGTCAAGATGGCCGCGCGCAAACAGCTCAAGCCCATGATGGTCGAGGGCCCGGTCGCGATGGATGTTATTCTCTCGAAGGAGGCCGCGAAGGCCAAGGGGATCTCGACCGAGATCTCCGGGGACACCGATATTGTGCTCGTCTCGGATATCGCGACCGGCAATGCGTTGGTCAAAGCCTTGATTTATTGCGCAGGCGCGAAGATCGGCGGAGTGGTCTTGGGCGCGAAATGCCCGATTGTGCTTCTCTCGAGGTCGGACACCGCCCAGATCAAGCTATGTAGCATCGTCGCGGCTTGCCTGATGAAATAGCTCAGCGCGTGAGCGTAATCACGCCCCAGTCGCGGTCGGCGATATAGAGGACTTCGCCGTCCGGTGCGACGGCATAGGAATACATACCGGAAATCTCCTGAACCGGCACCGGAATCCGCGGGTTGGAGATGTCGTAAACCGTTGTCCCGCCGGAGCCTTTCGAGACGAAGCAGAAATCCCCATCGACCGCGATATCCTGCGCGGTGCCGACCTGATAGTTCGACCCGCCGACAACGACCGGATCGGTTGGGTCGGAGAAATCGATCACCGTCAGGCCGGAGAGGCCGTCGGCGACGAAGCAGTAATTCCCCGAAATAGCCATCTTGCGGGCCTCGCCCGGGGTATCGACCCTTCCGAGAAGGCTGTCGGCATTGGTCGTCTTCGCGATGAAAACCCCGACCTGCCCCGCGGCAACGAAGAACAGACTGTCCTTAAAAGCGACGCCGTAAGTGAAGCCGTTCGGGCTTATTCGCCCGCGCGGCGTGACGAAGAGATCGATCGAGTCGTGAAGGTCGAAGACAAAACCGCCGTCGTCGTAATCCGCAAAGGCCACGAAGACTGTGTCGCGATACCGCACTCCGGCGACATCCTGAGTCCTGCGGGCGAAAAGCCCCGCCCAGTTCGTTTGGACAGGACTGAGCGGCGAGGTGACATCATACCAAAGAATCGGCGGATTCCCGCGATAGTCGGCGACTATCATCAGATTCGTCGGGTCGTCTATCCAAATCGCCCGGTTTTCATATTGCCCGACCGGCTCGTCCCACCCGACGGGAATCGGGTTCAGCCTGTCTGTCCGGTCGCAGTAGAGCAGTCCGGCACTGCCATCGCCGACATAGAGATAGTCGCCCCAAGGATAAACCTCCCTCGGATAACCGCGGGTGAGCATTGTGTCAACCAGCCTATAGGGGAATTGCTCGACGAAGAAATTCAGCGTGTCCGACCAATGGCCGAACTCGCCCTCGTCGCCGGCGCGGACACCCACAGTCCAGCAGTATTCGCCGTTGAAGAGCGGGACATAGGGAGTCATTGAGCTCGAAAACTCGACGCCCTCGAAGACCGGCGAGTCCGGATTCCCCTGCGGCCAAATCTTTATAGAATAACCGTTCGAGTGGGGGTAGGCATACCAACTGAGGAACACGCGCGTGTCGTTCAGCTGTGAGAGCTTCGGCGGAACGGTCGTTATCACCCTCTGCGAGAGCGCGAAATTGGCAGTCCCGGACCAATAGGCGAAATCGTCGCCCTTTACAACGCCGACGCGCCAACGGTATTCGCCGTTGTCGAGGTGGAAATCGGGATAGAGCACCGAGGATGAGACGATGGCCTCGAGGGTGTCAGTCGCGCCCTCAGTCCAGAGCTGAAATATATATCCCTCGGCGCCCGGGAAGGTTGCCCAGTCGAAGCCCTCGCGCATATCGAGCACCTGAGCGCCCTCGGCCGGTTGTATTAGCTGAACCGCGATCGACTCCTCCGGCGGAAGCGAGCGCTTCGCGCAGGAACCGAGGCCGAGGATTATTAAAACTAACGCAAGTAGCAGTGCCTTTTTCATATCGCCACCTAAAAGATTGAGTAGGCCATTCGAGCCGAGATAATCGACCGAGTCCACGATTTCACCGAATCGAGGTCGTAATAGGGTGAATCCGCAGAGCGGAATGTGTAATCGTATCTAAGCGTTATCGTCATTTTGTCCGTCACATCACAGGAGAGGAAGGGGCTGAGGTCGGCGCGAAGATCGCGGCGGCCGACATGGATATAGTCGAGCGAGAAGTCCTTTTCGGAGGAGTAGAACCGACGCGCGAGGGCGAGAGACGCGCCCACAAGGCCCCTTCTCGAGAGGATATATACCCTTCGCGAGAGATATGCGTCGATCCTGTCCTCGGCGAAGGAGATATCGGTTTCATCGGAGGTCGCCTTAGTTTCGCCCTCGCTATCCCAGCCGCGGGCGGAGAACTCGCGATAGGCGTAACCGAGCTTGATATAGACCGGCCCGCTCCATCGCCAAACCGGCCCGAAGCGGTAGCCCCAGCCGTCGTATTCGGGGAAGTCGTCGCTATAGGTGTCCCTGTGAACCTGCCCGGCGAGAGCGAGGGAGTGTTTTCCGAAAAGCTCATATCGGAGATCGGCCTCACCGCGTGTGGTCGAGTAGCTCGACCATAGTTTGGGCATTTGCGGCGAATCGTCGTCGGAATAAAGCGTCGGAGTATATTTGGGAATATGCGCCAGCGCGAAATCCCCGCGGAACGAGCCCTTTAGAACCGACATCGAGGGCCGAACGAAATGGTAATCCATTTCATCATTGTTCAGGTATTTATTGAAACGATATCCCAGACCGCCGATTATCCGAACGCCCGATAGGCGAAGGCGATACTCCCCCTCGAAACCCGCGCGAAAAACTGCGTCGTCGGTCGAGCTGAGATCGATCCAATAGGGGTCTCCGGCCTCGAAGGCAGTAAGGTCGCACTCCGAAAGCTGAGCCGAGTTCGAATTGTATCCGCCCTCAAAAAAGGCCGAAAGGCGCGGGTCTTCCCAAGCACCAAAACAAACCACCGCAAACGCAAGTAGAAAAAGCGGTCGCAGGGCCGATCGAGTCGATGGACTATAAAAGAACATCATTCGGGGAGTTCGACTATGAATTGGCGTATTCCCTCCGCGATCCCCTCCGCGATCTTCTTCCTGAAGGATTCCTCGGCGAGCAGTTTCGCGTCGTCGATATTGGAAAGAAAGGCCGTTTCGACAAGAATGGCGGGCATGAAGGAGCCCTTGAGGACATAGAAGCCGGCACCTGCAGGCCCCCGTGCGGGAAGGCTTGTGTTCTGAGCGATCGCCTCCTCGACCAAGACCGCCAAACGCGAGGACTCGCGGAGGAACTCGTTTTGGATGACATCGGCCATGATGAAATCGAGATCGTCGAGGCTGTCCGAGGGGTCTTCGAGGAAGATCGAGGAGTTCTCGAGGGCGGCGGTCGCTCGGGCGTGGTCGGAGCGCGCCGGCGCGAGGAAGAAGACCTGAGTTCCGCGGGCGGCCTTATTTTTCGCGGCGTTGCAGTGAATCGAGATGAAGATGTCGGCGTTTTTTTTATTTGCGAGATCGATTCGCTTTTGAAGCGGCAGGAAGGTATCGTCGGTTCTTGTCAAGCTGACAGTGAACAGGCTGTCCCCCTTGAGCGCTTCGGAAACCCTCTTTGCAATATCGAGAACAATGACCTTCTCGCGGGTGCCGCCCTTTGAGCTGGCACCGGGGTCTTTGCCGCCGTGGCCCGGATCGATCATAAGCGACCATTTTTTCTTTCGGATCGGCGCTTTTTCGGTAGAGGGTTCCGGCTTCGGCTCCTCTTCGAGGCGGACATTGGGTGTCGCTTCGATCTGAGCGCGAACCTGTTCCGAGGGCGATGGCTCTGCGGCCTCGATCTTAACCGCGTGCTCGCTTTCGGTCTGAACTTGCGGCTTTTTACCGCCCTCGCCTAAAACCGCGATTTTGCCCTTGACCTCGAGAGTGAATTTCGCCCTATCGGCCAAGATTTCGAGGAATGGAATGAGAGGAACATAGAGCGCGGAGCCTGTCATTCGAGTAGCTTGGGGCATATAGTAGGTTTTTTCCGCGACGACTACGAACTGGCTGTTCGGCGAGAAGGTATAGGATTCTCCGGCGATAGAGAGCGACTCTTTGCGCTTGATCGCGCTATAAAAGCGGTTATCCGCCAGCGAGGCGATTTGGTCGGTGGTGGTAAAGCGAACCTTGTCGAACTCGACAAAGCCCAACTTGGAGGAACCCCCCGGTGTTTCGACCGAAAGATAGCCATCGAAATCGACCGCGAAGGCAAGCGAAAAAATAAGACAAACCAGCAGGCCTAATTTCTTAAACATAAATACAATATTATAGCGCCGCGGCGCCCTTGTCAACGCGAATGTTCAAATTACAGGCTTTTATAGTTCGGGGCCTCTTTTGTGATCGCAATATCGTGTGGATGGCTCTCCCTGAGGCCGGTGGAGGTGATTCGGCAGAACTGGGCCTTCTTCCAGAAGTCGCGAATACTCGCGGCGCCAACCATGCCCATTCCCGCCCTCAGCCCTCCGGCGACCTGATATACAACCTCCGAGACCGGTCCGCGGTAGGGGATTCTTCCCTCGATCCCCTCGGGCACCATCTTTTGCATCTCAGTGACATGCTCTTGACTGTATCGGTCGCGAGCGCCGTGTTGCATAGCTCCGAGGCTTCCCATTCCGCGGTAAACCTTGAAGCGTCGCCCTTCGAACAGAAGCGTCTCGCCGGGGGCCTCGTCCGTTCCGGCGAACATATTGCCGAGCATAACCGCGGTCGCTCCGAGGGCGATAGCCTTTGCGGCGTCACCGGAGTAGCGTATTCCGCCGTCGGCGATGATCGGGATGTTGGAGCCGTCGAGGGCCTTGGCGCATTCGTAAACCGCCTCCGCCTGAGGAACCCCGACGCCAGTGATAACACGAGTCGTGCATATAGAACCCGGTCCGATGCCGACCTTGACGACATCGGCGCCGCTATCCGCGAGGTGTATCGCGCCCTCCGCCGTGCCGACATTGCCGGCGATGACCGGTATCTTTGGGAATCTCGACTTGAGTAGTTTGATTGTCTCGATGACATTCTTGCTGTCGCCGTGGGCGGTATCGATCGAGAAGAAATCGGCTCCGGCCTCGGCGAGAAGCTCCGATCTTTTTGGAAGATCGGTTCCGACGCCAACCGCCGCCGCGACGAGGAGATGCCCCTCTTTATCGAGGATAGCCTCCGGGTTTTCCTTTTTATTCTGAAGATCGCGCGCTGTGATGAGACCGACCAACCGGCCGATGTCGTCGACTACGAGGATCTTTTCGATGCGATATTTGTGCAGAAGCTCGGCGGCCTTTCCCAGCGGCTCGTTCTCCTTGAGCGTGACCAGTTTTGTCGTCATCAGCTCGGAGACCATGCGATCGGGATTCGGCTCGAAGCGAATATCCCTGCTCGTCAGGATACCGACCAGCTTTTCGCCTTCGACGACCGGCAGGCCTGTGATTTCGTGCTTATCCATCAGAGAGACGGCCTCGCCGACCGTGATCGATGGGGGGATCGTGATCGGGTCGCGAATAAGCACGCTTTTCGCGCGCTTGACCGCGGAGATCTCGACGGCCTGACGCTCCGGGGTCATATTGCGATGGATTATCCCGAGCGCTCCGAGCTGGGCGAGCGCCATAGCCATCTTGCTTTCGGTGACCGTGTCCATAGCCGCGGAGACGATCGGAACATTGAGCCGGATATTCGAGGTGAAATCGACGCCGAGGTCGATCTCGTGGGGTAGAACCTCGGAGTATGCGGGCAAGATGAGGATATCATCGAAGCTGTAGCTCGGTCTGTCCGGGATTTTACGCGAGATTTCCATCTTTTCTCCCAAATTAATGTATATTCGAGGGGGCTTGAAGGGCGAGGTTCGCCAGCCTGTCCGCCTCGGAGTTTTGCGATCTCGGGATATGAACTATCCTGATCGATTCGACCTTCTTGGCCAGCGAAGCGGCCCTTTGCCAAAAGCCCAATAGATTCGGGGATTTGACCTTATATCTACCGTTCATTTGTTCAACGAGAAGCTCGCTGTCCGAGCGGATCTCGAGCTCGGTCGCGCCGTTTTTGAGGGCATACTCGAGCGCATTAATTAGGGCTGAATACTCGGCTATATTATTAGTGGCTATGCCAATATGGCCTTTCAGCTCAGAAATAACTTTACCTGTCGAATCCCGAACGACCGCCCCAAAAGAGGCCGGCCCGGGATTTCCCCTGCAAGCACCGTCGATATTAATAATGAGACGTTTCACTTCGTATCAGTCTGAACACTCGTCGTCCCAAACGAGTATCCTTCCGCAGGCCTCGCAACCATTGATTGTATCGCGCCTCCGAATCGCTTGGCAGAGCTTTGGCGGAAGCGATTGGAAGCAACCGCCGCATGCGCGGTGGATCACCTTGACAACCGCGAAGCCGTTTGTGCCCTCGGCGATTCGCTCGTATCTGTCGAGTATCTTCTGATCGATCAGTTGTGTGAAGGTTTTGCGTTCGGCGAGTATCTCCGCGGATTTCTCCTCGATCGCGGCGAACTTCTTCTCTATCTCCTCGATTTGAACCAGATTGCCGGTTTCTTTGGTTTTAAGCTCCTCGGAGAGCGTCTTTTCGCCGGATTCGGAAAGCTCCAAATCCTCCATCAACCTCAACAGCTCGACCTCGAGCTGTGCAATCCGCTCCTCGCAGGACTGAAGCTCCCTTTGGACGGCGTCGTATTCCTTGTTCGATTTTACTGTGAGGAGGCGCTGTTGTCCTTGAGCGAGTTTCTCCTTTGTTTGGGAGAGTTCGAGGTTTTTTAGCTCGATATTCTTTCGAAGTTCGAGGGTTTTTTCTTTCATGTCGTCAACTTCGTTCTCGAGATCGCGAATCTCGTTTCGCAGGTCCTCGAGAAGCTTCGGGTAGAAGACCTTCGAGACCTCGAGCTCCGCGAGTTTACTGTCTATGTATTGGATTTTGAGGAGAACCTCGAGTGTCTCCTTAATCTCTAATTTCGCCATGTAACCTCCTGATATTTTAATTTTTCAACATTCCAAATTAAGCGAGCCAAACCGGCGAAAACTCCGCGCCCGCGATGTCGATGACCCCGTCGCCGACATGCTCCCAAATAATCTTGTCCAGCTCCGCCTTGAGTGTCGGCAGAACAACCCATTCGGTAGCGAAATGGCCGGCGGTGATCATCGCGAGGCCCTTGGCCTCGGCATAACGGAGCTTATGATAGCTCGCTTCGCCGGTCACTAAGAGATCGGCGCCCGCGGAGATCGCCTCGTCGATGAAATCGCCGCCGGAGCCGGAGACTATCGCAACTCTTGTGATGCGCGCCTCGCTTCGTCCGCATACCGCGATACGGCCGGAGGGCAGGATAGTCTTGAGTTCCTGCGCGATCTCCAAAAGGCTGACCGGCCGGGAGAGATCGCCGACTTGGCCGTAGCCTATCGAGCCGAAAGAGTTCGTTATCGGATATATGTCGAAGGCCGCTTCTTCGTAGGGATGCGCCTTTTTCATGGCCTCGACGACCTCGGCGATTCGGTTCGAGGGGACGATAGTTTCGAGTCGGCGCTCTTTTTCCTTTTTGAGCTGGCCACGAACGCCCGAAAACGGTGTAGCTCCGAAGCCGGGGAGGAAGGTTCCCTCGCCGGCAACCGAGAATGAGCACTGGGAATAACGCCCGATGCTTCCCGCTCCGGCGGCCCAAATCGCCTCGCGAACCTTCTCGAACTGAGCCTCGGGCACGAAAACTACAAACTTACAAAATCTCCCGCCGTCGGTCGGCCGAAGGACCTTGCAATCCAAGAGCCGGAGCTGTTGGGCGAGGGCATGGTTTGGGGAAACCGGCGAGACATCGAGCGCGGTGTGGAGAACATAAAGCGCGATTCCCGCTTTGACTGCCGAATAATAGGCGTTTCCCAAGGCGTCGCCCTTGACGACACGCTTCGGCGCGGCCAAATCCGGCGGATGATGCGTGATCAGCATATTAGCGCCCTTGGAGGCCGCCTCGTCGATAACCGCAGAGGTCGGATCGACCGCGAGGAGGATGTATTGAATCTCGGCCCAATTATCGCCGACGAGAAGGCCGCAGTGATCCCACGACTCGGCCCATTCGCGCGGGAAAGCCTGCTCGATGCGATGGACGACTTTGCTAAGCTTCATAATATCAACCTCATAAAAACAAAAACGCACCGCTAACGAGCGGCGCGTTTAAAAACACAGAAAGCGCGGGAGTTTGGAAATTCGATTTCGACAGAATAATATCAGAGTCACTCTACGCCCTTCTAACATCTGGGCGATAGAGGACTTGAACCTCTGACCTCATGCATGTGAGGCATGCGCTCTACCGTCTGAGCTAATCGCCCTGTTTGAACCGTTGCAATTGGACCCACGAGGATTCGAACCTCGGACCAAGGGATTATGAGTCCCCTGCTCTACCGCTGAGCTATGGGTCCAATAAGCCTTGCCATTATTATATTTGGAGCTTTATCATTTTGTTTGAAAACTCCCTTAACCCCAATTTGTGCCGTTTTCAAGTTTCTATTCAGGATCTGAACCGCCTTGCGGATACCGAGTCGCTCCTCGCTCGACGCCTGCGATTCCATCCGGTATAGAACCTGCCGGGCGATCTCCTTATCGTTGCCGACGATCCTTCCGACTCTCTCGCAGTTGATCTCGCCGGCTACCGCCCACGATTTCCCTCTTTTACAAACACGCATATTAACTCTTTATAATAGATTAGATTTACTAAAAGTCAAGGCTAAAAATCCGGCACGATGATTTTCACCGCCGGTCTGAGGCTTATATTTCGCGCGCTTGGCGGCTTCTCGAGAGAATGTCGCCATCTCGAACCAGCCCGGCACCTCGACTTTTTAAAGTTTTGGTCATTGTTCGCGACAAGGGGCAATTGGAACTACCAAAATTGAAAGCCGCTATTCAAGATTGTATTTATCCAAACCAAATCCGCGCCTAACATTTAGATCCGCATCCGCGATGAAGCATCGATAGAATGCGAATCTGATATTGCTGTATTAATACACTTTATAGTGGTCTAATTATTGTATAAAAAATTATACACATTTATGATTACAATAAAGAATAAAATATACAAACATGGAAATTCTTAACTTTATTGAAGTGATTGATCTAACTCGCAAGAAAATGACAAATAAGTATAACAACACACTATTAGAGACAAAGGGCGTGGCTACGTAGTTTAATGGATAGAGGGCAACAAAATCGATGTTGCGGACGATGAAGAATAGCGTGCTTGTCCTTCACTTTTATTAGTAATAGCGGCTACTACAAAACGGTGTTTATTGATGTAATATTATACGAATAACGCATGGGAGAGTCAACGGTGGCGGGACTTTTAACGAAAAAAATTCCAATATCCCTTGACATTGATAGATTAAAATATTTAATTACTTATTTGCGGGATGTATAGCCCGACCGGGTTCATTTATACTCAGAGGGCGCTATGTGTCGGAAAGGTGAAGTTTAATAAGTTAAATGGGCAAATCGCCTTAGATTCGCAACTAACCACCCTAACAATATAGGCCAAAATATGTTACCGAATAGACGTATTTTCATAATGCTCCTAATCATGCTTTTTTGCTCACAGGCTTTCGCTTTCCGGTGTTTTTGGTGGACTGTGTCCTCCGGCGGAGGGATCGACGACACGCTGAGTGCCGACTCAACATGTTTCAAGAGGGGTTTCACGGCGGGGCAGACAGCAATCGGCCCGGTAGCCGGACGAATAATTGTTGGCTCGGGCAACTGCGGTTTCTGGAACGACATGTTCGACTCGGTCGAAATCTGCATCAATATTGTCGATACATTCTGGAATGTCGGCTCATTGGGGCTTTCTGAAAGCAAGGCTATGTTCGACGGCGAGTTCATCTTAATAGAAAACTGCGGGAACTGTCATCTGAACTTAGGGTTAAATTACGAGCACGACCTTTTGGGATGGGCTATAGGCTCGACTCCGGGGCCGAATAAATTTACATTGCGAGCCCAGTTCACAAGTCGTCCGACAGCCCCGATAACCTATAGCCCTTTCAGGGATTTCGTCAAGGACGAGGTTATTTGGTCAACAGAAAATATCTTCGGTCCCGAGGGCTATGATGTTCCGATGAACTCAGGCATAAACCTCTGGTTTTATATTCTGATGCCGAACACCGGCTCAATCTATGGGGACAATACTATAGTGATTAACTTATTTGGCAAATCGCGCCTGCCATAGGATTATCGAGGAGAATCAAATGAGAAGACTAATCGCATTAATCGCCGTTTTATTCTTGGTTTCTGCCGGAATCTCGGGGGTTCCGGCCAAGATGTATTTTCAGGGGAAGTTCACGGACGACCTTGGGGTTCCGATCGACGGCGAATACGATGTTATCTTTAGGGTTTGGGATAGCCCGATAGCGGGGGTTATGCTTTGGACTGAGTCCAGAAGTATAAATTTCTATACCGGCCTGTTTTCCGAAGAACTTGGCTCGACTGTCGCTTTGCCGGAATCGATCTTCACGGGGGCAGTTCTGTATCTCGAGATGACAGTCAACGGTGAAATCCTTACTCCCCGCAAGCCGCTTATCACCGTCCCTTACGCCTTCCGCGCGGCCATCGCCGACAGCGTGGTCGGCGGCTCGGTGAACTACGACACGCTCGTCACATTCATCGAGGCCTATCTCGACACCGCTTGGGGCGATTCAATTTCGCACATCGACTCGATACACTATATAGATAGCGTGAGCTTTGTCGATTCGATAACCTACATCTACAACATCACCCACATCGACTCGATCCACTCGATAGACTCGATAACATATATCAGCTACATCGACTTCATCGACTCGGTGCACTATATCGACAGCATCGCGCACATCGACTCCGTGACGCATATCGACTCGATAAGCTATGTGAGTTATGTATCATTCATCGACTCGGTCGCGCGAATAGACTCGATTCGCTGGATCGACTCGATTAGCTATATTGATTACATCTCGTTCATCGACTCGGTGGGTTATATCGACTCGATAGGCTGGGTGGGGCACACTGCCTACGCCGACAGCGCGGGCAGGCTCATCAACGCCCTCACCCCCGGCGCGGGAATCACCGGCGAGCCGTTCGACGGCAGTGTTGCGCGGACATGGACAGTTGCCGGCGGCTCGGCTGATGGCTGGGGCGACGACACTGTTCACAGCGACGCCACTCTCGATGGCCAAGGGACCGCGACAAGCCCGCTTAAACTCGCCCGTCAGAGCGCCGCGACCGGGCGCAGGTTCTCAAGTGGGACGGCCTCTCGTGGTCTCCCGCCGCCGATGACACCGGCACCGGCGCAGGCGACACCGATTGGACGCGCGCAGGGAATATCGTCCATGCCTACAACGCCACAGACACGATCGGAATTGGCATAACCACGCCAACCGGCGGAAGGCTCGTCGTGATGGATAATTCTGAAGCCACGGGCATCCATCTCCTCGCCGAGCCGCCAACGGCGGACAATACCGTGCGCAATTCCCCGCGACTCGATTTCACCGACACCTACCGCTGGATCGGGTCTCCCGGCTCGCACACCAGCTCGATCTACACCTCCTCGCCATGCCCCGGATGCAACCGCTACCTCAATTTCGACAACGGTTTGACAAAGCTTACGATGAACAGCTCCGCGGTCGAGTTCGAGTTCAAGGGCGATTTCCAGAACTGGCCGAACCTCGATATGGTCTTCATCGCGCCGGCTGTCACAAGCGGCTTCGACGACGGCACGGATATCGTCCTCGATATGCGCGGGCAGTATTGGAACGGCTCTTCGAGCGCGATTCGAAGCGCAAAGATCACCCACGAGGTCGAGGACGACGGCGCCTCCAGCCTCAATTTCAAGATTCAGGGCGACACAAACAGAATGACCATTCTAAGCGGCGGCAATGTCGGCATCGGGACAACATCGCCAGTTGAAAAACTCGACATCGCCGGCACAGCCCAAATGACCGGCTTCAAAATGCCCACCGGCGCGGCGACCGGTTATGTTCTCACCTCGGATGCCTCCGGTGTCGGAACATGGCAGGAGGCCACAGCAAGCGCCGGCGCCGACGAGGATTGGGCCTATTCCAGCGGAAGCGGTCTCACCGGCGAGATTTACCACACCGGCGATGTCGGAATCGGCACCGCTACGCCGGACCCCTCGGCAAAGCTCGAGGTCGCAAGCACGACTCAGGGCTTCCTCCCGCCGCGCATGACCGCGGCCCAGCGCGACGCAATCCCCAGCCCGGCGAATGCCCTAATCATCTTCAACACAACGACAGACTGCCTTCAGATATACAACCACAGCGCTTGGAACAGCATCTGGTGCTACTCCTGCGCGCCGAGCATCCTATTGCATCCCTCGGACCTGTCGATCTGCGACGGCGTAGGAGCGAGTTTTTACATTACAGCCGAAGGCGCAGACCTTGCTTATCGTTGGCAAGTCAACACCGGCACCGGCTGGACCGACCTTTCTACCGGTGGAGTTTACTCCGGTGTAAATACCGCTACATTGAATATTTCATCGGCCTCGATAGGCATGGACGGCTACCAATACCGTTGCATCGTCAGCGGAAGTTGTAGCCCCGAAGCCACTTCGGCAACCGCAACCCTGAGCGTCTATATCGCGTCGGTTGCGGCTACCTCGGTCACCGCCGACGATGATCTCCTTTGCACCGGCGAAAGCACGACATTGCGAATAGTCGGCGGCTCCTTGGGCGACGGCGCGGCTTGGAAATGGTATTCCGGTAGCTGTGGCGGAACCTATGTCGGCACAGGCGATACGCTTTTCGTGACGCCCGTCTCCACAACCACCTATTATGTCCGCGCCGAGGGCACCTGCAACACAACCATCTGCAGAAGTAAATCGATTACGGTAACCTCCTCGATATCCATCGGTGTGCAGTATTACACAACCCCCGGAACCTATACATTCACCGTCCCGGCCGATGTGACAAGCGTTTCCGTCGCGGCGGTCGGCGGCGGCGGCGGCGGTTGCGGCCATCTCGGCGGTATGGGCGGCGATCCGGACGCAGTCCCCGGTGAGGCCGGCGGGAATTCATCCTTCGGGGGCTATGTCACGGCTTATGGCGGTGCCGGCGGCGGAAGGCAATACGATCCAGCCGCAGTCGGCGGAGGATACTCCGGTCCAAACGGCTATAGCGGCGGCAATGGCGGCACGCTCTACGGCGGCGGTGGTGGTGGCGCGGCGACATTTACAGGCAACGGCGGCAACGGTGGAATCGGCTCACCGGTTGACGGTGTCGATGGCGCGGATGGCGGAAATTCCGGCGGTGCCGGTAGCACTGGTTCCTATGGCATCGGCGGTTCAGGGGGCGGAATTTATCTTACAGGAACGCCGAACACCGGTGAAGCTGGGCAATATGGCATTGGCGGCAGATATGGCGGTGGGGGCGGCGGTTCATCTATAAACGCAGGCGGTGGCGGCGGCGGTGCAGGCGGCGGCCTCGTTTGGCAGAACAACATAGCTGTCACTCCCGGGGAAAACATTACTGTAGTTGTAGGCGAAGGAGGCGAAAGTGGTGCAAGCTACGCCGCGGACGGCCAGTGCGGCGCGGTTCGAATCATATGGGAATACCCATGTAGCCCTGAGGCAAATTATCCCGATAACGCGGATTAAAAGCCAAAGCCCATATTTCATATTAGGTTATGGGTAAAAAGTGAAGGGTAAAAGGTATTACACGAAGGCGTGAGGTAATCACCAATTACCCACCGCACAAAATTCCCGTAGGGTCGAGGCCTGCCTCGACCGCCAGCAAAAACACCGTAGGGGAAGGGCTTGTCCCTTCCCGTTTTTATTGCGGGGCTTCGATACGGCTTCGCCTACTCAGCCAACGGCACTTCGACTTCGCTCAGTGACCACCGCTCGTTGAGCAGAGCTTCGCTCGTATCGAAACGCGCTTGCCCGTGTTCGTGTCATTCCCGCGAAAGCGGGAATCCATCCCGCAGGGGCCGGTCTCGCGCCGGCCCGCAAAAAATTGTGGTTTAGTGAAAAAACCCCCTTGCGCTCCCGCGAAAGGCAATATAGATTGTGTTTAGATTAATTATGACAGATTATAAAACGAAATACGCCACCCACTCCCAACCCCCAAATATAATTGACGGGGGGGAATTTTGAAAGACAACATGAACAAACTCTTCTACGGCGATAATCTCGAAGTCCTGCGCGAACACATCGCGGACGAATCCGTCGATCTCGTTTACCTCGCCCCGCCCTTTAACTCGAACCGCGCGTATAACCAGATATTTAAAGACGAAAACGGCGAATACCCGCCCTCGCAAATAAAAGCCTTCGACGACACTTGGAACTGGAGCGACGACAGCGAGGAGGCAATGTGGGAGATGTTCCGCCAGCCATACCCGCCACAGCTCTTCCAGACCCTCGAAACATTCAGAAAAGCCCTCGGAACAACCGACATGATGGCGAACCTCGTCATGATGGCCATTCGCCTATGGGAACTCCGCCGTGTGATGAAAGACACCGCCAGCATGGACCTCCACTGCGACGACCCGCGCTTTAGCTTGCATTTAATCGAAATGAGAGTAAATTAAAAGAAAAAAGAAAAGAGAGGCCAGTATGAAGATTAACATCAAGGACAACAAGATTATAATAGACCTTCCAATCACCACTCCGACGGGAAAAGTCCGTGTAAAAAGACCAGTCGAAGGATTCGCGTCTGAGCCGGTCGCATGTCGGAGTGAAGAAATTCTTGAAAACGACTATCTTGAATGGCAAATCGGATACGATACCGAGAATTTAAACGAACCTTCAGTAATCCCAAAAACCCCAATTCAGAAGGAAGTCGGGACCCGTTATGGTTATGAGCTCACGAGGTTAATAATTGAAGGGAAAAAACTAGGTCTGATAACAGAAGAAGAAATCGCGGAACTTAAAGACCTTGTTGGTGCGGATTTCGACGGTGTCGAAGAAACGGAAAAGATCGAGCTTATCAAAGCGCCGGGCAACCCGCCTTATATAGGCGAAAAGTTTGGGTTCACGCGGTATCAGCCGATTACTTTTCGAAACTTATCGGTAAGATAACATGGTTAAAAAGATAGGATTAGAGACTTCGAGCATTATGCCTCTTCTAGAGACGACAACTAGGACATTACCGCTCCAAGAACAAATAAAAGCTATTATTAGCAAAAAAAAAATTGAATTCTTTACCGATATGTATTCAGTGGTAGAGGCTACCCAGCAAATCAACCGGAGCTTCGAAAACGCTAAGAAGAGTATTATTAAAGCGAAGAATATAGCTCATTTAAGGAATTTTCGTGATGTGAAAACTTTAACGGTAGTTTTTATCAAAGCGCTAAGCGAAAATTGGTATGGACGAGAAGAGACTTTACGTTGGTCTGACATCGTTATCAAGGAAGAGATTCAAAATGCCAATAGCACCGAAGATTTTTTTGACTCTTTGAACCGTCAACTAGAAAAGAAAAAACAGGTCTATTCATCGATGTTGAAAATAAATGATGGATTCCTAAATATCGACTGCACGAAAATACAATCATACTGGATTACGCCTTCTTTTAGTGAAGATTTAAAATTACAGATTAGAGTCGTTGATAACGAAATAACCCTTGAAGCTTTTTTTAGTATTCTTCAATCGGCTATAAATAGCGCTTATATGGGGAAATTTAAAATCAATAACGTCGTAGACGTTTACCACTTATATTCACTTTATAAAGACACAGGCGTAAGAGAGGTTTGGTCTTGTAATCAACAATTCGCAAAGGTGCATAAGGAATACCTTAAAACAACGGATGATTTTAAGGACCTATTTGACACGAGCATCGTTAAGATAAAAAGAATCGAATAAGGTTTGGCTAAATTGGACGATACTGAAAACAAAGGGGCTAATATGTTATTTCTAGTCTGCAATATGGATGGATACATAATGGATTGCTTATCGGCGCTAAATTTTAAGGAAGCTTACGCGAATTCGCTTGGGCGCAATTTCGGCGAAATTTTAATCGAAATCGACAAAGATACCGTTGAAAAAATAAAGGCGTTAGGTAATGACATTAAATAGGCATATTCGTATGGAAACTCGCAAAAATAAAAAACGACTCGCAGACCCACCTTACTATAATGTCCTCCTCGACGAAGACTGGGACACGCAATGGTCTGAGGCCGAAGAGTTCCTCGAATGGTCTTTGCAATGGGTTTCAGAGGCTATCCGCGTTCTTAAGGCCGACGGCCTTCTTTTCTGTTTTGGCCAACTCGGCAAACGCGAACACGTTTTTATCCATCTGATGTCTTATCTCTGCTATCGTTTCAAATTCCACGATCTGGTCATTTGGGACCGTGCGGTCGGATACAACGAGCGTCGCGATAGCTTTACTCCGGCCTACGAAATGATTTTGATTCTACGAAAGAACGACAACCCGAAATTCAACAAAGACGCCGTCAGAGAGCCGTACGACACAAAGACCATCGAGATATACCTGCGCGACAATAGGTACAAAGACAAAGAGGCGCGCTTGAAACACCTTCAAGCGGGGAAATTTTCGACGAACATAATCCGGGTGCCGAGTCTCAAAGGGAGTTCAAAAGAAAAGTGGGGTCATCCCAGCCAAAAACCCGAAGAATTAGTTAAAAAGCTCATAGCCTGTTCGACCGACCCCGGCGATATCGTCCTCGACCCGTTTTTAGGCTCCGGAACGACCGCCTACGCCGCGGCTGAATTAGGCCGTAACTGGATAGGAATCGAAAAAGAAGCAGAGTTCATTAAAATAGCGCAACAACGTTTAGCGACACTCGATAACCAACTGAAGCTGATATGAACGGGAGATTTACCATATCGAACCGAAAACCTCTGCGCGACCTATGCCGGGTGGGGTGGAGCGCGAGAACGCGGCGATGGGCGTCCTTCTCGCCCTCGAACCGCCCACGAAAGGGATGCTGTCCGAGGCATCCTCTGCCGGAAGGTTCCAGCTCCCCTGCGCAGAGCGCACATTCCCGAAAGTCCAGATTTTCACCGTCGAGGACTATTTTGCGGGCAAACGCGCCGAACTCCCCGACACCTCCGACACATTGAAAAAAGCCAAACCCATAACCAAACCGGAGCCGGGGATATGAGAGATTTTTTTGAAAAACCCCTTGCGCATTTTCTAAATGCAATTTAAATTGTGTTTAGATTAATTATGACAGATTATAAAACGACATACGCCGCACACCCCCAACCCGCGAAGAAAATTGACAAATGGAGTGTGATTATAGCTATACTTAATAAGCCTCTAAACAATTCAATCGCTATTATTTTGTCCCGCGTGAAGGCGTGCGCGGTTTGTTTATTTGTGCCGGAAAGGAGGTGTTTATTAAGTATGACTTACTCTGCGTTCTGAGTTTTAAAACAATAAAATAAAGGACAAATGAAATGAAAAAAGCCTTGTTAATGCTACTACTCGCGCTTATAGTAACGAGCGTGATCTGGGCGGATGGAACTGTTCGAGTTTTCACGGGGAATGGTGCTTGGAAGTATGTATTACCTCCCAATCCATACGAGTTTCCAGTTCATAATGTCGTTCAATATTATGCGAATCCCCTTAACTGTAACCCTTGGGATAGGTTTATTCCTCCTTTTGTCTCAGTAAATGAAGGACCGCCTCGCCCCTGGGAAAAACTTTACTGGCAAGATACTTTATCGGATGGTTATTGGATAAGTCGAACCAGCGCGGGTATAGATCCCGACACCGTAACGGAAAGATGGTTTCTTTCGCCGGTATTTCCCTTATACTCAAATATCTCCCGTGGCACAATATGGCTGTCCGCCGACGACTTAATCGATGTCGCACTTCTCCGCAATGTCGATAACAATGCAACTTACTCCCTTCCATGTGTTCCGGTCAATGGCTGGGCAAATTTCTATCGTTTCGACCTCACTGAATTCCTGCGCGATCTAGACGCAAAAGTTGACAATTGCAGGATGGAATTCCGATTAAGGAATATACGCCCAAATTATAGCGGCATGATAGCTTATATGTCCTACGATTACGGAGAAGCGAGAAACTATACATACAACCTTAGCGGTAGTGGTTGGCGCTACATATCGATGCCTTTCAAACCAACTAATTCAGCGGCGACATTGCAATCGCTTTTCCCCGGCATTATTGCTTTAGCGAGGTATTTCAATTGGCAAACAGGATCTTGGACAATAATTAACGCCTCGGTGCCTCTAACAGGTGTATTAGGTGATATTACGAGAACATACTCCTTCCAAATTTTCTATTTGACCGGAGGAAGCCACGCCACCACAATTGAAGGTTATCCGATCTTCGAGCAGAGATATCTCGATATCACAACTAATAACCATCTGTATTTCGGGACGATCAACTGCGATTGCGAAGTCCCGGGACAGATCGGTTATGTAGCGTTTAACGGATCAAATCCCGATGATTTATGGACTGGAGACTTCTGAAAAACAGATTATTT